>JAIYCB010000019.1 GCA_027488215.1 Comamonadaceae bacterium
GGCGAGCCATCGGTGGTGGTGAACGCTGTATTGGCTGGCAAAGGCAACTACGGCTTCAACGCTGCCAACGACACCTACGGCGACATGATCGAAATGGGTATTCTGGACCCCACCAAAGTGACACGCACTGCCTTGCAAAACGCAGCATCCGTGGCCTCTTTGATGCTGACCACCGAGTGCATGGTTTCGGAAGCTCCGAAAGACGACGCCCCCGCTGGCGGCGGCATGCCTGACATGGGCGGCATGGGTGGCATGGGCGGCATGGGCATGTAATTGCCTGGCTGTCTGGACGGAGGGTTTGCGCCCTCACCCCAGCCCAACACAAGCCCCACAAGGTTCGCGCCTTGTGGGGCTTTTTTTCGCCCTGCAGACGGGCCAGCGCAGTGCATTTATGATGCTCTCATGCGGTTCTTTTTTTGGCCACTGGTGGTTTTGTGGGTGCTCAAATTGAGTTTGAGCGCGGGCATGACCATGGCTATGTCCTTATCCGTCCACGAACCGGGGCACGTTCCGCTGCACACCACCACGCCTACCAGCCAAAGTCACCACGCCGAACACACCCAGGCCTCACCCACCCATTTACATGCCGGCGCGCCAGAACCGGACTGCCATGGGACACGGGCCGCTCCCGCCCAAGCGACCACCGATGGGGTGACCCTGAGCTCTGAGGGCTCTGACACAACACACTGCACCGAACACGCCGACTGCCACCACTGCTGCCCACTGGCTTGGGTCAACTGGGCAGACATCGGCAAGACAGATGCACCCACCGTGCACCCCGCTGGTCGCGTGTACAACTGGCACAGCGCCAGCTGGTCGCCGGGTCTGCGTCCCCCCAAGTCCTGAAGCCTGTTTCCCTCACAGGTTCCGCGATGGCTCAAGCTGTTGGCGGCTCACGTTTTTCAAAGCACGGGTACAGCCCCGCGCATGGATGGACACATGACTTCTTCTTTTCAACAACATCACGGGGCGATGCTCCTGAAGTATTCGGGCATCAGCTTCATTTCGGGGGCAGTCAACCACGGTTTTTTCAGCGGCGAACGCTCTTTGTGGACCGCCTTGGTCGGCATGGTTTTGTTTGTGCTGGGCGCTTGGCTGGAGCACCGCTGGCAACCCGCCAGCACCGACACACCGCAGTCGGGCCTCATGAAGACCTTGGCTGTCGGCAGTTTGCTTTCGATTGGGCTGGGCTTTTTCACCGGCGGCTTGCAGCATTTTCCGGACTCGCCCGAGCGCAGCGCCTGGGTGGTGCCACTGGGCTTTTTTGTGTCGGTGCTCGCCCTGGGCATGAGTGCGCCACGCGACTGGACACGCGCTGCCAGCGTGTACGTCCTGGTACTGGGCACACTGACAACGGTCGGCAGTTGGGGCGCCTGGCAATGGCTCAAACTCCACCCCGAATGGGCAGCCACCGGTCATGGCCACAGCCATGGCCATGGCAACGAAGCAGGCCACGTTGACAACGCCGCCCCAGTGGCGCAAGTGGTCAGCCGCAGCATCGACATCCGCATGGACGACACCATGCGCTTTGCGCCCGACACCTTGCAGGTCCAGGCTGGGGAAACCATCCGTTTTGTGGTGCACAACGCCGGCAAGGTCGAGCATGAACTGGTGCTGGGCAGCGACGAAGACATCCGTACGCACGCCGAGGACATGAAAAAAGGCACAGACCACAGCCACAGCCATGCGGGTGCTGCCGTCATCAGCGTGGCCCCGGGTCAAAAAGGAGAACTGGTCGTGACCTTCAGCAAAACCGGCACGCTGCAAATGGCCTGCCTGATCCCAGGCCACTACGAAGCGGGCATGAAAGGCCAGCTGAATGTGACCAGCGGTGGGGCTTCGTCCTCACCGGCCAAATCCAAGAGCCCGGCGCACGACCACAGCACCCACAAACACTGATCAGCGCAAACGCTTGAGCAGGCCTGCGGTGGAAGCATCCAGGCCCGCCACATGGCCCGATGCCAGGCGCGCGTGGATGTCTTGGGCCAACACCTTGCCCAGCTCCACGCCCCACTGGTCAAAGCTGTTGATGCCCCAAACCGAGCCACTGACAAACACGCGGTGCTCTTGCAGGGCGATCAGCGCACCCAAGCTGGCGGGCGTGAGTTCATCGAGCAGCAAGAAGGTGCTGGGTCGGTTGCCCGGAAAGTGCTTGTGCCCGCCTTCATCGGCTTGGCCCAACATCAACGCCTGCGCTTGGGCAATGGCATTGGCCAGCAGCAGTTCGTGGTGGTCGGCCAGGTTGTGCGTGGGCTTTTTCACGGCGATGAACTCCAGCGGCACGATGTCGGTGCCCTGGTGCAGCATCTGGAAGTACGCATGTTGGCCGTTGGTACCGGGCTCGCCCCACAGCACGGGAGAGGTGCCATAGGCCAGTGCATGGCCATTGCGGTCAACCCGCTTGCCATTGCTCTCCATCTCCAGTTGCTGCAAATGAGCAGGCAGGCGTTTCAGTGCGCTGTGGTAGGGCGCAATGCTCCGGCTGGTGTAGTTCAGAAAGTTGCGGTACCAAACATCCAGCAGACCCAGACGAACGGGCAGGTTTTGCTCTAAAGGTGCTGTCTGGAAATGCTGGTCCATGGCATGCGCGCCGGCCAACAAGTTCCTGAAGCCTTGCGCGCCAATGGCAATCGCCACAGTCAAGCCAATGGGCGACCAGACCGAATAACGGCCACCCACCCAGTCCCAAAAACCAAAGGTGGTGCGAATGCCGAACTCGGCCGCAGCGGCCACGTTGGTGGTCAGCGCCGCAAAGTGGCGCGAGACATCACAGCCACCCTGGGCCTTGTACCAACCCAGCGCCGAACGTGCATTGGTCATGGTCTCGAGGGTGGTGAAGGTTTTCGAGGCAATCAAAAATAAGGTGCTCTCGGTCTTCAGATCCTTGAGCACTGCAGCCAACTCGTGCCCGTCTACATTCGACACAAAATGAAAGCGCTTGCCCGGGATCACGAAGTCTTGCAGCGCCAGCACCGCCATCTGCGGGCCCAGATCGGAGCCGCCGATGCCAATATTGACCACATCGGTGATCTGCGCGTCAGCACGAATGGTTTCGGCAAAGGCCAGCAAGGGCTGGAGCGTGGCGTGCACCTGCGCCAGTGGTTCGGCCAGAGCGCCTTGCACAGAGCCTTCAGGCTGGCGCAGCAGCCAATGCATCGCCGCGCGGTCTTCGGTGGTGTTGATGCGCTCACCTCGGAACATGGCATCGCGGTGCGCAGCCAGGCCGGTTTCGCGGGCTAACTCTTGCAGCAGGGATTCGGTCGCAGTATCCAAATGGTTTTTAGACAAGTCAGCAAACACGTGGGGTGCGGTCTGGCTGAGCCTATCGGCGCGCAGGGCATCTTGCTCAAAAGCGGTGCGCAAATCAAACCCAGCAAATGCTTGGGCATGGTGTTCTAGATTTTTCCATGCGAGGGTCAGGTCACAGCGCATCATGATCTTTCAAAACCACAGTCATCGAGAGGAAGGAAGCGAACCATGGATGGCCGCGCCCTGCTCGCCATGACTACGTTCAAGTTGGCAGGTCGGCGGTTTCAAGCTTTCTTCATCAATTGTTCAAGTTTCACAGCATCGGCGCAAAACGCGCGGATGCCCTCGGCCAGCTTTTCGGTGGCCATGGCATCTTCATTCAAGGCCAAACGAAATGTGGCTTCGTCATAGGCCACAGCAGGCAAGTCCATGCTTTGCGCTGCTGCTGCGTCCAGGGCCTTGCCAAAAGGCGCATCACTGGCCGCCAGTTGTGTCAGCAGCTCGGGGCTGATGGTCAGCAAATCGCAACCGGCCAGCGCCGTGATTTGCCCAATGTTGCGAAACGATGCACCCATCACCTCGGTGGCAATGCCATGCTTTTTGTAATGGTTGTAGATGGCCCGAACCGACTGCACACCAGGGTCATTGGCTCCGACCTTGGCGGCTTCGTCCCAGGCAGCGCCTGCACTCTTTTTGTACCAGTCGTAAATGCGGCCCACAAAGGGCGAGATGAGTTGCACTTTGGCCTGTCCACAGGCCACGGCCTGACAGAAAGCGAACAGCAGCGTCAAGTTGCAGCGGATGCCTTCACGCTCCAACTCGGCCGCGGCTTGAATGCCCTCCCAAGTCGAGGCAATTTTGATCAAGACGCGTTCTCGGGTGATGCCCTGCGCCTCGTAGAGCGCCATGATGCGGCGTGCCCGCGCCACCGTGGCGGCGCTGTCAAAGCTCAAACGGGCATCCACTTCAGTCGACACACGACCTGGAATGGTGTTCAGGATTTCGCAGCCAAAGCGCACCAGCAGGTGGTCCATCACCACATCCAGCGGCTGGCCCCGATGGGCGGCCACGGCTTGGGCCAACAAGGGCGCGTATTCCGGCTTTTGCACCGCCTTCAGGATCAAAGAGGGGTTGGTGGTCGCGTCTTGCGGCTGGAACTGGGCCAACTGCTTAAAGTCGCCGGTATCGGCCACCACGGTGGTGAATTGTTTGAGGGCGTCGAGTTGGTTCATGGGGGCTTTGTCAAAAACAGGCTTGAATTATCGATGAAACAAAGTTACATTACAAATGAATATTTATGTAACTCAACAACCGTATGGCTTTTGATCTGGTTTTCTTCGGCGGCACGGGCGATCTGGTCTGGCGCAAACTGATGCCCGCACTGTTTCAGGCTTACCGACACGGCAGTCTTCCCGAAGGGGGTCGGATCATCGGCATAGGCCGCGACAGCCTGAGCGACGAGCAATACCGCCAACAAATCCAGTCACGCTTCGAGCAAGTTGAGGGCGACAAGCGCCCCAAGCCCGAAGAGTTTGCGCGGTTTGCCAGCTTGCTTTGCTATGTCCGCATGGACCTGTCCAAACCCGAAGCCTACGCCACACTGTCTTCCCGCTTGGCCGAGCGCGACACCGATCACGTGGTGATGTACCTGTCCACCGCCCCCAGCCTGTTCACCACCGTGTGCCAACAACTGGCCGCCAACGGCCTGAACACGCCCAAGACCCGCATCGTGCTGGAAAAGCCACTGGGCCACGATCTGGCGTCCAACCGCGCCATCAACCATGCGGTGGGACTGGCCTTCAAAGAGCAACAGATTTTCCGCATCGACCACTACTTGGGCAAACCCGCGGTGCAAAACCTGTTTGCCATGCGCTTTGGCAATGCCCTGTTTGAGCCCCTGTGGCGGCGCGAGCACATCGCCAACATCCAAATCACCATGGCCGAAGAACTGGGTGTGGAAAAACGCGGCAGCTTTTACGAAACCACGGGGGCTTTGCGCGACATGGTGCAAAACCATGCGCTGCAACTGCTCTGCGCCATCGCCATGGAGCCGCCGATCAACGCCCATGCCGACGCCATCCGCGACGAAAAACTCAAAGTGCTGCGCGCCTTGAAGCGCTGGACACCCGAAACGCTCAGCCAACACGTCATCCGGGGCCAATACAGCGCAGGCAACATGGATGGCAACCCTGTACCCGCGTACCGCGAAGAGCCCGGCGTCGATCCGCAAAGCAACACTGAAACTTTTGTGGCCCTGCGCACCGAGATCGCCAATTGGCGCTGGGCGGGTGTGCCCTTCTACATCCGCACCGGCAAACGCATGGCCTCGCGCAAGGCACACATCCAGATCAATTTCCGCCCCACCCCACACGAAATTTTCAAAAGCCCGGTGGGGCAGGTCAACAAACTGGTCATCCACCTGCAACCCAAAGACGGGTTGGAACTGCACCTGTTTGCCCAAGGTCAAAGCAAACGCGGCCAAGGTACCAGCGGCGCGACACTGAGCCCGGTGCACCTGGACCTGGACTTTGACAAACGGTTTGGCAGCGAGCGCGTGGGCGCCTACGAGCGCTTGCTGCTCGATGTGCTCGATGGCCGTCTGAACTTGTTTGTGCGCAGCGACGAACAAGAAGAAGCCTGGCGCTGGGTGGAACCGATCTTGCAGCACTGGCAAACCGACACCGTCGGGCCCCGCCCTTACGCCGCAGGCACCTGGGGACCCAGCGCTTCAAGTGCCATGATTGCCCGCGACGGTTTTTGCTGGTCGGAAGAGACCTGATGCAGAACACTGGATCGCCACGCTGCGCTCGCGATGACAAATCTCAGCCACTCCAAAAGCGGCCATTCTTTTTGCCATTGCAGAAGTTGCCGTTCTTTTTGTCATTGCAGACGTTGCCATTGTTTTGTCATTGCAGACGTTGCCATTCTTTTGTCATTGCGAGGAGCGCAGCGACGTGGCAATCCAGCGCCCAAACACCACTACACCATGGATCGCCGCGCTGCGCTCGCGATGACACGTTAAAAAAACACCCAGCAGGAGACTCCCCATGCTCGATCGAATCAAAGCCTCCCTGTCCTCCTTGGCCCCAGCCGAACAACGTGTGGGCAAGCTTGTGCTGGCCGACCCCAGAGCATTTGCCAACCTGCCGGTGACCGAACTGGCCGACCGCTCGCATGTGAGCAAACCCACTGTGGTACGCTTTTGCCGCAGCATGGGCTATGACGGTCTGTCGGATTTCAAGCTCAAACTGGCGGGCAGTGTGAGCGAAGGCGTGCCCTTCATCCACCGCAGCGTAGACGCCGACGACAAGACCAGCGACATCGCGGTCAAGGTCATCGACAACACCGTGGCGGCATTTCTGAAGTACCGCAACGACGCAAGTTCATTCGCGCTGGAACACGCCGCACAAGCTTTGGCTGCCACCCAAAAAACCAACCGCCGCATCGAGTTCTACGGCGCGGGCAATTCAGGCATCGTCGCGCAAGACGCGCAGCACAAATTCTTCCGCCTGGGCGTCAACGCCATTGCCTACAGCGACGGCCACATGCAAGTGATGAGTGCCTCCATGCTCAAGCCCGGCGACTGTGCCGTGATCATCTCCAACTCGGGCCGCACGCGTGACCTGATGGACGCTTGTGACATCGCCAAAAAGCAAGGCGCTACGACCATCGTCATCACCGCCAGCGGCTCGCCGCTGGCCAGCGCCGGGCATATCCACCTCACGGCAGACCACCCCGAAGGCTATGACAAATACAGCCCCATGGTCTCACGCCTGTTGCACCTGCTGATCATCGACATCTTGGCCACCACCGTGGCCCTGCGCATCGGCGAGGAACTGCAACCCGTGCTGCGTGACATGAAAAAAAACCTGAGCAGCAAACGTTACACCTGAGCCATGGGACGCCTTGGCGCCACATCAGCTTTTAGGCCAGTCCATGCGAATCCGCGTTCCCCGCCCTTTTTCTACCGGGCTGGTCAAATGCATCACAGCCCCATGCTGGCTGGCGATTTCCTTGACGATGGCCAGCCCCAGACCACTGCCATTCACACCCGATGGTGCAGCCCGGTAAAAGCGCTCAAACACGTGAGCCTGGTGCTCTGGCGCGATGCCTGGGCCGTCGTCTTCCACCTCCAGCCAACGGTCCCCCACCCGCACCGTGATGTGCGTACCCACAGGGCCATGGTGAATGGCGTTGTCGATCAGGTTGCTCAAGGCCTCATGCAGCAACAGGTCCACCCCTTGCACCTCGCATTGCGCGACCTGCAACTCCAGCCCGAGGTCATCGCCCAACTGGTGGGCACGCATCAGCTGCTCTTGTGTCACGCGCCGCGCCAGCGCCGCCAGGTCCACGGTTTGCGGGCTGTGCATTTCGCGGGCATGTTCAACCCGCGTCATGGCCAGCAGCTGCTCGGTCAGGCGCACAGCGTCGTCGGTGGTTTGCCTGGCCGCCGACAGCAAGGCCTGCGCCTGCTCTGGCTCGGCGTTGCGCTGGGCCAGCGCCAGCTGCGTCTTCAGGGCAGTCAAGGGCGTGCGCAACTGGTGCGCAGCGTTGTCCAAAAAGCGCTTGCGGATGTCGATCAAGCGCCCCAGCCGATCCAGATAGCTGTTCAGCGTCTCGATCAGGGGTCGCAACTCCCGCGGCAAATCCGGCGGCTGAATGGGTGAAAAATCATCATCGGCCTTGCGCGCCAGTTGCTGGCGAAACGCTTCCAGCGGCCGAATGCCGCGCTGCACCCCCCAGATGACCAAGACCGCCGCAGCCAACAGCAGCAAGCCCTGGCTGCCCAGGGTGTCCCACAAAATGTGCTGAATCAATTGCTGACGCGCCTCCATGGTCTCGGCCACGGTGATTTTGATCAAGGGATCGCGCAGGCCTGCGTCTTCCATGACATGCGTGAGTTGGGCCAGGCGCACGGGCTGGTTCAGGTAAACCCCATCGTCAAACTGCACCAAAGCAAAGAACTTCACGGCCGACTGCGCACGCACAGGCACATCGGGCAAAGCCGTCACACCCGCCAACCACTCCCCATTTGAGGTGGCAACTTTGTAAAACAAACGTGAGCCCGTGTGGTTCTCAAATAAAAAGCCTGCGGCCTTCATCACATCCAACTGCAAGCGACCATCGCGCCAGGTCAGCTCCTCGGCCAGGGTGCGCGCGGCCAGGTACAAGGACCGGTCATAGGCCTCATTGGCCGCCTGCACCGCGTTGCCATAAGCCACCCAGGCGTTGACCCCGATCAACGCGGCCAGCGGAAGCAAGATCCAGCTGAGCAAACGCCTGCGCAGCGACGCCACGGCGCGTAGGGAGTGTGCGGGCGTCGCTGTCATGCGCTGCCCGAAGGCGAAGTCAGCATGTAGCCCATGCCACGAAAGGTGGTGATCACCACTTCAGGCACGCGCCCTTGCGAGGCAGCCGCCGATTCGAGCTTCTTGCGCAGGCGATAAATCAACACCTCCACAGCATCCAGCCCGGTGGACTCTTCGGCAAACACCTCGGTGTGCAGTTGTTCTTTGCTCACAGTGCGTTGGGGTGAAGACAGCAACACACGCAGCGCGGCGGCCTCGCGTTGGGTCAGCGCCAATACCTGGCCATGCAGTTGCGCTGTGCCGTTTTCCGGCTGCATCTCCAGGGCCCCCCAACGCAGCGCGGTGGTTTTAGCGCGGCCATGGCGGCGCAGCAAGACCTGCAAGCGGGCTTCGAGTTCACTCAAATCAAAGGGTTTGGGCAGGTAATCGTCAGCGCCCATGTTCAGGCCCAGCACCCGGTCAGGCACGCTCGCGCGGGCCGTCAAAATCAGCACTGGCACCGTATCGCCGCCTGCACGCAAGGCCTGCAACACGCTCAACCCATCTTGTCCTGGCAGCTGCAAATCAAGCAATACCGCATCGAAGCCATGCCCTGGCTGAAGGCAACGCTCAGCCGCATGACCATCCGTGGCAAATTCCACCGTCATGCCCCCCTGGCGCAAAGCCGTGCCCAGCCACAAGGCAATGTCGGGCGTGTCTTCCACCAACAAAATTCGGGCTGCCATAAAACGCTTGAGGGTATTTACTGAAAGGATTTGACAGGTGATTGACAGCTTGACGCTGGGATCAGCACCAAAATCTTGATGTCTGCCCATGGCATGTGCCTGGCAGTGGTTTTTGATTTTCACACAGGAGACCTGCATGTCCATTTCCAAACGCGACTTTCTGGCCCTCGGCGCTGCCGCTGGTGCTTCCGTGGCCCTGCCCGCTTGGGCGCAGGCCAAACCCCTGTTTGACACCATCAACATGTTTGTGCCCGCAGCCCCCGGTGGCGGCTGGGACGGCACGGCACGTGCCATCGAACGCGCAGCCAAAGCCGCTGGCCTGGTGGGCAATATGCAGTTTGAAAACGTCGGTGGCGCCGGCGGCATGGTGGGCTTGCCCCGCTTCGTGAACCAGCGCAAAGGTCAGGGCAACAGCCTGATGGTGGGCGGCTCGGTCATGATCGGCGCAGGCATCGCCAACAAGAGCCCCGTGACCATCAAAAACGTCACCCCCATTGCACGCCTGACCGAAGAGGCCGGCGTCATCGTGGTGCCTTCGGCAGGCAAGATCAAAACCTGGAAAGAGCTCGAAGCAGCGATCAAAGCCAACCCGAAAGCCGTCTCTGTGGCAGGCGGCAGTGCAGGCGGCACGGATCACCTGATCTTGGGCATGCTGATCAAGGCCTTGGGCAAAAACCCACGCGAAGCCGCTTATGTGGCGTTTGCTGGCGGCGGCCCCGCCAACGCAGCCATTTTGGGCAATCAGGTGGTGGCTGGCATTTCCGGCTACTCCGAGTTTGAAGAACAAATCAAGGCCGGCAAGATGATCCCTCTGGCCGTTTCGGGCAAGAGCCGTATTCCCGGCGTCAACGTCCCGACCCTGTCCGAATTGGGCATCAACGTGACCGAGTCGAACTGGCGTGGCGTATTTGCTGCCCCCGGCATCAGCGATGCGCAGCGCAATGGCTTGATCGACTTGATGACCCGCCTGACCCAATCGGCTGGCTGGAAGCAAGAACTCGAAACGCGCAAATGGACCAATGCTTTCATGACCGAGCGCCCCTTTGAGCGCGATCTGGCCAAAGACATCGCCGACAAGGAAGTGCTGATGAAAGAGCTGGGTCTGGCATGACGCCAGTGCGCCTGGCTTTTTTGCTGATCGCCGTGTGCGGCGTGGCCGCCTGGCAGCTCACGGTCATTCCTCCATCGTTGATGCAGATGACCGTGGGCCCGGTGCTGGCCCCGGCCGCCATCGTGGCGGCCCTCACGTTGGTGGCCCTGCTCTACGGCTGGAGCGCTTGGCGCGGCCGCCAGGTGGACATGAGCCAAGACGAGGGCCAAGAAGCCCTGCCCGGATCAACCATCCGGATGTTCAGCTTGCTCGGCGGCGGCGTGGTCTTCATCGTGCTCGTGATTCCCCTGGGCTTTGTTTTACCGGGGACACTCTGCGGCATGTGCATTGCCCGCGCTTTTGACGCTCCCTTCAATGGCAAGTCGCTGCTCATCTGCGGCCTGATTGCTGGCGTTTTCTGGTTTGTGTTTGCCCGTTTGTTGGGCGTGGGTCTGGGCCCGGCTTTGCCCTGGTTGTTTTGATCTTTCGGATACCCCATGGAAGCTTTTGACGCCCTGATGGGGGGCTTTGCCATTGCCCTTCAACCCACCACCTTGATGTGGGGTTTTGTGGGCTGTTTCATCGGCACGCTGGTGGGCGTGTTGCCTGGCATTGGTCCAGCGCTCACCATCGCTTTGCTGCTGCCCCTGACCTACCATGTGCCCGCCACCAGCATGTTCGTCATGTTCGCAGGCATCTATTACGGTGCGGCCTATGGCGGCTCGACCACCTCCATCTTGCTCAACACTCCGGGCGAATCGGCGGCCGTGGTCACCGCACTGGAGGGCAACAAAATGGCCCGACGCGGCCGCGCTGGCCAAGCCTTGGCGACAGCGGCCATCGGCAGTTTTGTGGCGGGCACCATCGGCACCCTGGCGCTGACTTTTTTTGCGCCCATGGTGGTCGATGCCGCATTGGCCTTTGGTCCTGCCGAATACTTCAGCCTCATGGTGCTGTCGTTGGTGGCCGTGTCAGCGGTGCTGGGCAACTCCATGCTGCGCGGACTGGTGGCGCTGGGCTTAGGCTTGTTGTTGGGCATGGTGGGCATTGACCTGCAAACAGGTCAACCCCGCTTCACCTTTGGTCGCCCCGAATTGCTCGATGGCATCGAGGTCACCGTGGCTGCGGTGGGCCTGTTTGCCGTGGGCGAAGCGCTTTACCTCGCCTGGCAAGGGCGTGAATCCAAAGGCGGCGAAGTGATGAAACTTTCGGGCAGCCTCTGGATGAGCAAAAAAGACTGGGGGCGCTCCTGGAAGGCTTGGTTCAGGGGCGCGTTCTATGGTTTTCCGATCGGCGCCATGCCCGCAGGCGGGGCCGAGTTGCCCACCTTGCTGTCTTATTACACCGAGAAAAAACTCTCCAAACACCCCGAAGAATTTGGCCATGGCGCGATCGAAGGCGTGGCAGGCCCCGAAGCCGCCAACAACGCAGCCGCTGCGGGTGTACTGATGCCGCTGCTGACCCTGGGGATTCCCACCTCGGCCACCGCGGCCATCATGCTCTCGGCCTTTGAAGGCTACGGCATCCAGACGGGCCCGCAGCTGTTCAGCCAGCAAGGCGGCCTGGTGTGGACGCTGATCGCCAGCCTCTACATCGGCAATGTGATCTTGCTGGTGCTCAACCTGCCGCTGGTCAGCCTCTGGGTCAAACTGCTCAAGATCCCACCGCCCTGGTTGTACGCGGGCATCATCGTCATCTCGACTGCGGGCGTTTACGGCGCAGGCAACTCGGTCTTCAACGTGGGTTTGCTGTTTGTCTTTGGTCTGCTGGGCTACCTGATGCGGCGCTTTGACTTCCCGGCCGCGCCCCTGATCGTGGGCCTGATCCTGGCCCCCATGGCCGAACAATCCATGCGCCAGGCCCTGACCATCAGCCAAGGCGAATGGTCCACCTTCTTCACCCGACCCCTGTCGGGCAGTTTGATGGCAATTTCGGTTTTGCTTCTGGTGGCTCCGGCACTTTGGAAACACTTTCGACGCTAAACCCAAACCTGATAGGTATTACCCCTCTTTTGAGTCACCGTTTTTTTTGGTGTGATCGAGGATCGTTTTTTTCAACCCAAGACCTGAGACATGAACCACAACGACAATTCGTCCATTCAAAGACGTGACTACCTCAAATGGATGGGTGCAGCCGGTTTGGCTGCGACCGGTGTGTCGGGCCATGCCCAATCCGCGTGGCCCAACAAGCCCATCCGCTGGATCATCCCCTTCGCACCCGGTGGCACCTCCAGCATCGTGGCACGCAGCATTGCAGCCCAACTGACCAAGCAAATGGGGGTATCTTTTGTCATTGACAACAAAGGGGGCGGGGGCGGTGTACCTGCCATGCAAGAGTTGCAACGGGCCCCTGCGGATGGTTACACCATCATCATGAGCCACATTGGCCTGATGGCGGTGAACCCCCTGATCTACCCCGACAGCGGCTATGACGTGAACAAAGACTTTGTGCCCGTCACTTTGCTGTCCCGTGTGCCCAGCCTGTTTGTGGTGCACAAAGACGTGCCCGCCACCGACATGAAGTCCTTGATCGCTTATGTGCGCTCTCGCCCAGGCCAGCTCAACTACGCCTCTGCCGGCAATGCCAGCGCAGGCCACCTGGCCATGGAAGCCCTGAAACTTGCCACCGGCATGTTCATCACGCACATCCCCTACCGCGGCACAGGCCCCGCCCTGAACGACGTGTTGGCTGGTCGCATTCAATTGATGTCCGCAGGCACACCGGCCCTCTTGCCTCACATCAAGAGCGGCGTCCTGCGCTGCATCGCCACCGGCACCACCGAGCGCATTGCGGTGCTGCCCGACGTCCCCACCGTCGCAGAGCTCGGCTACAAAGACTTTGAAACCGTGCAGTGGTACGGCATCCATGCCCGCGCAGGCACGCCACCCGAGATCATCAACAAGTTACAGCAAGAATGCGCCAAAGCGGTGAGATCGCCTGAAGTCGTGGCACAAAACGCATCAGAAAGCGCGATCGCCGGAGGGGGCACACCTGCCGAATACGGTGCGTATGTCGCACGCGAACAAGCACGCTGGAAAGAAGTGGTCATCAAGGCGCAGATCCGACCCGGTTGAAACCTGCTCTGTTTGGTCAACAACCACTGCCAAAAACCCAACCCCTGCAGGGCAACTTGCAGGGGTTTTTCGTTGGGGCTTACCTACAGCTCAGTGTTTAGACGTTCTGAGTCAACTCAGAGGTATCTTTGATTGAAGCAAATGCTTTACACCACCGCGTGACAAGCGATCTTGATGCCTTTGAAGTCGCGCAGCGGCGGACGCTCGGTTTTGCAGATATCGGTGGCTTGCGGGCAGCGGGGGTGAAAGGTGCAGCCGCTGGGGGGGTTGAGCGGATTGGGCACTTCGCCTTGCACCGGGGTGCGGGCACGGCCGGTATCGTGCATTTTCGGAATCGCGTCCAGCAGCATCTTGGTATAGGGGTGCTGGGGGTTGCCAAACAAGGTGTGCTTGTCAGCCAGCTCCACCAGTCGGCCCAAATACATCACGCCCACTTGGTCGCTCACATGGCGCACCACAGCCAGGTTGTGGCTGATGAACAAATACGTCAGACCCCGCTCGCGCTGCAAGTCTTTCATGATGTTGAGCACCTGTGCCTGCACGCTCACATCGAGCGCCGAGGTTGGCTCGTCGCACACCAAAAACTCAGGCGCCGTGGCAAGGGCTCGGGCGATCGAGATGCGCTGGCGTTGCCCGCCCGAGAACTGGTGCGGGTACTTGACCATGTCGAGCGGGGACAAGCCCACCGACTTGAGCAACTCGGCCACGCGGGCTTTGAGCTCTTCAGCGTCGCTGATCAGGCCGTGCTCTTTGAGCGGCTCGCCAATGATGTTGTCCACCGTCCAGCGCGGGTTCAGGCTGGCATAAGGGTCCTGAAAAATCATCTGAATGCGCTGGCGCATGGCCTTGGCATTGGACGATTTGAACGCCGCGTGTGCGTCTTGTCCGTCAAAGGTCAGACCGCCGCGTGTGGGCTCGTACAAGCCCACCAGCAAGCGGGCCACGGTGCTTTTGCCGCAGCCAGACTCGCCCACCAGGGCCAGGGTTTTGCCGCGTTCAATTTCAAAACTCACGCCGTCCACAGCGTTCAGCATCTGGCGCGGTTTGCGTTCAATGACGCGGTTGAGCCAAGGGGCCGACACGTCAAAGGTCTTGGCAAGGTCGTGTGCCACGACCAGCGGTTGCGTCTTGTGCTCGCTCATGCGGCGCTCCCATCGTGCAGCCAACATGCGGCCAAGTTGGCACCCGCCTGGACCAGGTCCGGGCGGTCTTGGAGGCAACGGTCAAAGGCTTTGGGGCAGCGCGGGTTAAAGGCGCAGCCTTGCGGGATGGCATTCAGGCGCGGCATGGCACCGTCAATCTGGTTCAGGCGTTCGCGGTCACTGTCCATGTCAGGGATCGAGGCCATCAGGCCTGCAGTGTAAGGATGAGCGGGGTGGTTGATGACCTGGTGCACAGGGCCAATCTCAGCCACGCGCCCGGCGTACAGCACGGCCACACGGTCACAGGTCTCGGCGATCACGCCCATGTCGTGCGTGATCAGCATGACAGCGGCGCCCCGGTCTTTGCAGACCTTTTTGAGCAAGCTGATGATCTGGGCTTGGATTGACACATCGAGCGCGGTGGTCGGCTCGTCGGCGACGATCAGTTGCGGCTCGGCCGCCAGGGCCAGCGCAATCACCACGCGTTGGCGCATGCCGCCCGAGAACTGGTGGGGGTAATGGTCGATGCGCTCTTCGGCGGCAGAGATACCCGTGTCCTTGAGCAACTGGATGGCGCGCTGGCGGGCCTCCTGGGGCGTCACGGGAAGATGGGCCAAGATGGTCTCGGTCAGTTGCTTGCCAATCGAGTACAGCGGGTTGAGCGAGGTCAGTGGATCCTGAAAAATCGCCCCAATCTTGCGACCCCGAATGTGGCGCATCTGATCGGCATCCAGGTGGTCGATGCGCTGGCCTTCGAGCAAAATTTGGCCACTGGCCACGCGACCTGGGGGCTCGAGCAAACCAATGATGGCGGCCCCTGTGAGCGACTTGCCCGCACCTGATTCGCCCACCACACCCAAAATTTCGCCGGGGGCGATGTCGAAGGAAATATCGTCGAGGGCACGCAAAGTGCCGTGGCGGCTGGGGAATTCCACCACCAGGTTTTTGACTTGTAAAAGACTCATCGCAATCTCGGATTCAGCGCATCGCGCAACCAGTCACCCAGCAGGTTGACCGACAAGGCGATCAGCACCAGCATCAGGCCCGGGAAAATCGTGATCCACCACTCGCCCGAGAACAAATAATCGTTGCCCACGCGAATGAGTGTGCCCAGCGAAGGCGATGTGGGCGGTGCGCCCACGCCCAGGAACGACAACGTGGCCTCGGTGATGATGGCCGTGGCCACCTGGATGGTGGCGAGCACCATGACAGGGCCCATCACATTGGGCAGCACATGCTTGACCATGATGCGCAGCGGGGCCACGCCTGTCACTCGTGCGGCCTGCACATATTCCTTGTTGCGTTCCACCAAAGTGGTGCCGCGCACCGTTCGGGCGTACTGCACCCAGCCGGTGAGCGAGATGGAGATGATCAACACACCAAAAGCCAGCGATTCGTGTGCATTGGGGAACAGGGCACGCCCGACACCCGCAATCAACAACGCCACCAAAATGGCGGGAAAGGACAGCATCACATCGCACAGGCGCATGAGCAGGGCATCGATCCAGCCCCCCCGAAAACCAGCCAACAAGCCCAGGCCCACGCCCACCACCACCGACAACATGACCGAGGCCAGACCGACCACCAAGGAAATGCGGGAGCCATAGATGATGGCCGAGAGGATGTCGCGTCCCTGATCGTCGGTGCCCAGCAAGAACTTGGTGCTGCCGCCCTCCATCCAGACGGGGGGCAAGCGCGCATCGCTCAGCTCCAGCGAGGCCAGATCAAAGGGGTTGGTGGGAGCCACCCAACCGGCAAACACCGCTGAGAACAGGCACACAAAGGCGATGGCCGCCGCCACCATGGCGGTGGGCGACTGGCGAAAGCTGTAGCCCACATCGCTGTGGAGCCAACGGGTCAAGGCATTGCTCATGGTCACTTCACGGTAATGGACTTGAACGGCATGTAGTTGTCACCACGCTGGGTCAATGTGACCTTTTTGTTGATGCCCCAGGCCAGGGCCTGCTGGTGCAAAGGCAAGTGGCCAATGTCGGCGCTGTGCAGTTCAAAGGACTCGCGGATCATGGCATTGCGCTTGGCCTGGTCGGTCTCGCTTTGCACCTTGATCATCAACTCATCGACCTTGGGGTTGCAGTAAGAGCCCAGGTTGAACTGACCGGCGCCCTTGTCGTCGACGCAACGCATCAAGGCGTTCAGAGCGTTGTGGGCGTCATAGGTACTGGGGGTCCAGCCCAGCAAATAGAAGCTGGTGTCGCGGCGCAAAATTTTGGGGAAGTAGGTGCCCTTGGTCTCGGCCTTCAGGTTGACCTTGATGTTCACACGCGCCAGGTTAGCGGCCACGGCTTCGCAGATCTGGCCGTCGTTCACATAGCGGTCGTTCGGACAGTTCATGTCGATGGTGAAGCCTGAGGGGTAACCCGCTTCGGCCAGCAGCTTTTTGGAGGCTTCAGGGTCAAAGGGCAGGCGCTTGTTCAGATCGGGGTTGAAACCATTGATGCCGGGGCCGACCATCAAGGCGGTCGGGTTGGAGGCACCACGCATCACAGTGCGCTTGATGCCCTCAATGTCGATGGCTTGGTAGAAGGCTTGGCGCACGCGCTTGTCCTTGAAGGGGTTCTTGCCCTTCACGCTGGAGTACAGCAGCTCGTCACGCTTTTGGTCCATGCCCAAAAATATGGTGCGCAGTTCTGGGGCCACCAAGGCGCGGGTGTTGGCACCGGCGTTGATGCGGGGCACGTCTTGCACCGGCACGGGCTCCATGATATCGATCTCACCAGACAACAAAGCCGCCACGCGGGTCGGATCGTTGGAGATCACGGAGAAGATGACTTCGTCCACGTTGCCTTCGATCTTGCCCCAGTAATTGCCGTTGCGAACAAAGGTGGTTCGCACGTTGGGTTGACGCTCACGCAGACGGTAAGGGCCAGTGCCGTTGGCGCGGAAGGATGCAGCGTTTTCAATGCCCTTGCGGCGGTCCACTGGACGGGTGGCCTGGTTGTCCTCGCACCACTTCTTGCTCATGATCAACACGGTGGACAAGACATTGGGCAGGATGGGAAATGGGGATTTGGTCTCGATTTCGATGGTGTGGCTGTTGATCTTGCGCACTTCTTTGATGTCGTTGGTGTTGCTGCGCATGTCCGAACCTTCGCCCGCAGCGCGGTTGAGCGAGAACACCACATCGTCCGCCGTGAACGGCGTGTCGTCATGGAATCGCACGTTCTTGCGCAGTTCAAAACGCCACACCGTGGGCGATGTCTGCTTCCACGAAGTGGCCAGACCGGGTTCAAACTTCAGGTCCTTGCTCACGCCTACCAGCGACTCGTACACGTTGCTGGTCACGCTCAATTGCAATGACTCATTGAGTGAATGCGGGTCCATCGACAGGGCATCGCCCTGGTTGGCAATGCGCACGGTGGCGGCGTTGGCCACGCCCAAGGACATGGCCGACACCAGGGCTGCGGCCATCAAGGAACGGGAGAGTTGGGAAGTGCGCATGAAAGACTCCTGAGGGTCAGAGTGAGAGGTATTGGAAAGGTATTGAAGTGTCAAACGGCTGAACCGAGAGGCAAAGCCTGCTCGATCAGACTGGCATGCAAAGCGGCGCCCAAGGGCAAAATTTCGTCATTGAAATCGTATCGGCTGTTGTGCAGCGGGTGGGGGCCGGGGCCATGCGGCAGGCCTTGGCCAATGCGGATGTAAGCACCGGGCACAGCTTGCAGCATGAAGGAGAAGTCTTCGCCGCCCATGCTGGGAAGCATGTTGCGCCAGACTTTGTCTTCCCCCACCAGGGTGGCTGCCACATCACAGGCAAATTCAGCCTCGGGCACGGTATTGACCGTGGCGGGGTAGGTGCGTTCGTAGTGCAGTTCGGCAGATGCGCCAAAACCTTGGGCAATGCCGGTGCACAAAGAGCGCAGGCGCTCTTCGATCTGGTCTTGCACGCTGGCGCTGTAAGTGCGCACCGTGCCCACCAAGGTGACTTCACCCGGAATCACGCTCATGGCACCTGGGTTACCGCCTTGCATGGAGCAAATGCTGACCACCGCTTGGTCAAACGCCGACAAATTGCGCGCGACCACGCTTTGCGCGGCGGTGATGATGTGGCCCGCCACCAGCACCGGGTCGATGGCTTGGTGCGGGCGTGCACCATGGCCGCCTTTGCCGCGAATCAAAATCTCGATCCGATCCACCGCCGCCTGCATGGGGCCAGGGGTGATGCCGATCACGCCCAAAGGCGTCTCGGGAGAGTTGTGCTGTGCATAGACCTGCTCGCATGGAAATCGCTCAAACAGGCCGTCCTGCATCATGGCCCGCGCCCCGGCATAGCCTTCTTCACCAGGTTGAAAAATCAGCACGGCCGTGCCGTCAAAACGCCGGGTTTCGGCCAGATAGCGGGCTGCGCCCATCAGCATGGCGGTGTGGCCATCGTGGCCGCAACCGTGCATGAGTCCGGGGGTGATGGACTTCCAGGCGCAGTCATTGAACTCGGTCATGGGCAAGGCGTCCATGTCGGCGCGCAGGCCGATCATGCGACCGGGGTTGTCCGCCGAGCGACCCGCCCCGTGCACCAAGGCCACCACGCCAGTTTTGCCGATGCCGGTGTGGATGCTGTCCACGCCGCACACCTGCAGCATTTCGGCCACGCGGCGCGAGGTGTAAACCTCCTCAAAGCCCAGCTCAGGATGGGCATGCAGATCACGACGAAAGGCGGTGAGTTCGGGGTGGAACTGGGCAATGCGTGAAAACGCAGTGCCCCGGCCCCACACCGATTGCAAAGAAGCACCCATGCTCAATGGCCTCCGGGCTTGCCCACGCGCAGGCGAGGGTCCACCACAAAGTACAGCAGATCCACAATCAGGTTGATGACCACGAAGATCAGCGCGATCAGGCACAAATAAGCCGCCATGACCGGGATATCGGCAAAGGTCACCGCCTGGATGAACAACAAGCCCATGCCGGGCCACTGGAAAACCGTCTCGGTGATGATGGCAAAAGCGATCAAGCCACCCAACTGCAAGCCGGTGATGGTCATCACCGGTACCAGCGTGTTTTTCAGCGCATGGCCAAAGTGGATGGCACGGTTGGACAAACCACGGGCGCGAGCGAACTTGATGTAATCGGTGCGCAGCACCTCGAGCATCTCGGCACGCACCAAGCGCATGATCAGCGTGAGCTGAAAAATCGCCAAAGTGACCGCAGGCAACACGATGTGGTGCCAGCCCTTGGCCGTCATCAGGCCACTCGACCACCAACCCATTTGCACCACCTCGCCCCGACCAAAGCTGGGAAACCAGCCCAACATCACGGCGAACACCAAAATCAGCAAAATGCCGATCAGGAAAGTCGGCAGAGACACCCCCAACAGCGATACCGTCATGATCAGTTGGCTGGCCCAGGTGCCCCGGCGCAACGCGGCATAAACCCCCATCGGAATGCCAATGATCAACGCCAGCGAGGCTGCCACCAAAGCCAGCTCCAGCGTGGCGGGCAAGCGCTCGGCGATCAGGCGGGAAACCTTGGCGCCCTGGCGCAGGCTCAGACCAAACTCGCCTTGCACCGCGTTGACCAGGAAATGGCCAAACTGCACAAAGAAAGGTTGGTCCAGGCCCAAGTCCGCCCGCAGCAAATCAATTTGCTCTTTGGTGGCGTCTTGCCCCAGCAAAAACACCACCGGATCACCCACATACTGGAACAGCAAAAACGCGATGAACGCGACCGTGACCATGACGATCACGGCCTGGATCAGCCGCTGCAAGATGAAAGCCAGCATCAGTTGACCTTGATCAGCGTCCAGTCAAGGCGGTTGTCAGGGCGGTGTACCACCTCGACGTTTTTCTTCATCGCCCAGGGGATCACTTGGTTGTGCAGTGGGATGTGCGCCACCGTGTCGTTTTGCAACTGCAAAGCTTCGGTGAGCAAACGGTTACGCACGGGTAAATCGGTCTCGGTCTTCACGCGGTCAACGATGTAATCCATGCGCGGGTTGCTGTAGCGGCCCACGTTGTAGTTGCCGTCACCGCCACTGCCCACAGTGCGGGTGAGCGACTGCAGGCTGTACAGCGCGTCGAAGGTGGGCACGCCCCAACCCAGCATGTAAATGCTCGCCTCGTAGCGCTGGATCATCGGGAAGTACGTCACCAGGGGCTGCGTGCGCAGCTTGGCGCGCACACCCACTTTGGCCCACATGGCGGTGACGGCCTGGCAGATCTCTTCGTCGTTGATGTAGCGGTTGTTGGGGCAAGCAAAGTCCACCTCAAAGCCGTTGGGGTAACCGGCTTCGGTCAGCAGCTTTTTGGAAGCGTCCAGCGAAAAAGGAAAACGGGTGTCCACGGCTTTGGTCCAGCCATTGACTTGCGGAGCCACCAAAGCGCCGGTGTTTTGCGACAGGCCGCGCATGGTCACGCGGTGGATGGTGTCCATGTCGATGGCTTGGTAAAGCGCCTTGCGCACCTTCACATCCTTGAGGGGGTTCTTGCCCTTCACGTTGGAGCCAGGCAATTCGTCACGGTGCTGGTCCATGCCCAAAAAGATGGTGCGGTTTTCAATGCCATCGACCACCTTCAGGTTGGCGTTGTTGCGCATGCGGCCCAGATCTTGTGGGCTGGGGTCCAGCACCAAATCGATCTCGCCCGACAACAAAGCAGCGGCCCGTGTGGCTTCGTTCTTGATGGGGGTGTAGATGATTTCGGTCACGTTCGTGGCCGCATCTGACCAACCCCACCAGTTGGGGTTTTTCACCAGCACCAAGCGCTGGTCAGGCTGCCAGTCCTTGACCATGTAGGGACCGCTGCCCATGGCATTGCGGTGGGCAAAGTTTTCTTCCTTGGTTTTGATGTCCTTGGGCTCAACCGATTTGTTTTTCTCGGCCCAAGCTTTGCTCATGATCCGCAACTCGGTCATTTGGTTGAGCAAGACAGGGTTGGGGCCACTCAGGACAACGTCGACCGTGTGGGCATCGACTTTCACCACCCGGCTGATGCCTTGGGTGTAGATATTGAAATTGGAGGTTTTGGCTCGGGCGCGGTCAAGCGAAAACACCACATCGTCGGCCGTCAGGGCAGAGCCGTCACTGAATTTGACACCCTTGCGCAGGTTGAACCGGTACTGCGTGGGGGACATCTCGCGCCAAGAAGTGGCCAAGCGGGGTTCGATCTTGAAGGTCTTGCTGTTGTAGTAAACCAGCGAGTCAAAGATGGCGGCATGCACCCCGTTGCCCAAGGCGTTGTTTTGCGAGTGGATGTCGAGCGTCGGAATATCGCTGGCACTGGTCCATTTGAAAGGCTTGGCCTGCACCAAGCCAGCGGTCATCACTCCAGCCAAGATCAAAGAAGCGGTCAAGGCGCTGGGCAGCACGGTGGAAGGGGTCAACTTGTTCATCTAAACACCTCGGTGACAAAAAGTTAGGTAAAGGTTGAGTATGCAACATTCAGGCCTGCTGACAGGGCAGGGAATTCCCCCAAATTCGCTGTCCCGCACCCGACTGGTGCACTCATTCCAGGCGGATGGCGCCGTACCAAGCGCGCGTGGAACTGCGGGTGTTGTCGGTGTCGGTCATGATGGCCAGCCCCACCAAGGCGCCAGGCGGCTCACCAAATGCTTTTTCAAAGTCGGCCCGGATATCTCGGCGGTAAGTCACCCACTGCCCCACTCGTTGCGGACCCGACTCGACTGCCAGTTTGCGGATGCGGTCGGTTCTCGGGTTCACGATCACCGATTCGGCGGCACAATCGTTGCACCACACGTACATCATCGTGGCATAGGGCAGCGGTTCACCCGTCAGGCTCAGCGTCAACTCGCTAAGCAGTTGGTTTTGAGTCGAAAAACGCTGTCTGTCGCCCTCGAACACCAGGATCAGCCGCACCGGAGAGTCTTCGGTTTCACGCTGGCGCATGTCTGCGCCAGCAATGAGTTGGTCCACGCGCCAATCAAACTGCAATGCGCCCAACTGCTCGGGCGGGATATGCAAAGCTTGCCTCAACATGCTGGCCGAAGAATCCGCCTCGGCCCTCAAGGCATCGCGCGGACCTTGCGGTTCCACCCGGTAGGCGGTCAGTAACTTGCCTGGCAGGCGCATGGCTTGCCACTGCGACTTGTCCTGCGCACTGAACTGCAAAGGCAACTGCCGCAAGACTGGGTTCGGCTTCCCCTCTGGCGCCTCGGGCATCCAAATAGCACAGCCGGTCAACAACAGAGTGCTGTAGAGACTCGCATAGAGCGCCAAACGTCCCGGGAGGTTGCCAAGTTTTATCATGTGGGGTCAATACTTTCTAAGGGAGACCCCCATGTTAAATCGCCGCCAACTCATGACCACCGCCCTTTTGTCTGCAGGGTTTTCCAATATGGCCTGGGCACAGGGCACTTTCCCCACCAAACCTCTGCGCATTGTGGTGCCTTTTGGCGCGGGGGGCGTGGCCGACTTGACGGCGCGCGCCGTGGCGCAGCAACTGTCTATCTATCTGGGTCAGTCCGTGGTCATTGACAACCGGCCTGGCGCTGGCGGCATCCTGGCGGGCGAGCTGGTCGCCAAGGCCGAGCCCGATGGCCACACCCTGTTGCTCATGTCCAACGGCACAGCCGTGAGTGCGGGCTTGTTCAAGGCCTTGCCCTTCAACCCGCGCACCGACTTTGCACCCGTGTCTTTGCTCGGCTTGTTTGACATCGCCATCGTGGTGCCTGAATCATCACCGCACAAAAGCCTGACCGAGTTGATCAGCTTTGGCCGCGCCAACCCAGGCCTGCTCAACATCGGCACCATCAACATCGGCAGCACCCAACATCTGGCCGCCGAGCTGTTGCGGACCCAGGCCAACCTGATCGCGCAAATCATCCCTTACAACGGCACGCCTGCCGTCATCAATGCCCTGCGCGGAGGCCAGATCGATGCAGCGGTCGAAATTTTGGGCCCAGTCAAACCCCAAATCAACGCCAAAGCGGTCAGGCTGCTGGGCGTGATGGGGGTCAAGCGCCCCCCAGACCAGCCCCAAGTGCCCGTGGTGCGTGAGTTGCCTGGGCTGAGCAACTTCAATGTGTCGTCCTGGAACGCACTGGCCGCGCCCAGCAAAACCCCCAAAGCCGTAGTCGATCGCCTGAGCGCAGAGGTGGCCAAAGTCTTGGCTGATCCTGCCATGGTGCAGCGTCTGGCCGGCTTCAACGTGCAAGCACAATCCAGCACCCCAAGGCAATTGGCCCAGTTGCTGGACACCGACATCCAGCGCTGGAGCGAGGTGATCCAGAAGGCGGGCATACCGCAGCAATGAGGCAATAATGCAAAAAACCCACCGTGTTGCCACGGTGGGTTTTGACGCTTTTAAGACTCAACTGGCTGATGCCAGCCGGAGATCAGAAAGCGTGGCGCAGGCCCAAATAGAACTGAGCGGCATCAGTACCAACAGCGTTGGCAGGCGTACCGTTCAAAGCTGTCTGGGTATACAGTGCGTAGCCAGCAGCAGACTTGTTGTCCAGCTTGGCGTAGCTCACGCCCAAAGAGGTGCGCTTGGAGAGAGCATAGTCATAGCCAATGGACAGCAAAGTTGCGCCGGTGTTGGCATTGGTCACGCCACCAGTTTTGGTGTTGCCAGCTTTGCTGTAAGTCAACAAGGCTGTGCCAGCACCCATGGGCACTGTGACAGGGATGGAAGTCACTGTACGCTCGGTGTCAATGAAGGCTGCGCTGGCAGCGGCTGCGCGCTGAGCGGACTTGTCATAAGTCAAACCAATGGTGGCCACACCCAGGTTGTAGTTAGCCATGATGGTGGAAGCTTTTTGACCGGTACGAGCAGCAGTGGCTGTCTGGTTTTCGCCCTTGGCTTGCCACATGCTTGCGCCAACAGTCAGAGGACCAGCAACGTACACACCTTGGATGTGCGATGCATTGCCGTCGCTGGTTGAACCGACTGCACCTTCAGAGCCAGAAAAACCAAAGCTGTAAGTACCTTGCAAAGTCAAGCCGCCCATTGTGGGGGCTGTGTAGCGAACCACGTTGGTGGAGCGGCTGGCGTTGGCAATGGCTTGGCCTCCGCCAGAACCGTTCACAAAGCCCAACAATGCGCAGCTGGAAGCTTGCAATGCGGTGGCACGAGTGCCGTGGGTGTCAGAACCCATGCAATAGTGGGTGTCGAGCTTACCGGCTTGGACGTTACCAAAACCACCGGACAAGCCGATGAATGTGTTACCACCAGCCAATGGGCTGGAAGTAGGAGCCGGGCCGTTGTCGTCCATACGGAAACGTGTGTCGACTTGGAAGTTGCCTCTCAAGCCGCCACCCAGGTCTTCGCTGCCGCTCAGAATGAAGCGCGAAGAACCGTCAGCCAAGCCTGTTGCGGAACCATTGTCAGTTGCGGCAGCACCGCCGGAATATTTGGTCTGTGCCACGCCAGCTTTGACGTTACCAGACAAAGTCACGGTGGATTGAGCGAAAGCAACGCCTGTGGCAGCCAGAGCGGCCAGAGCGATCAGAGATTTTTTCATTGCAAGTTTCTCCAAGGTTAAACAAGGGCCCGAATCAGAAGGATGTATTCACCCGTCGAAACCCTGAGCCAACCTCCACATCAGGAAGTTGCTTGTATTCCACCAGACGACTGTGTGTTCGCCAAGACATTCATCCAAGAAAAGTTTATTTCGTTGCAAGCGTGCAACATCCCCCGTACTTACCCTAGCTGCTGCCCCTTAAATTCATTTTTTTCAATCGCAACAATGACTTCCCGGTCATTTCAATCGGCAAATACGGAGGGTTCTCCCTTCATCGCCGCTGGTCCCCAAACAGCCTCATTGGCACTTTTTACTGCGAACCGGCCATTTGTTTACACTCAATCCATGATCAACGACCTGATTTTGGCCGCCGACAGCGCTCTGCGCACGCTGTGGGCCGAACCCCGCGCCAGTCGCCCTTACCCGGCGGCCTCGGTCACCGAGCTGCAGCTCAACGATGCCGAGCAGCGCCTGTCTGGCGCCTTGATGCGCATCAACCATGTGGGCGAAGTCTGTGCCCAAGCGCTTTACACCGGCCAGGCCCTGGCCTGCCAGAGCCCAGCGCTTCGCGTTCAACTGGCCGAGGCCAGCCGCGAAGAAACCGACCACCTGGCCTGGACGAAGCAGCGCCTGGATGAACTGCACGATCGCCCTTCCCTGTTGAACCCGATTTGGTATGCCGGGGCATTTGCCATCGGTTTTGCGGCGGGCAAGCTCGGCGGCGACCCAGTGAGTCTGGGCTTTGTGGTGGAAACCGAACGCCAGGTGGAAGCCCACCTGCAAAGCCACATGGATTGGCTGCCTGCGGCCGACACGGCTTCGCGTGCCATCGTCTCGCAAATGAAAGCCGACGAAATCGCACACGCTCAGATGGCGCAAAAGGCCGGTGCAGTGGATTTGCCAGCCCCGGTCAAAGCCCTGATGCAAGCCGCCGCCAAAGTGATGACAACGGTGGCACACCGGGTATAAACCGGCTGCGCCGGAATTCAAGCCACCTCTACCACCTCAAAACTGGTGGTGATTTCGGCCGTTTTGCCCAGCATGATGCTGGCCGAGCAGTATTTGTCGTGGCTCATGGCAATCGCCCGCTCCACGGCGCTGGCGGGCATGCCTTTGGCGGTGACGGTGAAGTGCATGTTGATCTTGGTGAAGACTTTGGGGTCGACCTCGGCGCGCTCGCTGCTGATCTTGACGCTGCAGCCACGCACGTCGTGGCGACCGCGCTTAAGGATCAGCACCACGTCATAGGCGGTGCAGCCGCCCGTGCCCGCCAAAAGCATTTCCATGGGTCGGGGGGCGAGGTTCTGACCGCCGTTTTCAGGTTTGGCTGCATCGGGCGCGCCATCCATGTTGACGATGTGGCCCGAGCCGGTTTCGGCCACAAAACCCATGCCCGAGCGAGTACCGGCCGCGCCGGTCCATGTGACTGTGCATTCCATGGTGAATTTCCTTTTTTGTGATCCCTGCTCAAGCACGGGATTTTGGGATGTATTGAAGGCCGTCAACTTTACAAGTTTTTGCACTTGGAGACAGTGATCTTGCTGCAACGCAACAAAAACGACCGTACAATTGTGAACAGGCGTGCTTTTTTGCATGCACCGCTTGTCTCCTCCACCCTCTGAAAAGGTGGATTTGCCCCAAGTTGTAAGACTTGGGGCATTTTTTTGGCCGCTATCATCGAGCCCACACTTTTTTGGCGACGCGCCATGTCCGCCATTGCACCGCACATGAAGACCCCAGACCTACAACCTGCCGATTACCTGATCAAAATCCTGAATGCCAAGGTCTACGACGTGGCAACCGAATCGGCCCTTGAAACCGCCAAAAACCTGTCGCGCCGCCTCGGCAACCAGGTGCTGCTCAAGCGCGAAGACCAGCAACCGGTGCACAGTTTCAAGCTGCGCGGCGCTTACAACAAGATGGCGCACCTGACGCCCGAGCAGCTCAAAAAAGGCGTGATCTGCGCCTCGGCGGGCAACCACGCACAAGGCGTGGCGCTGAGCGCCAGCCGTTTGGGCACACGCGCCGTGATCGTCATGCCCACCACCACACCGCAGGTCAAGATCGACGCGGTCAAGGGCTTTGGCGGCGAGGTGGTGTTGTTTGGCGACAGCTATTCCGACGCCTACAACCGTGCTGTACTGCTGGAGAAAAAACAAGGTCTGACCTTTGTGCACCCCTTTGACGACCCGGATGTGATCGCGGGCCAGGGCACGATTGCCATGGAAATGCTGAGCCAGCACCAAGGGCCGCTGGATGCGGTGTTTGTGGCCATTGGTGGTGGTGGCCTCATCAGCGGCGTGGCCAATTACATCAAGGCGGTCCGCCCCGGGGTCAAGGTGATTGGCGTGCAGATGAACGACTCCAACGCCATGATGCAGTCGGTGGCCGCCCAACAGCGCGTGACCTTGCCCGATGTGGGCCTGTTCTCGGACGGCACCGCCGTCAAGCTGGTGGGCGAAGAGACCTTCCGCGTGGCCAACAATTTGGTCGATGACTACATGACGGTGGACACCGACGCGGTGTGCGCGGCCATCAAGGATGTGTTTGTGGACACCCGCTCGATCGTGGAGCCTGCGGGCGCGCTGGCGGTGGCCGCCATCAAACAATACGTGTCTCAACACAAAACCAAGGGCCAGACTTACGCCGCCATTTTGTGTGGCGCCAACATGAACTTTGATCGCCTGCGCTTTGTGGCCGAGCGCGCCGATGTAGGCGAAGAAAAAGAAGCGCTGTTTGCCGTGACCATCCCCGAAGAGCGCGGCAGCTTCAAGCGTTTTCTGGAGCTGATCGGTAGCTTACCGGGTGGCCCGCGCAATGTGACCGAGTTCAATTACCGCATGAGCGACTCGGACAAAGCCCATGTGTTCTTGGGCTTGAGCACAAACGGCAAAGGCGAAAGCAGCAAGATCACCGCCAAATTCAACAAGCACCAGTTCACGGCCATCGACCTGACACACGATGAGCTGGCCAAAGAGCACATCCGCCACATGGTGGGCGGACACTCGGCCCTGTCACAAGACGAGCGTCTGCTGCGCTTTGAGTTCCCCGAGCGGCCCGGCGCACTGTTCAAGTTCTTGAGCTTGATGCGTCCAGGCTGGAACATCTCGCTGTTTCATTACCGCAATCAAGGCGCCGACTACGGCCGCATTCTGGTGGGCCTTCAGGTACCGGCCAAAGACGACAAGGCCTTTGCCAAGTTTTTGGAAGCGCTGGGGTATCCGTATGCGGAAGAGACGCACAACCCGGTGTACCGCTTGTTTTTGCGCGCCTGACAAACGGGCACGCTTGGCGCATCAAGGCGCTTTGTCAGTGCCTGGCAAGCTGATCGAAAAAAGGGTTGCACCTGGAGCGCTGTCACCCAAATTCGCTTGCTTGGCCCCCAGACTTTGTAAAACCACGCCGTCCATCACGGTCTGTCCCACCCGAAAAGGCCGGGGTGCTTGGCCATCCACAGAAATCAGGGCGCTGCCCTGACCAGAGGTCCCGGCCACCACACCTAACAACTCAAAGCGCGAGGATTGAGCCATGCTCACCGCAGGGGAAGGCATTTGTACACCCCAGGCGCGGGCCAAATGCGTCGAAGATGGGCCTTTGTCGGCTTGGGTTGAGCTTTTGACCAAGGGCAAACTCTGCACCGCACTGCCGGCGGGAAATTTCAGCACCCAAAAAACCACGCTGGCCGCGGCCGCACACCAAACCAAAGCAGCCAAAGCACCCGGCCCAAGATTGGCACTTCGTGGCGTGGACAAAATTTGTAACATGATCGGATTATGATGGAAGGCATGAAAGTTCTCGCCCCACTCCCCAGCTCTGAAGCTTCTGAAGATGCTGCCATTTTGATGACCCGCCGTCAACGCGGCTTCACCCTGATCGAACTGATGGTCGTGCTGGCCATCATCGGCGTGCTGGCCGCGCTGATCGTGCCCAACGTGTTGGGCCGCGCTGACGATGCGCGCATCACCGCAGCCCGAACCGATGTGGGCAACCTGATGCAGGCGCTCAAGCTTTACAAGCTGGACAACCAGCGCTTTCCGACCGGCGAGCAAGGTCTGAACGCGCTCATCCTCAAGCCCACCACCGATCCCGTGCCCGGTAACTGGAAACCTTATTTGGACAAGCTGCCCAACGACCCCTGGGGCAGGCCTTATCAATACATGAATCCCGGCATCAAGGGCGAGGTGGATGTGCTGTCCTTTGGCGCTGACGGTAAAGCCGGCGGCGAGGGCAACAATGCCGACCTGGGCAGCTGGCAATAAACGCCCGCATGCCCTGCCCCAGGGCTTCACATTGATGGAGTTGCTGGTGGTGGTGGCCTTGATCGCGGTGGCCACTGCGGGTGTGAGTCTGTCACTCAGAGACAGCGCTGACAGCGCGTTGCAACGCGATGCCGAACGCCTGGCTGTGCTGCTGGAAACCGGGCGGGCCCAAGCCCGCGCCAATGGCTTGCCGGTGGTCTGGCGCACACAGGACAACGCACCCCAGCAGACCCAAAGCTTTGTTTTTGAGGGCCTGCCGCCACCTGGCCTGCCGCAATACTGGCTGGCCAACAGCACCCGCGCTGCGCCTGGCAGTGCCATCACCCTGGGGCCGGAACCCCTGATCGAGCCACAGGCCTTGGCCCTGTCGACACAGCAGTCTCTCGGCCAGACCCTGTGGGTGGTGACCGACGGCCTGCGCCCCTTCAAGGTGCAAAGCACGCGCGAACAGGTCTCGCCATGAAGCAGCGCGGCTTCACCCTGATCGAGGTGTTGGTCGCCCTGGGCATCACGGCAGTGGCGCTCATGGCGGGCTTGCAGGCCACGGGCTCGCTCAGCCGCAATGCAGAACGCCAGACGGTGAGCATGCTGGGCCAGATCTGCGCGGACAACCAATTGATCGCCCTGCGCTTGCGCAGACAACTGCCCGACACGGGCAACACGAGCGTGGAGTGCATGCAGGCTGGGCGCTTGCTGCAGGTCGAGGTGTCGGTGCGTCCTACGCCGAACCCGAATTTCAGGCGTGTCGATGCGCGGGTGCTGGACCAGGGCAGCTACGTGCTGCAAGTCTCCACCGTGATGGGACGCAACTGATGAAGGCGCGCGGCTTCACCCTGATCGAGGTGCTGGTGGCCATCAGTGTGATGGCCTTGATGAGCCTGATGGCCTGGCGCGGGCTCGATGGCATGCTGCGCAGCCAAAGCAGTTTGCAAAGCCGCTCGGACGAGATCCGCAGCCTGCAAGCAGGCTTGGCGCAGTGGCAATCAGACCTGGACCAATTGGCCGAGCTGCCCGGCACGCCCAGCTGGGACTGGAACGGCCAGGTGCTGCGCCTGACGCGGCGCACCGCCGACGCCTCTTTGCCCGACAGCACCTCCAGCAACAGCCTCGCGCCTGCCAGCGTGCGCGTGGTGGCCTGGACCTGGCGCAGCGATCCGGGCCGCCCCGGTGGCGGCGACTGGCAGCGCTGGCAATCACCGCCTTTGACCCAGCGACAGGACTGGCAAAGCGCTTGGTCCCTGGCAGAACAATGGGGCCAGACGGCCAACGACGGCACCCGCGCTGGCCAGATTCAAATCCACCCTTTGTCGGGCTGGCAGCTGTTTGTGCACCGGGGCGGCAGCTGGACCAACCCTTTGTCGAACGCCGCCGTCACCCCAGGCAGAATCGACAACCCCAACACAAACGCCAACGCAAGGGCCAGCGCCACGACGCCCGACGGTGTGCGTTTGGTGTTGAGCCTTCCCCCCGGCCCCGCCGGGATGGGCGCCCTCACCCTGGACTGGGTGCGCCCCACCTTGTCAGGAGCGCCATCGTGATGCGCCCCGAACATCGCCAGCACGGCGCGGCCTTGCTCACCGCCATGCTCACCGTAGCGTTGGTCACCACCCTGGCCAGCGCCGCGCTGTGGCAACAATGGCGGCAAGTCGAGATCGAGATCGCCGAGCGCGGGCGCAGCCAGACGGCGTGGATGATGACCGGCGCATTGGACTGGACGCGGCTGATCCTGCGGGAAGACGCGATTTCAGCACAGGGCGCTGCCGCCGACCACCTGGGCGAGCCGTGGGCCTTGGCGGTACAAGAGTCCAAACTGTCGACCTTCCTGTCACAAGACCAACAGTGGCGCGAGGGCGATGCAGAGGTCTTTTTGTCGGGCCAGATCACCGACGCCCAGTCGCGCATGAATGTGATGAACCTGCTCCAAGACGGGCAAATTTCTCCCCCAGCAATGGCCCGCTTTGCGGCCTTGTTCCAGCGCCTGGACCTGCCAATGGGTGAGTTGCAGGCCCTGTCTCAGCAGCTGCAAGCAAGTTGGCAAGCGAGCAGGACTGACCAAGTCACTCCAGCCTCACAACGCACGAATAACCAGGGGTCAGCCGCCTTACTGCCCCAGCAAACGGCTCAGCTGGTTTGGCTGGGCCTGAGCCCCAGCACACTGGCCGCCTTGCAGGCGCACATCACCTTGCTGCCCGAGGCCACCCCCGTGAACCTGAACACCGCCTCAGCCGAGGTGCTCTCGGCGGTACTCCCCGGGCTGGATCTGGCCTCGGCCCGACAGGCCGTGAGCCAGCGCCAGCGCGGTCACTGGACAAGCCTGAACGCTGCACAAGAAGCCTTGGGACCGAGCGCTCGCCTGCTCGATGAGAAGCAGCACAGCGTGCAAAGCCGTTACTTCGAAGTGCAGGGACGCATGCGCATCGACAACGTGGTGCAACAAGAGACTGCACTGGTGCGACGCGAGAGCGGGCAGGTGCGCATGCTCTGGCGCATGCGCAGCCCCCAACTGCGACTGGATGCCCCTCTACAATGAGTTGCTCATGCGTACCCTGATCATCCAACTGCCGCCGGGCCCGCCCAGTCCCACGCTCGCCTACCCTCATGCCCGGGTCGAGGCCGAGCCAGGCACACGCCCGCTCAAGCTGCAGTGGGCAACGGCTGCCTTGCTGCCCGCCCCTGATCGCCAAACTGAAACCGTGGCCTTGGTGCCTGCCGCTGCGCTGTCCTGGCACCGCGTCGAACTGCCAGCAGGTCTGCACAAACAGCCCCAGCGGCTGCAGGCAGCCTTGTACGGCCTGCTGGAAGAGCGCCTGCTCGACGACTCCGAACAAGTGCACCTGGCCTTACAAGCCAACTGGACCAACGCCCCACGCCCATGGGTTGTCGTGTGCGATCGCGCTTGGCTGAGCGCCCACTTGCAAGCCCTCGAACAAGCTGGCTTGAACGTCCATCGCATCGTGCCCGAGTTTGCACCAGGCACCTCGGGCAGCCCTGCACAGGTCACGGCTCTGGGCGATGCCGACACAGGCTGGGTGTGGTTCAGTCACCCCGAACGTGGCGTCTGGGGTCAACCTTTGCCTGCTCTGCGCCAAGGTGCATCATCAGCCCAAGAACGATCAGGGCTGTCCGAACAAGAACTCGCCACCGCTTTGATGCAGGCCGAACCCGGTGCTGTGGCTTTGACCACAGAACTGCTGGGCTCCGGCGTGCGCCTCATGCCCCCAGCCCAGCACTGGCTGACCGCCCTGGCAAGCGATTGGGACCTGGCCCAGTTTGAGCTGCGAGCCAACGCCCGCAGCCGCCAGTTGAAAAACTGGCAACGTGCCACCAGCCACCTCTGGCACAGCACCGCTTGGCGGCCAGCACGCTGGGGCTTGTGGGTCTTGCTGGCTTCTCAGCTGCTCGGTCTGAATGCCTGGGCCTGGAAAACCCGTGCCGATTGGCAAGCCCAGCAAAGCAGCTGGGCCCAGGTGCTGCGCGAAACCTTTCCACAAACCAGCCTCGTGGTCGATGCGCCGCTGCAAATGGCCCAGCAAGTCGAGCGCTTGCGCAAGGGCTCAGGTCAACTTGGCGCTGGCGACCTTGAAGCCATGCTGGCCGCACTGGGCCAAGCCCTGCCACAGGGCCTGGCAGCCCCTCGCCAATGGACTTATGAAACAGGCCAGATGCGCTTGCAAGACTTTCAGCCCGATGCGACCCAGCAAAAAGCACTGCAACAAAGCCTGAACGCACTGGGCTACACGTGGCGTGCCCAAGGTGATGCCTGGCTGATGATTGCCCAAGCAAAGGACAAGCCATGAGCCTGCAAACCCTGGTGACACCCGTGCGCAAAGGTTGGCAAGCTGCCTGGGCAAGGCGCAACCCTCGTGAGCAGCTGCTGCTGGGCCTGGGCGCTTGGGTGATGGGCCTGGCCGCGCTGTGGGCCTTGGCCCTGGCCCCAGCGCTGCAGACCTGGCAAGAAGCCCCAGCCCGCCAAGCCCTGCTCGACGCCCAAAGCCAACGCATGCGCGAGCTGCAAATGCAAGCCCAGAGCTTACAAAAGCCTGCGGCCATCTCCCGCAACGATGCCGCCCTGTGGTTGGAAAAAAACTTGGCTGAGCTGGGGCCCAATGCGCGCATCAGCCTGCAAGGCGAAAGCGCCAGCCTGAGCCTGCAAGCCGCACCAGCCGCTGCACTGGCCCTTTGGCTGAGCCAGGCACGTGAGAACGCCCAAGCCTTGCCCACACAAGCCCAGTTGCAGCAAGTCAGCGCCCCCGGCCCGGATCACAACGAAGCCACCTGGCGCGGCAGCCTGGTGTTGCGCCTGCCATGAATGCCATGAATCGCGCCCAGTCATACACGACCCGTTCGTTGCGTTCCGCTTGGCCTTTTGCCCTGCTCGGCGCGCTCTTGGGCCTGGGCCTGGCGCTGCTGGTGTGGGCGCCTGCACGTTGGCTGGCCTGGGGCGTGGCACAAGCCAGCCAGGGCCAGGTGCAATGGCTCAACCCCCGAGGCACGGTCTGGCAAGGATCTGCCCAGTTGTTGCTCAGCGGAGGCCCAGGCAGCCGCCAACCGCAGGCCTTACCTGGCAGAGTGCACTGGACACTGTCACCCGCCTGGACAGGCCTGCGCCTGGGCTGGAAAGCCGACTGCTGCATGACCGAAGCCGCCAGCGTGCAAGCCGCTTTGGGCTGGAGCACCCTGAGACTTCTAGCCAGCGACCACCAGTCGAGCTGGCCAGCCGCATTGCTCAGCGGTTTGGGCGCGCCCTGGAACACACTGCAGGTCGAAGGCCAATTGCAGCTGCGCACCCAGGCACTTCAGTTGCACTGGGCGCAAGGGCGAATGCAAATGCACGGTCTGCTTGAGCTGAACCTGCAGCAAATGTCTTCGCGCCTGAGCCCCGTCAAGCCCATGGGCAGTTACCGCATCGCCCTGACTGGCACCCCAGAAGGCACAGCCACCCCCGGCTTGACCTTGAGTACATTGCAAGGCCCCTTGCTGTTATCAGGTCAAGGCCAGTGGGTGGGTCAACGCCTGCGCTTTACAGGCGAGGCCAGTGCTGCCGAAGGCCAAGAAGCCGCTTTCGACAATTTGCTCAACATCCTGGGCCGCCGCCAAGGCGCGCGCAGCTTGCTGTCTTTGGGATGAAACCGACTCATCCACCCACCCCTTGCCACCACTGTTTCAAGACCTGAACACCATGAACGACTTTGCTCACATGCTACCCTTGAACCGTGCCCGCTGGCCACACAGCGTTTTGACCCTGGCTTGCTTGGTGACCATGGGCTGGTTCATGCCCAAGGCGAATGCCCAGAACATGGGCAACCCCGCTGTCAACCCGATGACGAACCCGCCTGCCCTCAAGGCAACACGCCGGGAACCCGTCACACTCAATTTCGTCAACGCCGAGATCGAGGCCGTGGCCCGCACCCTGGCCACCTTGTCGGGTGCGAACGTCGTGGTCGACCCGCGCGTCAAGGGCACCATGTCGCTGTCCAGCACGGTACCGGTTGGGCCGGCTCAGGCTTTGCGGCTGTTTGCAGCCCAATTGCGCACGCAGGGGTTCGCCTTGGTGGAATCAGCAGGGCTTTACACCGTGGTGCCCGAGGCCGAGGCCAAGCTGCAAAGCAGCGCCGTATCGGCCGGGGCTGTGCCCGCCGGGACCGGTCAAATCGTCACGCAAATTTTCAAGCTCAACCACGAAAACGCCAACAACCTGGTGCCGGTGCTGCGCCCCTTGATCAGCCCCAACAACACCATCAACGTCAACCCCGGCACCAACGCGATCATCATCACCGACTACAGCGACAACCTGCAGCGCCTGGGGCGCATCATCGCGGCACTCGATGTGTCCAACGCCACTGGTGTCGAGGTGCTGCGCCTGCGCCACGCCATTGCGGGCGATCTGGCCCCCATGGTGCAACGCCTGATCGAATCGGGCGCTGCCACCCCGGCTGCCCAAGGCCAATCGGACACCTCCTTCAAGACCACCGTCATCCCCGAGGTGCGCACCAACTCACTCATCGTGCGCGCGGCCAACCCGGCGCGGTTGGCCCTGGTGCGCAGCCTGGTCGAGCAGCTCGACCAACCCAGCGCCACCGGCCCGGGAGCAGCCAGCGGCAACATCCATGTGGTGTATCTGAAAAACGCCGACGCCACCAAACTGGCCACCACATTGCGCGCTGCCATCGCGGGTGAAGCGCGCAGCGGTACGGTCGCAGCAGGTGCATCGACGGGCAATCCAGCAGCGCCTGGAACGAACCCCGCAAGCAGCAGCATCAGCCCCGCGGCCCAGCCTTCGACCGGGGGGCAGATCCAGGCTGACCCCGCCACCAATGCACTCATCATCACCGCACCTGAGCCGCAATACCGCCAGCTGCGCAGCGTGATCGACATGCTCGACCAGCGCCGCGCCCAGGTGTTTGTGGAGAGCCTGATTGCCGAAGTCAGCGCCGACAAGGCCGCTGAGTTCGGTGTGCAGTGGATGAGCGGCACCGGCTCCGGCAACAGTGGCAGCGCAGTGGGCTTGCTGGGCACCAACTTCAACGTTGGTGGCACCAATGTGTTCAACCTGGCCGCTGGCATAGCCGCCAACACGCCGACACTTTCGCCAGGGTTCAACCTGGCACTTGGCCAACGGCGCAATGGCGTGCTGGCCCTGGGTGCGCTGGCGCGCTTTTTACAAACCGATGGCGACTCCAACGTGTTGTCCACGCCCAACTTGCTCACACTGGACAACGAAGAAGCCAAGATCGTGATTGGCCAGAACGTACCGTTTGTGACGGGCCAATACACGGCCAACAACAGCAACAGCGGCGCGGTCAACCCGTTCCAGACCATCGAGCGCAAGGATGTGGGCCTGACGCTGCGGGTCAAACCCCAGATCAGCGAGAACGGCACCGTGAAAATGCAAATCTTCCAGGAGGTCAGCAGCATCGACACCCGAAGCTCTTCCACAGCCGGCCTGATCACCAACAAGCGCTCCATCGAATCGAGCGTGTTGGTCGACGATGGGGCCATCGTGGTGCTGGGCGGCTTGCTGCAAGACGACACCACCAACAGCCAGGAAAAAGTACCCGGTCTGAGCACCATTCCCCTGTTTGGCAACCTGTTCAAGTCCGAAGCCCGCAGCCGCAAAAAGACCAACCTGATGGTGTTCTTGCGCCCGGTGGTGGTGCGCGACGGCGCGGCAGCTGAAGCCCTGTCGATGGGCCGCTATGAGCAAATGCGCTTGCAGCAACAAGGCTTCCAGCCGCAGCCCACCGGGCCGCTGCCTGTGGCGGGTTCAGCCGTGTTGGCGCCTATCGACACCTCGCCCATCGTGACGCCCATCCCCCCCGCTGAAGCGAAGCCAACAACGCCCAACCGCCAGCCCTGAACCTGCCATGCGCCACCCCCTGCCCTACGCCTTTGCCCGCGCCAACCGTCTGCTGCTGCAAGACGACGGCCAGCGCCTGTGCCTGTTTTGGTGCGACGACAGCGAACGTCAGGCAATGTCCGAGGTCACGCGCAAATACGCCTTCCATGACCAGTCCGATGGCCTGCAGATGCAGCACTGCAACACCAATGACCTGGCCCAACGCATCCATGAAGCGTATTCGGGTGGCCAGGCACACGGCGCGTCGACCGCTGCCGCCGTGGTCAGCGAGGTCGAATCTGAAGCCGACCTCTCGCGCATGATGCAGGACCTTCCCGCGGTGGAGGACCTGCTCGAAGCCAGCGATGACGCGCCCATCATCCGCATGCTCAACGCCTTGCTGACCCAAGCCACACGTGACGGGGCCAGTGATATCCACATCGAGCCCTACGAACGCCACTCCAGCGTGCGTTTCCGCATAGACGGCACGCTGCGTGAGGTTGTACAACCGAATCGGGCGCTGCATGCTGCACTGATTTCGCGCCTGAAAATCATGGCCGAACTCGACATTGCCGAAAAACGTTTGCCGCAAGACGGCCGCATCAGCCTGCGCCTGGGCTCGCGTGCAGTGGATGTGCGCGTGTCCACCTTGCCCAGTGCGCACGGCGAACGCGCTGTGCTGCGCCTGCTGGACAAGAGCGAAGCGCGCCTGACCCTCGAAGCCGTGGGCATGCAAGGGCGTGTACTGCAACTGGTGGACCAGCTGATCCAACAGCCGCACGGCATCTTGCTGGTCACCGGCCCCACGGGCTCAGGAAAAACCACCAGCCTGTACGCGGCGCTGCAGCGACTGGACGCCACCCGCCACAACATCATGACGGTGGAAGACCCCATCGAATACGAGTTGCCGGGTGTGGGCCAGACCCAGGTCAACGCCAAAATCGACCTGACCTTTGCCAAAGCCTTGCGCGCCATCCTGCGGCAAGACCCGGACGTGATCATGATTGGTGAAATCCGCGACTTTGAAACCGCGCAAATCGCCATTCAAGCTTCGCTCACAGGCCACCTGGTGTTGGCCACGCTGCACACCAACGACGCCGCCAGTGCCGTGAACCGCCTGATCGACATGGGCGTGGAGCCGTTCTTGCTCAGCTCATCGCTTCTGGGTGTGCTGGCCCAGCGCCTGGTGCGTAAACGCTGCAGCGCCTGCCATGGTGCGGGCTGTGCCGCATGTGGACAAACTGGCTACGCCGGGCGCACCGGCATTTTTGAATTGCTGGTGGCCACCGATGAAATCCGGGCCCAGGTCCACCACCGCGCTGCCGAAGCCGAGCTGCGCGCCACGGCCCTGGCCCAAGGCATGGTGCTGATGCGTGACGACGGCCAACGCCTGGTGGATGCGGGGATCACCAGCGCCGAAGAGCTGCTGCGGGTCACCCGCGACTGAAGCACGATGCGCACAGGTCACACCCTTTGTCCCAAACCTGTCTTGTCAACCATAGGCAAGTGGGTTTTGGTCGTCGCATGGGGTGCGGGCATGGCATCAGCAGTCTTGGCACAAACGGTGGCAGCCGACACCGAGACGCCGATGGCTGAGACACAAGCCCCGCAAAAACCCGCCCACCAGTGGCGCTATACCCTGGGCCTCAAAGTCAAAACCCACAATCTGGCGGACGCCAGCACCGACGTGGCACTGCGACCGGTGCTGGGTTTGCGCTACGGGCGTTGGCGTTTGGGCCATGCCACGGGTGACGAATGGCTGGCCTTCAGCGGTTACCGCAAAGAAGCCAACCTGGCCTACCAACTGCGCGACGACGAACGCCTGAAAGTGGATCTTTCTTTGCGCGTCCAAAACCTGAAAGACAACAGCAACTTTGACGGATTTTCTTCAGGCAAGAACACCCTGCGTGCCCGCATCGGCGTGAACTACCAACTCAACAAGCGCTGGTCACTTGGCACCGATGTGACACAAGACTTGATGGGCCGGGGCGATGGCACCACCTTGTCAGTTGGAGCCTCCTATGGCCTGCCCCTGAATGAGCACAGCACCCTCAGCCTCAGCGCGGGTGTGAACTGGGCCACGGCCGATCACTGGGCCACCCAAATGCACCTGTTGCCGACTCCACCCGGGGGTTGGCATGCGGGACTGGGCTCCGTGGGCATGGGCCTGAGTTACCGTTATGCCCTCACGCCTCAATGGGCCTGGTTTGGCACGGTGGGCAGCTCGCGTCATCTGGGCCAGGTTGACACCACCAGCCCCAGCACCTTGAGCTGGAGCGGCCAGATCGGCGTTCTTTACTTCAGCCGCTGAAACTTCACCCATGCCCGCCTACCGTTTTGAAGCCCTGCAAGCCGATGGTGCACTGCGCAAAGGCACGCTGGAAGCCGACAGCCTGAAAACCGCGCGCAGCCAATTGCGCACGCAACAGCTCGTGCCCCTTTTGGTTGAGGCCATCGCTTCAGGCTCAGCCAACGAAGTAGCCAGTGCACTCCCCTGGTGGCAGCGCCCCATCGGCGTCACTCGCGCTTTCAGCACCAGCGAACGCGCCGTGTGGACGCGCCAGCTCGCAGGCCTGGTGGGCAGCGGTTTGCCTGTCGAACGCGCCTTGAGCGCTTTGAGCGAAGAAGCCGAGGACGAGAAGCAGCGCCACCTGCTGGCCGCCATCCGCGCCGACATCAACTCGGGCAGCACGCTGGGTCGGGCACTGGCGCAATTCCCCCAGGAGTTTCCCGCCATCGACCGCGCCGTGATCGCAGCCGGCGAGCAAAGCGGTCACTTGTCTGACGTGCTGAACCAGCTGGCCAATGACCTGGAAGACCAGCAGGTGTTGCGCGCCAAACTGCTGTCGGCCTCCTTGTACCCGGCCATCGTGAGTCTGGTGGCACTGGCCATTGTGATTTTCCTGGTCACCTCGGTTGTACCGCAAGTGGCTGGGGTGTTTGCAGGCACCCAACGGCAATTGCCTGGTCTGACGGTGGCCATGCTGTCCATCAGTGACTTTGTGCGCACCTGGGGCTGGTTCATGCTGGTGGTGCTGGCAGGCGGCGTGGTGGTTTTCCGATTGGCCATGCGCCAAGCGGTCTTTCGCCTGCGCTTTGATGCGGCATGGCTGCGACTGCCCCTGATCGGCCGATTGGCCCGTGGCTACAACAGCGCCCGCTTTGCCTCCACGCTGGCCATGCTCACGGCCGCAGGTGTGCCCATCCTCAAAGCACTGCAAGCGGCGGCCGACACCCTGTCCAACCAAGCCCTGCGGGCCGACGCCCTCGAAGCCCTGGTGCGCGTGCGAGAAGGTGCGCCGCTGGGCACCGCATTGGCCCAAAACGCCCGCTTTCCGAGCCTGCTGTCCATGTTTGCACGGCTCGGCGAACAAACTGGTCAACTGCCGGTGATGCTGCAACGCGCAGCGCAGCAAATGACCAGCGAAGTGCAGCGCCGCGCCATGGCCTTGGCCACCGTTTTGGAGCCCCTGCTCATCGTCGCCATGGGCGGCATGGTGATGCTGATCGTGCTGGCCGTGCTGATGCCCATCATGCAGCTGAACCAGTGGATCAAATGAGCGATGATGTCACGCTGTTTCTGCAAGGAGTGAACCCATGCCCGCTTCGTTGGAAGGTCAACTCGTTGTCGCGATTTCGTCTCGCGCCTTGTTCGACTTTGAAGAAGAAAACCAGGTCTTTGAACAAGGGGACGACCGGGCGTACATGAAGCTGCAACTCGATCGCCTGGAGGCGCCCGCCAAACCCGGCGTGGCGTTTTCACTGGTGCGCAAACTGCTGGCCTTCAACGACGCCCATGCGCAGCGCGTGGAGGTGGTGATCCTCTCGCGCAACGACCCGGTCTCGGGCATGCGGGTGTTCCGCTCGGCGCAGCACTACGGCCTGCCCATCCAGCGCGGCAGCTTCACACGCGGGCAGCCGCCGTGGCGCTATCTGCGGCCGCTCAATGCCAACCTGTTTTTGTCCACGCACTTGTCCGATGTGCGCGCCGCCCTCGATGCGGGTGTGCCCGCAGCGCAGGTCTATCCGCACTCGGCACTGGCGTCCGAAGCGCACCCGCACGAAGTCCGCATTGCTTTTGACGGCGATGCCGTGCTGTTTTCGGACGAAGCCGAGCGCGTGTTCCAGTCAGAGGGCCTGTCAGCATTTCAAAAACACGAAAGCGACAAGGCTGGCCAGCCCCTGCTGGCGGGACCTTTCAAGCCCGTGCTGCAAGCGCTGCACCAGTTGCAGCAAGCCGGCACACCGGCCATGCGCATCCGCACCGCACTGGTCACGGCCCGCAGCGCACCGGCGCACGAGCGCGCCATTCGCACCCTGATGGACTGGAACATCGAAGTCGACGAAGCCATGTTTCTGGGCGGCTTGCCCAAGGGCGAGTTTCTGCGCGAATTCGAGCCTGACTTTTTCTTTGATGACCAAACTGGCCACATCGAATCGGCGGCCCGCCATGTGCCCTCGGGGCATGTGGCTTCGGGGGTGAGCAACACAGAATAAGCAAAGCCAAGAGCGTCCAATTCCTGCGTCATCGCAAGCGCAGCGTGGGAATCCAAATACCCTTCGTCCATCATCGCGAGCGCAGCGTGGCGATCCAAAATCCTGCCAACCGTCATCGCGAGCGCAGCGTCGCAATCCAGAATCCTGCCAACCGTCATCGCGAGCGCAGCGTGGCGATCTGTCGACAGTCTGATGTCACTTTTTCTCGGTGTAAGGCGTGATGGCTTTGGCGTCAATGCGGTAGCCAGCCACCCCCATGTGAGAGTCGGTTTTGGTGGCACTCAAAGGGCCCGACACCCACACCACGTCCATCAGGCGAAAGCGTTTGTTGGGTTTATCCATCAGCACATGCACGATCTGGTTGGCTGGTGGGGGCGGCGAATGAACGCAAGCGCCAAAGTAAGGCACCAGCAAAAATTCCTTGATGCCAGTGGCCAGGTCTTCCAGCGGCACCACATAGCCCGGCAGGCGCACGCTCTGACCCAGAATCAAGGGGTTGATGGGCGCGTTGTCCCACATCTTGCGCATTTTTTTCAGCGCTTCTTCGGCCTTGGGGTCGTTGTCCTTGAGCGTGTCCAGGTTCAGTGCCTTGAGGTCCTTGTAAGGGTCCCAGCCTGCCGGAATCAGCTGCTCCCAACCGATCGTGCGCGTGGGACCCGACAAGCTGGAACCGGGCGGCGGGGCTTCGGCTGACAAGGCGGGTTGAACCTGGGGCACGGTGTCCCGCACGGTATCGCGAAGGCTTTGCGCCTGCGCACCCCAAACCCACCACACCGCCAGCAGCAAGCCCGCGAACCAACCCCTTGAGACGCTTGTCATCCCTGAACTCCCATTTGCGTTTTCATTGCAGCCCATTGTGCAACAACACACATCACACGCGTGGCGACAATCCATCGGCCAAGGACAAGCGGTAAGCGCGCCAGGCTGGACCCAAACTGGCCAGCAAACCCGCCATCAACACCGCGCCCGCCAAAGCGAGTTGCGTGGGCAAAGGCGCAGCCCATTGCAAGCGAATGCCCAACGCCTGCTGCACCCAAGGCGTGGCCAGCGCCATGCCCGCATGGGCCAAGACCACACCCAGCAAGACCCCGGCACAAGTGACCCACACCCCTTCGAGCGTGAGCAGGCCCAGCACATGGCGCGGCGCAGCCCCCACTGCGCGCAGCACGGCCAGTTCGCGGCGACGCTCATTCAGGCCCGCGAGCACCACCGCCACCAGTGAGACCACGCTCACCAAAGCCACCAGGGCCGAGACGGCCAACAAAGCGTTTTCGCCCAATCCCAGTACCGACCACAGCTCGCCCAGCGCTACGCCGGGCATCACGCCGATCAAGGCCTCATCTTCGAAATAATTCACAAAACGCTGCACATTGAAGACTGCAGCCCGGCTTTTCAGGCCCACCAGGGCGGCCGTGACCTCTTCGGGCTCCAGGTTGAATTTGCGCGCCTGATCGGCCGGGATCTGCCCACCCGGCATGGGCGTGCCCGCCACCCAGCCCAAGTGCAAAGCTTCCAGTGCCTGCAAGCTCACTTGCACCGAACGGTCGACCGGGGTGCCCGTGGGGGCCAAAATGCCCACCACTTTGAAAGGCTTGTCAGCGTGTTCATCGGCTTGCTTGCCTGGGTGGTCGTGTTCATGGTCGTGCAGACCATGGCCCAGCGTGATGCTTTGGCCAAGGACATAACCCATCTTGCGCGCTACTTCGGCCCCGATCACCGCCTCATACAGACCATCGAGCGTGTCCGCAAAAACCGCGCCTTGCTGCAAGACCAACGGCTGTTTGTCGCCATAGGCAAAGTGCTGAAAGAATGCTGGGGTGGTGCCCAACACCGGAAAGCCCCTGTGCGAGTCGCCCAGACTCAAAGGCACAACCCAGGACACCGAGCGGTGCTGCGCGAGCTTTTGCACACTGTCCATGCTCATGCTTTGCGGCACACTGCCGATGTGGAACACCGAAAACAGCATCAGCTGCACCGGGCTGGTGCGGGCGCCCACAATCAAATCGACGCCACTGACCGACTGAGAAAAACTCTGGCGGATGTCGTGGCGCAGACGCTCCAGCGTCCACAGCAAAGCAGTGGCCAGCGCCAGCGACACCACCACCCACACCAAGGTGCTGCGCCGGTTCCAAGCGCTGCTGCGGGCCATGCGCCAAAGGCTGTTCATGCGCGCACCCCCATTTGCTGCAAGGCGGGCAAAGACCAATGCACATCAAAGCGCACCGCCTGCTGCTCGTCGTGGCTCACACACACCAAAGTGCTGCCCGCGTCGCGCGCGGCCTGCAACAACAAGTCCATGAAATCCTGCCGCAAGGCCACATCGAGCGCCGAGGTGGGCTCATCGGCCAATATCAATTCGGGCTGGCCCATCAGGGCGCGGGCTGCGGCCACGCGCTGCTGCTGGCCCACCGACAAGGCGTCGGCCCGGCGGCACCACAGCGCCTCGGGCAAAGCCATGCGCTGCAACCAGCTTTGGGCCACGGCCTTTGGCCCCCCCGCAGCCTGACAACGTTCGCGCCGCAGCTGGGAAAAACGGCAAGTCAGGATCACGTTGTCCAACACGCTCAGGTAGGGCAACAAATTGAACTGCTGGAACATCACACCCACATGGTCGGCCCGAAAGGCGTCGCGCTGACCAGCCTTCAAAGCGGCCCAGTCTTGCCCGAGCAAAGACACGCGCCCTTGCCGCGGTGACAAAACACCTGACAATAAGCCCAGCAATGTGCTCTTGCCACAGCCGCTGGGACCATGCAAAAAAACAGTCTGGCCCTGGTCCACCTGCAAGCGGCCCAGCACCAGTGTGTCAGGCCCGCCCCGGGTCCAGGCAAAGCGCAATGGCTCAATATCGATCACAAAACTTCCCTTTTATGATGTGCACCCCTGGTGCCACTGCACGACCAAAAGCACTGCTGCACAACCGCCGATAGATCGCTTCGTTCCTCGCGATGACAAGCTGGTGGCGTACCTCACAATGACAAGCTGGTGACGTGCCTCGCGATATCAAACTGGCGGCGTGCCTGGCGATGACAAGCTTATAGGGTGCCTGGCGATGACAAGCTCGAAGCGTGCCTTGCGATGCAAAATCATCAGCCGTCACTGCGAGGAGCGCAGCGACGCGGCAGTCCATGGAAAGCTGGGTTACTCAAGGTACCGGTCAGCTTGGCAAACAAAAAGGACAATATACCCCGTCAATCGCTCACGACAGTTTTTCTTCGGCTTTCCCTGCGGGCAATCCAGACAGTGGCGCCCAAAATGACCAAGGCACCGGCCCAGGTCCACTGGCTGGGCACATCGCCAAACACCAACCAGCCCAGCAATGAAGCCCAGACCAGATCCAAAAAGCGAAGCGACTGGGTGGCTGAAATGTCGGCCAGCGCGAAGGCCCGCGTCAGGCAATAGTGGGCCAGCGTGCCCAGCACGCCCGTGGCGGCAAAGCCAAGCCACTGCATCAGAGTGGGTGCTTGCCAATTGGGCAGAGCCATCGGCAAGCTCAAGACTGTGACGGTCAAGGCTTGCCAAAGCACAATCACGCCCGCTGTCTCGTAGCGTGTCAGGGCTTTGGTGATGAGGAAAGACGCCGCAAACACGGGCGCAGAGGCCAGCATGACCAAATTGAACCAGCCGCCCTCACCCGACATCTTGGGCAAGACCACCACCAACACCCCCGCAAAACCGACCAAGGCAGCAATCCAGCGGTCTTTGCGCATGGGTTCGCCCAAAAACCAGGCCGCACCGATCATGATGAAAATGGGCCCGGTGAAACCAATGGCCGTCATGTCGGCCAAGGGGATTTTGGGCAAGGCCGTGAACCACAACACCAGCCCCAGCGTGTGCACCCCGCCGCGCCAGAACTGACCCGCCATGTTCACCGGCATATAAGCCCGCCAGCCATCGCGCCAAACCCAAGGCAAGATGACCAACAAGCCAAACAAATAACGCAAGAACTGCGATTGGTAAACGTCCAGGTGCAGTGTCAGCTCACGGGCGATGGTGTTGAGGAAAGAAAACAGCAAGCCGCCCAACACCATCCAGACCATGCCCCGAACAGCCGCTGGCCAGGCGGCAAATGTCCGCCTGCTGCGGTGCTGCACAAGCGACCACTGGCGGGATGGGGACAAAGGCTTGCGCGGTTTCATGCCGCGGCGCGTGCGAAAGGATCAATCACCCCATCATCTTAGGGGCAATGCCATCCCGGTCAGGTCGCTTGAGTTACCAGCCATGCTGAGCCAGATCAGGTGGTGGGCAGCGGCGGCAAGGATTTGGCTGGCGTCATGGGGGCCAGTGAGGCAGGCGACGGTGCTGCTGGCAGCGGTGAAGCTGCTGGTGCTGCTGGTGCTGCTGGTGCTGCTGCTGGTGCTGGTGCTGGTGCTGCTGGTGCTGCGGGCGCTGTTGGCGCTGTTGGCGCTGTTGGCGCTGTTGGCGCTGTTGGCGCTGTTGGCGCTGCTGGTGCCGCTGGTGCCGCGGGCGCGGCAGAACCCGAAGGCACTGCAGGGCTGGCAGGTTTGGGTGTTTCTTGCGGCTTGGCATCAGGCGCAGGCACGCCCCGGATCCTGTCGATTTGCTTGAAGACCCAGTTGCGCTCTTGCGCGGCCAGCGCTTTTTCCTCGGCAATCTGCGCCTTCAACGCAGCGATGCGCTCTTGCAAGGCACGCTGCTCAGCGGCCTTGGCCTCTTGAGCTTGTCGCTCAGCCTGCAATCGTGCGTCTTCGATGGCTTGAAGTTTGGCCGCCTCTTCGGCAGCCAGGCGGGCGACGCGGTCTTTTTCCTGCTGGATGCGCGAGGCCCTGACAGACGCGATCTCGCGGACCCCGGTACTCCAGGGCAAGTTCTGCAATTGTTTTTGGATGGCCGCTTCGCGCGAGATCGTCTGAACCCTACCGTTCACACTGGCCGTGAAGAAGCCTTCACAGCGGGTTTTGACGCCTGCCACAGTGCACGCATGGCCTTGCGGGCTTTGCGTACCCCAGGCTTTGGGCTGAGCCAGAAACGTCTCGCACTGGGCAAAAGCCCTGTCAATTTTGGCGTCCTCACCGCTGCGCTGCGGGTCAGTGAAGTCAAACCACTCGGGCCGCACCCGCTCTAAATCGAAGGCGATGCGCACACAGTCGGCCTTGGCAGACAGCAGTTGCGATTGCATGCTGGCCCACACGGCCCGCGTCAGGGCGTTGCTGCTGACCACCTTGAAGGTGGCTTCGCCCTGAGTGGGGCAACCATTGACCACTTGGTCGTTGATGCGCCGCGCCTGACCCTGCCAACGCACTGTGACAGACTCTTCATCCTGCGGCGTAATGGCAATCGGCGTGTCAAAAAACGGGGCTTGCACCACGCGCTCCATGTCGGCCTGACCGGGAACGCTGATGCGCAGATTGCAGCGGGTCTCGCCATTGACCACCCGGGCAGAGACGGGCACGGTTTGGGTCTGTCCGGCTTGCAGCACGTACTGACCCGCCCACGCCCAAGGCGCAGCGCACAGCCACAGCAAACCAGTCCACCCAACACATGTTCTCATCGCGAACCTACCCACAGAAAAAAGACATTCCACAGACTGTATCGGTCGCAAAGCGCTCAACTTGATAGCGCGGCGCAGGTGCGGTGACCACCCGGTGCAGGCACTGCAGCGCCTCAGCGGCCGGTAAAGACCGGCTTGCGGCGCTCGGCAAAGGCCGCTCGGCCTTCCGCAAAGTCGGCGCTTTGGCTGGCGCGCTGTGCGCGCTCGCGCATGCGGTCCACGTCCCCGAGTCCGGCCTCGATTTCGCGGATCGATTGCTTGGTGTCTTGCAAAGCCAGGGGGGCCAGCGCCAAAAGATCGCGCACCAAGGCCTGCTGCGTGTCTGCCCAATCTTCATGGCTCACCAGGGCCTCGAACAGGCCCAGGGCATCGAGTTGCCGATCGGTAAAGGGCCTCGCCGTCAAAAAAGCCCTTTTGGTGGCGGCCAGGCCGAAACGGCTGACATAACGCTGCAAGCCGCTGGGGTAATAGTGCAAACCCAAGGCGGTGGCAGGCATGCGCCATTCGATGCCTTGCAAGCCAATGCGCAGGTCACAAGCCAACACCACATCGGTCGCGCCGCCGTACACGCTGCCGTTCAGCCCGCAAAGGGTCACGGGGCGCATGGCGGCCAAGGCATCGGGAATTTCTTCAAAAGGCGGCGCGTCATGCCCGGACTCGTCAAAGCCGCCGATGTCGAAGCCGGCGCAAAACACAGGCCGGGGCTGCCCTGCCGTGTTGGCCGTCAGCACCATCACGCGCACCGCAGGGTCGCGGTTGACGGTGTCAAAGTGCGCCAGCAAAGCCTTGAGGTCGCCATTTTCCAGTCGGTTGCGCTGGGCCGGGCGGTTCAAGGTGATGGTGGCCACACCGCCTTCGATGTGCAAAACGGGAGCGGAAGCGGGCGTGAGAGCTGGTGACATGAGGGCAATCCAAAACAAAAAGGGTGTCCGAAGACACCCTCATTGTAGGGAACCGTACCTGTGTTCAGGGCCGGTTCAGCAAGACAACGCTCAAGCCTTGGCTTTGGCCTTGCTCATGGCGGCCTTGACCGAAGCTTCGGCTTGGGCAGTGGCAGCCTTCATGCTGGCTTCGGCACTGTCAGCGGCTTGCTTAGCCACTTTTTTCAGGGTCTCAGCAGCGCTTTGGCTGGCTTCGAAGGCGGTCTTGATCACGGCCACGGCGGCATCAGAACCGGCAGGGGCGTTCTTCAGGCTGTTCTCGACCAGGCTTTTGACGGCTTGCTCGGATTCGGCCATTTTGCTTTCGACGGCCTTGGTGAACTCGGCGCCGGTGCTGTTGGCGATGTCAGACAGGTGACGGCCGTAAGACACCGACTTTTCGAAGGCGGGCTGCATCAAGGCAGCTTGCACAGCCATCAGGTCTTGAGGCGACTTGGCGGCCATCAGGGCTTGCATGTTGGAGAAAGACTCGCCCACAGCAGCTTTGCCAGCGGCCATGTTCAGCTCGACCAAACGCTCGAAACCAGCGAAAGCGCTTTGCGACAGGCCAGCGGCGACGTTCATATTGGCTTTTTGGGCAGCGGTGAATTGTTCAACATTGAAGTTCATGGTGTTTCCTTGGAGAGGTTTTGTTGCAATGCAGCAATTTGAACAGCATGCGCCCGCCATGACAAGGGAAAACCCGCACTTTAGAGTCCGCACTCCAATTGATGGGCTTGTGTGTGGAACTGCACAGAGTGGGCCACAGCTCTAGGACCGGGTTGATTTCAAAAAGTGCAAGGGGTTCAAGGCAAGCGCATTTGGGCGTGCCAGCGTGTCGCCTGTTTGCCCGTTCGGTCTTGGCTCACCCCACCATAATCGGTCATTCCCTCAACCGCCCGGAGTGCCCCATGCTCGACCCGCAAGCCCAAGCCCTGATGACCTTGTTGAGCGAAAAGGGCATCCCTCCGGTCCACACCCAAACGCCTGCCGAGGCCCGCGCTTCCTACCGGGCGCGTCGCAGCTTCACCCAGCCTGATGCACCCGAGGTGGGGCGTGTGCAAGACCTGCAGTTCAGCCACGCCGCAGTCAGCATTGCGGTGCGCGTGTACCACCCGGCAGGCGCGGATGCGGCTTTGCCCGCCTTGGTGTACTTGCATGGCGGGGGCTGGACGATTGGCGATCTGGACACGCACGATGTGCTGTGCCGATCGCTCTGCCAGCAAGCCCATGGCGTGGTGGTGGCGGTGGATTACCGCATGGGCCCGGAGCACAAGTTTCCGGCCGCTTACGAAGATGCCGTGGCGGCCTGGCAGTGGGTGGCTCAGCAAGCCGCCAATTTGGGCATTGACCCTGCTCGCATCGCCATCGGCGGCGACAGCGCCGGGGGCAATCTGGCTGCGGCGGCCTGTCTCGGTTTGCGGGACTTGGGCCACAAGCCGGTCATGCAGTTGCTGATCTACCCCAGCACCGTCATGGCCCCCGACACCGATTCGTACAGAAACAATGGCCAAGGTTACATGCTCACGCGCGAGTCGATGGCCTGGTACACGGGCAATTACCTGCGCAACCTACAAGACACCCTGGACTGGCGTGCCTCACCGCAGCTGGCCAGCAGCCATGCGAACTTGCCGCAGGCCTTCGTGCTGACGGCAGGCTTTGACCCTTTACGCGACGAGGGCCTGATGTATGCCGATGCCCTGAGTCGGGCGGGCGTGTCCTCGCAGTACATCTGTTTTGAGCGGCAGATCCACGGCTTCATCACCATGGGGCGCGTGCTGCAAGAGGCCAACACCGCAGTGGCCATGTGCGCCCAAGCGTTGCGCACAGCTTGGGCGCAGGCTTGATCAGCCGTGCACCACGGCCAGGTAAGCCTGGCGGGTTTCTGGGCTGACCGCGTCCAGCGCTTGTTCGTAACGGGTCTGGTGCTGGGTCAACATGCGGGCCGAAGCAATGGTTTTGGAGCGGCAAAACCAGTGGCAGCTGTGTTGCATCAAAAACATCTCACCCATCATCCGGAAGGACCGCTCTTTGGGGGCCAAGCCCTGCTGGTTGAGCGCGGCGCGCTCAATGCCCTGGGCATGCACCTCCAGCAGGCGGCGCATGTCAAAGGTGGCTTTGGGTGAGAGTTGGTCGATGTAGGGCAATGCCAGTTTGAAGCCGCGCGCAACGGGTGCGGGCAGTTTGGAGAATTCGCGTGCCAGATTCTGGAACTCGCTGGCCAGTTGTTGTTCGGCAGCCTCTTGCATTTGCAGGATTTGCTGCTGGCGTTCAGGCTCGGACTCGCCCAGCGCCCGCATGTAGGCCGTGGTCAGCTGGGCCATGCTTTTTTCGATTTGGTAAGGGCGCAATTGTTCGGCCAACAAGGTCGTGCGCTTTCGCTGGCCCTGGACGTTGAGCCAGTGGATGCCCATGGCCACGATGAAGAGCAGGCTGATGAATTCCATACAAAAGAAGTGAGCAGGCCGAATTGGCCTTACCCTCAAGTGTAGTGAGCTTGCCGCGCCTCATTCCTTAAAGCCTTGCCGGGTTCATGCTTTGGCACTCGCGAACCGCGCTTGAATACCTGGATCCCGGATCGGTCCTCAAACTCCCAGTGCTTGCCGTGCTGCTTTTGCGATGCTGTCGGCATCCACCGCAAAAAAGCGGCGCAGCGCGGCACGCGTGTCGCTGCGGCCAAAGCCGTCGGTGCCCAGCGTGCTGTAACGGCGGCCTTCGGGCACGAAAGCGCGCACGCTCTCGGGCACGGCGCGCACGTAATCGGTGGCGGCGATCACCGGGCCTTGGGTGGCTTTCAGCAGGTGCGCCAGGTGCCCAGCGCCCACAGCGCCACTGGCTTCTTGCGCCATGCCGTCGCGCGCCAACTCGCTCCAGCTGGTGATGCTCAGCACCTCCACCCCCACGCCTTGCGCGGCCAATTGTTCAGCGGCTTTGATCACCTCGGTCAGGATCGCGCCAGAGCCGAGCAAGGTCACGCGCTGGGCCGCATTGCTCGGGCCGTACATGCCAAATCGGTAGCCCCCGCGCAGCACATCGGCCTCGACGCCCGCGGGCAAATCGGGCTGGGCGTAGTTCTCGTTCATCAGGGTGATGTAATAAAACACATCGGCCTGCTGCTCGACCATCTCGCGCATGCCCGCGTCCAGAATCACCGCCAGCTCGCCCGCAAAAGCCGGGTCGTAAGCCTTGCAGTTGGGGATGGTGGCCGCCACCAAATGGCTGCTGCCGTCTTGGTGTTGCAGGCCCTCGCCACCCAAGGTGGTGCGGCCTGAGGTGGCGCCGAGCAAAAAGCCCCGGGCGCGCTGGTCGGCGGCGGCCCAGATGGCGTCACCCACGCGCTGAAAGCCGAACATCGAGTAATAAATGTAGAAGGGCAGCATGGCCAGGCCGTGCACGCTGTAACTGGTGGCCGCAGCCGTCCAGCTGGCGATCGCGCCCGCTTCGCTGATGCCTTCTTCCAAAATCTGGCCGTCGGTGGCTTCGCGGTAGCTCAGCACCGAACCGATGTCTTCGGGCGCGTAGCGCTGGCCCACGCTGCTGTAAATGCCCACCTGCTTGAACAGGTTGGCCATGCCGAAGGTGCGCGCCTCGTCGGCCACGATGGGCACGATGCGCGGGCCCAGCTCGCGGTCTTTCAGCAAGCTGCCCAACATGCGCACAAAGGCCATGGTGGTGCTCATCTCCTTGCCGTCGGCCTGCAGCGCAAATTGTCCGTAACTGGCCAGTGCGGGCACGGGCAAGCGGTCGCAGGTCGTCTCGCGCTTGGGCAAGCTGCCACCCAAGCGGGCACGGTGTTCACGCAGGTAGCGCATCTCGGCGCTGTCGTCGGCGGGTTTGTAAAAAGCCAAGCCCTTGGCCTGCTCGTCGCTCAGCGGCAGGTCAAAGCGGTTGCGGTACTCGATCAGGTCTTGTTCATCGAACTTCTTTTGGCTGTGCGTGGTCATCTTGCCTTGGCCTGCGCTGCCCATGCCAAAGCCTTTTTTGGTATGCGCCAAGATCACCGTGGGCTGGCCACGGTGCGCCGCCGCAGCGGCATAAGCGGCATGGATTTTCACGATGTCGTGGCCGCCGCGTTTGAGCCTGTCGATCTGCTCGTCGGTCATGCCCTGCACCAGCCGCGCCAGTTCTTCGTTTTGGCCAAAAAAGTTGTCGCGGTTGTAGCGCCCGTCCTTGGCCGCAAAGGTCTGCATCTGCCCGTCGACCGTGTTGGCAAAGGCGCGCAGCAAAGCGCCCGTGGTGTCGCGTGCCAGCAAACCATCCCAATCGCTGCCCCACACCAGTTTGATCACGTTCCAGCCCGCGCCGGCAAACAGCTTTTCCAGCTCGTCGATGATGCGGCCGTTGCCGCGCACCGGGCCATCCAGCCGCTGCAAATTGCAGTTGACCACCCACACCAGGTTGTCGAGTTTTTCGCGGGCGGCCAAGGTCAGGGCGCTCATGCTCTCGGGCTCGTCCATCTCGCCGTCGCCAAACACGCCCCACACCTTGCGGGCGCTACAGTCTTGCAACTGGCGGTGCGTCAGGTAGCGCATGAAGCGCGCGTGGTAAATCGAGCTGATCGGGCCCAGCCCCATCGAGCCGGTGGGAAACTGCCAAAAGTCGGGCATCAGCCAAGGGTGTGGGTAGCTCGACAAACCGCGCGCACCGCTGTCGGGCGCGGTGATCTCTTGACGGTAATGCATCAAGTCGGCTTCGGAGAGGCGCCCTTCCAGAAAAGCGCGGGCGTACACACCCGGTGCGCTGTGCGGCTGAAAGAACACCAAGTCGCCTTTGTGTTGCTCGGTACGGGCGCGGAAGAAATGGTGAAAGCCGGTCTCGAACAAATCGGCCACGCTGGCGTAACTGGCGATGTGCCCGCCCAACTCGCCATAAGCCTGGTTGGCACGCACCACCATGGCCAGCGCATTCCAACGCATGATGGCCACGAGCCGCTCTTCGGTGGCCAAGTCGCCGGGGAACACCGGCTGGTCATCGACGGCGATGGTGTTCATGTAGGGCGTGTTCAGCTCGGGCTGCCAGCCGGTGCGCTGCTGGCGCGCCACGGCGGCCAGCTCGTCCAGAATTTGCCGCGCCCGCGCTGGGCCTTGCGTGCCGATCAGCGCCAGCAAGGCCTCACGCCATTCGGTGGTTTCTTCGGGGTCGATGTCATGGGTGTGTGACAGCGCATGCAAGAGGGGTTCATAGGGTGCGTTCATGACCTTCACTCTACAGAGGCAGGCGGCGCATGTGCTGCGTATTTGCGCCTCTTGGACCTTGATTTAAAGCATAATATGCCGAAATTCATAGGAATTCGGCACATGATTCTGGACAACGTGGATTTGAAGATACTGGACGAGCTGCAGCGCGACGGCGCACTGTCCAATGTGACGCTGGCCAAACGCATTGGCCTGTCGCCCTCGCCGTGCCTGGCCCGCGTCAAGGCACTCGAGAGCAACGGCGTCATTCAGCGCTATGTGGCGCTGGCCAGCGCGGCGGCGCTGGGCCTGGGCCTGACAGTGTTCATCTCGATCAGCCTCAAGACCCAAAGCAAGGCCACCCTGGCCGACTTTGAAGCGCACATTGCCCAGCATGACGAAGTGATGGAGTGCTATTTGATGACCGGCGACAGCGACTACCTGCTGCGCGTTGCCGTGCGCGACATGGCGGCACTTGAGCGGTTCATTCTGGAACAGCTCTCACCGATTCCGGGCGTGGAAAAAATCCGTTCCAGTTTTGCGCTCAAACAGGTGCGCTACAAGACGGCGTTGCCGCTGGGTTTGGGGTAATGCACTTTCAGCCCTGCGCCCGCTGCTTCAAATACGGCCCCAACATGTGCCGACTGGTGCGCTGCAGACCCATGAGCAAAGCGTGGTCGGGCTGCTGGCAGCCGTAGCGGGTTTTCAGGTCGTGCTGCATCTGCGCCAGCAAATGAGCGGCCACCTCTGCATCGGCCAAGGCCCGGTGGGCACGGCCTGACGAAGGCAAATGATGCAACGCCGCCAGCGTGCCCAGCTTGTGGTTGGGCGCATGCGGGTACAGGCGGCGCGACAGCAGCACGGTGCAGGCAAAGGGGTGCGAGCCGTCTTGGCCGCAACGGGCCAGCTCGGCCTGCCAGAACTTTTTGTCAAAGGCCGCGTTGTGCGCCACCATGGGCCTGCCTGCCACAAAGCGTGCCGCCTCGCGCATCACCCGCTCGGCCGGGGGCGCGGCCTGGACCATCTCATTGGTGATGCCGGTGAGCTGGGTGATGAAGCTGTTCACCCGCACCCCGGCGTTCATCAGGCTCTGAAAGCGATCCACCACCTGCCCGCCTTCGAGCATGACGATGGCCACCTCGGTGGCGCGGTCGCCCATGTTGGGCGAAATGCCCGTGGTTTCGAAGTCGATGATGGCGATAGAAGACATGGATGGGGTAGCGGCAGGCATTCGGGGGGACTGTTCAAGCTTATCCGAAGGCCCTGCCAGCCGCGCCCCAAAGACCTGCACAATGCGAAAGAAAATTCATTCGCTCACGCCCATGCACCCCGGCCCCATCCTCTTTTGCGGCGACCCGCACGGCCAGTGGCAGCACATCATCGATGCCGCGCTGCAAACCGATGCCCGCGCCGTCATCTTGCTGGGCGACCTGGAGCCCGCACGCCCGCTGCACATCGAGCTGGCGGTCATCCGCGAACGCGTCTGGTACATCCACGGCAACCACGACACCGACCACGAGGGCAACTTTGCCAATGTGTGGCACAGCGAACTGGCCGAGCGCAACCTGCATGGCCGCGTCGTCACGCTGCCCTGCGGCACGCGCATTGCCGGGCTGGGCGGCGTGTTCCGCGGCGCGGTGTGGTACCCCAAAAACCGGCATGCGCCCAAGTTTCGCAACCGCGAAGAACACGCCAGCATCACCCCGCGCCAAGACCGCTGGCAAGGCAGCGTGCACCTCAAGCACTGGTCCAGCATCTACCCCGACGAAGTCGAGCAACTGGCATCACTGCAGGCCGACATCTTGATCACGCACGAAGCCCCCGGCTACCACGAACACGGCTTTGCGCCGCTGGACGACCTGGCCCGCCGCATGGGCGTGCGCATGACAGTGCATGGCCACCAGCACGACAGCATTGACAGCAGCGCCCAATGGGACGCGCAAGGGTTTCAGAGTTTTGGGGTGGGTCTTAGGGGGGTGATGGCACTCGACGCGTTGAGTTTTTCTTGACCCAGTGACCTCTGGTCTTCTGACAACCCTGTCTTATCTGAATGTCATGAGGGATACCGTCTGAACGCATTACCCCTCATTGGGTGCGTCCCCAACAAGCCGCCCCCACAGTCGAGCCATCTTCCCTCAAAGCCCCGCGTCTAACGGCACAATCAACCCATGCCAGCCAAAGCCCCCTCGCCTGCCGCCAAAACGCTGAGCGCCCCGCAAAAAGCGCTGATCAAGCTCGGCTTGAAGCGCGACATTGATCTGGCGCTGCACTTGCCGCTGCGTTACGAGGACGAGACCCGCATCGTCAAGCTGCGCGATGCGCGCGAGGGCGACACGGCGCAGATTGAGGCGACGGTGACGGCGTGCGAGATCACGATGCGCCCGCGCCGGCAGCTGCTGGTGACGGTGGATGACGGCTCGGACACCTGCGTGATGCGGTTTTTCAGCTTTTACCCCTCACACCAAAAGGCGCTGGCGGTGGGCAACCGCATTCGGGCGCGAGGTGAAGTGAAAGGTGGCTTCATGGGCCTGACCATGATGCACCCCACTTTCAAGGCGGCGGGTGGCCACTTGGCCGAGGCGCTGACGCCGGTGTACCCGACCGTGGCGGGCTTGGCCCAAGCGTATTTGCGCCGCGCGGTGATCACCGGCCTGAACCACGCTGACCTGAGTGAGACTTTGCCGCCGGGCATCGCTTGGCCCGACCCGCGTGGGGCTTGGTCGCTGCGCGATGCGCTGCAGTTTTTGCACCACCCCACGCCCGATGTGTCGCTGGCCGCTCTGGAGGACCGCAGCCACCCGGCTTGGGTGCGCCTGAAGTGTGAGGAGTTGCTGGCGCAGCAGTTGTCGCAGCTCACGGCCAAGCGCGAGCGCGATTTGTTGCGCGCCCCGGCTTTAAAGATGAAGCGCGGTGCTTTGCACGACCAGCTGCTCAAAGCTTTGCCTTTTGGCCTGACGAATGCCCAGCAGCGTGTGGGCCGCGAAATTGCCCAAGACCTGAGCCGCCCGGTGCCCATGCACCGTTTGCTGCAAGGCGATGTGGGCGCAGGCAAAACCGTGGTGGCGGCGCTGGCGGCCATGGTGGCGATTGACGCGGGTTGGCAATGCGCCTTGATGGCCCCGACCGAAATTTTGGCCACCCAGCACTTTGCCAAGTTGGTGGGCTGGCTGGAGCCGCTGGGCGTGAAAGTCGCCTGGTTGATTGGCAGCCAAAAGAAGAAAGAGCGCGCCGCCATGCTGGCCCTGATCGAGTCGGGCGAGGCCGCGCTGGTGGTAGGCACGCACGCGGTGATTCAAGAGCACGTCAAGTTCAAGTGCTTGGGGTTGGCGGTCATTGACGAGCAGCACCGCTTTGGCGTGGCGCAGCGCCTGGCCCTGCGCGGCAAGATGCAGGCCCCCGGCATGGAGCCGCACATGCTGATGATGACGGCCACGCCCATCCCCCGCACGCTGGCCATGAGCTATTACGCCGACCTGGATGTGTCGGTGATCGACGAACTGCCCCCCGGGCGCACGCCCATCGTGACCCGCGTGGTGTCGGACCACCGCCGTGACGAGGTGGTCTCGCGCATCGGCGCGCAGGTGCAAGAGGGGCGGCAGGTGTATTGGGTCTGCCCCTTGATCGAGGAGAGCGAAGCGCTGGACCTGACCAATGCCACACAAACCCACGCCGACCTGAGCGAAGCGCTGCCGGGTGTGATGGTGGGCCTGCTGCATTCGCGCATGCCGGTGGCCGAGAAAAAGGCGGTGATGGAACTGTTCACCTCAGGCGTGATGGGGGTGCTGGTCAGCACCACGGTGATCGAGGTGGGGGTGGACGTGCCCAATGCCTCGCTGATGGTGATCGAGCATGCCGAGCGCTTCGGCCTGAGCCAGCTGCACCAGCTGCGCGGCCGCGTGGGACGCGGGGCGGCGGCGTCGGCGTGTGTGCTGCTGTATGGCACGCCCGAAGGCGGTCGCCTGAGCGAAACCGCCCGCGAGCGTTTGCGGGCCATGGTGGAGACGAACGACGGTTTCGAGATTGCTCGGCGCGATTTGGAAATTCGCGGGCCGGGGGAATTTTTGGGGGCGCGCCAGTCGGGTGCGCCTTTGCTGCGCTTTGCCGATCTGGAGACCGACGGGCATTTGCTGGACTGGGCGCGTGCCCTGGCCCCGCACATGCTGGACCAGCACGCCTTTTTGGCCGAGCGGCACATTGGCCGTTGGTTGGGTGGAAAATCCGAGTACCTGAAGGCTTGATGTTCAAATAACGCCATGACCCTGACCGAACTGAAATACATCGTGGCCGTGGCCCGCGAGAAGCACTTTGGCAAAGCGGCCGAGGCCTGCTTTGTGTCGCAGCCCACGCTGTCGCTGGCCATCAAAAAGCTCGAAGAAGAGCTGGAAGTCAAGCTGTTTGAGCGCAGCGCCAGCGAGGTCTCGGTCACATCCTTGGGTGGAGAAATCGTGCGCCAAGCGCAAAGCGTGCTGGAGCAGGCTGCCGAGATCAAGGAAATCGCCAAGCGCGGCAAAGACCCGCTGGCCGCCACCATGCGGCTGGGCGTCATCTACACCATCGGGCCCTATTTGCTGCCCGATCTGGTGCGCCAAATCATCACCGACATGCCGCAAATGCCGCTGATGCTTCAGGAGAACTTCACCGTGCGTTTGCTGGAGATGCTGCGCACGGGCGAGATCGACTGCGCCATCCTGGCCGAGCCCTTTCCCGAGTCGGGCTTGGCCATCGCGCCGCTGTACGACGAGACCTTCATGGCCGCCTTGCCGCTGAACCACCCGCTGGCCACAGAGGCGTTCATCACCCCCGATCAGTTGAAAAACGAGACCATGCTGCTGCTGGGCACGGGGCACTGCTTTCGCGACCATGTGCTGGAGGTGTGCCCCGAGTTTGCGCGTTACGCCAGTCAGACCGACGGCATCCGCAAGACCTTTGAGGGCTCGTCGCTGGAGACCATCAAGCACATGGTGGCAGCAGGTATGGGCGTCACGTTGGTGCCGCGCCTGTCGGTTCCTGACCTCAAGCCCGTGCACAAGCGCTCGGGCGGGCGGCACGAGTCGCCCGTGCGGTATTTGCCCATCGTGGACCCGGCGGGCGGCAAGCCGCCTACGCGCCGTGTGGTGCTGGCCTGGCGGCGCAGCTACACCCGCTACGAAGCGATTGCCGCCATGCGCAACGCCATTTATGCCTGCCCGTTGCCGGGCGTGACACGCTTGTCCTGACCTGCCGACCAGGCTGTGCCCATGGAGGCGGTCATCACCAAAGCGATGGCCAGCCCTTGCAGCAGCGTCAGGTGCTCGGCCAGCACCAGCCAGCCCGCCAAGGCGCCCACGGCGGGCTCCAGGCTGAGCAAAATGCTGAAGGTGTTTTTGGGCAAGTGGTTGAGCGAGAACATCTCCAGCGCATAAGGGATCGCGCTCGACAGCAAGGCCACGGCCAGACCTGCCACCAGCCATTGCGGGTCCAGCATGGCCGTTCCCGCATGAAAAACTCCGATGGGTGCCACCACCAAAGCCGCCGCCAGCATGCCCATGGGCGTGGCCATGGCCCCGTAGCGCAGCGCCACACGCTGGCCAAAAACGATGTAAAGCGCCCAGCAAATGCCCGCCGTGAAGGCGAAGAATACGCCCATTGGGTCGAGCGCCGTGGCCGCATCGCCCCCGGGCAGAGGCAGCAGCAAGGCCAGGCCCGCGATGGCCAGTGCCACCCAGAGCCAGTCGCTGGCTTTTTTGGAGTTCCAGACGGCGACGGCCAACGGTCCGGTGAACTCGATGGCAATGGCCACGCCAAAGGGGATGGTCTTGATCGAGCTGTAAAAAAACAGGTTCATCACGCCCAGAGTGACGCCATACAGGCCCAGCGGCAGTGCGTCGGCCCGGACCCACTTTCTGCGCCAGGGCCTGAACACGGCCATGAGCATGAGCATGGCGAAAATGATGCGGTAAGCGGTGGTGCCCTCCGCCCCCAAGGCCGGAAACAGGCTTTTGGCAAACGAAGTGCCCACGGCCAGCGACACCAGACTGCCCAACAAAGCCAGCATGGCCCACAAACGGAGATTCAAACAAGGCCTCTTTATTCAGCGTTCAGAACGATGGGCTGGCCATGCGGGGTGCGCTCGGCGGCGTCGGCCCAGGCGTGCTCCAAATCATGGATTTCATCGGGCGTGCCCAGTTGACGCTCAATCACCAGCTGCTCCAGGGCGTTGAGCCAGTGCGTGTAATAAAGGCTGCCGTCGCTGGCTTCGCCACGCGTTTGGCCCGCGCGGATTTCTCGGGTCAGGGCTTTGGCCCACTCGGGCCAGGTGAAGACACCTTTTTCGTGAAGCTGCAAGGTCATGGCAAAGGCGTGGGCCTGCCAGGGCTCTTCAAACACCGCCCCGTTGTTGGCCGTAGGCGGCATGGGAAAGCCGTCGCCGCAGGCTTGGGCCAGGTCGTTCAGGGTAGTGGTCATGCAGGCACGGCCTCCAAATAGGACTCCCACGCGTCCACACTCACCTGGTGCCCGGCTTCGGCCTGTGGCCCCCACAGCTCGGAGCCGTCAAACACCACGGTGTAGAGGTGCTCAGCGGTGCCTTCAAAAGGCGGCAGCATCTTGTTGACATGCTGGTCGGGCAAAACATGGCTGCCATGGTGCAGCACCACGGTGCCCACATGGCCGCGCACATAGCGCGGCAAGCGGGTGTGGCCTTGGGGATTCAGGTTCAGTGCCCGCACGCGCTGGCCCACGGCAAAGCGGGGCGCTTGGGTGTTGGGGCGATCAGCCGGGCTGCCTTTGGCCAGCGCCGCGTCCACCTCGGCGGCTTGGAGCACCCGCACGCCCGCCACGGGCGGCGTGATGGGCTGGCCCTGGGTCAGTTCCTGCTCGGTGATCAGGCCACGCTCGATCAACAGCTTTTGCAGCGCCTTGATCCAGATGGCGTAGTAAGGGCCTTGCACATAGTCCAGCGGGGGCAAGGATTCACGGGCCGAGCGGGCCAAGTCGATGTTCCACAGGCCGCTGGCGCCCATGGCCACCGTCACACCCAAGGCGCGGCGCTCCCACTCGCCATGAAACAGCGGCTCGTGGGCTTCTATTTGAACCGGGCCATAGCCTTGCAGGCCGCCCATGTCGTGCAGGCCGTTCATGGGGTCACCTGAGGGTTCAAGGCCAGGCCGGTGCCGATCATGGCGTCGCGGGTGACCAGAGTAGCCAGTTGTTCTTCGCTCCAACCCTCGGTGCCTGCGGGTCGCTCGGGCAATACCAAATAACGCACTTCAGCGGTGGAGTCCCAGACGCGGATGTTTTGGCCCGAAGGCAGGGTAACGCCGAAATCGGCCAGCAAGGCGCGCGGTTCGATCACAGCTCGGGATCGGTAGGCGGCGCTTTTGTACCAAACCGGGGGCAAGCCCAGCACCGGCCAGGGGTAGCAGCTGCACAGGGTGCAGACCACCATGTTGTGGGTGTCGGGGGTGTTGGGCACGGCCACCATGTGCTCACCCTGGCGGCCGGTGTAGTCCATCGAGGCGATGGCGGCGGTCGCGTCTTGCAGCAGCCAGTCCCGAAAAGCCGGGTCGACCCAGGCGCGGGCCACCACTTTGGCGCCGTTGTGCGGGCCCACATGCACTTCGTAGGTTTCGATGATGCGGTCCACAGCGGCGGGGTCGAGGTAGCCTTTTTGGGTCAGCAGGGTTTCCAGCGCACGCACCCGCAGGTCCATCTCGCCCAAGGTGCTGTTCGCGTGGTCGTGGTCGTGGTCGTGGTGGTGGGCATGGCCCCCCTGCGGGCTGGAGGGGTGGTCGGATGCAGCGGTCATGGCGGTCTCCTGTGGGGCGGCAGGGCTTTTAAGGACGATCATAGCGCCGCATACAATGGCGGCTTCGCCCGCAGGACGCCCAAGCGTCACCCGCACAACCCGAATTTGACTTTCAGTGGAGTTCACATGTTCATTTCTTCTGCTTTTGCCCAAACCGCTCCTGCCGCTGCCTCTGGTGGCGACATGCAGTCCACCCTGATGAGCATGCTGCCGCTGTTGCTGATGTTTGCAGTGCTTTACTTCGTCATGATCCGCCCCCAAATGAAAAAGCAAAAAGAGCACCGCGCCATGATCGACGCGCTGACCAAGGGCGATGAAGTCGTGACCGCTGGCGGTTTTGTGGGCAAAGTCAGCAAGCTGGGCGATGCCTACGTGGGCATTGAGTTGGCCACCGGTGTGGAAGTCCAGATGCAACGCAGCGCTGTGATTCAGGTGTTGCCCAAAGGCACCATGAAGTAACTCTTCCAGGCTTTGTCCATGGGGCTTTGGTTCTGAGGCCCCCGATTTATCTTCTTTACGCGAGTCTTTATGAACCGTTATCCGGTCTGGAAGTACGTGATGCTCGTCGTCGCGTTTCTGCTGGGGGTGATTTACACCCTGCCCAATTTCTTTGGTGAGGCCCCTGCGGTTCAGGTGTCCTCGGCCAAAGCCACCATCAAGGTGGACACGTCCACGCTGCAAAAGGTCGAAGACGCGCTCAAAACATCCGGCAACACGCCCCAAAACCTGGTGCTCGAAGGCACTTCGATTCGCGCTCGCTTCGAAAATACGGACCAGCAACTCAAGGCCAAGGATGCCATTCAGAAGGCCCTGATTCCGGATCCCGCCGATCCCCAATTCGTGGTGGCTTTGAATTTGGTCTCGCGCTCACCCGCCTGGCTGACGGCCTTGCACGCTTCGCCCATGTACCTGGGCCTGGATTTGCGCGGTGGTGTTCACTTCATGATGCAGGTGGACATGCAGGCCGCCTTGACCCAGCGGCTGGAATCCCTGACCGGGGACTTGCGCACAACGATGCGCGAAAAAGACATCCGCCATGGCGGAATTGCCCGCAATGGCCAGAACATCGAAATCCGCCTGCGTGACGGGCAGCAACAAGATGTTGTCAGGCGGTTGGTCACCGAGCAGTTTGCCGACCTTCAATCGCGCGAAGTGAACAATGGCACCGACTTCATCCTGCTGGTGAGCATCAAACCCGAAGCTTCACGCAAGGTTCAAGACCAGGCGCTCAAACAAAACATCACCACGCTGCACAACCGAATCAACGAACTCGGCGTGGCCGAGCCGGTGATTCAACAGCAGGGCCTGGACCGCATTGTGGTGCAGCTGCCTGGTGTTCAAGACACGGCCAAGGCCAAAGACATTTTGGGCCGCACCGCCACACTGGAAGTGCGCATGGTGGACGAGAGCACCGAAGCGCGTGCGGCTGAACAAGCCGGCGGCATGGTGCCCTTCGGCACAGAGCGGTATTTGGAGCGCGATGGCCGCCCCTTGATCGTCAAGAAACAAGTGGTGCTCACGGGCGACAACTTGACCGATGCCCAGCCTGGTTTTGACAGTCAGACCCAAGAGCCGGTGGTGAACCTGACACTGGACTCCAAAGGCGCCCGGATCTTCAAGGACGTGACGCGTGACAACGTGGGCAAGCGCATGGCCATCATCTTGTTCGAAAAGGGCAAAGGCGAAGTGGTCACAGCCCCGGTGATTCGGGCCGAAATTGGCGGTGGCCGTGTGCAGATTTCGGGCCGCATGACCACCGTCGAAGCCAACGACACGGCGCTGCTGCTGCGCGCAGGTTCATTGGCCGCGCCGATGGAGATCATCGAAGAGCGCACCATAGGTCCGAGCCTGGGTGCCGAAAATATCGCCAAGGGTTTCAACAGCGTGATCTGGGGATTCGTCGTGATCGTGGCCTTCATGGCCATTTATTACGCCATGTTCGGCTTGTTCTCCGGCATCGCTTTGGGTGTCAACCTCCTGTTTCTGGTAGCCATTTTGTCGATGCTGCAAGCCACCTTGACACTGCCCGGTATGGCCGCGATGGCGCTCGCTTTGGGTATGGCGATCGACTCGAACGTGCTGATCAACGAGCGCGTGCGTGAGGAGCTGCGCAATGGGGTTAGCCCGCAAGCGGCCATCCACGCTGGCTACGACCGCGCCTGGGCCACGATTTTGGACTCCAACATCACCACGCTGATTGCCGGTATCGCACTGCTGGCCTTTGGCTCCGGGCCGGTGCGCGGCTTTGCGGTGGTTCACACGATTGGTATTTTGACGAGCATGTTCTCGGCTGTGTTCTTCTCACGTGGCCTGGTCAACCTCTGGTATGGCGGCAAAAAGAAACTCAAATCGGTGTCGATCGGCACCGTCTGGCGGCCCGAGGCTGACACTGCGGTGAAAGCCGACTAAGGGGAAAAGACCATGGAATTGTTCAAAATCAGAAAAGACATCCCGTTCATGCGCCATGCGCTGGTGCTCAACGTGGTGTCCTTCATCACTTTTGCGATGGCGGTGTTTTTCTTGATCAGCCGTGGCTTGCACCTGTCGGTGGAGTTCACGGGTGGCACCCTGATGGAGGTGAGCTACAGCCAACCCGCCGACCTGCAAAAGGTGCGCGGCACGGTGGCCTCACTCGGTTATGGCGAAGTGTTTGTGCAGAACTTTGGGTCTGCACGCGATGTGATGATCCGGCTGCCCGCACAAAAAGGCGTGAGCTCGGCCCAGCAAAGCGAAAAAGTGTTGTCGGCGCTCAAAGCCAATGACCCGGATATCACACTGCGTCGCACCGAGTTTGTCGGCCCGCAAGTGGGTGACGAACTGGTAGAAGACGGGCTGATGGCGCTGGCCTTTGTGGTCATCGGCATCATGATTTACTTGGCCATCCGCTTCGAGTGGAAGTTTGCCGTCTCGGCCATCATCGCCAACTTGCACGACGTGGTCATCATTTTGGGGTTTTTCGCGTTCTTCCAGTGGGAGTTTTCGCTGGCGGTGCTGGCCGCGGTGCTGGCGGTGCTGGGCTATTCGGTCAACGAATCGGTGGTGATTTTTGACCGGATTCGCGAGAACTTCCGGCGCTATCGCAAGATGAACACGGTCGAGATCATCGACAACGCGATCACCTCCACCATCAGCCGCACCATCATCACCCACGGCTCGACCCAGATCATGGTCTTGTCCATGCTGCTGTTCGGCGGCGAGACCCTGCACTACTTCGCCATGGCGCTGACGATTGGCATTTGCTTTGGCATTTACTCGTCCGTTTTCGTGGCTGCAGCCATTGCCATGTGGCTGGGTATCCAGCGCGAAGACCTGATCAAGCCGGTCAAAAAAGACAACGACCCCAACGACGAGAACTCGGGCGCGGTGGTTTGAGTTCGGTCAGGGCTTGAGGTCCAGCGACACCTGCGCATCGGCTGCTGCCTTGGCCCAGCGCCGGTTCTCGGCTGCACGTTCGGCATAGCGATTGAAACGCCAGGAGCTGCCCTCCATGGTGATGCGATGCCAGATGCTGCGTTTTTCACCTGGGCTCATCTCGGTCCACAACTGCACTTCTTCAAAACTTCTGCCACAGCCTTTGCAGGTTTCGTCGCCTTGGCTGGTGGAGCATATCGCGATGCAGGGCGTGTCGGGGGTGGTGGCGTACCAGTCCTGCCACGCCTCGGCTGCTGCCCGGGGCAGGCTGAATTCGTCGGCCAGGTCCTGCTTCAGGTACACCATCAAGCCATAGACCTCGGCCAGCGCACGCAACTCAGGCGGCAGCGACACCCCGTCAGGTGAAGGGTTTTTGATGCGCCAGTGGTTGATGGCAGCTTCGATATCGGTGATGTGTATTCCAGCCATGGTGTGTCTTGTGCAGGGAGGGCGATCATAGCCCTTCCAGTGCGCTTGGCGGAGGCCAAAGCGTGAACTCCGGCTCAACGAGAAGTTGGAAATTGCGCTTGCACTTCACGCCAACGTGCCTGGACTTCGCGCAAACGGGTGTCCACGATCGAGGCTTCGATGTGGTCTGCAGCTTGGAGTTGACTGCGTTTGGCCAACTCCTGCGCTGCCCGAAAACGGTCGAGCGCGCCTTCCCAGTCTAGCCGGGCCACCTGGGCCTCGGCCTCGGCACGCAATCCAGCCAGGGCCTGCCCTTGTGCGGTCAGCAAACCCGCCAACAGGTTCCAGGCCTGGGCATCGTGGGGGGCTACAAATACCCGTTGACGAAGTTGCCGGGTGATGTCGGCCTGCAAGGCATGCTGAGGCAAACGCTGCAGGGCTTGTGCAGCAGCCATCAGCTCTGGACGCGCCAGCTCTAACAGCGTCCTACCGGGCAGCAGGTGCTGCAGCGCAGCTTCAAAGCGGTCTTGCTTCATGGCCACCTCCGCTGACAGCAGACGTAACCAGCGATCGACGGAAGGCGCCACGGGTGAAACACGGGGTGAAGCCTGGTTCGGCGTGATGGACTTGCTTGCCAGCGCTTGCAAGCTCTGCAAAGTGCGCTCTGCGGCGGGCATGTTTCTTTGTTGCAGATAGGCCAGCGTACCCGCATAAAGTTTGCCCGCCCGTTGAGTCGGGCCGTCTAAAGAGGAGGGCTGCTCGACCTGCTGGGTCCAGGCTTTGAGCGCATCCGGCGTGTTTTGCGACAAGACCCGCGCCCGCGCCGACATCAGCGCTTGGGCCATGTCGGCTGCAGGCACCGTGTCAGGCTGGTTAAGTTGTTGGCGAGCTTGCATGTCGGCGATTCGCTCACTGGTCAAGGGATGGCTTCGCAAATAGGGAAAAGCCCCGCTGTCGTTCAAGCCGGCAGCTTGTTGCAATTTGCCGAACATGCCCACAAAGCCACGGGGGTCGTAACCGGCATCGACCAAAATGCCGTAACCCACGCGATCGGCTTCGCGTTCCATGTCACGCGAGTAGCTCAGCTGTGACTGAATGGCCGCTGCCTGCCCACCCACAATCATGGCCTGTGCGCCTTGAGGGCTTTTGCTGGCCGCCAGTGCGCCCAACACCATGGCACCAATCAACCAGGGCGTCATGCGACTTTGCTCGCTCATGCCGCGTGCGATGTGGCGCTGGCTCACGTGGCTCAATTCGTGAGCCAACACCGAGGCCAGCTCGTCGTGCGAGCCCACCACCGCGATCAGGCCCAGTTGCACCCCCAGATAGCCACCCGGCAAGGCAAACGCATTCACCGAACGGTCTCGCCCCAGCAAAATGCGCCAGGCAAAACGCTCTTGCAGCTCGGCCGACAACTCGCCCCTTGCAGCGGCCGCCCTCACCAACGGCGCCCACAGCAGCTGGATGTACTCGTCGAGCACGGGGTCTTCGATGTAATCGGGATCGCGGTAGAGTTCCCGGGCGATGCGGTCGCCCAGTTGCCGCTCGGCGCTGAGTGAAATGCTCTCACCATCACCCAAGCCGGGTAAACCCGCAGCTTGTGCCTGCAAAGAAGGGCTGACCAGTGCTGCCACCAGTACCCAGTGCACCCAGAGATCACGGTATTTGTGTTTCAAAGCTGTCCTTGCCTTGTTCAAGCCTCGTATGATGCCCGCTTCTTGTGAACTTTCTGTAAATCCATTTGATCCTGCCTGTCATGAGCCAGACCAACGCCACACTGACCCACTTTGATGCCCAAGGCCAAGCCCACATGGTGGATGTGGGTCACAAAGACAGCACCCGACGTGTAGCGATCGCCACGGGCAAGATCGTGATGCTGGCGTCGACTTTGGCGCTGATCACGTCGGGCACGGCCAAGAAAGGCGATGTGCTGGGCATAGCCCGAATCGCAGGCATTCAGGGCGCCAAAAAAACCAGTGACCTCATCCCCCTGTGCCACCCCATTGGCCTGACGCGGGTAGCGGTCGAGTTTGAGGTGCTGGCGGCTTCTTGCTGTGTGGTCTGCACGGCCACCGCCGAGGTCAATGGTCAAACCGGGGTCGAAATGGAAGCCCTCACCGCCGTGCAAGTCGCCCTGCTCACCATTTACGACATGTGCAAAGCCGTGGACCGCGGCATGAGCATCACCGATGTGAAGTTGCTGGAAAAGCACGGCGGTAAAAGCGGAAGCTGGGTGGCCTAGCATCACAAGTGATCATGGGCCAGCCTTTTCTCGATCGAACCTGCCACCTTTCAATCAGGCAGATCTGGGGGCTGCTGCTGGTGCTGTGTGTTTCGGCCGCTGGCGTGATCTGGGCCATTGAGTTATCCCGACATAACTGGATCAAACTCGATGCGCAGCAGTGGTACAGCTGGTTTCCAGACACTCCATCGGCCCAAGATCATCGGGTCAGCGAGGTTTTTTACACCGATGTCCACTACCGTGTCGATGCAGAATACGACTACAGAAAGACACTTGGGCGGGTTGTTCTTCGCACCCGATACAACACTGACGTGGACACTGGCCCCGTTGGGTATAACGCGAATAACGGCTGGTTGTCACGCACTGTGCGTTTGTTCCAAAAGGGTGTACTCCGGGCCTCTGCCTGGAAGGACTGGGACTATCCATGGCTGCATGACTACCAATCTGAAGACCGAGTGTATGAATTCATTTGCCCAAGTCAGGAAATTCGCCACATCCAGTCGCGTCTGGAGAGCAGTGATGGCCTGTATGCCAACTTTTATCCCACGTACCTGTACGGCGCTGATGGCTGGCGGACCCACCTGGACAACTGGGCGGTCAAGGTCAATCGTGGGGATTTGAAGACTTTGCTCAATCCCTTGGCGCCCATATGGCCGCGTTTGTGTGGAGAACAGCATTTCAGTTGGGAGCTGTTTGAACAAGCGCTGCATTCGCGGGAACAAGAACAGCACCGTATCTGGATTCCCTTCCCCGATGAAGTCATAGATCCGACCCGAACACACGCGGAATTTGGTGATCAGGACATGGACATCTGCGCCGAACATGTGACAAGCGGTGAACTGACCTGCCGGCTTCTGAAAGGTGGTGACAGCACCGTAAGGCATGCGCTTTTGCTGCCACCGGGACGATACCGATTCTTTCAGCGCCTGCATGGCGCACTCCAACAAGACGACTGCGGCAATGTGCTGCGTGGCTTCGGCAAGAAAGGGGGCTGCAACGATGGTCGTCGCTGGTTTTGGCGCAGTCAATCACATCCTCACTCACCCGTTGAAGCCACACTGTTCGATTTGGGCCCCGGCACATCGGTGGGTCCGAAAATCAGGGCCTTCGATCTGGAGCAGTAAACAAATCAGGCGTCACGAAAAGAAAAGCCCTTCCCGTGTTCAGAGAATGAGCTTTAAGGAAGAAGCATGTGCACCGATTCGATGGGCTTGGTCGTTTAAATGGTCAATCTGCAGCGCTCATTCAATCAATCAGTGCGCTCCGGAATCTCAATGATCAGAGGTACTTACCCCTTGGTTACCGCATTGTCCTCTGGCTCACGCGAGGACCTTCGCCACAGCCAAAGGCGTGGCAATTCTCTCAAAACAAGGTGGTTGAAAGGACTGGCCCACCGGGGTATTGCGCCCGCTGACAGGGTTTATAACAAGCACTACGTGACTGTATGATGCTGCGTCGTTCCATACCGAGTCATGCAGCTTACATTGGCATGATCAGACTCACACACAGCGCATTCGGAAAGCACGGAAATGGCAAAAATTTTCATCGACGGCGAAGCCGGCACGACCGGCCTGCAAATCAGGGAAAAACTGGCCGGGATCCCTCACATTCAGGTGCTGAGCATCGATCCAGCCCGCCGCAAGGATCCGCAAGCCAAACGCGAGTTGATGGCGGCTGTTGATTTGGTGGTGTTGTGTCTGCACGATGATGCCGCCATCGAATCCGTGGCCATGATCGACAGCTTGCCAGGCCGCAAACCCCGCATTGTCGATGCCTCCACAGCCCACCGCTGCGCACCCGGCTGGGTCTACGGTTTTCCTGAACTGGCTGTTGGACAGAAAGAGGCCGTGCAAAAAGCCGAGCGGGTGGCCAACCCAGGTTGTTATGCCACGGGTGCCATTGCCCTGATCCGCCCGCTGGTCGATGCCGGCCTGATCCCGAAAGACTTTCCGCTGTGCCTTCCCTCCGTGAGCGGCTATTCCGGCGGAGGGCGCGCCATGATCGAAGACTATGAAGCGGGCCGTGCGCCTTTGTTCGAGGCCTATGCACTTGGCCTCAAGCACAAGCACATCCCTGAAATCATGCGCTACACCAAGCTGACCTGCCGCCCCTTGTTTGTGCCAGCCGTAGGCAATTTCCGTCAGGGCATGCTGGTACAACTTCCCCTGCACCTGGACCAACTGCCAGGCCAGCCCAAAGCGGCCGACTTGCACGAAGCCCTGCGCGCCCACTATGCGCCCAACCAGCAAACGGGTGGCTGGGTCAGCGTGGAGGCCCCCACCGAGAACGCCAAGCTCGACGCACTGGCGCTCAATGACACCAACAAGCTGGAAATTCGTGCCTTTGCCAACGAAGAAGCCCGTCACGCGGTGCTGTTGGCCCGTCTGGACAACCTTGGCAAGGGTGCCAGCGGAGCGGCGGTACAGAACATCGAGCTCATGCTCGGGCTATGAAACGCCTGTCGGCGATATTGTCAACATAACGCAAAGCACAATAAGTCAACAGGTCAAACTGCTCGAAACCATTCTGGACTGGCCCTTTTTTTGCGTGTAAGTGAAGGTATCCGATTGACCGAAACAGGCGAGCAGCTGACCCATGGCCTGCATCAGGCCTTGAATGCCATACAGACGGCCGTCGAGCGGGCGGCTTGCAACGCTGATCCGGGCCTGCCTGGCCCTGTTGGACGTCAGCGGTCGTCTGCACCCTGCACCACACGTCGCACCACTTCGGCGGCAAAGCCCCGGCTGACCAGAAAGCGGATCTGGCGGGCTTTGTCCTTGAGATCGGTGGCCGGTTCGCCAAACTTGCGGCACCAGACCTCGCGGGCACGCGCCAGTTCGGTGCTGCGCAGGTGTTCGAGCGCATCGGCCATGGCCTCGGGGGACAGGCCTTTGGCCACCAGCTCCTGTCGGACCCGCGAAGCGCCCAGCTTGCTCGCGCGGCGGTGGACCACCGATTCCACCACCCGTTCTTCGCTGATGAAACCCCGCGCCTGCAGCTCGTCGAGGGCCTTGGCCAGCTGGCCAGGCTCGGTTTCGTGTTCGGCCAGCTTGCGCTCAAGCTCGAGCCTCGAATGCTCGCGCTGGCTGAGCAAACGCAGGGCGCGACCTTTGAGGCTGAGTTGCTGGGTGGGTTTGTTCATGGGGTTAGAGGGACTGCCGTGGCGCGTCATCGCGAGGCCGCAGGCCGTGGCGATCATGCCTCTTCGACTTCGGTGGTGGGTCGCAGGGCAACACCCAATGATTCGCGGACCTTGTTTTCGATCTCGCGAGCCAAAGCCGGGTTCTCGCGCAAAAACTCGCGGGCGTTGTCGCGGCCCTGGCCAATTTTCTCGCCCTGGTAGGCGTACCAGGCGCCGGATTTGTCGACGATCTTGGCGTTGACACCCATGTCAATCACCTCGCCTTCGCGGCTGATGCCCTCGCCAAACAGGATGTCGAACTCGGCCGTCTTGAAGGGGGGCGCGACTTTGTTCTTGACCACTTTGACCTTGGTCTCGTTGCCGATCGCGTCGTCACCTTTCTTGATGGTGCCGGTGCGGCGGATATCGAGACGCACCGAGGCGTAGAACTTGAGCGCGTTGCCGCCGGTGGTGGTTTCGGGGCTGCCGAACATGACGCCGATCTTCATGCGGATCTGGTTGATGAAGATGACGGTGCAGTTGGTCTTTTTGATGGTGGCGGTCAGCTTGCGCAAGGCCTGGCTCATCAAGCGGGCTTGCAGGCCGGGCAGGCTGTCGCCCATGTCGCCTTCGATTTCGGCTTTGGGCGTGAGGGCTGCGACCGAATCGACCACGACCAAATCGACCGCGCCGGAGCGCACCAGACTGTCCACGATTTCAAGGGCCTGCTCGCCCGTGTCGGGCTGGCTGACCAGCAGCTCTTGCAGGTTGACGCCCAAGTTCTGAGCGTATTGCACGTCCAGTGCATGCTCGGCGTCCACAAAGGCGCAGGTGCCGCCCAGGCGCTGCATCTCGGAGATGACTTGCAGGGTCAGGGTGGTTTTGCCGGAGGACTCTGGGCCGTAGATTTCGATCACGCGGCCGCGGGGCAGGCCGCCCACGCCCAAGGCGATGTCCAGGCCCAAAGAGCCGGTCGAGACGACCTGGATGTCGGCGATGGGTTCACCTTCGCCCAAGCGCATGATGGTGCCTTTGCCGAATTGCTTTTCGATCTGGGCCAGGGCGGCTTGCAGGGCTTTGGACTTTTCGCTGTTGTCGTCGCTCATGAAAATCTCCTTGAATATCAATGGGTTGGGGCACCGGGCTCAGCACCGTTGTGCTGTTTACTGGATGCGTGAACAGTACTGTAAACGAACTGTACAAAGCTTGGAAGGTAATTTTTGGTCAGTTTACCTTATCATGTACACATGACCGAAACAGCCTTTGAACTGCCCATGGCAGACAGCGCCTTGCAGGACGACCGTTGGCGACAAACCCATTTGGGGCGCCTGCTGGGTCATGCCATGCGGCGCTTTGACGAACGTGTGCTCTACCTGATGGCAGGCAATGAGGGCGTGCCGCTGGCGCTGGCCAACCTGGCCGCGCGCGACCAGATCAGCGCCGCGCATGTGCACATCACACGGCATCTGGCGCTGAATGGCTCACGCCTGACCGACTTGGCCCGTGCCGCAGGCATGAGCAAACAGGCCATGGGCGATCTGGTGGACCAATGCGCGGCCTGGGGCCTGGTGCAGCGCGAAGCCGACCCGCAAGATGCCCGCGCCCGCCGCGTGGTGTTCACGCCCGTCGGGCTGGCCTGGCTGCAAGCCTTCAAGGATGCGGTGGCGCAGGCCGAGACCGAATTCCGCGAAGCGGTGGGCAAGGATGTGGCCACCGTGGTGGCTTTGGGGCTGGAAGCCTATGCCCATTGAGACTCGTCTGCGTTCAGCGCAGTGCAAGGCACAAACGTCACACTAGAATTGAACAACCTAAAGAGACGGCCCAGCGCCACAGCCACCACAACAGGAGACAGCCATGCGCATTCTGATAGCCGAAGACGATCAAGTGCTTGCTGATGGTTTGTTGCGCACTTTGCGCAGCGCAGGCGCAGCAGTGGACCACGTGGCCAGTGGCAGCGAGGCCGATGCGGCCTTGATGACCAACAGTGAGTTCGATTTGCTGATCTTGGATCTGGGTTTGCCCAAAATGCACGGCCTGGAAGTGCTCAAGCGCTTGCGCTCCCGGGGCTCTGTCTTGCCCGTGTTGATCCTCACAGCCGCGGACAGCGTGGAGGAACGCGTCAAAGGCCTGGATTACGGCGCCGACGATTACATGGCCAAGCCGTTCAGCCTGCAAGAGCTCGAAGCCCGCGTGCGCGCCCTCACCCGTCGGGGCATGGGCGGCGCCACATCGCAAATCAAACACGGACCCTTGGTTTACGACCAGTCTGGCCGCGTGGCCACCATCGACGGCAAGATGGTCGAGCTGTCGGCGCGCGAGCTGGGTTTGCTCGAAGTCTTGTTGCAACGCGCAGGCCGCCTGGTGAGCAAAGACCAGTTGGTTGAACGCTTGTGCGAATGGGGTGAAGAGGTGAGCAACAATGCCATCGAGGTGTACATCCACCGTTTGCGCAAAAAAATCGAAAAGGGCCCCATCCGCATCGCGACCGTGCGAGGACTGGGCTACTGTCTGGAAAAAATCCCGGGGTGATTGCGTCGCCTTCCCGATGCCACAGGTCCTCTGAGCCATGACATCCAAAGGCTGGAATTTGCGGGTATTCAAACGCGAGCAGCGCTCGTTGTTTGGGGAGATCCTGGACTGGATGCTGACACCGCTGCTTTTGCTGTGGCCCATCAGCTTGGCCCTGACCTGGTTGGTTGCTCAGGGCTTGGCCAACAAACCTTTTGACAGGGCACTGGTGTACAACGTTCAAGCCTTGGCGCAACAGGTCAAGCTTGGGGCCGACAAGCGCGTGGAGTTCAGCTTGCCCCAGCCCGCGAGTGAACTGCTGCGCGCCGACGAGACGGATCTGGTCTATTACCAAGTGCGTGGCGCACAGAATGAACACCTCAGTGGTGAGCGCGACTTGCCTTTGCCCAAACCCAATGAGCCCAAAGGCAGCAGCTACGAGGTGCACATCCGCGACGACGAAATGCGCGGTCTGGAAGTTCGGGTGGCTTACACCTGGATACGCCTGGATGCCCAAGGCATGCGTCCTGCCTTGGTGCAAGTGGCTGAAACGCGTGAAAAGCGCTCGGTGTTGGCCGCCGAAATCATCAAGGGCGTGATGCTGCCGCAGTTCGCCTTGTTGCCGCTGGCGGTGCTTTTGGTGTGGCTCGCGCTGGTGCGTGGCATCAAGCCGTTGTCGCAACTCGAAGAGCGCATCCGCGAGCGAAAACCTGATGACCTCAGTCCGCTGGACGACAAGGCTGTTCCCATGGAGGTGGCGCCTTTGGTGGTCTCGGTGAACGACTTGCTGGAGCGACTGAAGGATTCCATCGTCACGCAAAAACGATTTTTGGCCGACGCCGCTCACCAGCTCAAAACGCCATTAGCAGGCTTGCGCATGCAGGCCGATCTGGCGCAGCGCTCAGACTCCAGCGAAGATGACCTGAAAAAGTCCTTGCAGCAAATCGGACGCGCCAGCGTACAGGCCACGCACACCGTCAACCAGCTGCTGTCACTGGCCCGCGCAGAGGGCGGGGGCACCAACTTGCCCTTGCAGTCGTGCGACATGATGACGTTGACCAGCGAGGTGCTGCAAGACAGCCTGCCACGCTCCATGGACAAGGGGCTGGACCTGGGTTACGAGGGTGTGGAGGCGGGCACTCCCGGCGCGTTGGTTCAGGGCAACCCCACGCTGCTCAAGGAAATGGTACGCAATCTAGTAGAAAACGCCATGCATTACACGCCCAGTACGCCCGAGCGCCAAGGCGTGATCACGGTACGCGTGCTGGTAGATCCCTACAGCAAGGCGCTGGTGATGCAAGTCGAAGACAACGGCCCCGGCATTCCCTTGGCCGAACGCGAGTTGGTGTTCCAGCCCTTTTACCGCGCCTTGGGCACCAACGTGGACGGCTCCGGACTGGGACTGCCCATCGTCAAGGAAATCGCCCAGCAGCACGGTGCAACGGTCAGCGTTGACGTGGCCCACCCGGGCCAAACACCCCCCGGAGCGTGCTTCACTTTGCGCTTTGGCGTGGCTTGATGCCAGCCCGCAGCAGATCGTCAGATGAGTCTCTGTCACAAACAGCAGCGCTTGTGGGCGCTGTATTGTCAGGATTGCCACGCTTCGCTCGCAATGACGCATGGATGGCGAAAGCGCATGACGGCGTGCACGCCCCTGGCCAGGCGATTTCAAACAGCTCCGTCATGGCGAGGCGACCTCGATCATCTCCGTCATGGTGAGGCGGCCTCGATCATCTGCGTCATGGCGAGGAGCGCAGCGACGTGGCCATCCACACGAAAGAGGCCGACTTCAGACTGCAGGGCTCATGTTCAGCTGCAAACGCTCTCGCGCCATCACGCGGGCCACGGCGGGCTCTGCAGCGACCTTTTGAACAAAGTCCCACAAGGCAGGATGCACCTCGGGTGCGATGCCCGCCATGGTGCCCCAGCGTGTGAAGGTGAGGCTGTAGGCGTCGAGCGGGCCAAAGCGTTGACCGCTGAGCCAGGGCTGACCTTGGTCAGTCGCGCGCTGCACCAGGCCTTGCAACTCACCGAGCATGCCGCGAAAGACCTGCGTGTTGTAAGGCTTGAGGGCAGCCTGCACTTCGGGCTGGTCCGAAAACTTTTGCGGCATGAAAATGTGCGTGAAAGTCGGGTGCACGGTGTTGTTCATCCAGGCCAGCGTAGACAGCGCCTGGGCGCGGGCCATAGATTCGGTCGGCAAAAAGCCCATCTGCGGAAAGATTTGATCAAGGTGCAGCACGATGGCCAGAATTTGCGTGATGGGCTGACCGGCATTCACCAACACGGGTACTTGAGCACGCGGATTGATGGCTTGGTATTCGGCACTGTTTTGCTCACCCTTGTGCAGCTTGACCATGCAGGGCTCGAATTCGGCACCACTCATCTCGAGCAACACATGCGGCACAAATGAACAGGCGCCTGGGGCAAAGTAGAGTTTCAGACTCATGGGTTCTTCTCCGGAAATCAATGATCATCGAGGGGTGGACTGGGGGCGCGCGGGCGCGGACGCTGGCGCGGACCCCCCTGAGGCTTGGCTAGCGGCATTGTCAACAGCAGGGGCACTGGCGTCCGACGCTTGCGACAAGGGGCTGGCCTCTGCGCTGGTGTCTGAAGCTGGTGTCATGGTCGTTGGCGAAGCAGGCGGCATGACCTCGAACTTCAGGGCCTCTGGCCTGACTTGTTGCAGCAGCCGCTCGGGTTCGCGATGCTGGTTGGGGCCATAACCCCAGCGCGCAAATGCGTCCCATTGCCAAGCCAGCACCGCGGCATTGAGCAGCACGAAAAGGCCTAGCCAGTATTTCAACATCTTGCACAGTCCCGTCAGGTAAAGGGTCGTACGCTGATCTCGGCGCTGTGGATGTCCTGCACGCCAGATTCGGTCTGCAATCGTAACGCACCCCCGGGGCCCACCCCCAACGCCAGGCCTTGCAGGCCATCGCTGGTGTGCACGCGTCGACCTTGCAACACGTCACGCGCTGCATAACGGCCTTTCAGAGGTGCAAAACCGCTCTTTTCAAAAGTCAGCAAGGTTTTGATCAGGGGCAAGGCCACACTTGCCAGCCCGTCGGCTGCCGTGAGCTCAGGCAACAACTCGTTAAGGGCGGCTGGCGGCGTATTCAGCCCCTCTGCAGCACGGGGGCGGATGTTCAGCCCCACCCCCACCACCACCTGACTGAGCCCCCCCATGCTCGCCGCTTCGACCAAAATGCCCCCAAGTTTGCGGTCCTGAAACCACAAATCATTGGGCCACTTCAGACCCACATCCGAGTGCAGGCTTTCGGCCAGGCTCAAGCCCACGGCCAACGACAATCCAGACCAATCTGTCGGGGCCAAAGGCAAACTCAGGGAAAAGGTCAAGGAGTCGCCCGGTGCGCTTTGCCAGACGCGTCCCATGCGCCCCCTGCCTGCCGTTTGGCGTTCGGCCACCAGGAGTGTGGGTTCGCGCTGACCTGCACGGGCTCTGCGCATGAGCTCGCTGTTGCTCGAATCAATCTCGGGCAGCACCTCGACTGTGAAGTCGGGCAGCAGAGGATAGACCTGCTCCCAGATCGTTTCAGCGGGCCAGGCGGTGCGGATCGTCATGAGGAAAATGCCAAGCGGTTGGTCGTTGCGAAATGGACTTTGTCGTAATCGCGTGCAAAGCGAGGCGATTCAGTATGTGAGGTCTTGCTTTGAATTTGGATGGCCACGTCGCTGCGCTCCTCGCCATGACGGCTGGTGAAGCTCATTGCTTTTGGCTGGCCTTCTTCACCTTGTTGGTCGATTTTTTCTTGTCTTTGCCGCCGGCCTTGGCGTTTGCCTTGGGGTTTTTCTTGGCTTCGGCTTTCACCTTGGGCTTGGCGTCCGCTTTGGATTTGTCTTTCGATTTGCCCTTGGCCTTTTTCTGACTGGGGATCTTGGGCGTGTCTTCTCGGTCCTTGGGCGAGAGCAGCGTGCCCCGGCAGTTCTTGGCACCGCACCAGCAGGGGTACTCGGCCAAGAGCTTCTTGGTGTAGGGCTCGTCGATGATCAGGCCATAGTCGTAATTGAGCTCTTCACCTGCTTTGATGTTGCGGAAGGCCTTGATGAAGATGCGATCGTTTTCCTCATCGGCTTCGCAATTGGGATCACAGCTGTGGTTGATCCAGCGCGAAGAGTTACCGCCATGCAAAGCGTCAATCACCTTGTCTTCGTTCACATGGAAGTAGAAGGTGTGGTTCGGGTCATTGGGGTCGTGCGGGTGGCGGTCTTGTGCCTCGTCCCAGCTGATGACCTCGCCCACATACTCAATCAGAGTTTCGCCGTCGGCAATGTCCTGCAGGGCGAAAACCCCCTTGCCGTGCACGCCAGAGCGGCGAAGCTGGATGCGTTTGCCGGATGCGCCCAGGGAGGACCGGGTGGAGGAAGAAACAGGGGTTTTGGCCACGGTGTCAAAAAATTTGTTATGGTGAATTCATGTGGGCGTGCGCGTGAGCGCGCCCAGGCGTGCATGTGTGCGAGCGCGCGTGCGCACGCGAGACAACGGGATTGTATAGACATGAAAACTTTGGTGATTGCAGAAAAGCCTTCGGTGGCTCAAGACATCGTTCGGGCCCTGACCCCTGTGGCGGGCAAGTTTGAGAAACACGATGACCATTTCGAGAGCGACACCTATGTGGTGACGAGTGCGGTGGGCCACCTGGTCGAGATCCAGGCCCCCGAGCAATACGACGTCAAACGCGGCAAGTGGAGCTTTGCCAACCTGCCCGTCATTCCGCCGCACTTTGACTTGAAGCCCGTGGATAAGACCAAGAGCCGTTTGAGTGCCGTGGTCAAGCAGGCCAAGCGCAAGGACGTGAGCGCCCTCATCAACGCCTGTGACGCGGGCCGCGAAGGGGAGCTGATCTTCCGGCTGATCGAGCAGTACGCAGGCGGTGCCAAACCCCTGAACAAACCCGTCAAGCGCCTTTGGTTGCAGTCCATGACGCCGCAGGCCATCCGTGAAGGATTTGAGAGCCTGCGCACTGACGCCCAGATGCAGGGCCTGGCCGACGCCGCCCGCAGCCGCTCTGAGGCCGACTGGCTGGTGGGCATCAACGGGACCCGCGCCATGACGGCGTTCAACTCGCGCGATGGCGGCTTCTTCTTGACCACCGTGGGCCGAGTGCAAACCCCCACGCTGGCCGTGGTGGTCGAGCGTGAAGAGCAGATCCGCAAATTCATCAGCCGCGATTACTGGGAAATCCACGCCGAGTTCGCTGCGGCGGCGGGCACGTACCCCGGCAAGTGGTTCGACCCGGCCTGGAAGAAAGAAGAAGACGCCGAGAAGAAAGCCGACCGCAAATGGACCGCCGCCGAGGCCCAAGCCATCGTCGACGCCGTGCGCGGCAAAACCGCCAGCGTGACAGAAGAGGCCACGCCCACCACACAAGCGAGCCCCGGCCTGTTTGACCTGACCAGCCTGCAGCGCGAAGCCAACGGCAAGTTTGGCTTTTCGGCCAAGACCACGCTGGCGCTGGCGCAAAGCCTGTACGAACGCCACAAGGCCCTGACCTACCCGCGTACCGATTCGCGCCACCTGCCCGAAGACTATGTGCCCGTGGCCAAGCAAACCTTTGAAATGCTGGCCGACAGCGGCATGCGCCACCTGGCCCCGCACGCCCTCACGGCGCTGAACAACAACTACGTGCGCAAAATTCCGCGCGTGTTCGACAACAAAAAAGTGTCGGACCACTTCGCCATCATCCCCACGCTGCAAGCGCCCAGCGGCCTGTCTGAGGCTGAGCAAAAGCTGTATGACCTGGTGGTGCGCCGCTTCATGGCGGTGTTTTTCCCCAGCGCCGAATACCAGGTGACCACCCGCATCAGCGTGGCCGCAGGCCACAGCTTCAAGACCGTGGGCAAGGTGCTGGTCAAACCCGGTTGGCTCGCGATTTACGGCAAGGAAGCGGCCAACGAAGTGGAAGACGCCAAAGACGGCGACAAAGGCCAGAACCTGGTGCCAGTGCAGCCGGGTGAACAAGTGGGTGTTGAATCTGTCGAAACCAAGGGCCTCAAGACCCGCCCACCTGCACGCTACTCAGAAGCGACCTTGCTCGGCGCCATGGAAGGCGCAGGCAAGCTGGTGGACGACGACGAACTGCGCGAGGCCATGCAAGAAAAAGGCTTGGGTACGCCCGCGACCCGCGCCGCCATCATCGAAGGCCTGCTGAATGAAAAATACATGCTGCGCGAAGGCCGCGAGATCATCCCCACCGCCAAAGCCTTCCAGCTCATGACCCTGCTGCGTGGCCTGCAGGTGGAAGAACTCTCGCGTCCCGAACTCACGGGCGAGTGGGAATACAAGCTCGCGCAAATGGAGCAAGGCAAATTGAGCCGTGCCACCTTCATGGCCGAGATCGCGGCCATGACCGAGCACATCGTCAAGAAGGCCAAGGAATACGACCGCGACACCGTGCCCGGCGACTACGCCACGCTCAGCACACCCTGCCCCACTTGTGGGGGAGTGGTGAAAGAAAACTACCGCAGGTACACCTGCACGGGTGCCGACGGCGCCAGCGACGGCTGCGGCTTCTCGTTTGGCAAATCGCCAGCAGGCCGCACCTTCGAGCCTGCCGAGGTCGAACAGTTCATGCGCGACAAGAAAATCGGCCCCCTCGAAGGTTTCCGTTCCAAAGCCGGTTGGCCCTTCGTCGCCGAGATGGCCCTCAAGTACAACGAAGAAGAAAAGAACTGGAAGCTCGAATTCGACTTCGGTGACGACAAGAAAAACGAAGAAAGCGGCGAGATCGTCGAGTTCACCGACGAGGCCCTGGGCGCTTGCCCCAAGTGCGGCAGCCCGGTGCACGAGCACGGCAGCAACTATGTGTGCAGCAAAGCCGTGCCGACGAACGTGCAACCCACACCGAATTGCGACTTCAAGAGCGGTCAGATCATCCTGCAGCAACCCATCGAGCGTGAGCAGTTCAGCAAATTGCTGAGCACGGGTAAGACTGACTTGCTCGACAAATTCGTCAGCAACCGCACGCGCCGCAGCTTCAAGGCCATGCTGGCCTGGAACCCCGAAGAGGGCAAAGTGACGTTTGAGTTTGAGCAGCGCGAAGGCGGCAAGAAGTACCCGCCGCGCAAAACTGCGGCCACCAAGACCCCGTTTGGGAAAGCGGCGGCCAAAAAGACCGCTGCCAAAACTGCCAAAGCGCCTGCTGCCAAAAAAGTGGCCAAACCCGCCACTGAAAAAGCTCCGCGCAAAGCCGCAGTGGGGAGCTTGAAGCCCAGCCCAGCCCTGATGGCTGTGATCGGTGATGGCACTTATGCACGCACCGAAGTGGTCAAGAAAATCTGGGACTACATCAAGGCCAACGGTTTGCAGGACCCTTCAGACAAGCGCTCGATCAAGGCCGATGGCAAGCTGCAAGCGGTGTTTGGCAAGGACAGCGCCACCATGTTCGAATTGGCCGGGATCATTGGCAAGCACCTGAGTTGAGGGGCTCAGCCCCTCAGGGCGCGTGCAGGACCAGCTTCACGGGCAGCGCATCCAGCAAGGGCTTGAGCGCGTTCCAAGCAGCGACGGGCGTAGCGCGGGCGTCCACCACCACCGGTGCATCGCCTGTCGCCTGCACCAGCGGCCATTGCGCGGGTTCAAGCTGCAAAGGCCCTAAGGTGTTGTGGATCAGTTTCTGCACCACGGCCGCTGTGGCCAGGGTGCGCAATTCGGGTTTGTAAATTTTGCCCACATTGGTCACCGGCATGGCGTTGAGCACCGTGATCGATTTGGGTTTGGCGGGGCCCTCGTCCACGCGCTCGGCCGTGAAGGCGAGCAACTCGGCTTCTGTCACCGGGCTGCCGGGTTTGAGGGTGGCAAAGGCCACAGGCACCTCGCCCGCGTAAGCGTCTGGCGCACCCACTGCCGCACACAAGGCCACTGCCGGATGTGCACCCAAGGCGTCCTCAATCATTTTGGGATCGATGTTGTGGCCGCCGCGGATGATCAGGTCCTTGGCACGGCCCGACAGGTGCAGGCGGCCTTGCGTGTCGATGAAACCCACATCGCCCGTGATGAGCCAGCCGTCAGGCGTGAAACTGCGCGCTGTCTCTGCGGCGTCCAGATAACCAGAAAACAAATTCGGCCCTTGGTAAAGCACCATGCCTTTTTCGCCTGCGGGCAGGGTGTGCGTTGTGGCTTGGTCATCGCTGTTCAGAGCGACGATGCGCACACGCGCATGCGGCAAAGGCCAACCCACACAACCTGCGGGCGCACTCAGACCCGGTGGTGCCACGGTGCTCAGGCCTGCGGTTTCGGTCATGCCCAGGCTCTCGTTGATCTGCAAACCGAGGGCCTGTTCAAAGCGTTGCGCCAGCTCGGGCGGCAGCGGCGCAGCGCCAGTGCGCACGGCCCGCAGGGTTGAAATGTCGGCCCCCTGCAGCGGCACGACCGCGAGGGCCGCCAGCACGGTAGGCACACCCGACATCAGCGTGCAGCGGTGTTGTGCCACCAGCTGCCAATAGTTTTGCACCACCTCGCGGTTGCGAAACAAGGCCTCGGTCGGAATGATCACATGCATACCGACGGCCAGCGAACACAAGGCCCCGGGCAACACGCCCGCCACATGGAACAGCGGATAGCCGTTGATGGTCACGTCGCTCGCGCGAAAGCCTTGCATGTTGGCATTGGCCCAAGCGGTGAAGACCTGCGCGCCATGGCTGTGCCTGGCCAGTTTGGGAACGCCGGTGGTGCCACCTGTGTGAAAGTACGCCGCGATGTCGGTGGACTGAAAGACACGTTGGCTGACCAAGTGGTCGGCCACTTGCGTGCTGCGCAAGGCGTGGAAGTCTTGGACCTCTGCAGGCAACGCGTCGCCTTCTGGAAGTGGGCCTCCTTCTGGATTGACCAGCAACACCGTCTTCAAACTGGGCAATTGGGTTTGCAAGCGCAAAGCTTTAGCCCGCAGTTGGCTGTCGTCTACAGCGCCATGCGCGATCAGCACCTTGGCGTTGCTGGCCCGCAGCAGCGACAGTAATTTTTCGTCGCTGAGCAAGGGGTTGAGCGGCTGCACGATGCCTGCCGCTTCGCCACCCCACAGCGCCAGGTGGTAGGCCAGACCGCCGGGCAACAGAACCCCCACCGCATCTTGAGGACCCACACCCAGTTGGTGCAACAAATTGGCCGTTTGGTGGATGCCTTGCAGCAAGCTGCGGTAGGTCCAGGTGGTGGACTTGCCGCCGGGTTGGCCCGTGTGCAAAAAGGTCAGTGCAGGCTGCTCGGCATGCGCCTCGGCGCTGGCTCGGATGAGGTCATAGGTGCTGGCCCACGGCATGGCCTCGGCCAAGGGTGTGGCCTCGATGCGGTGGATGTCGGCCAGGGCTTGAACGGGCGATGAAACAGTCAGGTGCATGACCGATGTTAGTCACCGCCTGACACTGGCTTTGTCACAGAAGTGGCAAACCCATGCTTTTGAAACCGCCAGTCATGTCAACATGCCTACTTTGCCTCAACCCTTCAGGGATCACCCATGCACGATGCCCGCGCCCTACCCACTTTTGAAGACGTCCTGGCCGCCGCCGCACGGCTGCAAGGGCATGCCCACCGCACGCCGGTGCTGCAGTCGCGCACGCTGAATGCGCAACTGGGCGCCCAGGCATTCATCAAGTGCGAAAACTTCCAGCGCATGGGGGCATTCAAGTTCCGGGGTGGCTTCAATGCCCTGTCGCGGCTGAACCCCACCGAACGCCGCGCCGGGGTGGTGGCCTATTCATCGGGTAACCATGCTCAGGCCGTGGCCTTGTCGGCGCAAATTCTGGACATCCCGGCCACCATCGTCATGCCACACGATGCATCACCTGCCAAGTTGGCCGCCACCCGGGGTTACGGCGCAACGGTGGTGGGCTACGACCGCTACAGGGACGATGCGCTGGCCATTGCAAAAGGCCTGGCCGCCGCGCACGGCATGCGCTTCATCCCGCCGTTTGACCATCCTGATGTGTTGTGCGGTCAGGGCACAGCCGCGCTGGAGTTGTTTCAAGAAGTGGGGGAGCTCGATGCCCTGTTCGTTTGCCTGGGCGGAGGCGGTTTGCTCAGCGGCAGCGCCCTGTCGGCCAAAGCCCTGTCCCCGACCTGCAAAATCTACGGCGTGGAGCCCGAAGCGGGCAACGATGTGCAGCAATCCTTGCGCCAGGGTCAGCGGGTGCGGATTGCCACACCGGTGACGATTGCCGACGGCGCGCAAACGCCCATGGTCGGCGAAATCACCTTCGAGATCATCCGCCGCTTGGTCGACGACGTACACACCGTGACCGATGCCCAACTGGTTCAGGCCATGAGGTTTTATGCGGAGCGCATGAAGATGGTGGTCGAGCCCACGGGTTGTTTGTCGTTGGCAGCGGCGCTTCAGGCGGCCAACCAGCTCCAAGGCCAGCGCGTAGGCATCATTGTGAGCGGCGGTAACGTGGACCTGGGCCGATTTGCGCAGCTGATCAGTCAGGGCTGAGGCCTGCGATTCACTCGAATCTTCACGGGTTGACGTTTGAGCCATTGCGCCCTGTAGTGTGGCTGGCAGCGGGGAGCGAAAAGGCTGGCCCCACCACCCGTGCCATCTCCAGGCACTTGTTCGAGTAACCCCACTCGTTGTCGTACCAGGCGACCACCTTGATGAAGGTGCTGTCCAGCGCGATGCCCGCATCGGCGTCGAAGACGCTGGTGCAGACTTCGCCACGGAAGTCGGTCGAGACCACTTTGTCGGTCGTGTAGCCCAGCACGCCTTTCAAAGCGCCTTCGCTTTGCGCTTTCATCTCAGCGCAGATCTCGGCATAGGTGGCAGGCGTCTCCAGCTCGGCCGTCAGGTCCACCACCGACACGTCCGAGGTCGGCACGCGAAACGCCATGCCCGTGAGCTTGCCTTGGATGGCCGGGATCACCACACCCACCGCCTTGGCCGCGCCCGTGCTGCTGGGGATGATGTTTTCCAGAATGCCACGGCCACCGCGCCAATCCTTGTTGCTCGGGCCATCCACGGTTTTTTGGGTGGCGGTGGTGGCGTGCACGGTGGTCATCAGGCCACGCTTGATGCCCCACTTGTCGTTGAGCACCTTCGTGATGGGGGCCAGCGCGTTGGTGGTGCAGCTGGCGTTGCTGACGATGGCCTGCCCGGCATAGGTATCGTGGTTCACGCCAAACACAAACATGGGCGTGTCGTCTTTAGAAGGCGCTGACATGACGACTTTGTTGGCCCCTGCGACCAAGTGCTTGCCCGCGCTGTCTTTGTCCAAAAACAGCCCTGTGGATTCGATCACCACATCGGCACCGACTTCGTTCCACTTCAGGTTGGCCGGGTCGCGCTCTTGCGTCAGGCGAATGCGCTGGCCATTCACCACCAAGGTATTGCCTTCTACGGCCACAGTGCCCTTGAAACGGCCATGCACGCTGTCGTAGCTCAGCATGTAAGCCAGGTATTCGGGTTCGAGCAGGTCATTGATGCCGACGATCTCGACATCGTTGAAGTTTTGCACCGCTGCACGCAGCACCATGCGGCCAATGCGGCCAAATCCGTTGATGCCAATCCTGGTGCTCATGGAAGTCTCACTTTCGTTGGAGGTGTCCTTGGAGGCTGCTGCCGTTGTGGGGCCATCGCCGATGTAACCATCGTATGCGAATTTATGAAACTTTATTACATGTTACGAACTTCAGATGGGTTTGTTCTGGTTTTGTAACTCGATGGGAGAACGTCTGATGAAGAGACTTTTCTTGTTGCCGGCCCCATGTGTGACGCTCAGGTCCATGCGACTGAAGACACCCATTCCCCAGCATCGATCGGGGATAAAACCCAGATTGAGCGTCCACATGATGGGCTGTTGCAATATCCTAACTTGTCTACTTTTCTTGGAGATTTTCATGAAACAGCTTGTTATCGGCTCACTGATCATGTCTTTTGCCGCCATCGCTTCAGCCCATGGGTGCCCAGGTGAAATGCGTGCCATCGATGCCAAAGTGCCGACAGCGCAATTGCCTGCCGCTGAAATGTCCAAGGTCAAAGCCCTGCGAGCAGAGGGAGAAAGACTGCACAAGGAAGGCAAGCACGCCGAGTCCATGAAGGCACTCGCTGAAGCCAAGAAGTTGTTGGGTGTCTGAGGCGCACCCGTTTGTGACACACCACCTGTCCACTCACCTTGAGCGCGAATTGCGCTCAGACCATGCGGGTGAGACCGGTGCTGTCTACATTTACAAAGGCATCGGCGCGGTTGCGCAGTGGCGAGGCGATGAAGAAATGCTTTCATTTGCCAAGGCGCATGGCGCAACCGAGGCCGAGCACTTGACGCAAGTGGAGCAATGGTTGCCAGCCTCTCAAAGGAGTTGGCTTTTGGGGCCTTGGCGCCTGGCTGGATGGTTGACCGGCGCATTGCCCGCCCTGTTTGGTCGGCGCGCGGTTTACGCCACGATTGCTGCGGTGGAGACTTTTGTGGATCACCATTATCAGCAGCAGATTGACCACCTCAAGGAATTTGGTGGGCCTGAAGGCTTACTGCCGCTTTTGATGCAATGCCAAGCCGATGAGCAGCATCACCGGGATGAGTCTGCGGCCTTGGCAGGGGGAAAACCTGATTTACTTTTGCGAGCTTGGTGCTGGACCGTCGGTTGGGGCTCTGGCGCCGCGGTGGTGTTGGCGCGACGCTTCTGATCGGCCGCAGCAACATTGGACACCGCACACAATGGACGAAGCTGATTTCAAAATCCTGTTTGTCTGCATGGGCAATATCTGCCGCAGTCCCACCGCAGAAGCTGTTTTTTTCAAACGGCTGGCGGATCGGGATCTCTTGCACAAGGTCAAAATTGACTCAGCGGGAACACACAACTTCCACCCTAACGCGCCCCCCGATGAACGCAGTCAGATGCATGCACTCCAAAGAGGGTATGACCTGTCGAATTTGAGGGCCAGACCGGTTGTCGAAAGCGACTTTGAAGAATTTGATTTGCTTTTGACGATGGATTGGGACAACCGCGCACTCCTGGAGGAAAGATGCCCTGCAGCGCATCTTCACAAAATTCGGGGTTTCGCTGAATTTTTGCAAACAACGCAAGCCGCCGTCATACCCGATCCATACTACGGTGGAGAGCAGGGGTTTGAACATGTCTTGGATTTGATCGAAGAAGCCAGCGAAGGCCTCATGAAGCTCATCCTCCAACAGGTAGAGGCATGAAGCAAGTTCAACACTGATGGCGCAACCGTTGGCGCCATGTGGCGCTGTGGTCGACATGGCCCGGAAGTGATCATTTCTGAACTCATGGAGCGCCCCACTGTGTGCACCAATTTCACATCTACTCAGCGAGCCCAATGGGTGAAGGAAAAGCTCGGTGTTGACCTGCCTTCAGGCTACCCCGAGGAATCCTACCCCGGGTTCGCCTCACCCATCGTGGTCAAGAGCCACCAGACGGGACGCGTCGCTTGCGGTCTGGCCCGCTTTGGCTTGATCCCGGCATGGGCCAAGGACGACAAGATCAGTCGGCACACCTACAACGCCCGCAGTGAAACCGCTGCAGAAAAACCCAGCTACCGCACCGCGTGGCGGCAGCGGCAGTTTGGCCTGGTGTTGGTCGAGAACTTCTACGAACCCAATTACGCGTCGGGCAAGGCCGTGCGCTGGAAGATCGCACTGGCCAGTGGCGATCCGTTCGGCATCGCCTGCCTGTGGGATCGCTGGACAGATCCGGCCTCGGGTGAACGGGTAGTGAGCTTTTCCATGCTCACGGTCAATGCCGACGAGCACCCGGTGATGAATCAGTTTCACAAGCCCGGCGATGAAAAACGCACCCCCGTCATCATCGCCCCGGATCTGCACGACGCCTGGCTCAGCGCGGATGTGGCTCAGGCGAGCGAACTGATGACCTGGCAGCACATGCCGGCGCTGGTGGCCTGTCCAGCGTCTCGGATCTCATCCCAAAGTTCACTTATCGAGGCCCATATGGAGACTTGAAAGACTGGTTATTTATCCAGTATATTCAAGCCATGTCTTCCCCTCTTGAATTGCCGTTTTCCCCTGTTTTCGTTCCAGACACCAAGGTCTGGCTGGATGTTTGCACCTGGAAGGTGGCGGCAGGCTTTCCATCGCCTGCAGCTGACCACACGCGCAAACGCATTGACCTGAACGAGCATCTGATTCGCAACAAGGAAGCCACCTTCATCTTCCGGGTCAAGGGCGACTCGATGAGTGGCATTGGCATCTACGAGGGCGACGAGCTGCTGGTGGACCGCTCCATCGAAGCCAAGCACGGCAACATCGTGTTGGCGGTGCTCAACAACGACTACACCGTCAAACGCCTGTACCGCCGAGGCGGCGTGGTCAAGCTGATTGCAGAAAACCCGCTGTACCCGCCCATCGTGGTCAAGGAAGGCGAGGAACTGGTGATCTGGGGCGTGGTGACGCGCAACCTGCACAAGCTGTACTGAAGCCATGGCCCCGCCAAAGGTACAAGCCCTGGCGCTTGTGGATTGCAACAACTTCTACGTGAGTTGCGAGCGGATTTTCCGGCCCGACCTGACGCATGTACCGATGGTGGTGCTGTCCAACAACGACGGCTGCGTGGTGTCCCGCTCCAACGAGGCCAAAGCTTTGGGCGTGAAGATGGGCGCCCCCTGGTTTGAGTGCAAGGCACTGGCCGAGCAGCACGGCATCCTGGCCATGAGCAGCAACTACGCCCTGTATGCCGACATGTCAAACCGGGTCATGAACATCCTGAGCGAGTTTTCTCCCCGCAGTGAGGTGTATTCGATCGATGAGTGCTTCGTTGATTTGACGGGCATCCCCCGACTGCGCGAGGTCAGCTATGCCATGCGCGAACGCATTGGCATGTGGACGGGCATGCCGGTCTGTGTGGGCATTGGCCCCACCAAGACCTTGGCCAAACTCGCCAACCATGTGGCCAAGAAGCACCCGCGCTCCAAAGGTGTCTTCAACTACAACGCGCTCAGCGCTGAACAAAAAACCCGATTGCTTGAACACATTCCGGTGGAAGAAGTCTGGGGCGTCGGCCACAAACTCACACGCCAGCTGGCCAAGCACGGTGTGCACACCGTGCAAGACCTGCGCGTGGCCCATGTGCCCACCTTGCGGGCCGCGTTTGGTGTGGTGATGGAAAAGACCCAGCGCGAGTTGCAGGAAGTGCCCTGCATTGAATTGCAAGAAATCCAAGCCGAGCGGCAGCAGATCATCTCCAGCCGATCGTTCGGCAGCATGGTCACCGAGCTGGACGTGCTCAAGGACGCGCTGTCCACATTCGCGGCCAATGCCTGCGCCAAGCTGCGTGCGCAAAACAGCCACGCTGCGGTGATCCAGGTCTTCTTGCAGACCAACCGATTTCGCAAAGAGTTACCGCAATACATGCCCAGCCTGGCCGTGCCACTGCCCCACCCGACCCACGACAGCCTGGAGGTCAACCGATGGGCCAGTCATTTGTGTGAGCGCATGTTCAAACCCGACTACCAATACAAGAAGGCCGGAATCATGCTCAGCGAAATCAGCCCTGCCACACGCAGGCAAGGCGATCTGCTGGAGCCCGAAACCACCAGCAACGCCAAGCTGATGCAGGCGCTGGACAAACTGAACCAGCGCTATGGGCGCGGGACCGTGAAGGTGTCCACGCAGGGCGCATTGAAGGGTTGGCAGATGCGGCAAGAACGCAAGTCGCCGAATTACACAACGTGTTGGGATGCGGTGCCTGTGGTTTGACCCCCTCAGTCACCCGGATGCCAACGCATTCGGATAGGCTGTCACGCCCCCCAAAGTGTGTGGAACTTCCCCGCTCGGTCGGTGCGCTGGTAAGTGTGGGCACCAAAATAATCGCGCTGGGCTTGCAGCAAATTGGCGGGCAAACGGGCCGAGCGGTAAGCATCGTAATAGCTCAGGGCGCTCATGAAGGCGGGCACAGCCACGCCCCTTAGCGCCGCCATGGCCACCACTTCGCGCAGGTCTTGTTGGCAGTCGGCCATGACGCGGGCAAAGTGCGGGTCGATGAGCAGGTTGGGCAAGTCCGCCTGCTGGGCATAGGCACGGCGAATGTCTTCGAGCAAGTGCGCCCGGATGATGCAGCCTGCACGCCAGACCGAAGCGACCTGGGCCATGGGCAAAAGCCATTGGTGTTCACGGTCGGCTGCGCGCAAGAGAGCAAAGCCCTGGGCGTAGGCACAGATCTTGGCAGCCAGCAGGGCGCGGCGCAGCTTGCCCAGCATCGCACCGCGCTCGGACACCGTGGCTGCGTGCGGCCCCGACAACACGCGCGAGGCAGCCACGCGTTCGGTCTTGATGGCGCTCATGGTGCGGGCAAACACGGCTTCGGCAATGGTGGGCGCACTCACGCCCAAGTCGAGTGCGATCTGGCTGGCCCATTTGCCGGTGCCTTTTTGCTCGGCCGTGTCCAAAATCACATCGACCATCGGCATGCCGGTTTCGGGATCGGTCGTGGCCAAAATTTGTGCGGTGATATCGATCAGGTAGCTGCCCAGCTCGCCATCGTTCCATCGCGCGAATTCGGCGGCCATGTCGGCCGGGGCCATGCCCAGACTTTGCATCAGCGCGTAGGCTTCGCAGATCATTTGCATGTCGGCGTACTCGATGCCGTTGTGCACCATTTTCACGAAATGGCCAGAGCCCCCCGGCCCCATCCACTGGCAGCACGGCTGCCCATCTTCGGCCTTGGCCGCCATGGCTTGCATCAGGGGCTGGATCAGCGGCCAGGCTTCGGGCGATCCGCCAGGCATGAGCGCTGGGCCACGCAAAGCGCCCTCTTCGCCGCCGCTGACCCCCGCGCCCACATACAAAATGCCCGAGCCTTGCAGCCCAGCGATGCGGCGCTGGGTGTCGGTATACAACGTGTTCCCACCATCAATGAGCACATCGCCTGCCGACAGCAAAGGGCGCAGCTGCGCCAGCACCTCGTCCACCGCCGCACCGGCGGGCACCATCATCCAGATGCGTCGGGGCAGCGTCAGGCTGGCCACCAGCTCGGGCAACGACGACGCGGCTTGTGCCCGCAAGCCCTGCGTGCGCAAAGTGAAGTTCTCGCGGCGGCCAGCATCCAGGTCAAACCCGCTGACCGAAAACCCGTTGCGCTCCAGGTTAAGCGCCAGGTTTTCGCCCATCACGCCCAGGCCCACGAGGCCAATGTCCATCGCTTGCATGTCTGTCATTGTCATGAATCCTTTGGCCGTTTTTTGTCATCCTGCACATTCACCAAGCTCAGATCCCCGCCGTAGTGATCCATCACGCGGCGGTCCATCCATGCAAACCACAGGGGCGGCAGATAGGCCACCGTGATCATGGTGGCGTAGCCTGCGGGCAGCTGCGGCGCGGTGGCGAAATGCCGCAGCGCTTGGTATCGCCGGCTGGGGTGCGCGTGGTGGTCAGAGTGCCTTTGCAGTTGGTACAGCAAGAGGTTGCCCACCAGGTGGTTGCTGTTCCAGGAGTGCTCGGGCTCGCAGCGCACGTAGCGGCCAGATGCGTCACGCTGGCGCAGCAAACCATAGTGCTCCACATAGTTCACCACCTCCAGCATGGAGGACGCGTACACGGCCTGCGCCACCAAAAAGGGCAACGCCATCCAGCCGAGCCATGCCACCAGAGCACCAAACAAAACCAACGTCAGGCCCCAAGCCTGCAGGTTGTGGTTTTGGGGGTGCCAAGCACTGTGGCCTTGTCGCTTCAATCGCTCTCGCTCCAGTGCCCAAGCCGATTGCAGGCTGCCCCACAGCGAACGCGGCAAAAAGGCCCAGAAGCTTTCACCCATGCGTGCGCTGGCTGGGTCTTCCGGCGTGGCCACGCGTTGGTGATGGCCCCGGTTGTGCTCGACAAAAAAGTGGCCATACGCACTGGGCGCCAAGGCGATCTTGGACAGCCAGCGGTCCAGATGCTCTTTTTTGTGGCCCAGCTCGTGCGCGGTCCCAATGCCAATGCCGTTGATCGCGCCCACCGTCAAAACCAATGCGACATGGCCAAACCATGGCATCTCATGCGTCGTCGCAAGCCACGCCCCCAAAACCGTGCCAAAGAACTGAAGGGGCACATAAGCCCAAACCAGTGCCCGGTAAAAGACATCCTGTTCGAGTTGCGCCACGGCCGATTCAGGCGGGTTGCTGAAGTCCTCGCCAAACACGCGATCAAGCACGGGCAACAACACATGGATGATCAGTGGGGCCAGCAGCATGCACCACCATTGCCCACTCCAGACAAAGGCCAGCAAGGAAGCGGTGAACACCAGAGGGATGGCAGGGCTGAGCAACCACCACCAACGCTTGTCTTTCCAAGCCGCATCGATTGGGATGCTTGGGCTGTTCATGGGTGAGGTCTGCTGACGCGTTTCGGGCCAACAAACTCAACGACGGTACGCATGACTTGTCTCCAAATGTGGTGCCATTGTGAGGGGTATTTAGGCATGCGAGATGTCACCTTGACGAGGGGTTTGCTGGGAAATACCCTGATGCACACAAGACAGGCCCCGACACGCTGGAACCCTTATATTGAATGCACAAAGCATTTGGGGAGGTGATTCATGGACTTTGACTATGTGATCGTGGGCGGCGGCTCGGCCGGTTGTGTGCTGGCAGCCCGTTTGAGCGAAGACTCCACCGTGCAGGTGGCCCTGATCGAAGCCGGGCCGCCCGACACCAGTGCCTTGATCCATTGCCCGGCGGGCATCGCGCTCATGGCCCGCACCGAAATCGTCTCGCAAGGCCTGAACACCGTACCGCAGCCCGGCTTGAACGGCCGCATCGGTTTTCAGCCGCGAGGCCGCACGCTGGGCGGCTCCAGCTCGACCAACGCCATGGCCTACATCCGTGGCCAAGCCGTGGATTACGACACATGGGCCCAGATGGGTTGCGCTGGTTGGTCGTGGGACGAGGTCTTCCCCTACTTTCTGAAGGCCGAGCACAACGAGCGCATCCACAACGAATGGCACAGCCAGAACGGCCCCTTGAACGTGGCCGATCTGCAAAGCCCCAATGTGTTCAGTCACCGGTTTGTCGAGGCGGGGGTGCAAGCGGGTTTGACGCTCACCACCGATTTCAATGGCCCCACGCAAGAAAGTGTAGGCCTGTACCAGGTCACTCAGAAGGCGGGCGAGCGTTTCAGCGCGGCCAAGGCTTACCTGACGCCCAACTTGGGTCGACCCAATTTGCATGTGATGACCGGCGTCACCGTGGACCGCATTGGCTTGGTGAATAGCGTGGCGCGGCAGGTGCACACCTTGCAGGATGGCAGGGCGCAGATCATGACCGCCCGGCGCGAGATCATTTTGAGTGCGGGCGCTTTCCAGTCGCCGGCCATCCTCATGCGCTCAGGCATCGGGCCCGCCGCGCATTTGCAAAGCCTGGGCATCGCGGTGTTGCGCGACCTGCCCGGCGTGGGCGAAAACCTGCACGACCACCCGGACGCGGTGCTGGTGGCCGATGCGCCGGGGTACACCGATTTGATCGGTGTCTCACCCCGTGGCACCTGGCACACCTTGCAAGCCCTTTGGGCCTGGCGGCAACACCGAAAGGGGCGCCTGACGACCAACTTTGCCGAGGGCGGTGCTTTTTACAAAAGCCGACCTGAAGAGGCGCACCCTGACATTCAACTGCACTTTGTGGTGGCCAAACTGGTGGACCATGGTCGCCAAATGACGCTGGGGCATGGCTACTCACTGCACGTGTGTTTGTTGCAACCGGACAGCCGTGGCCGTGTGCAATTGGCCGACCGCAACCCGCACAGCGCCCCGCTGATTGACCCGCAATTTTTGAGCGAGCCGCGTGACCTGCAGCGCCTGCGTGACGGGGTTCGGCAAGCCCAAAACATCTTGTCCCAACCCGCTTTGGCTGCGTATGGCAAAGAGTGGGCTGCGTCTGCCGATGCGCACAGCGACGAACAACTCGATCACTGGATTCGGCAAAACGCCGACACGGTCTACCACCCGGTAGGCACCTGCCGCATGGGCCAAGACAACATGGCGGTGGTGGACGCGCAACTGCGCGTGCACGGTGTGCCAGGCCTGCGCGTGGTCGACGCGTCGGTCATGCCGCGCATCGTGAGCGGCAACACCAATGCGCCGACGATCATGATTGCGGAGAAGGCGGCGGATTCGATTCGTGCGGCGCATTGATGCTTTTCACGCGGCCGCGTATGGTTGTGAAGGCCGGTTTTTGTTGTTCTTTGCAGTGGAGTGCATCTGAAAGGCATGGAGTGCACCAAAACTATTGAGCCCCAGAAGCTCACGCCGGTTTGCACTCGGATGCCAATTAAGGTATATTTTCTATACCATAATGTCCTTTGAATTTGACGCCGCAAAAAGTGATGCCAATCGCATCAAGCATGGCATTGATTTTGTCCAAGCTCAGGTTCTCTGGAACGACCCGATGCTGTTGGAAATTCCGGCAAAAACTGATGACGAACCGCGGTACCTGGTGATTGGCGTCATGGATGGCAAGCATTGGTCGGCCGTCATCACTTACCGAGGCGCCAACATCCGATTGATATCAGTGCGTCGAGCACGCACAGAAGAGGTGGCACTTTATGAAAGCTAAAAAGTTTGATCAACAGTTCGATGAGGGCGCCGACATCACGGCTTCTTTGGACTTGTCTAAAGCCAGGCGCGTGCAGCAGGCCCAGAAACGGGTGAATGTTGATTTCCCAACATGGATGATTGACTCGCTGGATCGCGAAGCCAGCAAACTGGGGGTGACGAGGCAGTCCGTGATCAAGGTCTGGCTGGCCGAGCGCCTTGAGGCGTCGACTTCTCATGCGCCGTTACAACGGGCGCCTAAAGTTGCAACGCACCGTTGAAGTTCGCCTCGGCCAGCAACTCCTCCGGGGCACCCGCATCCCCGCCATCACTGCATACAAGCAAAAAGCGCCCGAAGGCGCTTTGTCCGTTAACACCATGACTCAGATGCCGGTGTCCCGTCGGGGCGATGTGGCAAAGCGAAGCGCCTCTGAGCCCTGGCGGGGCACCGGCAGCTGAGTCTGCCGCATGCACCTGCCTGAAAAGAAGCAGATCACTTCTTCTTGTTGACGACCCGCACCATCTCCAGGCACTGCTTGGCGTAGCCCCATTCGTTGTCGTACCAGGCCACGATCTTCACGAATGTCTTGTCCAGCGCAATGCCGGCGGTCGCGTCGAACACGCTGGCGCAGGGCTCGCCTCGGAAGTCAGTGGACACCACTTTTTCATCGGTGTAGCCCAGCACGCCTTGGAGCGCACCTTCGCTTTGCGCTTTCATCTCAGCGCAGATGTCGGCGTAGCTGGCATCGCTGTTCAGCTCTACCGTCAAGTCCACCACCGACACATCCGAGGTGGGCACGCGGAAGGCCATGCCGGTGATCTTGCCCTTGATCTCGGGGATCACCACGCCCACGGCCTTGGCAGCGCCGGTGCTGCTGGGGATGATGTTTTCGAGGATGCCACGGCCACCGCGCCAATCTTTTCGCGACGAACCGTCCACGGTCATTTGGCTGGCGGTGGCAGCGTGCACGGTGGTCATCAGGCCGCGCTTGATGCCCCATTTGTCGTGCAGCACCTTGACCACGGGAGCCAAGCAGTTGGTGGTGCATGAGGCATTCGACACAATGGCTTCGCCCGCATATTGTTTGTGGTTCACACCATAGACGAACATGGGGATGCTGTCTTTGGACGGGGCCGAAATCACGACCTTTTTGGCGCCAGCGGCGATGTGCATCTGGCTGGTGGGCTCGGTCAGGTAATGGCCAGTGCATTCGAGCACGGTGTGCACGCCCATTTGGCCCCAGCGCAGGTTGTGCGCATCGCGTTCGTGCGAGAGTTTGATTTTTTTGCCATTGACGATCAGGGTGTCTTCTGTGAAGTCCACCGTGCCATCAAAGCGGCCGTGCACGCTGTCGTACTTGAGCATGTAAGCCAAATAATCGGCGGGCTTGGGGTCGTTGATGCCGACGATCTGGATATCGTCGTAGCCATGCTTGAGCGCGGCGCGCAGCGCCAGACGGCCGATGCGGCCAAATCCGTTGATACCCAGCTTGATGGTCATGGTGAGAGCCTCAGGAGATAAGTTACTAAACCGTTA
>JAIYCB010000006.1 GCA_027488215.1 Comamonadaceae bacterium
CACCCCATACAAGTGATAACTCTTGAAAATCAGCATCGCGGGTCACGATTACAAAACCATCAGATTTGGCACGTTGCCAAACCTCTTTGTCTGAAGCTGACTCCATACCCAACAAAACAACTTGGGATGACCCAGGAAAGTCATGCTGCAAAAAAGGCACAAGACGACGAGAAAGGTTTTCGTCGAGCAAAAGTTTCATTGGACCTTGAACGAAAAAACCTGGTGTTCACGATCCGCTGCGTATGAAAGTACCGCCAAAACGTCCTCTTTCGTAAGCTCTGGAAAGTCTTCCAATATCTCATTTTGCGACATGCCGCTAGATAGCATGGCGAGCACGTCGTACACAGAAATTCGCAGGCCTCTGATGCAGGGACGACCGCCGCGTTTGCCAGGCTCCAAGGTGATGCGTTCCATGTGCGCTCCGTGTGTGATTGAGGAAACTATTCTGACAGCAAACCCGAGTTTGCGCGTGTGTTAATTGGGGTCAGATCCCGATTGTTTTCTGCGCTTGCATCAGTGCCTTGCTGGCCAGGCTCGGAATGTTCGTTGGCTTCTTCTCGGTCAAAACGAAAGCCTGGAGGCAGTTTTGTTTTGAGTCATGTCATGGGCTGGCGGTGTGGCCTTGATCTGGCGCGCTCAGCTCGGCGGTTAGGCTGTCGATTTCGGCGCGCAGGGATTCGTATTCGGCTTGTTTGCGCTGCAAAAAGCGACTGGTGAGCGCGACTTTTTCCAAAATGCCTTGCGGGGTCAGTACGTAGATGTAGCCAAATTTGTTTTTGGACTGACTGAAGTTCTGCACCTTGACCCAGCCTTTGTCGATGAGGGCATTGAGGCAGTAATTGAGCCCGCTGGTGCTGACGCCCAGCTGCTGAGCGATTTCACGCTGCGTCAGGTCGGGGTTGTCTTGCAGCATGCGCAGCACCCGAAAATAGGTGTCTTCTTGCAGCTGCGTGCGGCGACTGGGGGCGGTGTTGGGCATGGGGGGGTGGTTTTCTGCGCTTTTTTTGCGCTTCGGGCAGGCTACCGCAGTGCGCGCGCTATTGGGCAGCGGGTGCACTGGGGTGTTTTTCTGAGGTCTTGGCGCAAGGTGGCCAATATGTCTGTTCGAAATTGAACGATTTTAGTTGTTGCATGCGGGTTTGGTGTGCTGCGTTACATATTTTTTTGTCACCACTCCATCAGCCATGGATCCCGGATCGGGGTCAGGGATGATGAAAACCATGTCATTGCGTGCGCAGCGTGGCAATCTCCCCTCTTTTGTCATTGCGAGCGAAGCGCGGCAATCCACCCTCTCCGTCATTGCGAGCGCAGCGCGGCAATCCACCCTTACCGCCATGGATCGCCACGTCGCTTCGCTCCTCGCGATGACGGTGGTGGGTTGGGTTGCTTCGCTCCTCGCGATGACGGAGGTGGGTTGGGTTGCTTCGCTCCTCGCGATGACGGGGGTGGGTTGGGTCGCTTCGCTCCTCGCGATGACAAAATACCTACATCCAAGTTCGCGTCCTCAATGGCGATTGGAAGGACACTATTGGCATGCAACCGTCCAGCCCAGTGGCGAAAGAAATCAGGGGGGGTTTTGTGGATCAAAGCGTTGAGTTGTCGAATCCGCCGATGCGCGTGAGTTTGTTGTGGGTTGGGTTGGCTTTGGGGTGGGCGGTGGTTTCGATCGTGGGGCATTTGCCCTTTTCGATTTGGCTGGTGAGCCAGCGCGCGGGGGCATCCGGGACTTGGGCTTTCAAGGATGCGGTGCCTTATGTCACGGTGATGGCGGCTGTGGCCTTGTGCATTTGGGTGTGGCGGCAATCGCGCACAGCAAGCCCCGCAAGGCTGCTTGTGGTGGGGCGTTCTTGGCTGGTGTGGCTGGCCTGTTGTGTCATGGTCGATGGGTGGCTGACGTTCACGGTGAATGAATACGCGCACTATCCGCAATTCGCACTGCTGGCGTGGCTGTGGGCTCGGGCCCTGGATGCGGACCGAACACGTTGGCCTGTTGTGACCGTGGTCTTGATCACCACGCTGTTGGGGGCCGTGGATGAGACCTTGCAATACCTTTGGACCACCCGAAGTTACAGCCACTACCTGGATTTCAACGATTGGTTGGTCAACGGCTTGGCGGCTTGGGCGGGGGTGATGTTGTTTTATGGTTTTCATGAACCTGTGCCGTCGGCATCGGTGCGGTGGCGCTTGGCTTGGGCTGCTGCAGCCGTGGTGCTGGCTCTGGGCACTGCGCTGGCGGCGTGTGGCTGTGTGCGCTTGAGTCCCGGCCCAGGTGTGCAAGTTGGGCCTGGTGGCTTGGACCAAAAGGTGCTGTATTTGCAGCGGGCCGAGGGGTGGTACGGCCATTGGCACCCGGGGCCGCGGCATGGGCGCTATTGGGTGATTCACCCCCTGCCAGCGCTGGCTTTGCTGGGTTTGGGCTTGTGGGGTGTGGCGTCTTTTGCCCGCAGCGCTTCGGGCTCGAGAGGGGCGGGACTTATTCGACGCACACCGCGATGTAAGTGAGCACAAAAACGCCATTGGGGGGGATCTTGCGCCAGTAGCCCATTTCTTTGACGTTGGCGATTTTTTCACCGGTCAGCTTGGGGCCGGCGTAACTGGTCATCTGGCCCAAGCGGTGCATTTTGTAGGTGCAGTCGTATTCGTTGAGGTACCGTCTGGAGCGCACCCCTTCAGCGTCGGGTGTTTTGAGGTCCTGCATTTCCCAGACCCGGCGTATGTTGTTTTCCCGCTCGATCGCACTGCGGTTGACGTAGAGCGTCACGTCCTGGGTTTCGCCGATGCGGGTCCAGGCCTGTGCGGCCAGGGGGCTCAGGCAGCCTGCCAAGCCTGCAAAGCACAGGCCCCACCGAACCACAGCACTCTTTGAAAATGCTCGCATCGTCATGTTTGTTCTCAAAAATAAGTTCCCGCAAGGGTGATGGCGCGACCGCCCGTGCCCAATTTAAAGCGAGAGATACCGGGCAGATCGTGGGTGTTGACGCCCCCCAGATCGAGCACCTCGATGCCCTGCTCCTGCAAATAAGCCATGGCCTGCCAGAGCAATGCGTTGTGGGCATTGAGCTGCCGGCCCTCCTCGTCAGCCCAGCCCATATGGTAACTGGCAACGCGGCCATGAATCAGAAAGAGCATGCCGCCCACCGTGTTCTTGCCCAGTTCGGCATAGGCCACCACAAAGGCCTGACGAGGATCGGCCGCAGCGGCGATGTAGGCCTGCACAAAATCGGTGGGCAAACCATGGAATTTTTTCGCTTCGCGCTGGGCAATTTCCTGACCCAGCAGCCATTCACATCGCTTGAGGCTCGGTTGCACATGGATGCGCAGCTTCACATGGGCCAGCACTTTGTTCAAGCGGTTGCGCCACTTGCCCTCAAGCTGGGCTTTCAAAGTGGGCAGCGGCTGGGTCAAATCGAGCAGCACCGTGGAATAGCCGGTCATCACCCGTGACATGCCTCGGGTTTCAATCGGATCGAGTTGTTCGCCTGTTCGGTCGGGCGAAAACAGGGGGACTTTCAGGCGCGGCAGTGGGATCGATTGGCGCAAGCGCTTGTAAATGTCCGCACGCTGAAGGGGGCTGAGATCAGGATGGAAGATCGGGCCCCGCGTACAAGAGGCCAAAGAGATGTAGCCCAGCACCCGTTTGCACATGAATTGGGCAATGGCCACAAGTTGGCCATCTTGCCAAACCATGGCCCGCAACATGTTCACACCCAATGCGTTCAGGGCCTCACCGTATGTCCATGCCTGCTGCAAAGCGCCATGCTGGCTCGAATGAAATTCGACCCATTGGGCTTGAGGCAAATGATCCCAATTTACATCCATATTGTCATAATAGGTAAATTTTTCAAATTCGACTCAAGATACCGCATTTGTGGCCGATGAATACAGGTGTTAATGGAAAAAACAAGCTCGTCATCACTGAAAGAACACGCCATCTTGGGGCATGACATCCCGAAAGCTCGCTTGACGACTTCGGGGTGGGCTTGGGGAGCGCTGTATTTGGGTTTGCCTGTCATTTTGTTGGGCAATTTGATGGACTTCTTTTTCCAATGGACGCTGGGTTGGTGCATCGGTATCTGGTGCATTGTCTAGACTTAAAGGGCCACCATGTTTTTCTTCATCGGTTTAGCGGTTGTTTTTGGTGCGGTGTTCGGCGGCTACGTCATTGCTGGCGGCAAGATGGCTCCCATCATCAAGGCCGCGCCTTTCGAATTCCTGATCATCGGGGGCTCGGCCATTGGCGCTTCTTTGGTGGCCAACAGCTTCCCTGTTTTCAAGGCGGCCATGGGCGGCATCGGCAAGTGCATCAAAGGACCCAGTTTTCACCAAGCCGACTACCTGGCTTTGATGCTGCTGGTGGGCAAACTGCAAACGGTGATGAAAAAAGAAGGCGTGGTGGCGCTCGAATCGCACGTTGAAAACCCCGACTCGAGCCCGATTTTCGGCGAGTTCCCCAAGCTGGCCAAGGACCACTCCATCGTTCAAATGATTTGCGATCCCCTGCGTTTGATGGTGATCTCGCAGGGCAACCTGGATGCCGATGCCCTGGATGATTTGATGAAAAAAGCCATCAAGGTGCACCACCATGAGGCCTTGTTGGCCCCCGCCGCGTTGTCTGGCATTGCGGGGGGTTTGCCCGCGTTGGGTATCGTGGCCTGCGTGTTGGGTGTGGTGAAAACCATGGGTTCGATTGACCAGCCCCCGCCTGTGCTGGGTGCGCTGATTGGCTCCGCGCTGGTGGGTACCCTGATGGGCGTGTTTTTGGCCTACGGCATGTTTGAGCCCTTTGCCGGCCGGCTGACCCAAATCATCAACGAAGACGCGCAAGCGTTCGACGTGATCCGCGAGATGATCGTGGGCAACCTCAAGGGCCACCCTCAACCGTTGGTGATCGAGTCCGCACGGGCCTGCATTTCTCACCACAACCAACCGAGCTTCTCCGAAGTCTTTGACGGCATGCGAGGATCCTGATGGCCGAGGCAGACAAAGCAGCGCCCGCAGCCACCGACGAGGCCGCTCCAGCGGCCGAAGCGGCAGCTGCGGCCGCATCTGCGGAGGCGATGCGCCCGATCATTCGCAAGATCATCGTCGAAGATGGTCATGCGGGTGCTCACGGTGGCGCCTGGAAAATCGCTCTGGCCGACATGATGACGGCCATGATGGCTTTCTTCTTGCTCATGTGGTTGTTGGGTGCCAGCACCGAAGACAAACGCAAAAGCGTGGCCGACTATTTCAGGCCTGCCTCCCACAGCCAGATCGTGTTTGGCGAATTAGCGGGCTCCAATGGCTTGTTTGGCGGCAAGTCCATCATCGACACCGATGGTTTCCCTTTCACCGCCAAGCAAACCGCGATGCTCGAACGTTTGACGCCCAATGCGCAGGGTGGACCCGCCGAAAGTTTTGGTTCGTCCAAAGAAGAGAACAACAAGGACGGCCCTTCCGATCAGGACCCCGGCAAAACTACGGGCTCCGGCTCTCCTGGTGAGGGCGGCGGCACCGGCACGCCAAGCCAGAAACAGGACCAAGAAAATTTCGACAAGATCGAAAAAGAGATCAAACAGAAATTGTCCGAAAGCAAGCAATTCGAAAACATCAAGGATCAAGTCAGCATCACCCGCGACAAGGATGGTTTGCGCATCGAGGTGATCGACAAGGCCGACTTCGCCATGTACAGCTCGGGCGGCGCCGTGATGGGCAGCAGAGCTGCCGCTTTGATGACCGAGGTGACCCAATCGCTCAAACCTCTGCCCAACAAATTGTCAATTCGCGGGCACACCGACAGCATGGGTTTTGCACCCGACAGCATGCGCAACAATTGGACCTTGTCGACCGAACGGGCCGATGCCACGCGCCAGTTCATGCAGTCCCAGGGCATCGGTGCCAATCGGTTCTCGCGCATTGAGGGGGTGGCCGACACCAACCCCAAAGTGCCGGGCAATCCTGCAGACCCGCGCAACCGCCGCGTCAGCATCACGGTGCTCAACCAGTGAGTGGTGTGAACTGCAGCGCCTTTGCACGCTAAGATGCGGACTGACTGCCTTGGTTTACAGCAACACCTTTTAGAGGTTCACCCATGTTGAAAAATACTGCAATCGGTATCGCCATTGGTCTTTTGGTCATGGGTGGGATCTGGGGGCTGGTGCACCTCATGGGCGATAGCCGTCCCGAGCCGGATTTGATCGCCGAAAACACGCCCGGGGACAGCAGGGGTGTGATGGATCTGATTTGTGAACTGGAGCTGGATCTGGACGGTCAGCTGGCTTTGGGCATCAAGGAAAACGAGCCTTCCAGGATCACCATGGCACAGATTGATTTCGAGAAAAAATCAGGCTGGTACCAAGGCAGGATTGCGATCTCAGAAAGCCGCTCAGGCACCTTGCAGCTGGTGGGCACGCGACTCAAGGTTTACCGACCCGCCATGTTCCAGCGGTTTGGCGTCATGATCACCGGCGAAGAGTTTGTGATCGACCGCAAAACAGGCAGTTTTGTGCAATCTCTGAACTTGAAAGACGGGCGCACCGTCAAACTCATCAAAGGCACTTGCGCCAAAGTGATCAAGCCACCCTTCTGAATATCGATCCTGGCGGGCCTCAGGCGATGCCGCGCAGCTCGTACTTGTTGATTTTCTCGATGAGTGTGGTTCTTTGCAGTTGCAGCAACTTGGCGGTTTGAGACACATTGCCTTGGGTGCGGCTGAGCGCTTGCTCGATCAGGTTGCGCTCAATATCAATCAGGTGCTGCTTGAGCGAGATGCCGTCGGGCGGCAGGGTCTGGATGCCTTGGGCCAGCAAGATGACCTCTTCGACCGAACTCATTTCGTCATTGGAAGCAGACAGGGGCATGGGGGCAAAGGCGGCGCGGGGGATGGGCGCAGCGGTGTCGCTGTCTGCAAACAAGTGGCTGAGCGGATCACTGTCAGCCCAGGGGCTTTCGGCAGTGGGCGCTGTGGTGGCTGGCCCGACGGGCTCTGACAAGGCCACCGAGTCTTGCGAGGCCGATGCAGCACCGAACAACAAGGGCTGCGGCGTTGGTGCGGGCAGTTGACTGAGGTACTGTGCCTGCAAAGCGGCCAAGCCCGAGGGCATCATGCATGCAGGCACGGTGTGCGACTGCAGGGTTTGCGAGGGGAACAGCGTGGAAAATCGGTCCACCAGATTGGACAGTTCGCGCACATTGCCAGGCCAGGCGTAGTTCTGCAGCAGTTGCAGCATGTCTGGCGCAAATTTCAGGGGGCGGCTGCCGGGCAGGGTGTGCTTTTCTGCATAAAACTGCAGCAAGGCAGCGACGTCTTCGGGCCGCTCGCGCAAGGCGGTGGTGGTGATGGGCAAGACATTGATGCGGTAATAGAGATCTTCACGGAAGCGCCCTGCCGCGACTTCTGATTCGAGGTTTTTGTGGGTGGCTGCGACCACGCGCACGTCCACCGGCACTTCGCGCGAGGCGCCCACGGGCAAAATGCAGCGCTCTTGCAAAACACGCAACAGCTTGACCTGCATGTCCATCGGCAGGTCGCCGATTTCGTCCAGAAACAAGGTGCCGCCGTGTGCTAACTCAAATCGGCCCAATCGGTCGGCCACGGCGCCCGTGAAGGCACCTTTGCGGTGACCAAAGAGCTCACTTTCGATCAGTTCACGCGGGATGGCCCCGCAATTGATGGGCACAAAGGGGCCGCTGGCGCGAGGGCCTTGGGCATGCAGGGCCTGGGCCACCAGTTCTTTGCCGGTGCCGCTTTCGCCAGTGACCAGGGCTGTGGAAGATGAAGCCGCCAAAGTCTGGATGAGCTCGCGCAAAAACTGCGTCGCTCGGCTTTGTCCGATGATTTGAGTTTTGGCGCTGGCTTTCATGTCAATATGGTGTCTGGTGGGGCCAGGTGGCGTTCAAGGCTCGCCCACCTGGCGAGTTACGCTGAAAGCTCCACACGGCAATTGAAAAACGTCTGTCCATCGATTCACTGGCTGGTTTATAAGTTATCAAATGACACTTTAGCAAGTTTTTTCAATTAATAAGGTTTAATCTACAAATTTAATAATTTTTTTGAATTATTTTATTTGCAATTTTTTAAAAGACAGCGCCATCAAGGCTGGAATGTTCGGCTGAAACTCAAGACTTGGGCACTGATGCCGATGTAAGCAGCAAGTCACAACACATCCACGCGCCACTTTGATTGGCGTGGGTGCCCGTTCATGGAGAAGCACAATGACCCGTCACCGTTCACTGGCAGCCGCCTTGCTGATCACCTTGGCTTTGGCCGGATGCCAATCCGTGCCCTTGAACATCACGGGCCAGAACACCGCGATCACGCCTGCCGCTCCGCCCTCAATGGTCAGCCCCCTGGTGGAAAAGCGTGAAACCCTGGTGGCCACGGGCTATGCGGTCATCAGCGTGCAAAACCACAAAAACCCAGCTCAGCAGCGCCTGTTGGCCATCCGTGCGTCCAAACTGGACGCCTACCGCTCACTGACCGAACAGGTCTATGGCCAGCAACTCGATGCCAGCACCACCGTGGCCGACATGACGGTGATGAGCGACACCTTCCGCGCCAAGGTGGAGGGTGTGATTTATGGCGCCACCATGGTCAGCATCACCCCGGTGGGAGATGACACTTACGAGACCACACTGTCACTGGACCAGCACGTGGTGCGCGATTTGCGTGCCTTGTACCTGGGTCAGATGGCCATGCGTCGCCGCTGATCGCCGCACGGATTGGATAACCCCATGCTGGCCCATGTGAACTTGCCCCGCCTTGCCGGATTGCGCGTCTGCGCTGCCGTGCTGGCTTCTGCACTGGTCAGCACGGCCGCCGCCCAGAGCCCCGGACCTGCCGAGTTGGCAGCCAAAGCGCTGGCATCGGCCCCCGTTCAGGCGCTCTTGAATGCCCAGGCCCAGACGGTCAAATCGGCCCAGAAGAATCCACAAAAAGAATACGACGCGCAGTTGGCCGCCATCCGTCAGGCAATTTTGGACGCCACGCTGGATCGGCCCACACGGGTGCTCAGCACGGCTTGGGTGGACGACAAGGGGGCTTTGCACGAAAGCGCCCATTTCCACTCTGAAGCACGGGTGCGCGGCGTACGGGTCATGTCTTATGTGCAAGGCGATGAACCGGTGACCGAAGTCAGCGCCGAGGTCTTGCCCTGGGGCTGGAAACCGGTGGGAGCAGACCAAAGCTGCAAGGCCCCGCCCCGTCCCTGGCGTTTGCCTTTGGGTGTGCAGGTGGTAATGCCTGAGGGTTTCAACGGCCAGCAACTGTTTGCCAGCCATTCCCTGCTCGGCTTTGCGCAACAGTCGTGGAGCCAAAACATGCAGGCCTCCAAGCGCTGGCGCACGCACAGCGTGGCACAGGCGGCCCCCCAATCGGACAACGCCTACATGCGCGCATTGACAGGCCAGACCGAGGAGCGCAGCGGCTGGATGGCCGAGATTTCGCTGCACCCACACGCCCCTGTTGCGCGTTCTTGGACAGAGCATTTGACCGAGAGTGCCCCGCTTTGGCGCTGGACCTTGAGCATGCGCCTGGGACAAAAGCTCAGCGCGTCCTCGCGTCTGGAGGCGCAGTGGCAAATCGACCAGATCATCACCATCGCGCCCATGGCCCTGGCACAAAGCCCCACGGCCTGGGCACAGCAAATGCAAGGCTTGCTGCATGAGCGCATGCGCCAATGGGTAGCCCAGCTGGACAAGCTCAGCGAGTGCGAACCCGTGCAGTTCCATGTTCGCCGCCAAGGCACCCAGTCACTCGAGCTGCAAGCGGGCTTTGACAGCGGTTTGCGCCCCGGTGACCGCGTGCTTTTGATGGACCCCGCCCATGTGCCGGCCCGCATGTTGGAGCCCGGTGTGGCCCAGCACCTGGCCTTGGCTCAGGTGGTGAAGGTGGGCGCGCACCGCACAGAGCTGCAACAATTGGCAGGTCCGGCCCTGGCCACGCACGGCGCCTGGATGGCCCTGCCCTTGTGAGCCCGTTCAACCCGAACCACAATACCGCCATGACCTCTGCCGTTTCCACCTCCCCTCGCCTGGCTGCCTGGCTGTTCGGCAGCTGCGCTCTGTTCAGCTGGAGCTCGGCCGCCTGGTCAACCGACACTGCCGCGGCCCTGGCCCTCAAAGCGCTGTTGGGGCCGCAGGCGGCTTTTCAGCAAATGGGCGGCTTGCCGCCGACACCGGCCCATTCGGCCGGTGGTCTTGCGCATGCCCATCCATCGGGTACGACCTCAACACCTGAATCGGCAGCCGCAGTCAGCAGCATGGTCACAGTGCAACGCGGCGAGACGCTGGACCGCGTGATCCGCAGAGCTCTGCCCGACGTCCCTTTGCACCCGGACTTTTTGCGCAAGGCCTTTGTGAGCATGAACCCGCAAGTTTTCCCATCGGGTTCAAACCATCAGATGCGGTCAGGTGTCCAATTGAAGGTGCCGAGCATGTCCGCCTTGCGCCAGATGATGTTGAGCCAACACCCTGGGGCCATGCCTTTGTTCCAGGCTGCTGAATCACAGGCAGAACACAAGACGGCGCCCGATCCGAACGACCAGCGCCGCTGGGTGCGTTTCCCCTGAATGCCGATCAGGTTGTCGCATGATCACAGGGGCTGAAACCGCCCACCTGAATCCGAAAATTCCCACCATTTACCTGGAGGGGCGACTGCCCTTGGTGCTGGAGCGCGTCGCCGCCGACCTGGGCTTGCGCGATGGGCAGGTGATTCAATCCACCGTTGAGGCCCGCAGTGACCGGATGCGTCTGGTCCTGCAAGACCCCGCGCAGGCAGGACGCTTCATCGACTTGCCCAAAGAATTGCCCGCCGGGCTGCGTCTGGCCTCGGGGGATACGGCCTTGTTTCGGGTGCAGCTGCAAAACGATGGTTCGATCTGGCTGCGCCCCCTGCAAGCAGCTGGTGCGCCGCCCCCTGCCGCGGCTGCACCTTTGGCGCAAGTGCCCAACCGCATGCAACAACTGGGTTTCAGGCCACCGGACATGGGCGCACTGGCCTTGTTGCTGCGCCCCGGCGGGCTGGACAGCCTGTTGCGGAGTCTGAACCCGGCCTCCCCCGAGCTGGCAGCACTGCAGCAGTGGCAACGCATGCGGCCCAGCATGGCCCAACTGACCCCAGAAAAACTGCAACAACTCATGCAGCGCAGCGGCCTGATGACCGAAGCGTTGCTGTCACAAGGCCATGGCAGTGGTCTGGTTGACCTGAAGTCGGGCCTGCGGCAGTTGCTGCGCCTGTTGCAAAGCACCAGCCACGAGGCGACTGGCCGTGTGCAAGATGCCATCGACGACATCGAGTCGCACCAACTCACCGCGGCCGAAACCCTGACGGGGCGCGAATGGGTGTTTTCGATGATGCTGCCTTTTTCGGACGCCGAACCGGTAGCGCTGCGATTTGTGCGGGGCCGCAGCAAGCGCGGTCAAGAAAAAGCACCCCTGGTCATTCACCTGCACACCCGCAACCGCGAGCTGGGTGAGGTGTGGCTGCAAACACGCATCAGCGATCAAACAGAAGTCGATATGGTCATGTGGGCCCTGCGTGAGGATGTGGTGCACCGGGCACGCGACCTGACACCCAACCTGGCCGAGGAGCTCGACAGTGCAGGCCTGAACATGACCCGGTTGCAAATCATCCACGGCCCAGGCCCTTCCGAGCCCATGCCCTGGAACCCGCCCGAGACCGGCAGCTTGCTGGATGTGCAGACATGAAAGCCCCGCTCAAGGAAGCCATCGCCCTGGAGTATGGCAAGCGCAAAACGCCCATCATCAGTGCCAAGGGTGAGGACGAGCTGGCCCAGCGCATCATCGACGAAGCCAAGCGCCACGGCGTGTATGTGGCCGAAGACCCTCAGCTGCTGGCCCTGCTCAGCCGCATCGACCTGGACAAGGAAATCCCTCCTGAGCTTTACACCGCCGTGGCCGTGATCCTTTCCTGGGTCTACTGGCTCAAGGGCATGCGCCCAGGCGACGAAAAAAGCCCCTAAGTCAATCCAATTGGCTCCCCACAGCTGGGCACTCTCGGCTCAGAACCTAGGGTAAACACTAACTGCCCAAGCGTCATCTGGTGCGCACAATATGGTTATTAGCAATAACTTTATTGCATCCTCTGACCCCGCCCTGCCAAGGACCCATCTCGATGACACAAGCCCCTCACCCGATCCTGGAACGTGCTGCCGCCAACGGCGTGGCCCTGGAGATGCAAGGCGCGGTGGCCGTGGTGCGCCTGTGCCGCCCTGCCAAGCGCAATGCACTCAACGACGCCCTGATTGAAGCACTGCGTGACGTGTTCCAGAACCTGCCCGCGCAAGCCCGCGCCGCCGTCATCCACGGTGAGGGGGATCATTTTTGCGCTGGACTCGACCTGTCGGAGCTCAAGGAGCGCGACGCCGGGGAAGGCATTCACCATTCCCGAAGCTGGCACGTTGCCCTGAACGCGGTCGAACAAGGCCCTGTTCCCGTGGTCACCGCGCTGCATGGCGCGGTGGTGGGCGGTGGCTTGGAATTGGCCAGCGCCAGCCACATCCGCGTGGCCGACGAGAGCACTTTTTATGCCCTGCCTGAAGGCACGCGCGGCATCTTCGTGGGTGGCGGTGGCTCGGTGCGCGTGCCCAAACTGATTGGCACGGCACGCATGATCGACATGATGCTCACGGGCCGTGTGTACAACGCGCAAGAGGGCGAGCGCGTGGGTTTTGCCCAATACCTGGTGCCCACCGGCGGTGCTTTGGCCAAGGCCATCGAACTGGCCACCCGCATCGCCACCAACGCACCCCTGACCAACTTCGCCCTCACCCACGCCATGCCCCGCATTGCCGAGCAACCGGCTGACCACGGCCTCTTTACCGAAGCCCTGATGGCCTCGATCGCCCAAGCCGCACCCGAAGCCAAAGCCCGCGTGCGCGCTTTTCTGGAAGGCAAGGCGGCCAAGGTGCAAAAGGCTTGAACGGAGACAAAACATGACCGCCCCCAAATTTCGCCCGCTGAAGTTCGGCGTGACCCGTGTCGCACTGCGCGAGGGTATGCCAGGCACACGCTATCTGCAAGCCGATCAGGCGCTGCAGGATTACCCGGATCGACTGACCGATCGGCTGCAGCACTGGGCGCAGGTCAAGCCCGAGCAGACCTTCATGGCACGGCGCGTCAAACAAGCCGATGGCACGCTGGGCGACTGGCGCCACATCACTTATGCACAGGCCTGGCAAACGGCGCGCAGCATCGCACAAAGCGTGCTCGACCGGGGCCTGAGCGCTGAGCGCCCGGTGGTGATCCTGAGCGAAAACAGCTTGGAGCACGCGTTACTGGCTCTGGGCTGTATGGTCGCTGGTGTGCCTTTTGTGCCCACCTCGCCACCCTACTCGCTGGTCAGCGTGGATTACGACAAGCTCAAGCATGTGCTGCGCACCGTCACACCCGGCATGGTGTTCGCCTCGGACGCCCGCTATGCCAAAGCCATTGCCGCCACCGTGGGTGACGACATGGAAGTGGTGATGTGCGAAGGCGAAGTGCCCGGACGCACAGTCACCTCCTTTGACAGTCTGTGCGCCACCGCGGCTACAAGCGCTGTGGATGCCGCCATGGCCGCCACCGGCCCCGACACCATTGCCAAGTTTTTGTTCACCAGCGGCTCCACCAAGCTGCCCAAGGCTGTCATCAACACCAACCGGCTGTGGTGCGCCAACCAGCAGCAAATGGTCCAATCGATGCCCGTGCTGGCCGAGCGCGATTTGGTGTTGGTCGATTGGCTGCCATGGAACCACACCTTCGGGGGCAACCACAATTTCGGCATGACCGTGTTCCACGGCGGAACGCTGTACATCGACGATGGCAAGCCCACGCCGGCGTTGATGCCCGAAACATTGCGCAACCTGCGCGAGATCGCGCCCACGGTTTACTTCAACGTGCCCACTGGCTTTGAGGCCATTGCCCATGCCATGAAGACCGACGACCAGCTGCGCAAGACCTTGTTGTCGCGCGTGCAGATGTTCTTTTATGCCGGTGCCGCCTTGGCTCAGCCCATCTGGGAAAGTCTGTATGAATCGCAAGAACGCGAAATTGGCGAACGCATTGTCATGGGCACCGGGCTGGGCATGACCGAGTCCGGCCCCTTTGGTATTTTTGTGACCAACCCCTTTGTGCAGGCGGGCGACCTCGGCGTGCCCACACCCGGCATGGAACTCAAACTGGTGGACACGCAAGGCAAAACCGAGGTGCGTTACCGTGGTCCTAACATCACACCGGGCTACTGGCGCAACCCTGAAGAAACCGCGGACGCCTTTGACGAAGAGGGCTTCTTCAAGACCGGCGATGCGGTCAAGTGGATCGACGACACCAATGTGCACCTGGGCCTGAAATTCGACGGCCGCATTGCCGAAGACTTCAAGCTCGCCACTGGCACCTTCGTGAGCGTCGGTCCTCTGCGCGGCAAGATCATTGCTGCGGGCGCGCCTTACATCCAGGACGCGGTACTCACTGGCCTGAACATGAAGGAAGTTGGCGCGATGATCTTCCCAACGCCTGCTGTGCGCGCCCTCAGCGGTCTGGGTGCAGATGCATCGATGTCGGACGTGCTTGCCTCGGCCCCGGTACTCGCCAAGTTCCAGGATGTCGTCAACGAACTGTCTCAAACCGCTACCGGCAGCGCCAACCGCATCGCACGTCTGTGCCTGCTGAGTGAGCCGCCCACCATCGACAAGGGCGAGATCACCGACAAGGGTTCGATCAACCAGCGCTCGGTCCTAGCCCACCGCGCGGACACCGTGGCCGCCTTGCATGCCGATACCCTGAAGCACATCCTCAAGCCGAGCCATTGAACATGGATTGCCACGTCGCTTCGCTCCTCGCAATGACGACTCCTCCTTCATGGCGAGTCGATCACAGCAATCCACGGCTTGCTGCGTCATTGCGAGCGGAGCGCGGCAATCTCTGGCTTGACTCGTCATTGCGAGCGAAGCGCGGCAATCTCTGTCATCACCCCATCAAGGACAACCCATGACCTCCAAAGGATTTTTCAACGCTTTCGCCGATGTGTGGATGCACGAAGGCGTGCGCACCCCCATGGTCGATTACTGCGGGGCCTTGGGCCACATCTCGCCCACCGACCTGGGCATCAAGGCGGCCCGCGAAGCGCTCAAGCGCGCGGGCATCGCCGCCACCGAGATCGGCTCGGTCATCACCGGCAACATGGCGCCTGGCGACTTCGACCAATTTGTGCTGCCCCGGCACATCGGCCTGTACGCCGGTGTGCCGCAAGAAGTGCCCGCCATCATGGTGCAGCGCATTTGCGGCACCGGTTTTGAGCTGTTTCGCCAGGCTGGTGAGCAAATCGAAGCGGGCGTGTGCGAGGCCGCACTGGTGGTCGGCACCGAAAGCATGACGCGCAACCCGATTGCCGCCTTTGACCACCGCACCGGCTTCAAATTGGGCGCACCCGTGGGCTTCAAAGACTTCATGTGGGAAGCCCTGAAAGACCCAGCCGCAGGCATCAACATGATCCAGACAGCCGAGAACCTGGCCAAAAAATACAACATCACCCGCGAAGAGGTCGACCAGTTCGCGTCTGAATCATTCGCCAAGGCCGTGGCGGCGCAAGCGGCTGGTTTTCATGCAGGCGAAATCGTGCCGGTGGTCACTGAAAAATTTGAGCTCGAAGGCTACAAGCCGCGAGGCATCAAGCTCCAAGGCAAAGTGACCGAAGTCACCGCCGATACCCATGCCCGCATTTCCCCTGCCGAGGTGCTGGGCAAGCTCAAGCCGGTGTATGAAGGCGGCGTGCAAACCGGGGGCAACAGCTCGGCCTTGGTCGATGCGGCAGCCGCTTGTGTGGTCACCTCGGGCGCCTATGCGAAAGCCCAAGGCAAAAAACCCATGGCCCGCGTGGTCGCCGCTGCGGCCGTGGGCGTACCGCCCGAAATCATGGGCATCGGCCCTGCCCCCGCCATCCGCTTGCTGCTGGAACGCACGGGCCTGAAGCTGTCTGACATTGGCCGCTTTGAGATCAACGAAGCACAAGGCGCGCAAACCCTGGCGGTGGGCCGCGAGTTGGGGCTGGACTTGTCCAAGCTCAACGTCAACGGCGGCGCGATCGCACTGGGCCATCCACTGGCCGCCACCGGTGTACGCCTGACCATCACCCTGGCGCGAGAGCTCCAGCGCTCGGGCTTGCGTTACGGCATATCGAGTGCCTGCGTGGGTGGCGGACAGGGCATCGCCTTGCTGATCGAGAACCCCGAAGGCACTGTGTAATGAACACAAGCACGTCATGGCGAGCGCAGAGTGGCAATCCACGCACAGAACGAACACAGATCGCTTCGTGCCTCGCGATGACACCTCTTGCGTCATTGCGAGCGCAGCGTGGCAATCCATGCATGGACTCGCGCACTTCGCTCGCAGTGACGAAAGCTTAAAGCTGGCTCTCACTTACCACTGAAAAGGACACAACATGAACATCCACGGAACAGCAGCACTGGTCACCGGCGGCGGCTCGGGTCTGGGCGAGGCCACCGCACGCGAGCTGGCCCGCCTGGGCGCCAAAGTCGCGGTGCTCGACCTGAACATGGCCAACGCCGAGCGCGTGGCGCAAGAAATCGGTGGCCTTGCAGTGCATTGCAACGTTTCAGATCCAGAAAGTATGGCCCAGGCCATTCAAACGGCCTCTGCAGCCCACGGCCCCGCCCGCATCCTGATGCAGATCGCCGGTATTGGTACCGCCAAACGTGTTGTGGGCAAAGACGGCAAAGCAGCGCCGTTGGACGAGTTTGCCAAGGTGATCAACGTCAACTTGATCGGCACTTACAACGCCGCACGTTTGTTTGCCGAGGCCTGCACCCAACTGGACCCCATGGAAGACGGTGCGCGTGGCGTGATGGTCTTCACGGCATCGGTCGCGGCATTTGACGGCCAGGTGGGCCAGCAGGCCTACAGCGCCTCCAAAGCGGGCGTGGTGGGCATGACGCTGCCCATGGCCCGTGACCTGGCGCAACACGGCATCCGCGTGTGCACCATTGCCCCTGGCCTTTTCAAAACCCCACTGCTGGCCAGCTTGCCCGAGCCGATCCAGCAATCACTGGCCGCCAGCATCCCCTTCCCTGCCCGCTTGGGCAAGCCCAGCGAATTTGCTGAACTGGCCTGCCACATCGTGCACAACGACCACCTGAACGGCGAAGTCATCCGCCTCGATGGTGCTTTGCGAATGGCCCCACGATGATGGATCGCTTCGTTCCTCGCGATGACACCCGTGCCGTCATTGCGAGCGAAGCGTGGCAATCCATGCCTCGAACCACCATGGATCGCTTCGTACTTCGCGATGACACCCGTGCCGTCATTGAAAGCGCAGCGTGGCAATCCATGAATGGAACGAACATGGATCGCTTCCTGCCTCGCGATGACACCTCTTGCGTCATTGCGAGCGCAGCGCGGCAATCCATGCCTCGAACCACCATGGATCGCTTCCTGCCTCGCGATGACACCCGTACCGTCATTGCGAGCGAAGCGTGGCAATCCATGAATGGAACAAACATGGTTGCCCGATCAAGTCGGGCATGACAACTGAAACCTGGTGAGCCCCAACAAAGAGACCCAAGATGAGCAAAACCGTTGTTTATGAAGTGCAAGTGATGTTCGGTGACTGCGACCCGGCAGGCATCGTGTTCTTTCCCAATTTTTCCAAGTGGATGGACGCATCCTCATTGAACTTCTTCATGAAATGCGGCATCTTGCCTTGGCGCGAGCTGGTCAAAACGCGCGGCATCATCGGCACGCCGCTCTTGGAAATCAACACCAAATTCATCCGCCCCGCCACCTACGGCGAGACCTTGCAGGTGCACACCAGCGTGCAAGAGTGGCGCGACAAAGTGTTTGTGCACAAGCACGTGGTCATGCGCGGTGACACCGTGCTGTGCGAGGGCACTGAAGTTCGCGCTTTTTGCATCAAGCACCCCGAAGACCCGGACCGCATCAAAGCCATCCCGGTGCCGGAAGACATCAAAACGCTTTGCAGCTGAAACATTCCGTCAATCTTTCAACCAACCCAGGAGACACACATGACCAACCGTCGTGAATTCATTCAATCTGCCATCAGTGCTGCGGCACTGGGCAGCACGGCATTCCAGCAAGCCTGGGCACAAAGCGGCTTGCCCATCGAGCAAGTCAAGGTGCTCTACGGCTTCCCACCCGGCAGCTCGGGTGACATCTGCGCCCGTCGCGTGGCCGAGAAATTTGGCGGCACGCCCTACAGCAAGAACGCCGGCATCATCGACAGCCGCCCCGGCGCTGGCGGCCAAATTGCCCTGAACCTGCTCAAAAGCGCACCGGCCGACGGCTCGGTGTTGGCCATGACCCCGTTCTCTGCCATTTCGCTCTACCCCCACATCTTCAAAAACCTTCAGTACAAGCCGTTTGATGATTTCACGCCCGTGGGCACGGCCTCCATGATCCACCACGGTTTTGCTGTCGGTCCCCTGGTGCCAGCCAGCGTCAAGAACGTGAAAGACTTTATCGCCTGGGCCAAAGCCAACCCCGCTCAAGCCAGCTACGGCTCGCCCGCTGCAGGCTCCACGCCGCACTTCATCGGCGCTTTGCTCGGTTTGAACCAGAACTTTGAATTCAAACACGTGCCTTACCGCGGCTCGGTGCCTGGCGTGACCGACGTGGTCGGCGGCCAGATCGCCAGCATGTTCACACCCCACGGCGACTTCATCGCCAACCACAAGGCTGGCAAGATGCGCATCCTCGCGACCTCGGGCAGAACCCGCTCGCCTTTTGTACCCGACGTGGCGACCTTTGCCGAGCAAGGCTTCCCCGAGTTGACCGTGGAAGAATGGTTTGGTTTTTACGCCCCGGCCAAAACACCGGCGGCCGTCGTGCAAGCGGCCAACGCAGCGATCAATACGGCACTGAAAGACAAGGGCGTTCAAGACGCCTTGACCGTGGTGGGTCTGATTCCCTTCGGCGGCACGCCAGCTGATCAGCTCAAGAGCTCGCAAGTGGAACTCGAGCGTTGGGGTCCACTGATCAAACGCATTGGTTTCACTGTCGATTCTTGATCAGCTGATCCCAACCGGAGCGCCTGTGGGCGCTCCGGCGTTTTGATGATTACCGCCCTAAACCATGAACGCCTACCAACCCCGCACCGACGACATGCAGTTTGTGTTGTCACGTGTCCTCAATGCGCCCGCCCAACTGCAAGCCCTGCCCGCCTTTGCCGAGGTGGACACTGACCTGATGCAGCAAGTGCTGGAGGAAGCGGGCAAGTTTGTGGGCGAAGTGGTGGCTCCGCTCAACCGCGATGGCGACGAAATTGGCGCGCAGTGGACGGACGGTGCGGTCACCATGCCCCCGGGCTTTAAGGATGCTTACCAGTCCTTCTGGCAATCGGGCTGGCCAGCGTTGGCCGCCAGCGCTGAAGACGGCGGCCAAGGCTTGCCCAGCGTGCTCGAGGCCATGCTGTACGAAATGTTGAGCGCCGCCAACCACGGCTGGACCATGGCCCCCGGCCTGCTGCACGGCGCTTATGAGTGCATCAAGCACCACGCCAGCGACGAACTCAAAGCGCACTATTTAGAGAAAGTGGCCACGGGCGAATGGCTGGCCACCATGTGCTTGACCGAGCCACATGCCGGCTCTGACCTGGGCCTGGCGCGCACCAAAGCCGTGCCTTTGCCCGACGGGAACTACGCTGTCAGCGGCACCAAAATTTTCATCTCGGGCGGCGAGCACGACCTGACCGACAACATTGTCCACCTGGTATTGGCCCGCTTGCCCGACGCACCTCCCGGCCCCAAGGGCCTGTCGCTTTTTCTGGTCCCCAAGTTTTACTCCGACGGCTCGCGCAGTCGCGTGCACTGCGACCGCATCGAAGAAAAAATGGGCTTGCACGGCAGCCCCACCTGCGTGATGCGCTTTGACGAAGCGGTCTCTTCAATCGTGGGCGAGCCCGGTAAAGGCCTGAACGCGATGTTCGTGATGATGAACGCCGCCCGCCTGCACGTGGCCTTGCAAGGCATTGGCCTGCTGGACGCCGCCTGGCAAAAGGCCGACGCCTACGCGCAAGAGCGCCGCCAAATGCGTGCCCCCGGCAAAGGCAAACCCGCAGGCGAAGCCGATCTGATTGGCGAACACCCCGCCATGCGCCGTATCCTCGACACGCAGCGCGCCTGGGTCGATGCCGGCCGCGTGTTGGCCTACCGCACAGCGCTCGAACTCGACCTGATCAAACACAGTGCCAACCCCGACACCCAAGCCGCTGCCGAGCGGTGGTGCGCGCTCGTCACGCCGGTCATGAAATCGGTGTTCACCCACCAAGCCTTTCATGGCGGCAGCGACTGCCTGCAAGTGTTTGGTGGCCACGGCTATGTGCGCGAATGGGGCATTGAGCAGATCGTGCGAGACGCCCGCGTGGCCATGATTTACGAAGGCACCAACGAAATCCAGGCGATTGACCTCTTGGTGCGCAAGGTGCTGGCCGATGGTGGCACCGGCATGAACGCCCTGCTCGATGCGATTCAGGCCGATCTGCCCAAAGAGGCCAAAGCCAGCACCTCCGCCACAGCGCGCATCCAAACGCTGCGTGCCATCACCGCACAAATTGTCAAAGCCGCCCCGCAAGACGCCGCCCTGGCCTACCGCGTGACCGATGACTATCTGCGCGCCGTGGCGCTGGTGCTGATGGACTGGGCCTGGCTGCGCATCGAAGCCGGTGTGCAAGCCGACACACCCAACGCCGCAGCACGCTGGCTAGCCCCGGCCAAAGCCCTGCGCAGTTGGGTGCTGCCCGAATTCCAGATGCGCTCCTTCATCATCGTGCAGCAGTGCACAGCGGCGGCGTGAGGCAAGTCCCCATGACCGCCGTCAAGAAAGCGCGATCCCCCAAAGTCGCCCACGCCTCGGGTTCGGCCATCGACCAGGTGGACACAACGTACCTGCAGACCTTGATGGGCTACAACGCCAGGCGCGCGGCGTTGAGCATCATCGAGCTGTTTCTGGAGCGCCTGGCCCCCTACGGCCTCAAGCCTGTGGATTTTTCAGTCATGTCCACGATTTGCCACAACCCAGGGGTGACCTCGCGTCAGTTGTGCGCCACGCTCAACCTCTTGCCCCCCAATCTGGTGGGTCTGATCCAGTCCCTGGAGTCTCGCGGCCTGATCGAACGGAAACCCCACCCGCACGACGGCCGCGCCGTGGGCCTGCACGCGACGCCCAAAGGACAAGAGCTCATGGTGCAAGCCGAACGGACAGCGACGGAACTCGAGATCGAAAAGACCGCTAAGCTCACGCCAGCGCAGCGCAAAACGCTGCTGGCGCTGCTGCAAAAAATTTACCTTTGACCGCGCTCGGCCAAAAAGATGTCGATGCGGCGGTTGCGTGCCCGACCCGATTCTGTGGCGTTGTCAGCAATCGGCTCGCGCGAACCACGGCCATCGATGCTGATGCGGCTGCTGTTGACACCCCTGGCCACCAAGTAGTCACGCGCGCTTTGGGCGCGGTTAACCGAGAGGGGATTGTTGATGGCATCGCTGCCGGTGTTGTCGGTGTGGCCAACGATGCGCACTTCCATGCTCGTTTGCTGGCTCAAGCCTTGGGCGAACTGGTCGAGGATGGGACGAAGATTCGGCTTGATGTTGGCGCGACCGGTGTCAAACGAGATGTCGTTCGGGATGCTCAGCTTGAGCTGGTTGTCTGCTGTTTGGGTGACTACCGTGCCGGTGCCAGCCGTGACCTGTTCCATGGCGCGCTTTTTGTCTTCCATGTTCTTGGACCAGATGTAGCCGCCCAAAGCGCCCAAGCCCGCGCCGATGGCGGTGGATTTGCTGTCGCGCCCCAGAATTTGCCCCGCCACCGCGCCGATCACCGCGCCCGTCCCCGCTCCCCTTTGTTGGGGTGTGATGTCGGTGGTGGCGCAACCCGTCAAAAAAACGGTCGCTGCGAGAGCGGCTAAGCCCAAGCGGGTCCATGGGGTGTTGGAAATGATCATGGTGACTCCTGAAGGTAAAAACGAATACACCCCTAATTTACCCCGGCACACCCGTTGTGACCGTTCCATACCCGACAGTCAATGCAAGGATTTGTACAAACGCACATTCACATGCAATGTTTCACTGCCTTGTGCTGGCGTACCGATGCCCTCAGCCCTTTTCCACCAAGGTGACAGCGCCTGGGATTCGCGTCTGTCAAGATGGTTTTTTGAATTTGATCCGAGGCCACCATGCTCAACACCCTTTTGCCCCAAGACGCCCACCAGGCTTTGCTGATCGGCCGCTTGTGGATGCCGGACCTCGGCGCCGTGGTCTGTGCCATCACGCCCGATGATGTGCTCGATCTGTCGCAGCTTGCCCCCACTTGCAGCCAATTGCTGGAGCTGCCCGAAGTGGCCCAACAAGTTCGGGCGTTGGTGCGCAGCGGCAAAGCATCGCGCCTGGCCAGCACCTCCATGACGCTGGCCAACAGCGACGAAACCTGCCGTGATGCAAGTCAAGCCTGGTTCATGGCCCCTTGCGATTTGCAAGCCGTCAAGGCCGCTGGAGTGACCTTTGTGGCCAGTATGCTCGAGCGCGTGATCGAGGAACAAGCCCGGGGTGATGCCAGCCGCGCCGAAGCCGTGCGACAGGCGGTGGTCGCCGTCATTGGTGACAACTTGCGCAGTGTGGTCCCCGGCTCGCCCGAATCGGCCAGACTCAAGGAGGTGCTGCTGGCCCAGGGCATGTGGTCGCAATACCTGGAAGTGGGCATCGGGCCCGATGCCGAAATTTTCACCAAATCCCAACCCATGAGCGCGGTCGGCTCAGGGGCCTGGGTGGGCATTCACCCTGGCAGCCAATGGAACAACCCCGAACCAGAAATCGTGCTGGCGGCCAATTCACGCGGCGAAGTGGTGGGCGCTACTTTGGGCAACGACGTGAACTTGCGTGATTTTGAAGGTCGCAGCGCCTTGTTGCTGGGTAAAGCCAAAGACAACAACGCCAGCTGCGCCATCGGTCCTTTCATCCGCCTGTTTGACGAAAACTTCAACATCGACGATGTGCGCCAGTGCGAGCTGAGTCTGAAAGTGCAAGGCCCCGAAGGCTTTGTCATGCAAGGCAGCAGCGCCCTGAGCCAAATCAGCCGCGACCCGCTCGACTTGACCCGCCAAGCCATGGGCAAGTACCACCAATACCCGGACGGCATGATGCTGTTCCTGGGCGCCATGTTTGCCCCCACGCAAGACCGCCACGGCCCCGGCCAGGGCTTCACCCATGTGGTGGGTGATGTGGTCAGCATTGCCACTCCCCAGCTGGGCACTTTGGTCAACCAAGTCACCACCTCGGACCAGGCACCAGCCTGGACCTATGGGGTGGGTGCGCTGATGCGCGATCTGGCCAAACGCCAACGGGCCAGCTGACGGTGGGCGGGACTGGCATAATTTTGGGTTTTCCACAACCCGGAGCCCGCCAGCGGCACCGGGGTCTCTTACTGACAGGAAGCTTCCCATGAACACCACCCCCTCCGGCCTGCAATACGAAGACACCGTCGTGGGCGAAGGCGAAGTCGCCACCCCAGGTCAAGATGTCACCGTTCATTACACCGGCTGGCTTTACAAGGATGGCCAGCAAGGGGCCAAATTCGATTCCAGCCGCGACCGCCGTGACCCCTTTGTGTTCGGTCTGGGCGCTGGCATGGTCATCAAAGGCTGGGATGAAGGCGTGGCCGGCATGAAAGTGGGTGGTCAGCGCACCTTGATCATCCCGGCCGAGCTGGGCTATGGCGCACGAGGCGCTGGTGGTGTGATTCCCCCCAACGCCACATTGAAATTCGACGTGGAATTGCTGGCCCTGGATTGAGCCCCCATCAAAACGGCTGAGGCACAACCCAGCTTTGGGCCCGTTTTTTGGATCTACCCGCCTTTGGGCGGGTTTTTCTTGCGCCATTTTCGGGTCCATTGACCTGCAAAGCCCCCCTTGAAGCCCGAAACAACGCCCCCATTTAACCAGGGTATTCATTTTTTGCGGACATTGTTCATGTCAGAAGCCAACCAAAACCAAGACCCGAAGCCCCTGAGTGATGAAGAATTGGCCGCAGCAGCCGCCATGACGCCCACCGACCCACTGGCCGATGCCCTGGCTGAATTGGCCAACCTGAAAGCACAAAATGCTGACCTGGCGGACCAGTACCTCCGCGCCCAGGCCGATGTGCAAAACGCCCGCCGCCGCGCCGACGACGAAATCGCCAAGGCCCGTAAATTTGCCGTGGAGGGCTTTGCCGACAGCTTGCTGCCCGTGCTGGACAGTCTGGAAGCGGGGCTGGCTATTCCCAACGTGACGATTGAGCAGCTGCGTGAAGGCTCTGAGGCCACGCTGCGCCAACTCAAAAGTGCACTGGAGCGCAACAAAGTGGCTGAAATCGCCCCTGCCGCTGGCACCAAGTTCGACCCACATCACCACCAGGCCATCAGTGTGGTGCCTGCTGCACAGGAGCCCAACACGGTGGTCACTGTGCTGCAAAAGGGTTACTCCATTGCCGACCGCGTGCTGCGTCCGGCATTGGTGACGGTCACTGCGCCCAAATGAGACATGGATTGCCACGCTTCGCTCGCAATGACAGTTTAGGAGCTCGCATGACAGTCTGGGGAGCGCGCAATGACAGTCTGGGGAGCGCGCAATGACAGTTTTAGGGGCCCAACAAGACAGTTGGAGCTCGCAAGACATTGAAGGCCGCGTAATGACTGGTTGACCGTCATTGCGAGGAGCGAAGCGACGAAGCAATCTGGCTCTTGAATTCTCAAACACCATCACCATTTCTTAATCAGTTTCAATTTTCCTCACCGGAGTACACATCATGGGAAGAATCATCGGTATTGACTTGGGCACCACCAACTCGTGCGTGGCCATCATGGAAGGCAACACGACCAAAGTGATCGAGAATGCCGAAGGTGCTCGCACCACCCCGTCCATCATTGCTTACCAAGAAGATGGCGAAATTCTGGTCGGCGCCTCTGCCAAGCGCCAGGCAGTCACCAACCCCAAGAACACGCTCTACGCGGTCAAGCGTTTGATCGGTCGCAAGTTCGCCGAAAAAGAAGTCCAAAAAGACATCGACCTGATGCCTTACACCATCGCCAAAGCCGACAACGGTGACGCTTGGGTGGAAGTGCGCGGCAACAAATTAGCCCCCCCCCAAATCAGCGCTGAAATTTTGCGCAAAATGAAGAAAACCGCCGAAGACTACCTCGGCGAAGAAGTGACCGAGGCCGTGATCACGGTGCCCGCCTACTTCAACGACGCCCAGCGCCAGGCCACCAAAGACGCGGGCCGCATTGCCGGTTTGGACGTCAAGCGCATCATCAACGAACCCACCGCTGCGGCCTTGGCCTTTGGCTTGGACAAGCAGGAAAAGGGCGACCGCAAGATCGCCGTGTATGACCTGGGTGGCGGCACCTTCGACGTGTCCATCATCGAGATCGCCGACGTTGATGGGGAAAAGCAGTTCGAAGTGTTGTCCACCAACGGCGACACCTTCTTGGGTGGCGAAGACTTCGACCAGCGCATCATCGACTTCATCATCGCCGAGTTCAAGAAAGATTCCGGCGTGGACCTGGCCAAAGACGTGCTGGCCCTGCAACGCCTCAAAGAAGCTGCAGAAAAAGCCAAGATCGAGCTGTCCAGCTCGGCCGCGACTGACGTCAACTTGCCCTACATCACGGCCGACGCCACCGGCCCCAAGCACCTGAACATCAAGCTGACCCGCGCCAAGCTGGAGCAACTGGTGGAAGAGCTGATCGAGCGCACCATCGCTCCCTGCCGCATGGCCATCAAGGACGCGGGCGTGTCGGTGGGCGAAATCGATGACATCATTTTGGTCGGCGGCATGTCCCGCATGCCCAAGGTGCAAGAGAAGGTCAAGGAGTTCTTCGGCAAAGAGCCCCGCAAGGACGTGAACCCCGACGAAGCCGTGGCCGTGGGCGCTGCGATTCAAGGCCAGGTCTTGTCGGGCGACCGCACTGACGTGCTGCTGCTGGACGTGACGCCTTTGTCCCTGGGCATCGAGACCATGGGTGGCGTGATGACCAAGATGATCACCAAGAACACCACCATCCCGACCAAGTTTGCACAGACTTTCTCGACCGCCGAAGACAACCAGCCGGCGGTGACGATCAAGGTGTTCCAGGGTGAGCGCGACATCGCCTCGGGCAACAAGTTGCTGGGCGAATTCAACCTTGAGGGCATCCCACCCGCTTCGCGTGGGACACCCCAGATCGAAGTGTCTTTTGACATCGACGCCAACGGCATCTTGCACGTGGGCGCCAAAGACAAAGGCACCGGCAAGGAAAACAAGATCACCATCAAGGCCAACTCTGGTCTGTCTGAAGCCGAAATCCAGCAGATGGTGAAAGACGCCGAGCTGAATGCGGTGGAAGACAAGAAAAAGCTCGAACTCGTTCAAGCCCGCAACGCTGGCGAAGCCGCTGTGCACAGCGTCAAGAAGAGCCTCACCGAGCATGGCGACAAGATCGAAGCGGCAGAAAAACAAGCCATCGAAGCGGCAGCCAAGGACCTTGAAGAAGCCTTGAAAGGCGAAGACAAAGACGCCATCGAAGCCAAGACCGAAGCCCTGATGGCCGCCAGCCAGAAGCTGGGTGAGAAGGTCTATGCCGACATGCAAGCGCAGCAGGCTGCTGCGGGTGCAGCCGCCGGCGGTGCAGAAACCAAGCCGCAAGACGACAATGTGGTGGACGCGGAAGTCAAGGAAGTCAAAAAGGGCTAAGTGATCGATGACAAGGATGGCTTCGTCGCTGCGCTCCTCTCCATGACAGAAATTCTGTCCTCGTGAAGTTCGTCCCGCCGTCAACGTGAGGCACGAAGCGATCCACTCCACAGCGTCCCGTGCTTTGCCCGGGACGCTTTTTGCATGAAACGGCCTGAAGGCCAGGGTTCAAAGTCATGGCGACAAAACGAGATTTTTACGAAGTACTGGGCGTTGCGAAAAACGCCTCGGACGATGACATCAAAAAGGCTTATCGCAAATTGGCGATGAAGTACCACCCTGACCGCAACCAGGGCGAAGACGCCAAGGCCAAAGAGGCCGAGGGCAAATTCAAGGAGGTCAAAGAAGCCTACGAAATGTTGTCGGACCCGCAAAAGCGTGCGGCCTACGACCAACACGGCCACGCCGGGGTCGACCCCAATATGCGTGGCGGTGCCGAGGGCTTTGGTGGCTTTGGCGACGCATTTGGTGACATCTTTGGCGACATCTTTGGCGGACAGGCCCGCGGTGGGCGTGGTGGAGGACGCCAAGTGTTTCGTGGCGCGGACCTCAGCTATGCGATGGAAATCACGCTGGAAGAAGCGGCCAATGGCAAGGACTCACAGCTGCGCATTCCCAGCTGGGACGAATGCGACACCTGCCACGGCACAGGGGCCAAACCTGGCACCAGCGCCAAGACCTGCTCGACCTGCCATGGCCAAGGCCAAGTGCAAATGCGCCAGGGCTTTTTCAGCGTGCAGCAAACCTGTCCGCACTGCCGTGGCACGGGCAAGATCATCCCCGACCCATGCGGCACTTGCCATGGGCAAGGCAAAGTCAAGAAACAAAAAACCCTGGAAGTCAAAATTCCAGCGGGCATTGACGACGGCATGCGCATCCGCAGCGCGGGCAATGGCGAACCGGGTACCAACGGCGGGCCACCGGGCGACTTGTTCATCGAGATCCGCCTGAAAAAGCACGACATCTTCGAGCGCGATGGCGATGACCTGCACTGCGCGGTGCCGATCAGCTTTTCCAAAGCGGCTTTGGGTGGTGAAATCGATGTGCCCACGCTGGGCGGCAAAGCGGCCATCGACATCCCCGAGGGCACACAAACGGGCAAGCAGTTCCGCTTGCGCGGCAAGGGCATCAAGGGCGTGCGCGGCAGCTACCCGGGAGACCTGTATTGCCACATCACGGTAGAGACCCCTGTCAAGCTCACAGAGCATCAGAAAAAACTCCTCAAGGAGTTTGAAGAGTCACTGAGCAAGGGCGGTGGCAAGCATCAACCCAGTGGAGAAACCTGGACCGACAAGCTCAAGGGCTTCTTCGGGGCTTGAGCAGGTTGGACCCGCTTGGCCGTGCGAGAGGGGCTGCGGCGGGTTCCTCATGGCGGGTACGCAGAAATCGTCACCCGCCGCAGTCCCTCTCTTACTTCGAGCTGAATTTGCAGGTCGGTCAATTCGTTGACCCAAGTCAAACCCTGCGCCAGCCAATGCCATGAACATGGGGGCATGAGCGCCACCATCACCTTCCTTGGCGGAGCCGACACCGTCACCGGCTCCAAGTACCTGATCGAACACAACCAAAAGCGGCTGCTGGTCGATTGCGGGCTGTTTCAGGGCTACAAACAACTTCGCCTGCGCAACTGGAATCCCCTGCCTGCCAATCCGGCCCACATCGATGCGGTGGTGCTGACCCATGCGCACCTGGACCACAGCGGGTACTTGCCCTTGTTGGTCAAAAACGGCTTTCGGGGCCGTGTGCATGCCACTTCGGCCACTTGCGATCTGGTCGGCATCTTGCTGCCTGACAGCGGGCACATCCAGGAAGAAGACGCTTTTTTTGCCAATAGGCACGGCTTTTCCAAACATGCTCCGGCCCTGCCGCTCTACACGAAGCAAGAGGCCATCCACTGCCTGCGGCACTTGCACGCAGAGCATCAGGGGCAGTGGTTCGAACCCATCCGCGGCTGGAAGGCCCGATTTCAGCCCGCCGGGCACATCTTGGGCGCGGCCAGTTTGCTGCTGGATGTGGGCGGTCGACGCGTGCTGTTTTCGGGGGATCTGGGTCGCCCCGACGATCCTCTAATGAACCCGCCCGAGCCGCCGCCTCAGGCCGACACGGTGCTGATCGAGTCAACTTATGGTGACCGTCAACACCCCAAGGAAAAGTTGTTTGAAGAACTCGGACCACTCTTGAAAAAATTGGCTGCACGCGGCGGCGTGGCCGTGGTGCCCGTATTTGCCGTAGGGCGGGCGCAGGCCGTGTTGCACACCATCGCACAGCTCAAGGCCGCAGGGGAAATTCCCAAAGGCTTGCCGATTTTTCTGGACAGCCCGATGGCGATCCATACCACCGCTTTGTTTGAGCGCCACCCAGGTGAGCACCGCCTGAGTGTGCAGGAGGTGCGGAACATGGACCATGTGGCCACCATGCTGGAAACGCCAGAGCAGTCCAAATCACTGGCGCGTCGTCACGGTCCCATGGTCATTCTGGCGGCCAGCGGCATGGCCACAGGGGGGCGTGTCTTGCACCATCTGGCGCAATATGCGGGGGACCACCGCAACATGATCATTCTGACGGGTTATCAGGCTCCCGGCACTCGGGGTGCGGCGCTGGCCAGCGGCCGCAACACCCTCCGCATCCATGCGCAGGATGTCGCCGTTCGCGCCGAGGTCGCGCAAATCGAATCGGCCTCGGCCCATGCCGACGCCAACCAAGTGCTCAGTTGGCTGCACAAAATGCCCAGCGCACCGGGGCAGGTGTATGTGGTGCATGGCGAGCGCGAAGCATCCGACATGCTGCGCCAGCGCATCGAACACGAGGTCAAATGGCGAGCGCTGGTGCCCGAGCAGGCCTCGGTTTGGCCACTGTGAAGCCGCTCAGAGAAAACGGTCCAGCAGTTTGCGTGAGTGTTTGTCCATGGCTGCCAGGTCTCGGATCATGTACTGCACGCCATTGGCGTCGTTGATCAACAGCACGGTGCCGGTCAGGCGGCGGATATCTTCTTCACCTTTGAGCATGAATTGTGTGGCACCCCGATCGGTTTGCACCGACCAAGTGCTGGGCGTGACCAGACTGCTGACAGTGTCCAGGCGCAGGATTTGTGGCAAAAATTCACGCTCGTCCACCGCCTCGCGCAGCAAGGCCTGCAAAGCGATCGGCAACGCATTCAGGTCCGGCACCCAATGCACCTCATGACCATCGGCATCCATCAGGGCTACACCTTGGTCGGGAGCCGTCACGGGGTAGGCGCGCAAGGCCGTCACAGGCGTGTGGCGAGTGCCATCGGCCAAGACCAGCACCCAGCGACCAAAAGCATCGCGATGCAAATCAAACGGGTTCATGCGCTCACCTTCTTGTCCTCGTCGCTGCCACCCAGCACCGCCTCGGCCTCGGCCTGCCGCTGCTGTGCTTCGTACAGACGCCAATAAGCCCCCTGAGCCTCAATGAGCGTGTCATGTGTGCCCTCCTCGACCACCACACCTTTGTCCATGACCACCAAACGATCAGCCTTGCGCAAGGTCGACAAGCGGTGCGCAATGGCAATGGTCGTGCGCCCGCGCACCAGGTTGTCCAGCGCTTTTTGAATCTCTTTTTCGGTCTCGGTGTCCACCGCCGAAGTGGCTTCATCGAGGATGAGGATACGGGGGTTGATGAGCAAGGCGCGCGCGATCGAGATGCGCTGGCGCTCCCCACCCGACAGGCCCTGCCCACGCTCGCCCACCAGCGAGTCATAGCCCTGAGGCATGCGCAAAATGAATTCGTGCGCATGCGCGGCACGCGCTGCCGCGACGATGTCCTCGCGCGAGGCGTTGGGCTGCCCATAAGCGATGTTGTCGGCGATGGTGCCAAAGAACAAAAATGGCTCTTGCAGCACCAGACCAATCTGACGGCGGTAGTCGGCCACCTTGAGTTGGCGGATGTCGGTGCCGTCCAACTCGATCACCCCATCGCTCAGGTCGTAAAAGCGGCAAATCAGATTGACCAGCGTGCTTTTTCCCGAGCCACTGTGGCCCACCAAGCCAATCATCTGGCCAGGCTGAATGTCGAGGTTGAGTTGCCGGATCACGGCGCGGTTGCCATAGCGAAAACCTGCATCGCGCACCGTGATGTGGCCTTTGACCTGGGGCGGCAAAGCCACTGGGTTGCTCGGCTCGGGCACGCTGGAGACGTGGTCCAGGATGTCAAAAATGCGCTTGGCTCCTGCGGCCGCTTTTTGCGTGTTCGAGACGATGCGGCTCATGGAATCGAGGCGGGTGTAAAAGCGACCGATGTAGGCCAAAAACGCGGTCAGCACACCCACCGTGATTTGGTCGTCCGACACCAGCCAGATGCCAAAGCCCCAGACCACCAGCAAGCCGATTTCGGTCATCAACGTCACCGTCGGCGAGAACAGCGACCAGACGCGGTTGAGCCGGTCATTGACCAGGAGGTTGTGTGCATTGGCGTCCTTGAAGCGCTGGGCTTCACGGTCTTCCTGCGCAAAAGCTTTGACCACCCGGATGCCCGGGATGGTGTCGGTCAGCACATTGGTCACCTCGGCCCAGACGCGGTCGATCTTTTCAAAGCCGGTGCGCAATTTTTCGCGCACCACATGGATCAACCAACCAATGAAGGGCAGCGGCAACAAGGTCACCAGCGCCAACGTGGGGTTGATGTAAAACAAGATGACAGCCGTCATCAAAATCATCAACACGTCGGTGGCAAAGTCCAGCAGGTGCAATGACAAGAAGACGTTGATGCGGTCGGTCTCGCTGCCGATGCGAGCGATCAGATCACCGGTGCGCCGACCGCCAAAATACTCCAACGAGAGTTTGAGCAAATGCTCGTAGGTGGTGGTGCGCAAATCGGCCCCGATGCGCTCGGACACCAGCGCCAGGATGTAGGTTTTGACCCAGCCAAGTCCCCAAGCCAGCAAACCCGAAGCGAGCAGTCCCAGCAAGTACAGGGACACCAACCCGGGATCGATGTCGGCCCCGTTTTGGTAAGGAATCAGCACCTCGTCCATCAAGGGCATGGTCAGGTAGGGCGGGACCAAGGTGGCCGCGGTCGAGGCCAGGGTCAGCAAAAATCCGAACAGCAAAGAACGCTTGTAGGGGCGGGCAAAGCGCCACAGCTTGAGCAAGGTCCAAGTGGATGGCGGGTTCAGGTCTTCGCGGCTACAGACGGGGCATTCGTCATCGTCCTCAGACAAACCTGCTTGGCACACCGGGCACAAGGACAGATGAGCCGCCTGCAAAGGACGCCCATGCAGATCGGCGGCCCCGCCCCCCTGGCTTTGGGAGGTGTGGCTTTGTTGCGCTTCAAACTGCGCCACCCAGCGAAACACCGCCTCTTGCAGCCCCAGTGTGAAGCGCCAAACGGCCAGGCGGCCTTGTTCATTGCTCAGCTCCAACTGCCCGACACCGGCATGGTCCGACTGGCGCAATCGCTGGCCATCGGCCAGCGCCCAGCTCTGCCATTTTTTTTCACTCAAACTGGCCGTGAGGATACGCCGATCGGTCAAAATCAAGGCGATTTTGTGGAACTTCAGTGCCGTGTCCAGGTCAACCAAAACCCAGGCTGAAGCGTTTTCATCGGGCTCCAACCTTGCTTGCACTTCTGCTTGCCACTCGTCCGGAACGACCGAACGCCAAGATGCAGAAGAAAGTACTGAAGACATTGAAACTGGACCCCAAAAACCCGTCGTGCCACTGTGGCGCGACGAAAGAAACTCACATCGACCCGGTTGAAACCACCTGCATCAGCCATGCAACTGTTGAACCTTGAGCTTCCAGCCCCAATGCTGGCCACCCCCGCGATCGAGCGACGATTCTATCGCTGCACCCCCAAAGCATGAGCGCACACCCCACACCCCACCAGATCCAGTTCCTGCGCATGACCCCTCTGCGTGGCCCCAACATCTGGACTTACCGCCCCGTCATTGAAGCCCTGATCGACATCGGCGATCTGGAAGACAGCCCCTCCAACACCCTGCCCGGCTTCGTTCAACGCCTGACGGCCTGGCTGCCAGGCCTGGTCGAGCACCGCTGCAGCGTCGGCGAGCGTGGTGGATTTTTGAAGCGCTTGGAAGAAGGCACCTGGCCGGGTCACATCCTGGAGCATGTGGCGCTGGAGCTGCAAACCCGCGCCGGCATGCAAACCGGCTTTGGCAAAGCCCGCGAAGCCGGACCACGGGGTGTTTACAAAGTCGTCATCCGCACCCGCCACGAAGCCGTGAGCCGCCAGGCCTTGCACAGCGCCCGCGACCTGATCTTGGCTGCCATCGCAGACCAGCCCTTTGACGTATCCGACCACATCGCCCAACTGACCCAAATGGTGGACAGCCTGTGCATTGGCCCCAGTACCGCCAGCATCATCGATGCAGCGGCAGACCGGGGTATTCCGAACATCCGCCTCAACGAGGGCAACCTGGTGCAGCTCGGTTATGGCCAGCGCCAGCGCCGCATCTGGACCGCCGAGACCGACCGCACCAGTGCGATTGCTGAAGGCATTTCCAAAGACAAGGACTTGACCAAGCAACTGCTGAGCATGTGCGGTGTGCCCGTGCCCGAAGGTCAGATCGTGGACAGCCCGCAAGCTGCTTGGGAAGCGGCCCAGGACATAGGACTGCCCGTCTGCGTCAAGCCCACCGATGGCAACCACGCCCGGGGGGTGTCGCTGGAGCTGTCACGCCAGGAGGACATCGAGGCGGCCTACAACATCGCCCTCGATGAGGGCAGCGAAGTCATCGTCGAGCGTTTCATCCTGGGCGAAGAGCACCGTCTGCTGGTGGTCGGCGATCAAGTCGTGGCAGCCAACAAGGGCGAGACTGCCAGCGTGGTGGGTGACGGTGTCCACTCTGTTCAGGAACTCATCGAGTTGCAGATCAACTCCGACCCGCGCCGGGGTGAGGAAGAGGATTTTCCGCTGGACACCATCCGCTTGGACGAGCACACCACCTCGGTTTTGGAGCTCAAGCGTCAGGGCCTGAGCGCAGGCAGCGTGCCCGAAGCTGGCCGCTCGGTGCTCATCATGCGCACCGGCAACATGTCAATGGATGTGACCGACCTCGTACACCCCGATGTGGCCGCGCAAGCGGTGCTGGCCGCTCGCGTGGTGGGCCTGGACATCGCCGGGGTCGACCTGGTGGCACAAGACATCGCCAAGCCCCTGGGGCCACAAGGTGGCGCGGTGGTCGAAGTCAATGCTGGCCCCGGCCTGCTGATGCACCTCAAACCCGCCTCGGGCCAACCCCGCCCAGTGGGCCAGGCGATTGCCAACCACCTCTTCAAGCCCGAAGACAACGGTCGCATTCCGGTGGTCGGCCTGATGGGCGATGGCGACACCACCAAAGCTGCGCAATTGCTGGCCTGGTTGCTGCACCTCAAGGGCCTGCACACAGGTCTGTCATGTGCCAATGGCTTGTTTTTGAACCAGCGCCAACTGCCAACCCCAGACGGCATGGACTGGGCACAAGCACAGCGCTTGCTGATCAACCGTGGCGTGCAAGCGGCCGTTTTTGAAAGCGATGCCCGCCATCTGCTGGCCCAAGGGCTGCCTTACGACCGATGCCAAATTGGCATCGTCACCCGCATGCCCCGCGCTGCTGGTCTGGATGACCTGTACCCTGGCGGTGATGAAAAAATGCCCAGCTACATCCGCACGCAAATCGACGTGGTGCTGCCCGAGGGCACGGCGGTGCTCAATGCTGCCGACCCTGAGGTGGCCGCACTGGCCGACTACTGCGATGGCAGTGTGCTGTTTTATGCCGACGATGAGCTAAACACCCGCTTGCAAGCGCACCTCAGCGCTGGCCATCGCGTGGGCTTTTGGCGTGAAGGCCAACTGGTGCTGGCCCAGGGTTCCAAAGAGCACCTGGTTCTGTCGAGCCAGCGTCCAGCCGTGGCACGGCTTTTGAAAACGGGCAGCCTGAACACCAGCGACATGCTGGTGGCCGCCTGTGCGGCATGGGCCCTGGACATTGGGACCGATCTGATCAGGGCCGGGATCAAAAGTTATGGCAGCTTGCCCACCGCCTGAAACGACGCCTCTCGACACCCTTCTCCTTCTGGAAACACCCTTCATGCAAGTCTCCCGCATTCGCGCATTGCGTGGCCCCAATCTGTGGAGCCGACACACCGCCATCGAAGCCATCGTCAGCTGCAACCCCGAAGACAGTGGCTTGTCGGCGCAGCACCCGGTCGAGCAGCAGTTGAGGCGCATTTTTCCCGCGGTCGGGCCGTTTGACGGGCAGCGTCCTGGCGAGGCCGTCACGCTGGCCCATGCGCTGGAAAAAGTCACCCTGAGCCTCCAAGCGCACGCGGGTTGTCCGGTGTCTTTCAGCCGCACCATGCCCACCGAAGAGCCAGGCGTATTTCAGGTGGTCGTGCAGTACACCGAGGAAGTTGTGGGGCGCTTGGCCTTGAACCTGGCCGAACAGCTTTGCCAGGCCGCCGCCGCAGGTGCGGGCTTCGACCTGGAAGGCGCTATCGCGCAACTGCATGAACTCGACGAAGACGTGCGCCTTGGGCCTTCAACCGGGGCCATTGTGGACGCCGCCATGGCACGAGGCATCCCAATCCGTCGCCTGACCGATGGCAGCCTGGTTCAGTTTGGCTGGGGCGCACAGCAGCGGCGCATCCAGGCCGCTGAAACCGACACCACCAGCGCCATTGCCGAATCCATTGCACAGGACAAGGACCTGACCAAAAGCCTGCTGCATGCAGCGGGCGTGCCCGTACCCATGGGTCGCCCAGCCAAGAGCCTGGACGAAGCTTGGGCCATTGCTCAGGAAATCGGCCTGCCTGTGGTGGTCAAACCCCAAGACGGCAACCAGGGCAAAGGGGTCTCAGTCAACATCACCGCGCGTCAAGCTTTTGACAATGCCTATGCCACGGCGGTGCGCTATGGCACCGTGTTGGTTGAAAAGTTTTTGCCAGGACACGATTACCGCCTGCTTGTGGTGGGCAACAAACTGGTGGCAGCCGCAAGGCGTGAGCCGCCGCTGGTCGTGGGCGATGGCAAGCACACGGTGCGCCAATTGGTCGATCGGGTCAATGCCGACCCACGCCGGGGTGAAGGTCACGCCACATCTTTGACCAAAATCCGTTTTGACGACATTGCCATCGGCCGCCTGCATGCGCAAGACCTGGAACCCGAGTCGGTGCCTGCCAAAGGCCGTCGTGTGATTTTGCGCAACAACGCCAACTTGTCCACCGGTGGTACCGCCACCGACGTGACCGATGAGGTACACCCTGAAGTGGCCGCCCGTGTGATCGCTGCGGCACAAATGGTGGGCGTGGACATCTGCGGCGTGGATGTGGTCTGCGAATCCCTCTCGCGCCCGCTCGAAGAACAAAACGGTGGCATCGTCGAACTCAACGCCGCACCGGGCCTGCGCATGCACATCAGCCCTTCCTTTGGCAAAGGCCGGGACGTGGGTAACGCGGTCATTGACCACATGTTCCCTGATGGTGGCAACGGCCGCATCCCGGTGATTGCCGTGACCGGCACCAACGGCAAGACCACCACGGTGCGCTTGGCTGCCCATCTGCTCAAGGCCCAAGGCCTGCGTGTCGGCATGACCAACACCGACGGGGTGTATGTGAACGGCCGTCAAACCGATTCAGGCGACTGCAGCGGGCCGCGCAGCGCCCGCAACGTGTTGATGCACCCCGAAGTGGACGCCGCCGTGTTCGAAACCGCGCGCGGCGGCCTGCTGCGCGAAGGCATGGCCTTTGACCGCTGCCAGGTGGCGGTGGTGACCAACCTGGGCGCAGGCGACCACCTGGGCCTGAACTACATCACCACTTTGGAAGACCTGACGGTGCTCAAGCGGGTGATCGTGCTCAACGTGTCCCCTTCAGGTATGGCCGTGCTCAATGCCAACGACCCGGCCGTGGTCGCCATGGCCCGACACTGCCCAGGCGATGTCACCTTTTTTGCGCTCGACCCCAACCACCCCGTTTTGGCCACTCACCGCGCGCAAGGCAAACGCGTGGTCTATGTGGAAGACGCTTACATCGTGGCCCAAAAGGGCAAACAGGTGTTTCGCATCCCACTCAGTCAGGTGCCCATCACGCGGCAAGGTCAGATCGGATTTCAGACCGAGAACGTGTTGGCCGCGGTGGGGGCGGCATGGGCTGTCGACGTGCACTGGGAGGCGATTGCGCAAGGCCTGTCCACATTCATCAGCGACATCCAGGGCGTCCCCGGGCGCTTCAACCTGTTTGACTACCAGGGCGCCACCCTTATTGCCGACTACGGACACAACCCGGACGCCATCCAGGCCTTGGTGCAGGCGGTTGACAACATGCCCGCTAAAAAACGCGTGGTGGTGATCAGCGGTGCAGGTGACCGACGCGATCAAGACATCCGCGACCAGACCCAGATTCTGGGCAAAGCCTTTGACGAAGTGCTGCTCTACCAAGATGCTTGCCAGCGCGGGCGCGAAGACGGCGAGGTGATCGGTTTGCTGCGCGAAGGCTTGCAAGGCGCGTTGCGCACCACCCATGTGCAGGACATTCAGGGTGAGTTCAACGCGATCGACACGGCGCTCGCTCGCCTGTCGCCAGGCGACCTGTGCTTGATATTGATCGACCAGGTCGAAGAAGCGCTGGCTTACATCAACGAAAAGGTCAAAGCCAGCGCCCGGGTCAACTGACCCGGGTCGAAATTCACCCCAACGGATTCATGATCAAGGCCAGTGCGACACTGGCTTTGAAAGCACCTACCCAAAACCACCAGCGCCACACCGTCGGCGGGTGCCTCTCCACCCACCGATAAAGCAAGCCCCCCGAAATCAGCGACAACAGCACCGAGGCCAGCACGCCCAGCGCGTTGGCCCACAGCGCATCAGGCCAGTGCGCCGTGACGGCGGCATTGACGGCCAAGCTCACGCCAAAGTGGATCAGAAACACGGAATAGGACACACCAGCCAACCATTGCAAGGCATGCCCCCAGCGCGAACGCCCGAGTGCCTCACCCCTGAACCAGGACTCAGGCACTGCCATCAGCAGAACCGCCAAACCCCAAGCCACCGCGATGCGCACACGCGGCTCCAGCCACCATGCCACGCTACCCAAAAGCAGCATCAGGACGGCCCAACCCCAGGCCCGAGTTTGCGCATCCACCGTGCCCAAACCGCCCTGCCGACGGGCCTCCCAAGCCAGCAGGCCCAAACCATAAGAGCCCCAGAAATACACACCCCAATCGTCCAGGTCTGCGTCCAGATTCCACCACCACAAAGAGGCGCAGACCAGCCCCAACCAAAGCAACCAGGGCTTGGCATCTGTCCCGTTTGCGCTCGGATTCTCTTTATTTGCAGGGGGCCAGGCCTTCACCACCACCAGGCAAAGCAATGCCATTGCATACAACTGCAAATCAATCGCCACATACCAAATGCCTGCCGACAAGGCCTCCAGACCCAGTACATGCTGCATGAGCGCGTTGTGCGCCAGCGCCTGTCCCCAATCGGGCGGCGCCGACCAACTGGCATGTGCAAAGTCAGGCCTCACCCATTCGCTGACCAGCACGGTAAAACTCAGCGCTGCCAACAAAGGAATGTTTAAGCGCAAGTAACGCTGCCAAGCCAGCTTCAAGGCCTCCGACAGGCCGAGGGACTCATGCTTGGCCAGACTGCCTGCCGTGAGAAAACCCGCACACACCAAAAAAAACTGAACCGCCAAGCGGCCATGGTCATGGAACCAAGCCGCCCCACCAGGCCAAACCGCTGCCAACACATCCGACATGGGGCCGTAAAAAGCCAAGTGATGCAACACGATCAACAGACAGCCTGTAGCCTTGATCGCATCGATCAAAAAAGAACGCCCCGAAGGGCGCTGTGTGGTGTCGTACAAGACGCGTTCCAGACTTGGCCCTTCACAGGGCCAATCGGGCGCGGGCCGCTTGGTACTGGGCCTTGAGTTGCGCCACCAACTCAGCCGTGCTTTGCACCGCCTGAATGGCACCGATGCCCTGGCCGCAGCCCCAGATGTCTTTCCAGGCCTTTTTGGCGTCACCACCAAAGTTCATCTTGCTGGGGTCGGACTCGGGCAGGTTTTCAGGGTCCAAACCCGCCGCACGGATGGACGGGGCCAGGTAGTTGCCATGCACTCCAGTGAACAGGTTGCTGTAGACGATGTCGTCAGAGTTGCTGTCAACAATGGCTTGTTTGTACTCTTGGGCTGCACGTGCTTCATGTGTGGCGATGAAGGCCGAGCCGATGTAGGCAAAGTCTGCACCCATGGCTTGCGCCGCCAAAATCGCATCGCCCGAAGCGATGGAGCCTGACAAGGCCAGCGGACCATCGAACCATTGGCGGATTTCCTGGATCAGGGCAAAAGGGCTTTTCACACCTGCATGTCCACCGGCACCAGCGGCCACAGCCACCAGGCCATCGGCACCTTTTTCAATGGCTTTGTGGGCAAACTTGTTGTTGATGATGTCGTGCAACACCACACCGCCGTAGCTGTGCGCGGCCTGGTTGATTTCTTCACGCGCACCGAGCGAGGTGATGATGATCGGCACCTTGTACTTCACGCACATGGCCATGTCGTGCTCCAGCCGGTCATTGCTCTTGTGCACGATCTGGTTGATGGCAAAGGGGGCGGCAGGCTTGTCCGGATTGGCCTTGTTGTAAGCGGCCAGGGTTTCGGTGATCTCGGCCAGCCAATCGTCGAGTTGCGCCGCCGGGCGAGCATTGAGCGCAGGCATTGAACCCACCACACCCGCTTTGCACTGCTCAATGACCAGTTTGGGGTTGCTGATGATGAACAAGGGTGATGCAATGACTGGAAAGGGCAGATTCGCGAGAACGGGGGGCAGTTTAGACATGGGGTCTCCTCAAAATTATTGTTGGAATCAATTTCAGAAAGCGTCCAGCGCCATCGCCGTTACGCTGCCTGCGCCTTCAACGATGCTGTCGCGCACGCCTGGGGCTTTGGACAAGATGTGGTCGGCGTAAAAACGCACGGTGGTGACTTTGGCGGCCATGAAGGCCGCGTCTTGTGCTTGTGCATCGGGCGTGATCGCCACCAGCAAGGCGCGGCCCATTTGCCAGCCCGCCATCAGATTGCCCGCCAGCATGAGGTAAGGCACGCTGCCTGCAAACACGTCGTTCGGGTGGGCCTTGGTGTTGCCCGCCACAAAATCGACCACGTCCACAAAGGCTTCGCGGGCGGCTTTGAGGCGACGGGCTACGGCCTGTGCGTCGGCGTTGCCAGAAGCCGTCAATTCGCTTTCGGTCTGGGCCACTTGCGCGGCCAATGCTTTGGCGGTTTGGCCGCCGTCGCGGGCGGTCTTGCGGCCCACCAGGTCGTTGGCCTGAATCGCGGTGGTGCCTTCGTAGATGGTCAAAATCTTGGCGTCGCGGTAGTACTGCGCTGCACCGGTTTCCTCGATGAAGCCCATGCCGCCGTGCACCTGCACGCCCAAGCTGGTCACTTCCAGGCTCATCTCAGTGCTGTAGCCCTTGACCAGCGGCACCATGAATTCATAGAACGCCGCGTTTTGCTTGCGCACTTCGGCATCGGGGTGGTGATGCGAGGCATCGTAGGCAGCCGCTGCGGTGGTAGCCATGGCGCGGCAGCCTTCGGTGTAGGCGCGCATGGTCATCAGCATGCGGCGCACATCCGGGTGGTGAATGATGGGGCCAGCAGCGGGCAAACTGCCGTCCACCGGGCGGCTTTGCACGCGGTCGCGGGCGTACTGCACTGCACGCTGATAAGAACGCTCGGCAATCGCAATGCCCTGCACACCCACCGCATAGCGGGCGGCGTTCATCATGATGAACATGTATTCGAGGCCACGGTTTTCCTGGCCGACCAAGTAACCGATGCCACCGCCATGGTCACCAAACTGCAGCACCGCTGTCGGGCTGGCCTTGATGCCCATCTTGTGCTCGATGCTCACGCAATGCACGTCGTTGCGTGCGCCCAAAGAGCCATCGCCATTGACCATGAATTTCGGCACCACAAACAAGCTGATGCCTTTGACGCCTTCGGGTGCGCCCACCACACGGGCCAGCACCAGGTGCACGATGTTCTCGGCCATGTCGTGCTCACCGTAGGTGATGTAAATCTTGGTGCCGAAGATTTTGTAAGTGCCATCAGGCTGAGGCTCGGCGCGGGTGCGCACGGCGGCCAGGTCAGAGCCGGCTTGTGGCTCGGTCAGGTTCATGGTGCCGGTCCACTGGCCGGAGATCAACTTTTCCAAATAAGTGGCTTTGAGTTCATCGGAACCTGCGGTCAACAAAGCTTCGATCGCGCCGTCGGTGAGCAAGGGGCACAGCGCAAAAGCCATGTTGGCCGAGTTGAGCATTTCGCCGCAAGCTGCGCCAATGGTTTTGGGCAGGCCTTGACCGCCAAAGTCTGCGGGGTGCTGCAGGCCTTGCCAGCCGCCTTCAGCGTACTGCTGATAAGCCTCTTTGAAGCCGGGCGTGGTGGTCACGCCACTGCCGTTGTGAAAGGACGGATTCTTGTCGCCTTCCCAGTTCAGCGGCGAGATCACGTCCTGGTTGAGCTTGGCGCACTCCTCCAGCACCGCTTGGGCCGTTTCCAAACCCGCATCTTCAAAGCCGGGAATCTGCGCGATCTGGTCGATGCGGGCCAAATGCTCGATGTTGAAAAGCATGTCTTTGAGGGGGGCGATGTAGCTCATGTCTTGTCTCCGATGGCGGGTCCGAGGAAATAGGGGTCGGGTACAAAAAAGACCTCTCTCGGAGGCCTTTTTTGATTTCGTCAAATCATCACAGTGCGTTGGTCAATTCAGGCACAGCCGCAAACAAATCGGCTTCGAGACCAAAGTCGGCCACACTGAAGATAGGTGCTTCGGGGTCCTTGTTGATCGCCACGATCACCTTGGAATCCTTCATGCCCGCCAAGTGCTGGATCGCACCCGAGATGCCGCAAGCGACATACAGCTGAGGCGCCACGATCTTGCCGGTCTGGCCCACTTGGAGGTCGTTGGCGGCATAACCGGCGTCCACCGCTGCGCGGCTGGCACCGATGGCGGCGCCCAGCTTGTCAGCCAAGGGCGTCATCACTTCGTTGAACTTCTCCGAACTGCCCAAGGCGCGACCACCGGACACGATGATCTTGGCAGCGGTCAATTCTGGGCGGTCGTTTTGGGCGATCTCGCTGCGTGTGAAGCTGCTCTTGCCACTGTCGGTTTGTGCTGCGGCGCTTTCCACGCCGGCGGCGCCACCGGTGGCCGCTGCGGCGTCAAAGCCGGTGGTGCGCACGGTGATGACTTTGGTGCCGTCGGTGCTTTGCACCGTGGCCATGGCGTTGCCTGCGTAGATCGGACGCTCGAAGGTGTCGGCCGAAATGACTTGCGTCACATCGCTGATTTGCGCCACGTCCAGCTTGGCCGCCACGCGAGGAGCGACGTTTTTGCCAGCAGCGGTAGCGGGGAACAGGATGTGGCTGTAGTTGCCAGCAATCGCCAGCACCTGGGCTGCAACGTTCTCGGCCAGACCATGGGCCAAGGCTTCGCTGTCGGCTTGGATCACTTTGGATACGCCGGCAATTTGTGCGGCAGCGGCGGCAGCGCCAGCGGTGTTGTGGCCCGCGACCAGCACATGCACATCACCACCGCATGCAGCGGCGGCCGTGACGGTGTTCAGAGTCGCACCCTTGATGGAGGCGTTGTCGTGTTCAGCAATAACGAGGGAGGTCATGTTCTTGAGTCCTTAGATCACTTTGGCCACGTTTTTCAGCTTGTCCACCAGCGTGGCGACATCGGGCACCTTGATGCCAGCGCTGCGCTTGGCGGGCTCGGCCACCTTCAGGGTCTTGATGCGGGGAGCCACATCGACACCCAGATCTTCCGGCTTGAAGTTGTCGAGTTGTTTCTTCTTGGCCTTCATGATGTTGGGCAACGTCACATAACGCGGCTCGTTCAGGCGCAGGTCGGTGGTCACCACGGCAGGCAGGCTGATGCTCAGCACTTCCAGACCACCGTCGATTTCGCGGGTCACTTGCGCCTTGCCGTCCACGATTTCCACTTTGGACGCGAAGGTGGCTTGTGGCAAGTCAGCCAGCGCAGCCAACATCTGGCCGGTTTGGTTGCAGTCGTCATCAATGGCTTGTTTGCCCAAAATGATCAGACCGGGTTGCTCTTTGTCCACCAGGGCCTTGAGCAGTTTGGCCACGGCCAAAGGCTGCAGGTCCAGATCGGCAGGGGTCTCGACCAGAATGCCCCGATCAGCACCGATGGCCATGGCGGTGCGCAGGGTTTCCTGGCACTGGGCCACGCCGCACGAGACCGCGATGACCTCGGTGGCCAGGCCTTTTTCTTTCAAACGCACAGCTTCTTCGACGGCGATCTCGTCAAAGGGATTCATGCTCATCTTGACGTTGGCAATGTCCACCCCCGATCCATCAGACTTGACGCGCACCTTGACGTTGTAGTCCACCACCCGCTTGACGGGAACGAGAATTTTCATGAAAGCTTCTCCGTTGAGATCAAAAACAAAGCACCTGAAACGCCGCATTGATATTGACGTTACGTAAACGTCAATTGTGCATCAAAACCGCGATGTGGACATGGCATAAGGCACAAAAAAGCACGACCGTTCGCATTTTAGACCGAAATTTCGCATCTCATGTCACAAAAGAGCGCGTCAGCCCAAGGCGCCAGGACCACTGTGCGTGACAGCCCCAAGTCGAGCTGCCGAAACGAGCTTGGCATATTTTTCGAGTGCACCCGATAGGCGTGGTCTAGGCCGTGCAGCAGCTGCCTGGGCACGATCAGCCAGAACCTCCGGACTCAGCAGGACATCCAAAGTCCCCGAACTGGCGTCCAGACGGATACGGTCCCCATCTTCAAGCCAAGCAATCGGGCCATTGTCCGCAGCTTCCGGACCAATATAGCCCACCATCATGCCCCGAGTGGCTCCAGAAAAACGGCCATCGGTCAACAAGGCAACTTTCTCTCCCATGCCCTGCCCGTATACCAGCGCGGTAACGCCCAGCATCTCACGCATGCCTGGGCCACCTTTGGGACCTTCATTGCGAATCACCAGAACATCCCCAGCAGCGTAAGCTTGCTGTGTGACCGCCTCGAAACACTCCTCTTCGTTCTCAAAGACGCGCGCTGGGCCCTCGAATACCAAAGACTTCAAGCCAGCCACCTTGATCAAAGCGCCTTCTGGCGCAAGATTGCCTTTGAGCACCACCACACCACCTGTTGGGCTGATGGCCTTCGTCACCTGTCTGACCACCTGGCCGTCAGGCAGAGGAACATCCGCCAAATCTTCAGCCAAGGTACGGCCGGACAAGGTCAGGGCATCGCCATGCAAATGCCCGCCTTCCAGCAAAGACTTCAAAACCGATCGAACGCCACCGACACGATGCAAGTCCACTGCCAAGAATCGCCCTCCAGGTTGCAAATCAGCGATCAATGGTGTTCTGGCAAAAACTGCGGCCACATCATCCAAAGTGAAAGAGATGCCAACTTCGTGAGCGATGGCCGGCAAATGAAGACCTGCATTGGTGGACCCTCCCGTGGCGGCCACAGCAGCGCAAGCATTTTCAAGGGACTTGCGGGTGATGAGGTCGCGCGGTAGGGGACCGCCTTCTCGGATGATTTCTGTGATGCGTCGACCAGCAGCACGCGCCAAGGCAAGACGCTCGCTGTAAACCGCAGGCATCATGGCCGAACCCGTCAATGCCAGGCCGAGGGTTTCGGCGACCATGGCCATGGTATTGGCTGTGAACTGGCCTGGACATGAACCTACTGTGGGAGAACAAGCCCGCTCGAGTTCATGCAGGTCTTGCTCGCTCATCTGACCCGCCAACACCGAACCCACCCCTTCATAGGCAGTCAGGATGGTCACGTCTTTCCCGCGCCATTGTCCAGGCAACATGGCGCCGCCATACACAAACACGCTGGGGCAATTGAGCCTGGCCATCGCCATCAGCACACCTGGCAGGGTTTTGTCACAACCGGCAAAACCCAGCAATCCATCGTAAGCATGGGCTGTGATCACCGCTTCGATCGAGTCAGCGATGATCTCCCTGGACACCAGGCTCATGCGCATGCCGGCATGGTTCATGGACACACCGTCCGATACAGAAATGGTGGTGAACGGCACCGAAATCCCCTGCCCTGCCGCCACACCGAGCCGAGCGGCTTCGGCCTGTGGCCCCAAGGACATGGAGCAAGGTGTATTTTCGCCATGCTGACTGACGATACCCACCATCGGCTTGCCAAAGTCTTCATCTGACAGGCCTACAGCGCGCAAAAAGGCCCGATGGGGTGTGCGGTCCATCCCCTCAACAATTCGCGCGGAGGTGAGTTTTTCAGGCGGTGTGAAAGTGCGTTTGGATGTGGTCATGGCTATTGTTTCGGTGAAGGTTATGGGTGCTCAAGAGCTCAAGATGGGCTGCGCCAACTGGCGCACAAATGCAGTCAAATCCTGCTTGAAAGTCTGGCGTTCGTCGTCCAGCGCCAACTGCTGGGCAAGTGCAAAAGACACGTCCAAAGGCCAGGCACCAAACTGCGACTCAAGGTCCGGTTGCGGAGCAAACTGCACGCGTTGTGTGACATGCGGATCGATCTGCGCCATGGCTTGCACGACCTCGCGCACGGTCACGGGCCAGGCCGGCGCATTGAGGGCACAGGTTCCGGCTGGGCCCATGACCTGGGACCAACTGGCATGGTCCATGCCCAGCAAGCGCATGAGGTGCGCCAGCGCGGAAGGCAAACTCAATAACCACAATCGGGCATCAGGCGAAACAGGACAGACATAGTTTCTCCCCAACAATGGCTCGCGAATCAGGTCGCTGTTGAACCCCGACAAGGCCCCATTGGGCAAAACTGGGCGAAGCACCACACCAGACAAACGCACGGCGCGGCCATCCAGGTCGCCTCGGCGATTCATGTCGTCAAGCATCAACTCCAGCATGCGCTTGTGGGTGCCATAACTGAGGCTGGGCCGCTGGGGGGTGTGGTCGTCGATCCGCGGCGGCAGGGGCGTGCCGTAAACCGCAATAGAGCTGGTCATGAGCCAGCGCACCAAAGGGCCGCCTTGCCTGTACTGGGCTCGGCAGCGGGCCAGCAAATCCAAGCACGCATGCAAATTGATGCGCTCTGCCAGCGCCACGTCTTGCTCAGTGCGCCCGCTCATCAAACCGGCCAAGTGCACCACCGCGTGAACCGGTTGCTCAAACAGCGCATCACACACCCTGGCCTCAGACAAATCACCCACGACCCAACGCGTATGGGCTGCGGATCGGACGCCCTCCGCAGATTGGGTATCGGTCAACACCCATTGCCAATAGCTTGGGGCGCTCAATACCAATGCATTGACCAAGGCTTGACCCACATAGCCGGCAGCGCCCGTGACCAAAACACGGGCGTTTGATGGCAGATCGAATGAATGGCTCATGCTTTCAAGGGTATGGAGGTCACTGGTTATTGCCAAACCCGGGTAAACCATGACTGATTTGGCAGCTTTGACAACAATCAATCAATATACTTTGCTTTTCTTCAACCCCCTGCCCAAAAGCCCTGACATTTTGACGGAGACATCCCATGAGAAAAGTTTTCAAACACCTCGCATTGACTGGCGCCATGGCACTGGCACTGAGTTTCAATACAGCCAGCGCCCAGACCGTGCTGACCATGTCCAGCTGGGTCGGCCCGAATCACCCTCTGACGCGTGATGTGTTGGGTGGTTGGGCTGCCGCTGTTGAAAAAGCCACCAACGGTCGTGTCAAGTTGCAAATGCTGGCCAAGCACCCTGTTGCACCCCAAGGCACTTTTGACGGTGTGCGCGATGGCGTGATGGACGTCTCCTACGTAACGGCCAGCTACACGCCAGCGCGTCACCCTCTGCCGCTTTTGGCTGAGCTTCCTGGCTCTGGCAGCACGGCTGAGATCAACTCGGTCGCCTTTAGCCGCATTCACTGGAAACACCTGCACAGGGCCGGAGAATACAAAGGCGTCAAACTCCTGGGCGTATTTACCCACGGCCCTGGCCAAATGTTTCTGGTCAAAAAACCGGTCAACGCCATCGCTGACATCGCTGGCATGAAAATCCGCAGTGGCGGCGGCATCTCCGAGGCCTCTGCCAAAGCACTGGGCGCGTCCCCTCTGGTCAAGCCCGCCCCAGAGTCCTATGAAATTTTGGCCTCAGGCGTGGCCGATGGCACGTTTTTCCCGGCCGAATCCATCCGCTCTTTCAACCTGGACAAAGTGGTCAAACATGCCACCATCTTCCCCGGCGGGTTCTATTCATCGGCCTTTGGCTTTTTCATGAACGAAGAAAAGTGGAACAAGCTGTCCAAGCAAGACCAGGACGCTATCAATTCCGTATCGGGTGAGGCCCTGGCCCGCCTGGCGGGCCAAGCTTGGGACGCTGCGGACAAAGGCGGCATGGAAGCCTTGCGTGCTGCAGGTGTGAATATCCAGCAAGCCAGCCCTGCCTTCATCGCCGAAGTCCGCTCACGCACTGAGCCTTTGGCCAACAACTGGATCCAGGCGGCCAATGCGAAAGGTCTGGATGGCGCCAAGGTCTTGGCCGAGTTCCGCGAAGAACTCAAGCGTGTGGCTGAAGGCAAATAATTTCTGCACTGGATGACTGATCCACGCCACGTTCTGACCAGCTCCGCCCTGATTCTTGCAGACGAAAAGCATGAATCAGGGTTGGCAGGGCAAATCACCGCCCGGGGGCCCGTCTCCAACACCTATTGGACGCTGCCTCTGGGCTTGTCATTTGACGAAGCCACCGATGCATCGTGGCTTTTGATTGACGATCAGATGCGATTGCTCGAGGGGGAAGGTGCTCACGGGATACGCGAGCCCAACCCGGCCACACGCTTCCATTTGTGGGTCTACAGAAGTCGCCCAGACGTGAACGCCATCGTCCACACCCATCCACCTGCGGCCTCTGCGCTTGCGGCGGCCGAATGCCCTCTTGTCGTAGGCCACATGGACGCCACGCCTTTGTTTGAGGACTTGGTCTACTTGCCTGAGTGGCCTGGCCTGCCCACGGCAGACAAAGAGGGTGAAATCATCGCCAACGCACTGGGTCCTCACCATGCGATGCTGCTGGCCCACCATGGCCTTCTGACAGCCGGTCGCAGCGTACAAGAAGCCGTTTTTCTGGCCGTTTTCATGGAGCGCATGGCTCAGCTTCAAATCAATGCGTCATCACTCGGGGGTGTTCGCCCTGTCGATCCAACTGAAGCGCGTCGCGCCAGAGATTTTTTGCGTACCGACCGCATCATGAACATCACATTCGACGCATGGACACGTCGAGCCGATCGCCACAGACAAGGACACAAGGGATGAAATTGGCTCAACTTTTGCAAAAGACCCTGGGTCTGTTTGCTGCCATCGTGCTTTTCCTGATGATGATCATCACAGCGGTGGATGTGGTGGGACGTTATTTCTTCAACAAGCCCTTAGCAGGCGGCTTTGAAATCACGGAAATTGGACTGGCCTTGCTCATTTATTGCGCCCTGCCTTTGGTCAGTGCCCGCCGAGAACACATCGTCATCGACACCTTTGATGTGTTCATGAGCCAAGGGGTCAAGACTTTCCTCAACCGACTCGCCGATGTCATCTGCTTCATCACCCTGGCAGGTGTGGGCTACATCCTTTTTAAGCGGGCCATGCGGGTTGCAGAATATGGCGACACAACCAACGTCCTGCTGCTGCCGCTCGCTCCTGTTGTCTACACCATGAGCGGCATGATCGTGATTGCCGGCCTGATGCACTTGGTGCTCATTTTTATACCGCACGCCGATCAGGCCACCTCCGACTCTAAAGAAGTAACACCATGACAGAAGCAAGTATTGGCCTGTTGGCCATGTTGATCCTGGCCTTCGCCCGAGTTCCTTTGGCGATTGCCATGGGTCTGGTGGGATTTGCTGGTTTGTGGTGGATGCGGGGACTCAACCCAGCCTTGGCTTCCGTCACATCCACGGTTTATGAAGCAGGTTTTGAGTACACGCTCTCGGTCGTTCCCTTGTTCATCTTGATGGGCAACTTCGTGACTCGCGCTGGTATGTCCCGCGAGCTTTACCGGGCGGCCTATACCCTTGTCGGACACTTTCGGGGGGGGCTTAGCATGGCCACGGTGATGGCCTGCGCTGGATTTGGCAGCGTGTGTGGTTCATCCATCGCGACAGCCGCCACCATGACGAAAGTGGCCTACCCGTCCATGAAAGACCATGGCTATTCGGGCCAGCTGGCTGCAGGCTCCATTGCAGCCGGGGGCACCTTGGGTATTTTGATTCCCCCTTCCACCATCTTGGTCATCTATGGCCTGGTCACCGAAACCAGCATCGGCAAACTTTTTGCGGCAGGCATGGTCCCCGGTTTGTTGGCGGTCTTCATGATGTGCCTGACCATCTCATTCATCACTTGGCGTGACCCAGCCTCAGGCCCGGCAGCCGAACGCTCGAGCTGGGCCGAACGCTTCGATGCCATGAAAGATGTGTGGGCTGTGGCTGTTTTGTTTGTGATCGTGATGGGTGGCATTTACGGCGGCGTCTTCACCACCACGGAAGGTGCCGGCATCGGTGCTTTTGGCGCCTTCATCATTGCCCTTTTGCGCAAATCGCTGAACTGGCCTGTCACTTTGGACATCCTGGTTGAAAGTGCGCGCACCACAGGTATGCTCTTCATGATCCTGGTGGGTGCATTGGTGTTTGCCAACTTCGTGAACTTCACCACTTTGCCCGCTGACCTGAAAAATCTGGTCTCGACACACAACATCAGTCCAGTTTCCGTGATGATCGCCATTTGTGCCATCTATATCGTTCTGGGGGCAGCCATGGAAGAGTTGTCCATGGTGCTGTTGACGCTACCGGTTTTTTTCCCCTTGGTTGTGAGCCTGGGCTTTGACCCTGTTTGGTTTGGCATCGTCATCGTTTTGGTGGTGATGATTGGCCTGATCAGCCCGCCCGTGGGCATGAACATGTTCGTGGTACGAAACATGCTGCCCGAGTTGAGTACAGCCACCATCTTCAAAGGCGTCATGCCCTTTGTCTACACCTTGGTCGCGGTGCTCGCGTTGCTGGTGGCCTTCCCGCAAATTGCCCTGTTCCTGCCCCAAGCGCTCAAACTCTGATCCCCAGGCTGCTGCCTCGAAAGCTCACACATGAAACTGGCTTTTTGCGGACTGGGCTTGATGGGCGAGCCCATGGTCAAACGCCTCTTGGCGGCAGGGCACACGGTCAATGTCTGGAACCGCACCCCTGCCAAAGCCCAAGCCCTGGCCGAGTTGGGGGCGCATTGTTGCGACTCCCCAGCCCAAGCGGCCAGCGATGTGGATGGCGTGTTCATGTGCCTGTTGAACACATCCGCCGTAGAACAAGTGGTGTTCGGACCCGAAGGCATCGTCCATGCCCGCCATTTGAGATGGCTGGTGGACCACTCCAGTGTTCCTCCTGAGCAGACCCGTGTTTGGAGCCAACGCCTGAGCCTGGCTTGCCAAGCGGACTGGCTCGATGCGCCCGTGTCAGGCGGCGTGATGGGTGTGCAAACGGGCACACTGGCCGTGATGGTGGGCGGCCCCGCCAGCCCCTTGGAGAACGCCAGCCAAGCCATGTGCGCTTATGCCAGCAACATCACCCACATGGGTGACAGCGGTGCGGGCCAAGCCACAAAACTATGCAACCAAACCATTGTGGCGAGCACGGTCGCTGCCATTTCAGAAGCCGTCGGTCTGGCACACCGCAATGGCATCGACTTGAAGCAACTGGCAAAAGCTCTGCAAGGCGGCTGGGCCGACTCCAAACCACTGCAAGTTTTCGTGCCTCGCATGGTCACGCCCAGCAAGCCCTCCATCGGAGCTTTGTCCACCATGCTCAAAGATGTGGACACCGTCTTGCAAGTTGCTCAAATCAGCGGTGCCCCCATGCCGGTCATGGCCACCGTACAGCAACAACTGCGGGCAGCTCAAGCCGCAGGCTTGGGAGAAGCGGAATTATCGGCTTTGATTTGCCTGGTATGGCCAGAGCAACGCGACGCCTTCTGACAACGCGCCCTCCTCTGATGCCCTAGGCGCGTTTGTCCTCACCCACCACCATGTGCATCACCCGCTGCGAGTGAGGGATCTGTATATTGTGCTCGCGCAGCGCGGCCAAAATCATCATGTTGATGGTTGAGCGCAGGGCCAATTGGCCGTTTTCCGGATCAGCGATCCAGTAGCTCACCGTGAACTCCAGACCGTCCGTGCCAAACTGGCTCAAAAAGGCATTGGGTGCAGGGTCTTTCAGCACCCGCTCTTGGCTTTCACAGACTTCGACCAAGAGTCGCCGCACCAAGTCCACATCGCTGTCATAAGTCACAGAGACGATGGTCGTTTGAGACAGCTTGGGGTCCATCAGGGTGAAGTTTTCTACCCGGTTGATGATCAAAAACTCATTGGGCACGATGGACTCGCGGCCATTCAATGCGCGAATCACGGTGTAGCGCGCCTTGATGTCCACAATGCGCCCTTCGAAACCATCCACCAGCACCATGTCCCCAATGCGCATGCTGCGTTCGGCCAAAATCACAAAGCCGCTGACGTAATTGGAGGCCAGCTTTTGCAAGCCAAAACCAATGCCCACGCCCACTGCGCCGCCCAGCACCGACAAAGCCGTCAGGTCGATGCCTACCGACGACAGCGCCAGCAGCAAGCCCACAAACATGAGCAAGGCCCGCACCGTGTTGCTGATGACTTTGCGCAGCGACAAATCGCTGCCCGTGGCCGATTTGAGCAAACGCGCCTCAATGGCAGCCGACACCCAAAGCGCCACGATCAGCACAGCACCGGCCGTGAGCGCCCCTTCGATCAAGGTGCGCACCGACAACACACTGCCGCCCACTTTCCAGCTGATCTGGTCCAGCTCTTGGAGCACCAAAGGCAAAATGCCCGTGACCCACAGCACCACCGTGCCCCAGGCGAGCCACGAAATCGTGCGTTCCAGCACGCGCACAAATGGCGCTTGCGCAAAGGCCACCTGCAAAACTTTGACCCCAAAACGAATGACCAGCAGCGAAATACAAACGGGCAACAAAATCTGAAACAGCACAATCGGTTGACTTTGTGTCAACACCGTGCGCGCCACAAACACCAAGCCCAGCAGCACAGCGGGAAACAACACGCCGTCGAACAGCTTGCGGCCCAACAAGATGGCCAGATTGCTCTCACCCGACAAACGGCGCACCGCCCAGGCCACACCCCAAGACAAGGCCAGGCAGGCCACAAAAGCGGCCATGGCCAGCATCGACTCCGGCCGCGCCAATGACGACATCAAGACCAACGGGTCCACCATGACCTGCGCATTCATGCCCGCCATGACGGTGTCCTTTTCTCAATGAAAGCCTGCACACCCTCTTGCGCAACGTCATGCACCATGTTGCAGGCCATGGTCTGGCCCGCCAATTGGTAAGCGGCTGCTATGCCCATCTCGCGCTGCTTGTAAAACAAGGCTTTGCCCATGCGTACCGCCTCGCGGGGCTTGGCCAGAATGGCGCTGACCAGTTCATCTACCTGCGCGTCCAGCGCGTCCAAAGCGCATACCCGGTTGACCAAGCCCCGGCTTTGCGCCTCTTTGGCCGAAATGAAACCGCCAGTCAGCAGCATTTCCATCGCCTGCTTAGGCTGCATATTGCGCACCAGCGGCACACTGGGCGTGGCACAAAACAAACCCACATCGATGCCGTTAACGCCGAAGGTGGCGCTGTCGGCTGTCACTGCCAGATCGCACTGCGCGACCAGCTGGCAGCCTGCCGCGGTGGCCAAACCCTGCACGCGGGCAATCACTGGCACGGGCAGGTTTTGGATCGCCAGCATCATGCGGCTGCACTGGGCAAACAGCTTTTGGTAGTAAGCCAAGTCAGGCTGAGCGCGCATTTCCTTGAGGTTGTGCCCGGCGCAAAAGGCTTTGCCCGCCGCCGCCAACACCACCACGCGGGCCTGATCGTCTTGGGCAATGGCAACGAGTGCCTGTTGCAAGGCATCGAGCATCGCCTCGCTCAAGGTGTTGAAACTGGCGGGGTTATTCAAGGTCAACCGGTGCACACCACGCGCATCGCGCTCGTGCAACAGCAAATCGTCGGACTGGGGTCGGTTGGAATTGGTCATGGCTTCGATTGTGCCCAAAGTATCGGGCTTTAACGCCTTGGGGCTGACCCGCCCCTGGTTTTTCAGACGTCGGCCAGCACGCGCAAATGCGCTTCCACGCTGCGCCCAAGCGCACTCAGGTTGTAGCCGCCCTCCAGACAACTGACGATGCGTCCATGGGCATGGCGCAGCGCCACGTCCTTGATGCGCTGGGTGATCCAAGCGTAATCCTGCTCCACCAGTCCCATTTGACCCATATCGTCTTCTCGGTGCGCGTCAAAACCAGCGCTGATGAAAATCAACTCGGGCCGATGCGCTTCCAGCCGAGGCAGCCACATCATGTCCACCAACTCGCGGATGTCCATGCCCCGTGTGTAGGCGGGCACTGGCAGGTTGACCAGATTGGCCGCGTTCGATTTGGAGCCACCCTCTGGGTAAAACGGATGCTGGAAAAAACTGACCATCAAAATGCGATCGTCCCCGGCCACAATGTCCTCGGTGCCATTGCCGTGGTGCACATCGAAGTCGACAATCGCCACGCGCTGGAGGCCATGACGCTCCAAAGCGTATTTGGCCGCGATGGCCACATTGTTGAAAAAGCAAAACCCCATGGCCTTGTCGCGACAGGCATGGTGACCTGGCGGACGCACCGCACAAAACGCGTTCTCCAACTCGCCTGCCAGCACGGCGTCGGTGGCATCAATGGCCGCACCCGCGGAGACCAACGCGGCATCCCAGGTGTGCATGTTGATCATCGTGTCGGGGTCCAAGCTGGTGTGCGTGGGGCCCCCAGCGGCCATGTCTTCCCGCAACATATCGCCCAAGCCGCGCAAAGCCGCCACATGCATGCGGCCATGAGCCAACTCAATGTCGGCCAAGGAGGCGGGACTGGCCTCGCGCCTTTGCAAAGCCATGTCCACGCCACTGATCAGCAAGCGATCTTCGATGGCGCTCAAGCGTTCAGGACACTCCGGATGCCCCGCCCCCATCTCATGCTTCCAGCAAGCCGGATGGGTGAAATAACCTGTCGCGCCCATGAGTTTGTCTTCCCGGTTCATCAAAGCCAGCAAGGCTGATTTTATTGAAGGCGTGTGCTTCGCATAGAAAGGTTTCCAGCTTAGCACGGGCGTGCATTCACGGGCATTAAACTCACACCAATGAATGCGTTCAACATTTGCTCTCAATCGATCCAGCACAAGTCCTGCAAGCGCTTGGCCTTCATGGGTCTGGGCCTCTTGCTGGCCGCCTTGACATCCATCACAACCGTCAGCGCCCAATCTACGCAAGACCCTGCCAAACGGCAAAAGGTCAGCAGCGCACATACCAGCAAAGCCAAGCCACAACCGCGCAACAAAAACGCTCCCGCTCAGAAACAATCACCCCGCCCAGTCCGCAAAGCCGCCACGGGCATGCCGCTTGAAAGCTCAGCCCAAACCGAGGCATGGGTTCTGGACGCGGCACGGCGCCTGCAGCTGGATCCGAACTGGATCAAAAACACTTTAAGCCAGGCTCAACGCCTGCCTTCCGTCGAACGATTCGTCTTGCCCCCCAGCACTCCCACGGCCAAAAACTGGGCTGTCTACCGAGCCCGTTTCATCGAACCCACACGCATCCGGGCGGGCGTACGCTTTTGGCAAAACCACCGCAGCGCTTTGGAACGAGCCGAACGTGAATACGGCGTACCCGCCTCACTGATCGTGGGCATCATCGGGGTCGAAACCCTCTATGGCCAAAACACCGGCAATTTCCGCATCCTCGACGCCCTGGCCACACTGACCTTCCACTTCCCGAGTGCCCACCCCCGGGCCGCCGCACGACAAGCTTTTTTTCAGGGCGAGCTGGAGCAATTTTTGTTGCTCACCTCACGCAGCGGGGCTGACCCATTGAGCATCCGGGGCAGCTATGCCGGGGCCATGGGCCTGCCGCAATTCATGCCATCGAGCTGGGCCAAATTTGCCGTGGATTTTGATGGCGATGGACGCATCGACCTGTTTGGCAGCCCCACAGACGCTATTGGATCGGTGGCCAATTACTTCAAAGCCTTTGACTGGCGCCCGGGCATGCCTACACACTATCCAGTTCGGCTGACACCGGGTCAGACCCAAATGGACAACCTGCTGGCACCCGACATCTTGCCCACCTTCAGCGTGGCCAGCTTTGTGAGCCAAGGTGCCGAGCTGTCAGGTGCCGCCCTGCAGCACACCGGCCCACTGGCATTGATCGAACTGCTCAACGGACCCGATGCCCCCAGCTATGTGGCCGGCACAGAAAACTTCTACGCCATCACCCGCTACAACTGGAGCAGCTACTACGCCATGGCGGTGATTGATCTGGCCGAGGCGGTGACGCGTGAAATGCAAAACAGCCGCTAAAGGCCGTCACCCATGAACCCCCTCAACCCCAAAAAACTGCTGCTGACCAAATGGACCGCCGTCAAACCCGTGGCCAAGCAAAAGCATTTTCTGGTCAGTCGCGTGATTCAGCCAGAGTTGGATACCGATCCTGTTGAATGGGTGGAAATCGAGGCCGTGTTCTCCAAGGCTACACAGAACATTCGATGGCGTGAGCTGCAAAACGATGCGGTCTGGCGGCAGGGCTGGGTTTGATTGGCTTGGTGCAGGGAGTCCTCGAAGTCTTTATGGGCTCAATGCAGCTTCACCGTGGGATTGGTTTGTTTGGTGATCATTCGCGAGAGGGTAAAGAGCGTGGTCTTGAGGGTCCCGTGAATGGCAAGTTCGTGCAGTTTGTACAAAGACAGGTACATGAGCTTGGCAAAATATCCCTCGATCATCAGACTTTTGCCGATCAAGCCCCCCATCATGTTGCCCACTGTGCTGAATTTGCCCAGCGACACCAGTGAGCCAAAATCTCTGTAGCGGTAAGGCTTAAGAGGCTGATTGGAAAGGCGTCTTTGAATTTGCTGCCACATGTGCGTGGCCTGCTGATGCGCTGCTTGCGCGCGGGGAGGCACAATGCCAGCCCGGCCGCCATCGGCATCTGAACAGGGGCATGCTGCGCAATCACCCAAGGCGAAAATATCCGGATCTCTCGTGGTTTGAAGGGTGTCATGAACCACCAACTGGTTGATGCGGTTGGTCTCGAGTCCACTGAAGTCTTTCAAGAAATCGGGCGCTTTCACGCCTGCGGCCCACACCACCAATTCGGACTCGATCTCGCGTCCATCCGCCAAGCGAATGCCCGTTGACGAAACCTCCATCACCTTGGAGTTGGTGAGAACTTGAACGCCCAGGCGAGACAAAAGCTGTTCCGTGGCTAGGGACAAGCGGGGTTGCAAGGCCGGCAAAATGCGGTCGGCCGCCTCAATCAAGCTGACTTTGATGTCTTTTTCGACATCAATGCGGTCCAACCCGAAAGCCACCACCTCGCGCGTGGTTCTGTGTAACTCCGCAGCCAATTCGACCCCAGTGGCACCGGCGCCGATGATGGCTACATGCAATTGTCGTTTGTGGATGACCTCGGCCTGGTTGTGCGCACGGATACAGGCATTGACCATCCTGGAGTGAAACGATTTGGCGTCATGCTGCGTTTCCAACTTCAATGCGTGCTCTTTGACGCCCTGGGTGCCGAAGTCATTGCTTAAGCTGCCAATGCAAATCACCAGCGTGTCATAGTGGATGTACTGGGTGTTCGTCACAGCCCGACCCTGGTCATCCACATAAGGGGCGAGCTCAATGGTTTTGTTGAAGCGGTCTAATCCCTTGAGTTCACCAATTCGAAAGGTGAAGTGGTTCCAATGGGCCTGCGCCATGTAATCTACTTCGTGGTCGCCCAAGTCCATGCTGCCAGAAGCGATTTCATGCAACTTGGGTTTCCAAATGTGGGTGCGGTTTTTATCGACCAGAGTGATGAGCGCACGCCTACGTCGGCCATAAGTTCGTCCCAGACGGGTTGCGAGTTCCAGACCGCCAGCGCCGCCGCCCACGATGACGATTTTGTGTTGTGTGCTCATTGATACGTTCGCGATCTGATTGACAGGTACAGTGCGGACCATCAAGTCAAGTGAAAGTCCGCACTCTCAAGAAGTTTTAAATTGGATAGTCTCTATGAATTTACAGGAAAGCGCAATCAGAACGCCCGATCTGCAGAACATGGTCTCTCCAATGAGGCCGCAGGTTTGAGGCTCATGAGAGTCTACAGGCTCCGGGACGATTGACCTGACCCTTGCGGTAATGACCAGCAGTGACCGCACCCAACGAGAACATCAATGTCAAGCACATCAATTCAAAAGGATCAACACAAAGTGTCGGGGACTTTGACCGGCATGGAGGCATCACCCGCCTTGCGAACCACCGTGCAACATGATGAACATTGATCATCAATGCGCGACCCAACAATGGCTGACCTCTTGGACAGCAAAACGACAATAACATCTGTTGTTCTCGTTTTATCAGGACAAATGCTCAAATCATTTATAACGATTCACTTTCCTTTTAATGTCCACATCCAAAGCCAATTCCCCTAAAATTCAAAAGTCAACCCGATGACCGAATCAAGAAATTGCATGCGCCTACTCTTGCGAATTTTCCATGTGCTGAGTGTTCTGGTCTTTTGTTCTCACGCCATGGCGCAACTGCCTCCGGCATCCAGCCCCCCACTAGCCCGAGTGATTGTCAAATTCAAAGATGACGACAATTTTCTGAGGCGGGCTGCAGGTCTGGAGCGAACCAAGTCTTTATCTGCGCGACTCGGAATCCAGATCGCGCAAGGTCATGAAATCGCCACGGGCTTCCAAGTACTGACCGCTAAAGGTATGACATCGGAACAATTAGCGGCTCAAATATCCCAGCTCGATGAGGTTGAATTTGCAGAGCCCGATGAGCTGCGCAAGATCAATGCAAGCACCAATGATCCGGTGTTTCACAAACAGTGGTACTTGCAAAACACGCAAGCTTCTTCATCAAACTTTTCTGCCGCCTGGGAAATGGGTACGGGGGCTCGACAAACGATCGTTGCCGTTCTGGATACTGGCATCACCGATCATCCGGATCTTCGGAACAAGTTGGTGCCAGGGTACAACTTCATCTCCAATCCATCTTTAGCCATGAACGGCGTTGGCCGCTCTGCCAACCCGGCAGATCCTGGCGACTACATCGATGCCAGTGTACGCAATGACCCCGCCATTGTCAGCGCCTGTGGGGCTGAGGACCTGGCTTTCGATCAATACAGCTCTTGGCATGGCACCCAGGTGGCTGGGTTGATAGCAGCCCAAACCAACAATGTCTTAGGCATGGCGGGCGCAGGATGGGATCTGAGGATCTTGCCCGTTCGCGTCTTGGGTAAATGCGGAGGGCGTGACTCCGACATCCTCGCAGCCATGCTTTGGTCTGCCGGTTTATCCGTGCCAGGCATTCCAGACAATCCGAATCCTGCGCGCGTCATCAACTTGAGTTTGGGCAGCGCCAGGCCATGCACCAAATCATATGCCAGCGTCTTAGCACAGTTGTCGGGCAAAGCTGTCGTGGTTGCTGCTGCGGGCAACGATGGTGGCCCTGTCGGTACACCCGCCAATTGCCCTGGCGTTCTGGCCGTTGCGGGCTTGCGCAATCAAGGTGACAAAGTCGGGTACAGCAGTTACGGCAAAGAAGTTGGCATCAGTGCACCGGCAGGCAATTGCATCAACACAGAAGCCAATCAGCCTTGTTTGTTTCCGATGTACACCACCTCCAATTCTGGACTCAAAGGTCCGGTCGGACCCGCCATGACGGACGAATTCAATTACACCGTTGGCACCAGTTTCTCTGCTCCTCTGGTCTCTGCCGCCGTGGGACTGATGGTCGATTTGAATCCTGCATTGACACCCGCTGAAGCGAAGGCGAAGATCAAAGTCGCCGCCAAGCCTTTTGTCCAAGTGCCAGAACGACCGTTTTGCGAAAGCACCAACGATCTCAGCCCCTGTAATTGCACATCGGCCATCTGTGGGTCGGGCATGCTCGATGCGCTGGCTGCATTGAAACTGGCCTCTCCGCAATCGCTGGCAGTGCCCGAAGCGGGCTGGTGGTGGAATCCTGACGAAAGCGGCAGTGCTTACTCGATTGAAATTCAAGGCAATCGCTTGTTCATGGCGGCCTTTACGTACACGCCCGAAGGTCGCGCTGTCTGGCATGTTGCAGCCGGCAATCTGACACAAGATGGCCGTTTTGGGGGTGACATCACGGAATACGCTGGGGGACAAACCCTGAGCGGCCCCTATCGGCCCGCACAAGTCAAAGGCAGCGGGATCCCCATGCAACTTGAATGCAAAACACCCGTCACCTGCACATTGTCATTGGCCGATCGCAGGGTAGAAATCACCCGATTCCGTTACGAGGCCACAGAACAGCCGCCCAGTGCTCCCGAAACGGGCTGGTGGTGGAATGCCGATGAAAGTGGTCGAGGATTTTTCATCGAAGTGCAAGGCAACACCATTTTTCTGGCTGGTTACACGTATGACGATGTTGGAAACGCGGTCTGGTACATCGCCTCTGGAAGTGCAGCCGACTTCAGAGGGGGGACGTCCTGGACTGAATACGCCAATGGACAAACCTTGACGGGCACTTACCAGGCGGCGCAAATGAAGAGCAATGCGGCAGGCCTCTTGAAACTCGTCTTCACCAGCCCCAAAAAAGCGGTGCTGACCCTTCCGGACGGACGGAACGTGGCATTACAAAGGTTTGAATTCTGAGGGACTGATCAGTGCGCTCGCCTTGCACTCGAATTCGCTGAGCGCAATCTGCATAGCAACGCAATCAAGACCAAGCCAGCGGTTTCAGATGTCGATGAACTTCAGGAAAACCCTGACTTCTTCATTTGAAGGTCTTCATGAGCCCATCAAAATAGACAACCTGCGTGTCGTAAGCTTCTGATGCCATGGACTTGTACGAGTTATAAATACCGATTTTCAGATAGTTTTTAGCTGTCAAAGAGGGCAAGGTCACGCGTTGCTCGTCCACTGCAAGCACATCGTCCACATAGACCTTCAAATAACCATCCGGATTGGCGCTGGACTTGATTTCATATCGAACCTTGACCCAACGATTCACAGGGTTCTGAGCCACAACGTACTTATTCAGGATTTGAAAACTGAGCCCAACATGCGTACGAATCATCAGTTCGTTGTTCTCGCCGACTTCTAGGTAAGCAACTGTTCCGTAATTGTTGTTATCACCGTAATTGATTTGCGTCAGGGACAGCATATTCTTGCCACGTGGACGCAAACGCGGTTGTGTAGGTACAAATACCTTGGTCTCCCAACTGATGACTTGTCCCTGTGTCGACGCTATGTTGGACTCATTGATCTCATGGCGGCTGCGATCGTTCGGACAGTCATCCCAGCCGGTGCTGGCGGAGCAGTCGCCCGGCCGCACCTCAAACCTGGCTGAACGGTTACCATCTATGACAGGTTGTGAATCCGCCGAGTTGACAATCAAACAGCCATACGATTTTGCATTGATAGATTGCGATGTTTCAAACTGCATTGGCCCAAAACATCTGGATCAGAGACATTGAAACAAGGCGTTCCAAGCGGGGTATTGAGGACTTGGAACGCGCTTGAAGTGTTCGTAGAATTTTTCTTCACCGCACCTGACATCGTGCCTTTTTGAATGCATGACCGATCACTGGACATGCCAGTCACCGTATAAGAAAAATTCAAATAATCAGACTGGATCATGAAGTCATCGATGACGACATTGGCGACGCCACCACTTTCACAGGCCACCGTGCCTGTGGCAGTCAACCGTGATCCGGCAGGTTGACTGGCAAACGCAGCTACACACATATTGGCTGCATTCAAATCGGTCGTGGTCAGTGTGAAATTGGCTCCAACGCCTTGTTGGGTATTGACGTTCCTGATTTTGTTCACAGTTTCGTTCAAACTGGCATCCGCACAACTGCTGATGGTGTAGGTGTCCACCACAGTCCAAGTCTGATTGAAGTTGGGGCTGGCAAAGCTGAAACGTTGCAAAGCCATGCTGCCGCTTTTGTTGTCATAGCTGTAGGTGAGCGTGGCATCGGTGTTGGAGTTGAAGGTGAGCGTTGCCATGCCCACGGCGGTTTGTTTGACCAGCGCGGGGTTGTAGTTGGAGCCTGGCACTGGGCCCGTCCCGCGGAACAATGTGCCCGTCAGCGTGTTGCCACTCAACACACCCCCCATGGTGAGGAAGCTGGCTTTGGAGTCGTCACCATAGTTGAACCACGCCACAAAGATGGTGTCGTTTTGCTGGCCCACGTTCAGACCCATGCCGCTTTGAGCGGGGTTCCACCACCAGTCTTGGTAGTTGTGGGTGGCGTGTGAGAGGCCAGAGGCCAAACAGAGCACCAAGCTGAGGAGCGTTTTGATCATTGTCATGACTGATATTGAAAAAAGGGCAAATGGAAAAACCGTGGCGCACCTCGCAACTACGCAGCCGGCTTTCCGTTGTAGCGGTAACGGAAGGTGCAGCAGGACGCGCCCTCCATGATGGTCTGCTTGCGTTCGAGAGAAATGTTCGGGTCGTAGCCCTGGCAAAATGTGCCGTCACGATTGCAAGAGAGCAAATGGCCGATCTTGCCCAAGCCCATTTCCTGGTAGGTCTCGGCATACTGGCAGCGCGTGATGTCGAAATCGAACGCCGTGTCGCTGGCATTGATCACCTTCATCTCCAGCGCGCCGTCACTCGTCCAATGTTCATAGAGCTGAATGAAGTCGGCCATGGAAGTTTGCCCTCCAACCTTCTGAGCAAAATATTGGCCTTCGGCCACTGCGGCCTTGCGGATGGCCGCATCCAGAATCGAAGCCGCGCGCTCTTCTCCGATCTGCGCCACCATTTCTGTATAGATGGGGCCAATCACTTGGGCCTGGAGCTTGCGCTTGGTGAGGGTGGGGATTTCAGTTGTCATGCATGCACCTGTTGAATGGAAGCCAATAACTTGACGCCCTGAGGTGGAGCGTCTGTGAGATTCAATGCGCTTTCATCGCCTTGCCCACTTCCAATGCGCCCTGCTCCGAGCCTGAGCGCGGCACGATCTCACCATCGCGGTCAGTGACCTGTGCCATGGCTGCTGCCAGGCGCTCGGCGGTATCGGGACCGGTGCCCAGGTGCACGCCTTGGGTCAGGGTGATGTGCGCCACTTCGAAGCTGCCTGCGCCTGCGCAAATGATGGTGCGGTTGGGAGCGTCCTCGCTGGCCATGACCAGCATGGCGGGCACCACGGCGCTGGGGTCCAGGGCTTGCAACACGGCTTCGGGCATCAGGCCTTCGGTCATGCGGGTGGCGGCCGTGGGTGCCAGGCAGTTCACCCGGATGTGGTGCTTTTCGCCTTCGATTGACAGGGTCTGCATCAGACCCGCCAGCGCCATCTTGGCCGCGCCGTAATTGGCTTGGCCAAAATTGCCATAGAGGCCACTGGATGAGGTGGTCATGACGATGCGGCCATAGTTTTGTGCCTGCATGAGGGGCCACACAGCCTTGGTGCAATGCACCGCGCCCATGACGTGCACATCCATCACCAGCTTGAAGTCGGCCAAGTCCATCTTGGCAAAACTCTTGTCGCGCAAGATGCCCGCGTTGTTGACCAGGATGTCCACCCTGCCCCAGGCGTCCACCGCCTGCTGGACCATGGCTTTGACGGCCTCAAAGTCGGTGACCGATGCGCCATTGGCCAAGGCTTCACCGCCCGCCGCGCGGATTTCATTGACCACCGCTTGCGCGGCCGACACCGAGCCGCCCACGCCATGCACATCGCCGCCCAAATCGTTGACCAGCACCTTGGCCCCACGGGCTGCCAGCGCCAGGGCGTGTTGTTTGCCCAAACCGCCGCCTGCGCCCGTGACGATGGCCACGCGGCCTTTGAAATCGATGCTCATGTGTTTTCCTTGTGACATTGAAAGATGGGGTTGAGCTGATTCATCTGCTAATCTGGCCCCAATGACCCTGCAGCCCGCTGTGCACAGACTTTAAACCAGCCCCCGAGCACTGCCTGTTACCCGATTGACATCCTCATGGAACTGAACACCACCATCCTGACCGCCCCCCCTTTGGACGCCGCCACCGTGGTGATGCTGCGCGATGGACCCGATGGCTTACAGGTGCTGCTGATGCGCAGGCACCAGGCCTCGAATGTGCTGGGCGGTGCCTATGTGTTCCCGGGTGGCAAACTCGACTTGGAAGATCAACACCCCTCCTGGATCCAGCGCCTGAGCCAGGAGAGTGCTACTTTGAACCAGCGTCTGAACGAGCCCGATATCCCGGGGAAACGGGCTGCAGGCCTGTTTGTGGCCGCCATGCGCGAAGCCTATGAAGAGTGCCGAGTGCTGCTCGGTTGCGCCCCACATGCCCAGCCACAGGCCGAGGCCCTGCTGCAGGCCTTGCGCAGCGGCCAAAGTTGGCATGAGGCCTTTGCGGCCCAGGCCCTGGCCTTGCACACCGAGCAGCTGTTGCCCTGGTGCCGCTGGATCACACCGCGCCAGGCCTCGGTGACCAACAAGCGCTTTGACACCCGTTTTTTTGTCACCCAGGTACCCGACGACCAATTGGCCGAGCACGACAACTTTGAAGCGACCGAAGCCTTGTGGATCCATCCGCGCCAAGCACTGCTGCGCTACTGGGACCGCGAGATCGAGTTGGCACCGCCCCAGATCATGAGTCTGGTGCACCTGAACCGACACCCGAATGCCCATAGCGTACTGGCCGAGGCGCAAAACCGCCGCCCCCCGGTGATCCAGCCCGAACCTTTTGACCAAGACGGCATCCGCACCATTTGCTACCCGGGAGATCCGCGCCACTCGGTCCGCGAAGCGGCCTTTCCCGGCCCCAGCCGTTTGATGTTCAAAAACAAACGTTTTGAACCCGTGGCAGGCTTGGCCGCTTTGCTTGACTAGAATACGCAATGACCACGTTTCATTTGCTTACGTGATTTTTGTATTCACTTGTAACTTCGCCTCATGAGCCAAACACCTCAGCCAATCTATTTGTCCATTGAGCGGGCCATGGAATTCATTGGTGACGCCAATGGCGTGCTGTCTCTGCTCAAGACGCTGCAGCAAACCCTCAGCGACGATTTACCACGCTTGCAAGAGCTGCTGGACAAAGGCGAGGTCTACGCCGCCAATCGCATCCTGCATCAACTCAAGGGCTTCACGCCTGTGTTTTGTGTGGACGGCCTGGTCGAGTTGGTGGTCAAGGTCGAAGGGATGAGCAAGCACGCCGACGCCAGCGAGGTGCGCTCTGCCTATGCACAGCTGTCACCGCAGTTGGAAGCCCTGCGCCAAGAAGTCATCACGCACCTGACCTACCACAGTTAAGTCTGATCAACCCATCCCAAGCCACTGCAGTCAACCGATCAGAAGACGACTGCCAACAACAACGGGCCCCGCGGGGCCCGTTGCTTTGCACACAAAAAGCTGCTTATTTCAAAGCCTTGAACCGCACGCGCTTGGGCTTGGCTCCCTCTTCGCCCAGACGTTTTTTCTTGTCGGCTTCGTACTCCTGGTAGTTGCCGTCAAAGAACACCCACTGGCTGTCGCCTTCGGCGGCCAAAATGTGAGTGGCAATGCGGTCCAGGAACCAGCGGTCGTGGCTGATCACCATGACCGAGCCCGCAAACTCCAGCAGCGCATCCTCCAGCGCACGCAAGGTTTCGACGTCCAGGTCGTTCGAGGGTTCGTCCAGCAGCAGCACGTTGCCGCCTTCGATCAGGGTCTTGGCCAGGTGCAAACGGCCGCGCTCACCGCCCGACAGCATGCCGACCTTCTTTTGCTGGTCGCCGCCGTTGAAGTTGAAACGTCCGCAATACGCGCGGCTGGCCATCTGGAACTTGCCCACGTTGATGATGTCCAGACCACCCGAAACGTCTTCCCAGACGGTCTTGTTGTTGTCCAGGTCATCGCGGTTCTGGTCCACAAAGGCCATCTTCACGGTCTGACCGATCTTGACTTCACCACTGTCAGGCTGCTCGCGGCCCGAGATCAGCTTGAACAGGGTCGACTTACCAGCGCCGTTGGGGCCGATGATGCCAACGATCGCGCCCGCAGGCACTTTGAAGCTCAGGTTGTCGATCAGCAAACGGTCACCAAAGGACTTGCTGACGTTTTTGAACTCGAACACCTCGTTGCCCAGTCGTTCGGCCACAGGGATGAAGATCTCCTGGGTTTCGTTGCGCTGCTGGTATTCGTAGTCGCTCAGTTCTTCAAAGCGGGCCAAACGGGCCTTGCTCTTGGCTTGACGGCCCTTGGGGTTGGCGCGGGCCCACTCCAGTTCCTTCTTCATAGCCTTGGTGCGGGCGTCTTCGGTGCGCTGTTCCTGCTCCAGACGGGCCTCTTTTTGCTCCAACCAGGTGGAGTAGTTGCCCTTGTAAGGAATGCCGTGACCGCGGTCGAGTTCCAAAATCCACTCGGCGGCGTTGTCCAGGAAGTAACGGTCGTGGGTGATGGCCACCACGGTGCCCGAAAAGCGCTGGAGGAACTGCTCCAGCCAGTCCACAGATTCGGCGTCCAAGTGGTTGGTCGGTTCGTCGAGCAACAACATGTCGGGGCGAGACAGCAGCAAGCGGCACAACGCCACACGGCGTTTTTCACCGCCCGACAGGTTGCCGATCACGGCGTCCCATGGGGGCAGGCGCAGCGCGTCGGCGGCGATTTCAAGTTGGTGGTCCGAGGCGTCACCGGCGGTGGCGATGATCGCTTCGAGCTTGGCCTGCTCGGCGGCCAGGGCGTCAAAGTCGGCATCTTCTTCGGCGTAGGCGGCGTAAACCTCTTCGAGGCGGGCCTGTGCGGCCTTGATCTCGCCCATGCCGTTTTCCACCGACTGGCGCACGGTTTCGGTGGGGTCGAGCTGTGGCTCTTGGGGCAGATAACCGATCTTCAGGCCCGCCATCGGGATGGCTTCGCCTTCGATCTCTTTGTCGATGCCGGCCATGATCTTGAGCAAAGTGGACTTGCCCGAGCCGTTGGTGCCCAGCACGCCGATCTTGGCGCCGGGGAAGAAGGACAGTGAGATGTCTTTGAGAATCTGACGCTTGGGCGGCACGATCTTGCCAACCCGGTTCATCGAAAATACGTATTGAGCCATGTGTAAACCTGAATAAAAAAGGGCAGAGACTGGGCACCCCAAAGACGCCTGCTCTGCGCCGCTGGCCTGCAAATGGGGTCAGGCGCGGCGTGTGCTACCCGGCATTATCCCAGCTTGCCAGGCTTGTGCATGAAAAATCAGACCGCCCGCTCCTTCAACAGGCCCGATCGGCTGGAAAACTGCACCAAACTGTCCAGCGCCTCCAATTGAACCCGAGCGCTGCGCTGGCCATAAACCTCGGCTCGCAACCAGGCGCATTCGGCATCCAGCAGCGCGTCAGACCCCAAACTGCACCACCAGACCCGGCCCTCGCCGTCCCAGCGGTAGCCGCGTGCCTTGAGCTTGTCTTTGGCTTCAAATGGCGCACCCGTGGCGCACAGCTTGTAGCGCGTCTGGTTAGCCCCGGCCAAAAGGCGCGACAAACCCGTCTGCCCATCGGCCAAGGGCGAGGCCAGCACCTGCAAAAGCGCATGGCAATCCACCTGCGCCCGGTGCGCGTCGTAAAACCAGCCGCGCTCAGACGCCAGAAACTCCAGCTTGGCCGAGCCACTGCCCTCTTTTTTCCAGTCAATGCCCATGAAGGAACATGCCCAGGCTTTGCCCGCAAACACCGGCAAGCGGGCCTCCACAAAGGGGCGGTCAAACCCGGCGTTGTGCGCCACGATCAAATCGGCGTGCTGCACCAGTGCTGTCACAGCGTCGTCGTCGATGCGCAAACCCTTGACCATGTTGTCGTCAATCCCTGTGATCTCGGTGATCTGCGCCGGGATCGGTTTGCCTGGGTCTTCAAACGACTCATAAATGGTCACTGGCCCGACGGGCAAACCTGTCGCGGTGTCTACCAACACCGACAACATCGCCAGCTCGATGATGCTCTCCAGCTTGCTGTCCAGCCCCGTGGTCTCTGTGTCCAAAACAATCACGCGCCGGGTGGCCTGCCCATTCACAGGCCCGTAATCGCTGTGCGGCACCAAGCGGCGAAGCACGCGAAAGTCAGGGTGCTGCGCCAAGGTTTGGGCTATGGCTTCGGGGTCAGAGGGCGATTCGACGGGCGCGTCGAAAAAACTCATTTGATCGGTCTTTTTCATATGACGTGATTAAACCGCGTCTTCAAGACCATCGGACAAGCCATGAGGCGCCCGGAACCCTCATTTCAATCGAGCTTAATTCCCAAGTCCACCGCCAGCTTGATCCAGACGGGCACTTCGGCTTCCCAGTCTTTGCGGGTGCCGACCAGGTTTTTCGGTTTGTTGGGGATGGCGAAGGTCTCACGCAGCTTGGCGGCTTTGTCGGTGTTGGACCAGGCCACGGCTTCGTCAGCCAGCAGTTTCAGCACGGCTTCAGGCGTTCCGGCAGGTGCCACCAGGGGCAAGCCGCCTTCCAAGCTCACGAGCTTGGCGGTGTCGCCCTGCTCCATGAGAGTGGGCACGTTGGGCAGCTTGGGCGAGCGGTAGCTGCCCGTCACGCCAATGGCCCGCACACCGCGGCTGGCCACGGCATTGAAGGCCAGGTAGCTGCCGATGGCAATTTGCGATTGACCCGAAGCTACGTCGAGCCACATGGGGGCCTCACCCCGGTAATGCACCGACTGGATTTTGGTGCCGTGAATGCGGTTGGTCTGGTCGGCCACCATGTGTGGGTAAGAGCCCGGCGCATAGGTGCCCATGGAGGTCGGGTTCTTTTGGGCCCAGGCCACAAATTCGGCCATGTTGTTGGCCGGTATCTTGTCGTTGATGCCCACCACCAAAGGGCCCGAGGGGAACACGGTGACCGGTGTCAGGTCTTTGTCGAGGTTGTAGGGCAGCTTGGAATACAAGATGCGGTTTTGCCAGAAGGTGCCCGAGGTGCTCATGACCAGGGTGTACCCATCGGCGGGCGATTTGGCCGCAGCGTCAATACCGATGATGGCTCCGGCGCCGGGTTTGTTGTCGATGACCACGGGCACGCCCAGCTTGGTCGAAAGGTGTTCGCCATAGCTGCGGGCCAAGGCGTCGGTCAAGCCGCCGGGCGGGAAAGCCACAATGATCCGGATGGGTTTGGCAGGCCACTTGGTTTGCGCCCAGGCATTGACCAGCGGACCACCGGCGGTCACGGCGATGGCAGCCACAACGGCTGTTTGAAGAAAGGAACGGCGGTCAGAAATGGTTTTCATGTTCATGCTGGTGCGCGGTTGGAAGATGCCCTGCAGTCTAGTTGCGCCGGGCCATCAAAGACATTGGGGTTTGAACCCATGGCCTGTACCGCATCGGTCATCCGCGGGTTTTTTCTGCTTTGTGCGACAATGCACTCCGCTGAGGCCTCCAGTTGCCCCAGCATCAGCACTTCTGCTGGGGCCTGACCCAGGCAACGCTCAAAACAAGCGCCTGCGGTTTCCATGCCCACCCTAAGACCTATCGGCCAACACTGGTAACTGCCAACAGCAGTTGAATGAGCCGATACCCGCGCCGGACATGGCGCTCTTTGAAAAATGAACTTTGATGAATTGAATCTGGCCCCGGCCCTCATGCAAGCTGTGCGCGAGCTCGGCTACGACACCCCGACGCCCATCCAGGCCCAAGCCATTCCCGCCGTCCTGGCGGGCCAAGACTTGCTGGCCGGTGCGCAAACCGGGACCGGTAAAACCGCCGCCTTCACCCTGCCCATGCTGCACAAGCTGAGCCTGAGTGAGCCCGGCGAAAACCGCTTTGGCGGCAAAGCCATCCGCGCTTTGGTGCTCACCCCCACCCGCGAACTGGCTGCCCAGGTCGAAGAGTCGGTGCGCGACTACGGCAAATACCTTCAACTCGACTCCACTGTGATCTTCGGTGGCGTGGGCATGAACCCGCAGATCAACAAGGTCAAGCGCGGCGTGGACATCCTGGTGGCCACACCTGGCCGTTTGCTCGATCTGCAAGGCCAGGGCTTCCTGGACCTGTCGACCGTCGAAATTTTGGTGCTCGACGAAGCAGACCGCATGCTGGACATGGGATTCATCCATGATGTGAAGAAAGTGCTGGCCTTGGTGCCCAAGGAAAAGCAAAGCTTGCTTTTTTCGGCCACCTTCAGCGACGAGATCCGCGAACTGGCGGCCAACTTGCTTAAGAACCCACAGAGCATTCAGGTCACGCCCAGTAACACCACAGTGCAGCGCATCACGCAGGTGATCCACCCCGTAGGTCGCAGCAAGAAAAAAGACGTGCTCTTGCACATCATTCAGAAACACGACTGGAGCCAGGTGCTGGTGTTCACCCGCACCAAGTTTGGTGCGAACAATGTGGCCGACTTCCTGACCAAAAACGGCGTCAAAGCCATGGCCCTGCACGGCAACAAGAGTCAAACCGCCCGAACCCAAGCGCTGGCCGGCTTCAAGACCGGCGAGATTCGCGCCCTGGTCGCCACTGACATCGCGGCCCGCGGCATCGACATCGAAGACTTGCCGCACGTCGTGAACTACGAGATCCCGAACGTTTCCGAAGACTACGTGCACCGCATTGGCCGCACAGGCCGTGCCGGCGCCAGCGGCGAGGCCGTGAGCCTGGTTTGCCTGGACGAAGAAGGCTTCATGATGGACATCGAACGCTTCACCAAGCAGGAAATTCCGGTGCAGCTGCTGGAGGGCTTTGGCCCCGAGCCAGGCGAGGTGGCTGAGCCCATCGCCATGGGTCGCCAAACCCTGTGGGGCGGCGCAGGCAAGCCGCCCAGCCGCGATGTGATGGCCGCAGCCGCCAAAGCGGCGCGCCAAGACATGATGCAGCGCATCCGTGACAACAAGGCCGCTGGCGGAGGTCAAGGTCAGCGCCAGCCGCGTGCCGAAGGTCAGGGACAACCCCGCCCGTCGCGCAATGCGCCCCCACCTTCTCGCCGCAACGGCCCCCAAGGCGCACCCCGCTTTGAAGGTCAGGGCGAAGGCCGCCGTGAAGGCGGACGCGATGGTGCTCGTTCAGAGCCACGCGGTGATGCGCGTTTTGACAACCGTGGAGATGGTCAGAGCCGTCCCCAGCAGCGCGGCCCTCGCCCGGAAGGACGTGGGTCTAACCGTGGTGGACAAGGCGGTGGGCAAGAGCGGCGCCAACATGATGGCGACGAATTGCCACGCCACATTGATCCTTTGAAAACCACGCAGTTTGCACGCCTTGATTTGCCCAACCGCAAGCCCGTGCGAACCAGCGGCCAACCTGACCCGACCCGCACGAGCATCGACAGCTTGGCCAGCGGCGGACGCCGACATGGCGGCGGTGGTTACGGTGGTGGCAACCGCGGCGGCAATGGCGGTGGTGGTCGTGGCTTCGGCCGCTGAGCGACAACCGTTCCCACCTGAATGACAAGAGCCCGCTCATGCGGGCTCTTTTTTTGACTGCGGCAATCTCAGTTGCGCACGAACAATGTCACCAGTGGATCGGGGCCGACCTGACGGCTCCAGTGGCCGTGCACCGTGGCATCAAACGTGGCCCCCTCAGGCAAAGTGTCTGCGGAGTAAAAAAACTCACCTGGCCCAAAAATGCGCGAGCTGCCATCTTGCAAAAAAATCTCCATTTGCCCTCCCAGCACAAACAACCACTGGGGGTTACCAGTGCAATGGAAGGTACTGCGAAAGCCCACAGGGCTTTGACGCAACTGGCATCCTGACGCGGCCATCAGGGTCGACAACTGGCTTTGGGGGGTGCCTTCGGTCAAGGGGATGAACTCGTCCCGAAATCGGGCGCGGCCATCCGTGTCGGTGAAGAGAATGACTTTTTTCAGTTGGGTCATGGCGTCAAGTCCGCATTAAGGGGAGTGCATAGAAGAAGCCGATTGTCGCCGACCCTACACAAAACAAGGGTTAATCTGAGGAAGAATGCGAGCTCAATGGTGTGATGATCGCACCCACTGCATGATTTTTAAGGGTAAAAAGCTGACATGGACAATGGCAATTTTGTTTGACTCCACCTTGGCAACACCCAAGTATTCAACTGAACAGGGAACATGATGACCTCCAAACCCGATGTCCTGGCCGTGGCCAAATTGCACCCCTTTTATTTGCAGTCCTTGCAAAACTTGTACACCGTGCACGACCGCACCCACACCGAAGACCCAGCGGCTTTTAAGGCTCTGGCGCCGCGTATCGTGGGGGTGGCGGGCACGGGCGAGGCCAGTGTGCCGCGCAGCCTGCTGTCGCAATTGCCGAACGCCAAAGTGGTGTCGGTGTTTGGCGTGGGTTATGACGGTGTGGACGTGGCTGCGGCCATCGAGCACGGCATTCCCGTCACGCATACGCCTGATGTATTGACCGACGACGTTGCCGATCTGGCCATGGGTCTTGTGCTGTCGGTGGGCCGCACCATCCCCCTGGCTGACCGGTTTGTGCGTTCGGGTCAATGGCCAAATGGCCCCATGAAATTGGCCCGCAAGGTGTCGGGCGCCCGCATGGGCATTGTGGGTTTGGGCCGCATTGGCAAAGCCATCGCCCGACGCGCCAGTGGTTTTGGCATGACCATCGCGTACACCGCCCGCACCGAAAAAACCGACTCTGGGTTTGACTTCTATTCCACCGCAGCTCAATTGGCTGCAAATGTGGATTTCTTGGTGGTCATCACCCCCGGCGGCGCGGGCACCAAGCACCTGATCAACGCCAAAGTACTCAAGGCGCTGGGGCCAAGGGGCTTTCTGATCAACGTGGCGCGCGGCAGCGTGGTCGATGAGCAAGCCCTGATTGAAGCCTTGCAAAACGACACCATCGCAGGGGCGGGGCTGGATGTATTTGCCAATGAGCCCCATGTGCCCGAAGCACTGTGGACCTTGAGCAACGTCGTGCTGACGCCGCACATGGCCAGTGCCACCACCGAAACAAGACAAGCCATGGCCGACTTGGCCTTTGCCAACATGCAAGCGGGTATTTCAGGCCAGCCCTTGCGAACACCCGTGCCAGAGTGCATGGCCATGACAAAAAGATGAACCCTGGCGCCACATGAATAATTCGCCATTGCGCCTGATCGTCATGGGGGTGTCCGGCTGTGGCAAGTCCACCATGGCCACGGCCCTGGGTGAACAACTCGGGCTGGAGATGGTGGATGGCGATGACCTGCACCATCCCACCAGTGTGGCCAAGATGCGATCAGGCATTGCATTGGAAGATGCAGACCGCTGGCCCTGGCTGGACCGAATCGGTGACTTTTTGGCACAAGCCCAAGCGCCTGGCCGCGTGGTCGCTTGCTCCGCACTCAAGCGTGCATACCGCAACCGCATTCGCGAACAGGCAGGTCCGGTGCGCTTTTTGTTTTTAAACGGCAGCTTCGAATTGATCGATGAGCGCATGCGCCAACGTGCAGGTCACTACATGCAAGCGAACCTGCTGGCCAGCCAGTTCCAGGCTTTGGAGATTCCGCAGCCCGATGAATCGGACGTCATCACCCTGCCCATCAACCAACCCGTGGCCGAGTTGGTGAAGCAGGCACTGGCATCATTGCAGGCATATGGTGACCATGCGCCGTACCGGATTCAAGCCGCACACTGATTTTTCAGAAAGAAGCCTCATGTATATTCGCTGTGCATTTTTTCAGGGCCAAGTCAAACCCGGTATGGAAGAGGCTTTCAACCGCTACATCCGAGAGAACCTCGTGCCCTTGTGGACTCGATTTCCAGGTGCACAGGAAGTGCGCGTGCTGCGCCAGGTCGAAAGCGATGTGACCGATCCGCATTTCGGCATGGTCCTGTCGGTACGCTACCCCAGCCGCGAAGCCATCGAGATTGCTTTGGCCTCCGAAGTGCGCATGAAAAGCAAAGAAGTGTCCAAGGACATGATCGCCATGTTCGATGGCACCGTGTTTCACACCGTGTTCAGCGCAGACGACTACGCGTTGCCCACCGATTGACGCATCCAATGTCAGGCGATGTCATGAATGTTCTGGACTCTTTTCATTTAACGGGCAAGCGTGCCTTGATCACTGGCTCCTCGGCAGGTATTGGCCTCGCGTTGGCCCAAGCCCTGGCGCAAGCTGGGGCGCATGTCATCCTGAATGGCCGCACCGCCAGCAAGGTGGATACTGCAGCGCAAGCCTTGCAAGCACAAGGCTTGTCGGTCAGCTCGGCGGTGTTTGACGTGACCGATGCCGACGGCGTGCGCACGGCGGTAGACCAGATCGACGCCGAGTGCCCGATTGACATTCTGGTCAACAATGCGGGCATGCAAATTCGTGGACCTTTGCACGAATACCAGGACGACGACTGGCACACGATCATGAAGACCAACCTGGACAGCGTGTACTTCGTGGGCCAGGCAGTGGCCAAAAAGATGATTCCGCGCGGTCGCGGCAAGATCATCAACATCTGCTCGGTGCAAAGCGAGCTGGGTCGCCCTGGCATAGCGCCTTACACTGCAACCAAAGGTGCGGTGAAGATGCTCACCAAGGGCATGGCCATTGATTGGGGCCAGTTTGGCATCAACGTCAATGGCATTGGTCCGGGTTACTTCAAGACTGAACTCAACCAAAAGCTGGTGGACGACCCCGCTTTCAGCAGTTGGCTGGTGGGCCGCACGCCAAGTCGGCGCTGGGGCGATGTGCAAGACCTGGGCGGCGCAGCCGTCTTTTTGGCCAGTGATGCCTCACGCTTTGTGAACGGCCATATCCTTTACGTGGACGGCGGTGTGACCGCCACCTTGTGACCCCCTTTTTGCAAAGAGACTTGCCATGAAATCCGTTGTTTGCCACTCAGCCCAAGACCTGCGCATTGAAAACACCGAACTGCCTGCACTGGGCGAACACCAGCTGCGCGTGAATGTGGCCTTTGGCGGCATTTGCGGCTCTGACTTGCATTATTACCAGCATGGCGGTTTTGGCACCGTACGCATCAAGCAACCCATTGCACTCGGGCACGAAGTCTCCGGTGTGGTCGATGGTTTCGGCTCAGGCGTTCAAGGTGCTGTCAAAGGCCAGCGCATCGCCATCTCGCCTTCTCGCCCCTGTGGGCACTGCCGTTTTTGCCAGGCAGGCCAGCACAACCACTGCCTGAATATGCGTTTTTACGGCAGTGCCATGCCTTTCCCGCACATCCAGGGCGCGTTTTCTGAGCAAATCATCATCGAGGGCTACCAGGCCCACCCGATTGCCGACCATCTGAGCCTGTCCGAAGCCGCATTGGCTGAGCCTTTGTCGGTGGGTCTGCATGCGATCCAGCGCGCAGGCAGCGTGCTGGGCAAACACGTGCTGGTGACCGGTTGCGGCCCGATTGGCTCGCTGCTCATTTGCGCTTTGCGCCGAGCTGGCGCAGCCCGCATCGTGGCCGCAGACATCGCCGATTTGCCGCTGAAATGCGCTAAAGAGATGGGCGCGGACGAAACCATCAACCTCAAGACCCAACCCCAAGCGCTCGATGCTTACAAGTTAGACAAAGGCCAGTTTGAAGTGGTATTTGAGGCTTCTGGCAGCGAAGCTGCTTTGCGCGTGGGTCTGGACACCATCATGCCGCGTGGCGTGCTCATCACCGTGGGCATGGGCGGCGACATCAGTCTGCCCATGACGCAGATCGTGGCCAAAGAAGTGGACCTGCGCGGCACTTTCCGCTTCCACGCTGAATTTGCCACCGCTGTGCGCTTTTTGAACGAAGGCCTGGTCAATGGTAAACCCGTGATCACCGGCATCTTGCCTGTGGACCGCGCCATCGAAGCCTTTGACCTCGCCGCCGACAAGAGCCAGTCGCTCAAGGTACAGATTTCTTTTCAAAACGCTTGAAAATCACAGTTTTTCTAGACCCCTTTAGGAAGTTCACATCATGTCCAAAATCGCCCTCGTCACCGGTGCAAGTTCCGGCATCGGCAAAGCCTGCGCTCTGGCACTTCTCAAGGAAGGCTGGCAAGTGGTCCTGGTCGGCCGCCGTGCCGACGCGCTGGCCGCAGCTGTGGCCGAAGCTGGCCCCAACGCTGGCAAGGCCCACGCCATCCCGACCGACTTGTCCAAAGAGCCCGAAGTCAAAGCCCTGTTCGAGCAAATTCGATCGCGCTTTGGCCGACTCGATCTGGTCTTCAACAATGCTGGCATCTCGCTGCCCTACACCTTGCCGGGCGACCTCTCGGGCGATGAATGGCGCAGGGCTGTGGACATCAATCTGAACGGCGCGTTCTACACCTTGTCGCATGCATTCAAGCTGATGCAAGAGCAAAGCCCCCAAGGCGGCCGCATCATCAACAACGGCTCGATCTCAGCCCACGTTCCCCGTCCCGGCTCGATTGCCTACACCGCCACCAAGCACGCCATTTCGGGCCTGACCCGCGCGGCCTCGCTCGATGGCCGCCCCTACAGCATCGCGGTCGGTCAAATTGACATCGGCAACGTGGCTTCGGACATGACGCTCAAAATGGCATCGGGCGTGCACCAAGCAGATCTGAGCATCAAGGCAGAGCCACGCATGGACATGTCGGCCGTGGTCGAGACCTTCATGACCATGGCGCGTCTACCCCTGTCGGCCAACATCCTGTTCACCACCGTCATGGCCACCAACATGCCGTTTGTGGGTCGCGGTTGATCGAAAGGGTACTCCCAGCAACAGGGGCCTTGTCGGCCCCTTTGTTTTTTATTGGCTGATGCGCACCACCGCATCGGCCCGCTTGTGCAGATCAGGCAGCAACTCCAGCCCCAAACCCGGCTTGTCGTTCAGGCTGATCATGCCATTCTTGACCTGCGGCAACTCGGTCACCAGTTCCTTGTACCAACCGCTGTAAAAAGCACGCACGCTCTCCTGAATCAGCGCATTGGGGGCGTGCAGTGACAAGTGTGTAGATGCAGCCCACACCACCGGCCCGGTGCAGTCGTGCGGGGCCACGGGCAGCTGCCAGGCGTCGGCCATGGCGGCGATCTTGCGCGCTTCAGTCAGGCCCCCGCACCAACTCAAGTCGAGCATGGCGACACCCGCCACACCGGTTTGCAAATAGTCCTTGAAGCCCCATTTGTAGCTGAGCGTTTCGCTCGCGCAAATCAGGGCCTTGCAGTCCACCGCGTATTGCTTGAGCAGGTCCAGGCTGTCCATGCGGATCACATCTTCGTGCCAGAAGGTGTCGAACTCTTGCAGCGCGCGTGAAATCTTTTGAGCCATGGGCAAGCGCCACAGGCTGTGGAACTCCACCATGATGTCCATCTTGTCGCCCACCGCTTTGCGGATCTTGCGAAACGGTTCCAGCGCCGTATTCAAGTCTTGCGGGCTGATGTATTGCCCGTGCGACTTTTCAGCGGCCACATCAAAAGGCCAGATCTTCATGCCCGTGATCCCTTCACTCAGCAGTGACTCGGCCACCTCGTCGGCGCGGTGCAAAAAGCCTTGCAAGTCCTCGTAAGGGCCGGCGTTGTTGCCCAGGCCCCAATTGCTGCTGGTCTGGTTCACGTTGCTGCGGATGTATTGGTAACCCGCGCAAGTGTTGTACACGCGGATCTCATCTCGGCTTTTACCGCCCAAAGCGGTGTACACCGGCATGCCGGCGGCTTTGCCAAAAATATCCCACAGGGCAATGTCCACCGCCGAGTTGCCGCGTGTTTCAACGCCGGACCCGCGCCAGCCCAGATAACCCGTGATGTCGCGCTGGCGGGATTCAATGGCCAGCGGGTCCTGCCCTACCATTTTGGGGGCCACCCACTCGTGCAGATAGGCCTCGACCGCCTGCGCGCCCATGAAGGTTTCTCCCAAGCCCACCAGGCCCTCGTCGGTGTGTAGGCGTACCCAAATGATGTTGGGAAATTCACCCAAGCGAATGGTTTCAAGCTGCGTGATTTTCATGGTCGCTTCAACTCAAGACGTAAAAAAAGCCCCACAGCTTTGGACTGTGGGGCTGTAGGCTGTGAATCAACCGCCGCGAGCTTTACGCAGCTCGTCTTGCACCACCTTGATGGCGTCAGGACCAATCGAGTCCTTGTGCTTGTCATAAACAGATGCCACCCTGGCGCGGATACGGTTTTGCTCAGCAGGGCTGACTTCGTTGACCTGCATGCCCTTGGTCCTGAGCGAGGCGAGAGATCTTTCATTCAGCGCGCGGTTGGCCGCACGTTGGACCTTCTGGCCCTCCATGGCGGCCTCACGGAGCACAGCTTGCTCTTGAGGATTGAGCTGATCCCACAGCTTCTTGCTGTAGAGCACCAGGAACGGGGTGTAGGCATGGCGCGTGACACTCAGGAACCTTTGCACTTCATTGAACTTGGAAGTTTCAATCGTCACGAAGGGGTTTTCCTGACCGTCAATGGTCTTGGTTTCCAGCGCGGTGAACACTTCACCGAAGGCCATCGGTACCGCATTGGTGCCCAGCGTCCGGAAGGTGTCCAAGAAAATGTTGTTTTGCATGACGCGCACTTTCACACCCTCAAAGTCTTCCAGCTTGGTCACTGGACGCTTGCTGTTGGTGAGGTTGCGAAAACCGTTTTCCCAGTAGGCCAAGTTCACCAGACCCGCCGCTTCCAGCTTGGCATTGAAGTACCTGCCTGCGGGGCCATCAAGCACGGCATCGGCTTCTTTTTCATTGGCAAACAAGAAAGGCAAATCAAACACGCCCAACTCTTTGATGATGCCGACCAAGGGCGAGCTGGAGGTGCAGACCATCTCTTGCGTACCCGCACGCAGTGCCTGGGTCGCGGGCAAGTCACCACCTGCTGAGCCACCCCAGAAGGCGGTGATCTTCATCTTGCCACCCGTCTTGGCGGCCAGGACTTCTTGCATCTTCTTGACGCCCACACCCACTGGGTGGTCTTCGTTCACGCCGTTGGTGAACTTGATATTGCGATCGGCAAACTGCGCCATGGCGCTCGATGCCACCAGGAATGTGCCCGCGATCAGGGTCACCAGATTTCTGCGTTTCAACATGAATGTCTCCTTAAAAAAACACAGGGTTAAAAAATCAACGCAACATCCACTTCATCGGTTCGATGACGATGGCAGGGAAAGCAATCAACAAGGCCAGCACGCCCAATTGCGCCAGCAAGAAAGGCAGCACACCTCTGAACGCCGTATCCATGTTGATTTTGGCCACGCCGCACACCACATTCAGCACAGTTCCCACGGGCGGCGTGATCAAGCCAATGGCGTTGTTCATGATGAACAATACACCAAAATAAACGGGATCAATGCCCGCTTGCTTGACCAAAGGCATCAGCACCGGCGTGAGGATCAGCACCGTTGGGGTGAAGTCCAGCGCCGTGCCGACCACAATGACCAGCAGCATCAAGACCACCATCAACAACATCTTGTTGTCCATCAGCGGCTCCATCATCTTGGCCACTTCTGCGGGGATGTTGGCCACGGTGATCAGCCAGGCGCTGACCATGGCAGCCGCTACCAAAAACATGATGACCGACGTGGTCTTGCCCGCGATCAGTATCAAGCTGTAGAGCTTGGACCATTGCAATTCGCGGTAGATGAACGCGCCCACCACAAAACTGTAGACCGCCGCCACCACCGCTGCCTCGGTGGGGGTGAAAATACCAAACTTCATGCCGCCGATAATGCACACTGGCAAACCCAGTGCCAAAAGGCCTTCACGGGTGGCCTTGATCCTGTCACCCATCGACATGCGAGGTCCCGGCTGCACGTTTTCGCGCTTGGCCACCCACCACCAAGTCAGACCGATCGCCAGCCCCATCAGCAGCCCCGGCACAATGCCCGCCAAAAACAGCTTGGTGATGGACACGTTGGCCGCCACGCCAAAGATGATGAAACCGATGGAAGGAGGGATCACCGGCGCAATGATGCCGCCAGAGGCGATCAAGCCCGCCGAGCGACCCACGTTGTAGCCGGCGCGCTTCATCATCGGAATCAACAATGCCGCGAGTGCCGCCGTATCGGCAACGGCCGAACCCGACAGCGACGCCATGATGATCGCAGCCATGACCGCCACATATCCCAGACCGCCCCTGAAATGCCCGACCCAGGCCATGGCCAGGTTCACGATGCGGCGACTCAAACCACCGGCATTCATGAACTCGCCCGCCAACAGGAAGAACGGCACTGCCAGCAATGGAAAGTTGTCAGCCCCGTCGACAAAACGCTGTGCAAGGATTTGGCTGTCAAAGGCGTTGATCATGCCGGTGCTGGCCATGTAGGCCATCAGACTCAGACCACACACCAACAAAGCATAGGCAATGGGCATGCCCAGGGCCATGGCACCGAGCAGACTGAAAATAAATACGGCGACGGTCATGCGCGCCCCCGCACTTCAGGTGTGATCTCCGTCAGCGTCACTTGATCTTCCGACTCGACCACCATCACCAGATCCGACTCAGCCAAACGGCCCGTCAACAAGAGGGCCAGTTTGTGCAGATTCATGATGCCCATGACGGCGGCCGTGACGTAGCCAATGCCATAAATCCAGATCATGGGAATGCCCACCACCACCGAAACATTGGTCACCTGCAAATCGTGCATCTTCCATGTGCCCCAAAAGAAAAGCGCGTTACAGCCGAGCATCATCACTTCGCTCAGGAAAAAGCACAGCTTCTTGCCCCCCAAGGACAAGCGCCTCACCAGCGTGTCCACGCCAAGATGGCCTTTTTCACGCATGGCCACCATGGCACCGATGTAGGTGAGCCAGATGAAACAGTAGCGCGACATCTCGTCTGAGATCGAAATCCCGGAGTTGAATCCATAGCGAAGTACAACATTACCGAACACCATGATGACCATGGCTACCAAACAGGCTACGACCAGAAATTCGAGCAGTTTGAAAAAAGCGTCTATCGTTCTTTGCATTTTTGTATACCCCTTCAGCTCAGCGCCTTGGCGGTGAGTCTTTTAGGCCGTGTTTTTGATTTGATGGGTGTCGCCACACCCGAGACCACCGGCAACTTTCGGCGAGAAGCCAACACCTGCTCGATGTCCTGCCGGGCCCCCTCGATCAGCAGCATGACAGCCTGCTCAGCCTTAGCCGGTTTGCGGGCGATCACGGCATTGAGCACAGCACGATGCAAAGGCAAGGAAGTCTTTGTGCCATCCTGGATGCGGGTGGATAGTTCAAAACTGGTGCGAAGCAGCGCATTGAGTGCCTTGCTCATTTGCACCAGCATGCGGTTGTGCGAGGCCTGCAGCAAGCCCTCATGGAAGCGCAGGTCGTGCGTGACGTAATCGCCCCCCTCCTCGACCGCTTGCTTCATACCGGCATAAGCCGCTTCAATATGGGCAATGTCTTCAGCGGTTGCCCGCTCGGCAGCCAAGCGAACAGCGGCGGGCTCTACAACGCGGCGCAGCTCTTGAAGATCTTTCAAAAACTCGGGCGTCAAGCCACAGCGGGCCTGCCAAGCCACCACATCGGGATCAAACCAGTTCCAGTGCGCATCGGGCAATACGCGGGTGCCCACCTTGGGGCCGGTGGACAGCAGCCCCTTGGCCACCAACGACTTGATGGCCTCGCGCACCACGGTGCGGCTCACGCCCAATTCTTCACACAAAATAGGCTCGGGTGGCAGACTCGCGCCCACCGCATAGCGGCCGGACAAAATAGCCTGACCCAATAAATCAAGAGAATTTTTGTGGAAATTGTTCGTCATGACGTCTGCGATCAAGCTCCTATCATATGATGATTGAAGGCCCGAGACAGACTCTGGTAAACCCTAGGCACCGTCATATTCGCGTCTAGGGTTTGCCCGCATGTCGCTGGCTTTACAAAGGCCGCTTTTTTTTCCTATCGTCATACGATAGGATTTTCTGCATTCACAACCGCACCACCAATGGAAACACCCCATGAGCGATACCCCTCGTAAAAAACCCGAAGAACTGCGCAGCCAAAAATGGTTCGGCCGACAAGACCGAGACGGCTTCGCCTACCGCAGCTGGGTCAAAGGCAAGGGCATTCCACACGATCAGTTTGATGGTCGTCCCGTCATCGGCATCTGCAACACCTTCAGCGAACTGACCCCCTGCAATTCGCACTTCCGCGCCTTGGCCGAGCAGGTCAAGATCGGCGTTTACGAGGCTGGTGGTTTTCCACTGGAGTTTCCCGTCATGTCTTTGGGCGAAACGCTCTTGCGCCCCACGGCCATGCTGTACCGCAACCTGGCGTCCATGGACGTCGAAGAATCCATTCGCGGCAACCCCATCGACGGCGTGGTCCTGCTGATGGGTTGCGACAAAACCACTCCCAGCTTGCTCATGGGCGCATCCAGCGTGGGCCTGCCCACCATCGGCATCAGCGGCGGGCCCATGCTCAACGGCAAGTGGCGCGGGCAAGAACTGGGCTCCGGCACAGGCGTCTGGAGCATGAGCGAACAAGTGCGCGCAGGCACCTTGAAGCTGGCTGACTTCTTTGATGCTGAGAGCTGCATGCACCGCAGCCATGGCCACTGCATGACCATGGGCACCGCCAGTACCATGGCCTGCATGGTCGAGGCCTTGGGCATCGGTTTACCGGGCAATGCCACCTTCCCTGCGGTCGATGGCCGACGCAATGTTTTGGCGCGTGACTCAGGCCGACGCATTGTGGAGATGGTGCACACCGACCAGACCATCAGCAAAGTGCTGACCCGCGAAGCTTTTGAAAACGCCATCCGCACCTTGGCGGCCATCGGTGGCTCGACCAACGCCGTCATCCACCTGATCGCAATTGCCGGACGTTTGGGCGTGAAACTCACCCTGGATGACTTTGAACGACTGGGCAGTGAAATGTCCTGCATCTTGAATATGCAGCCCTCTGGCGAGCACCTGATGGAAGACTTTTGCTACGCAGGCGGTTTGCCGGTTGTGATGAAAGAAATCGAAAGCCTGCTGCATAACAACATCATCACCGTGAGCGGCAAGACCGTGCGCGAGAACAATGCAGCGGCCGTGAACTACAACCCCAAAGTGATCAAGACACTGGACGCGCCCTTCAAGGAAAAAGCCGGTATCGCCATCCTGCGTGGCAACTTGGCGCCTCGCGGTGCAGTCATCAAGCCCAGCGCAGCCACCCCCGCACTGATGGTGCACACAGGCCGCGCCGTGGTGTTTGAAGACAGTGACGACTTCCACAAACGCATCGACGACGAAAGCCTGGATGTCGATGAAACCTGTATCCTGGTGTTGAAAAACTGTGGCCCCAAGGGCTACCCCGGCATGGCCGAAGTGGGCAACATGCCACTGCCCCCCAAGGTGCTGCGCAAAGGCATCACCGACATGGTCCGCATTTCTGACGCCCGCATGAGTGGCACCGCCTATGGCACCGTGGTGTTGCACACCAGCCCCGAAGCCGCCGCCGGTGGGCCGCTGGCCGTGGTGAAAAATGGTGACATGATCTCGCTCAACGTACCGGAGCGCAAACTGCAATTGCTGATCAGCGAGGAAGAACTGACCAAGCGCATGGCCGCATGGACCAAGCCTGAACCGGCCATGCAGTCAGGCTACTGGAAACTCTACATCGACCATGTGCTGCAAGCCGACGAAGGGGCCGACATGGACTTCCTGGTCGGCCAACGGGGCTCCGCCGTGCCCAAAGACAACCACTGAAGAAGGAACCCCATGCGTATTTTGATCACCGGCGGTGCCGGATTTTTGGGCGCTCGTCTGGCCCGCGAGATTTTGAAGCGCGGCCAGCTCAATGGTCAAACCGTCAAGGAATTGGTCATTGCAGACCTGTTTCCGGCGCCTGCCGACCTGTTAGCCGATCCACGCGTCACCGGTCATGCGGGTCCGATGCTGGAACAAGGCGACTTGTTCAAAAGCGGCTTTGACGGCGTTTTCCATTTGGCATCGGCCGTCTCGGGCGAATGCGAACTGGACTTTGATCTGGGCCTGCGCTCCAATGTCGACAGCTCGCGTTTGTTACTCGACAGCCTGCGTGCTTCCGGCAAGGTGCCGCGCCTGGTGTTTGCCAGCTCGGTGGCGGTGTTCGGCCCTGACGCCGCCAACCCCATGCCTGCGCTGGTGGCCGACACCACCTTGCCCACACCGCAAACGTCGTATGGCACGCACAAGCTGATGATCGAGTACATGGTGGCCGACTACACCCGCAAGGGCTACATCGACGGCCGCGCAGCTCGCCTGATGACGGTGACCGTGCGCCCCGGCAAGCCCAACGGTGCGGCGTCTTCGTTTTTCAGCGGCATCATCCGCGAACCGCTCGCTGGCACGCCTGCCACCTGCCCGGTGGACGCTTCGGTGTCCCACCCCATGTCCTCGCCGGGCAACACCGTGCATGGTTTGATCACCGTGTTCGAAGCCAGCCGTGAGGCCTTTGGTGGCCGTATGGCATTGAACCTGCCGGGTCTGAACGTGAAAGTGAGCGACATGCTCGCCGCACTCGAAAAGGTCGCAGGACCTGCCGTGCGTGCCCGCGTGACGTTTGAAAAAGACGAACGCATCGCAGGCATCGTGGACAACTGGGCCAAAGGCTGTACCTTCGAGCGTGCGCACGCCTTGGGCCTGCGCGCCGACGACAATTTTGAAGCCATCATTGCGCAGTACATCGAGGACTGCAAAACCCGCCCAGGCTACCCTGCCCAAGCGTTGAACGGCTTGAATTGAACAGGCCAAAAGCCGCTACGCTCCAAAAGCGTGGCGGCTTTTTTAGGCTACTAAAAATGCGTGCTGACCGCCCCGCTGATGCGTCCATCGTCTTCGATGATCGCCATCCAGCGCCATTTGTCGAAAGTGGTGCAAGGGTGCGAAATACCCAAGGCCACCCGATCCCCCACTTGCGGGCGAGTACCTGTGGCATCAAACACCATGTGCGCGTGTTGATCGCTCAGCGCTTTGACTTGCCAACCTTTCGGCGCTGGGGCAATGCAAGCACCCGCCTGCTGGCTCTGGGGTGCCCAGCGCACTGGCATGGGCATGCACTGGTCAAAGGACAGATCGCGCCGACCCGCAGTCAATATGGCCAGCCCCGGCTCGGGCACCGACTGCACTTTGGCCCAGATCTCCAGGGCGGGCTGCAGGGATGCATTCAAACCCTCGCGCGCCTCCACCAGTTTCAGGTAACGGGCGTAATTCCAGTGGTCGTGTGTCACGTAACACCCCGAACGCAAAACGCCTTGCACCGGGCGGCTTTTGACCTGGGTTTTGAGCATCGGGATCACCAGATCAAACACAGCAGAGCCACCCGCCGACAACAAGACCTCATCATCTCCCCACAGGTGCTGCACATCCAGTTGTTGCACCAAGGCTTGCACACTGCGCACGAGGGCACTCACGGCTTCGATATCGTGCGCGCTGTCGCAACGGCCCAGTCCGCCCTCATAACACTCCACACCACCCAGGCGCACCACGCCCGACTCGGCCATGGCCTGCGCCAGCGTCAAGGCTTGTTCGTGCGTGCGGCAACCCGTGCGGTAGCTCGCAATGCCCAGCTCCAAAAGCACATCCCAGCAACGCGGCTGACCGCGCCGAGCGCCCCAGTCGGTCAAGGCCTGCAACTGCGCCAGAGAATCAACCAAAAACCAGACCCGCGCTTGCGGGTGCTGGCGCAACAAAAGATCCAGTCCGTCCAGATCAGCATCAGACACCAGTTGGTTGGCAATGATGGCGCGCTGCGCCCCCGCCGCCAGTCCCACGCGCAGTTGGTGCACATTGGCAAAAGTCAGGCCCCAGGCCCCGGCTTGCAGTTGCATGCGAAACAACTCGGGCGACATGGTGGTCTTGCCGTGCGGGGCCAGGGCTACGCCTTTGCGTTGCACAAAGTCTTGCATCCAGGCCAGGTTGTGCCTGAGCGCCGGACGACGCAGCACGGCGACCGGGTACGCCAGCGCATCATCCAGCAGATGCCAGCCGCGCGCACCCAATTGGGACACCGCGCAAGGCTCTGCCGCCAAGGGGAAGCCCTTGCAAGCCGCGTTCAGTACAAAATCGTGTGCCATGTCGCTTTGCTCCATTCACCGCGTGGACAATTTGGCATTGATTCTCCCACCGCCCACAGAGCCTTTCCTGCATTTTTTCGCATGACACACCTCTCGAAAACCCTCGACATCGTGGCCCTGGGTGAAGCCATGGTCGAGTTCAACCAAACCCCGGGTCAAGCCCCTGAAGAGCCCCCTTTGTACCTGCAAGGCTTTGGAGGTGACACCAGCAATGCCGCCATTGCCGCAGCGCGGGCAGGCGCACGTGTGGCTTTCCTGAGCCGCTTGGGCACCGACCGCTGGGGCGACCGAATCATGGATTTGTGGCAACGCGAAAACGTCACCACCACCACCGTGCTGCGCGACGCCCAAGCGCCCACCGGCATGTACTTTGTGAGCCACGACGCACAAGGCCACCACTTCAGCTACGCCCGCGCTGGCTCGGCAGCCAGCCGCATGCAAGTGCAAGATCTAGCCCACTGGCAAGACACCATCGCCAGCAGCCAATGGCTGCACCTGTCGGGCATCTCGCTGGCGATTTCGGCCTCGGCCTGCGACACGGCTTTTGCAGCCATGCAGTTCGCACGCGGCAGCGGCACGTGCGTGGCGCTCGACTCCAACTTGCGCTTGTCGCTGTGGCCACTGGCCCGTGCTCAGGCCTGCATCCGCCATGCAGTGAGCTTGTGCGATTTGTTTTTGCCCAGCCTGGAAGACATGACCGCGCTCACCGGACTCACCCAAGCACAAGACATCATCCAATGGAGCCATGCGCATGGCGCAGCCCAGGTCGTGCTGAAGCTGGGCGCAGACGGTGCCATCGCCAGTGATGGCCAAAAACACAGCAGCCTGCAGGGCCACACCGTTCAAGCCATCGACGCCACCGGTGCGGGTGACTGTTTCGCAGGCAACCTGCTGGCGCGTTTGTCAGCAGGCGACAGCCTGTGGGAAGCGACCGCTTATGCCAACACCGCTGCGTCCCTGTCGGTCCAAGGCTACGGAGCTGTAGCACCCTTGCCCCGCCAAGAAGCCGTGCTGAACCTGATGAGCAAAGGACCATGCGCATGACCAGCGCCATTCCATCTTCCAAACGGCCCGTGATCGCCATCGACTGGGGCACCTCCTCACTGCGCGGTGCGCGGCTGGGACCCAGCGGCGAAGTGCTCGAGTCACGCGCCTGGGGACGCGGCATCCTCACGGTGCCACCAGGTCAATTTGAATCGGTCTTCCACGAACTCTTTGGTGACTGGATGCAAGCAGAGAGTGCCCTGTGCTTGATTTCAGGCATGGCCGGCAGCCGCCAGGGCTGGCAAGAAGCGCCTTACTGCCCCTGCCCCGCAGGCTTTACGGAGCTGGGCCAACACCTGCTGTGGTTGCAGCCTGATCGCATTGCCCTGGTCCCGGGCTTGAGCTGCATGAACACCGACATGCTGAACACCCCCGATGTGATGCGCGGCGAAGAAGTGCAAATCTTTGGCGCATTACAGCTGGCTGGGCGCGACAGCGCCACCCTGGTGCTGCCGGGCACACACAGCAAATGGGTGCAAGTGCACAGCGGTCGCGTCATGCAATTCCAGACCTTCATGACCGGCGAGGTGTTTGCGTTGCTGAGCCAACACTCGATTCTGAGCAAGACGCTGGACCTGAACGGAGCCTTCGAGGAGGCGGCATTTTTGCAAGGTGTGGACCAAAGCCAGTCAGCGGGCAGCGTGCTGCACCACCTGTTTGCCGTGCGCACCCTGGGCTTGTTTGACCGCCTGAGCGCGGCCCAATTGACCAGCTATTTGTCGGGCCTGCTGATCGGCGAAGAGCTGCGCACTCAAACCGTCAATGCCGATTTGGGCCCGGTGATCCTGATCGGCAGCGACACCCTCACCCAGCGCTACAGCCTGGCCTTGCAACACCTGGGCATCGCCTGTCAAAGCCATGGCGCCGAAGCCACCTGGGCGGGCCTGTTCGCGCTGGCCAGCGCCTGCCCACAGAGTAACCTCTTCAAACCATGACACAGCCCACATACCCCACCCCTGTCCTGACCCAAGCCCTGGCGCAGCTGCCCTTGATCGCCATCTTGCGCGGCCTGACCCCTGCCGAAGCCCCAAGCATCGGCCAGGCGCTGGTGGACAGCGGATTTGCCATCATCGAGGTGCCACTGAACTCACCCGAGCCCTTGCAAAGCATCGCCGTTTTGACCGCGCAGTTTCCGCATACCCTGATCGGTGCAGGCACCGTCCTGAACGCGCAGCAGGTCAAAGACGTTCACGCGGCTGGCGGTCGCTTGGTCGTGGCCCCCAACTTCAACCCGGCCGTGGTCGCGCAGGCCATGGCCCTGAACATGGTGGTGCTGCCCGGCGTGGCCACGCCCACCGAGGCCTTTGCCGCACTCGACGCGGGCGCGCACGGCCTCAAGCTGTTCCCAGCCGAGATGATTTCACCCGCCACCGTCAAAGCCATGAGGGCCGTGCTGCCGAAAGACGCTGCCTTGATGCCCGTAGGTGGCATCACGCCTGACAACATGGCGGCTTACCGCACGGCAGGCGCGAGCGGCTTTGGCCTGGGTTCAGCCTTGTATGCGCCGGGGCGAAGTGCTGAACAAGTCCGGGCAGCAGCGCAGAAATTCGTCAAGGCTTTCAGAGGCTGATGGCATCAGGGAAATGGACTCCATCAGCCTGGACAAGCGCGGGCTTCGGCGCCCCTTCAGGCCCGCTCGCCCAGACGCCCATCCCTGAAATCGGCCAGCGCCTGGTAGATCTCTTCCTTGCTGTTCATCACAAACGGGCCGTACTGCACGATGGGCTCTTTCAGGGGTTTGCCACCCACCAGGATCAGCTTGGCTTTGGCACTGGCCTCGATCACCACCCCGTCGGCCTGCGGTGTGTTTTTCAAAATGGCCATCCGCTGCTGGGGCACGGCCTGCCCTGCTATGCGCGCCTCGCCACGGTACACGTACACAAAGGCGTTGTGACCTTCAGGTATTTTTTGTTCAAAACGTGCCCCCTGCGGCAAGTGCAAGTCCAAAAAAATGGGCTGCGTGATCTCGCGGCTCACGGCACCCTGCACGCCATGGCTGCTGCCTGCGATCACCGTCACGGTCACGCCCTCAGGCGTCTGAAACTGCGGCAGCTGCGCGTTCTGAAAGTCGCGGTACCACGGCGCGTTCATCTTCTCGGAGCTGTGCAGGTTCAACCACAGCTGAAAACCCTCCATCACACCGTCCGCTTGTTGAGGGATTTCGGAATGGATCACGCCCTGGCCTGCGGTCATCCATTGCACACCACCGTTTTGCAGCAAGCCTTCGTTGCCTGCACTGTCGCGGTGCAGCATGCGGCCCGCAATCATGTAGGTCACCGTTTCAAAGCCCCGATGCGGATGGTCCGGGAAACCGGCGATGTAGTCGTCCGGCTTGTCGCTGCCAAAGGCGTCCAGCATCAAAAACGGATCGAGCCGGTGTTGCAGGTCTTGTGTGAGGATCCGGCTGAGCTTGACGCCCGCGCCATCCGAGGTGGCCTGGCCGGTGACCAAGCGTTCAATGGTGCGCGAGACGTTCACGGCTTGTGGGTGGGCAGACTGGGACACCAGCGATCCTTTTCCAATCACCCAACAATCAACCGGGACGGTGCAAGGCGCAGATTTTGTTGCCATCGGGATCGCGCAGGTAGGCCAGGTAGAGCTTGCCTGCGGGGCCTTCGCGAAAACCGGGTGGGTCTTCGCAAGTACTGCCACCATTGGCCACGCCTGCGGCATGGAAAGCATCGCCCTGCTCAACGGATTTGACGGAGAAGCCAATGGTGCTGCCGTTGCCGTGGCAAGCGGGCTCGCCGTTAATGGGCGTGGTGATGCCAAAAGTGCCCGTGGGGCTGCGGTAGAAATAGCGGTTATTGTTGGCAACGCCCGGGCCATAGCCCAAGGTGCCCAGCACGGCGTCGTAAAACTTTTTAGAGACTTCCAAGTCTTTCACACCCACCATCACATGACTGAACATTGCTTTCTCCGTTAAAACCCGAAAGTGGGCGAATTCGACTGCGGGAGATGTTACTTGATATGTTCGGCCGATGAAGGCGCTGGCCCGCAAAGCCATTGGTTTGGCGTCTTGCCCCCCAGGGGACACCCTTGGGCTGCCAAGCTGGCAGCCTTGTGGCAGCATCTTGGCTTGAATGACCCACATCTGAGCAGGAGACCCTCCCCATGACCCTCAACCACACCCTTTCTTTCGGTCTGCAAGGCCGTGTCGTCATCGTCACGGGTGCGGCCAATGGTATTGGCGAAGCCTGTGCCCGCCGCTTTGCCGCCGAGCAAGCGCATGTGGTGCTGGCCGATGTGAACAGCGAACGCGGCAGCGCCGTGGCCGCAGAGCTGCGCAGCCAAGGCCACAGCGCGGGATTCATGGTTTGCGATGTGTCCCGCAAGGCCGATGTGGACGCACTGGTAGACCATGTCCTGCAAGCCTTTGGCCGCATCGACGTGCTGGTGAACAACGCGGGCATCTTCAAGGCGGCCGACTTTCTGGACGTGACCGAAGAAGATTTTGACGCGGTCATCAACGTGAACATCAAGGGCTCGTTCTTGATGGGTCAGGCTGCAGCCCGCGCCATGAAAAGCACTGGCGGCGGCGCCATTGTCAACATGAGCTCGGTCAATGCGGTGCTGGCCATCCCCAACATTGCCAGCTACAACGTCAGCAAAGGCGGCATCAACCAACTCACCCGCGCCATGTCACTGGCATTGGCTGATTTCGGCATCCGCGTTAACGCAGTGGCCCCCGGCACGATTGCTACCGAATTGGCCCGCCAGGCTGTGCTGACCAGCGAAGCCGCCGAAAAGAAAATCATGATGCGCACGCCCATGAAACGACTGGGCGAGCCCGACGAAGTGGCCAAGGTGGTGGCGTTTTTGGCCAGCGATGCGGCCAGCTACATCACCGGTGAAATCGTCACCGTGGATGGCGGGCGGATGGCGCTCAACTACACCGTTCCTGTTTGAAGAAGACCCCTTTTGTGAACACCTCACCCTCTTTACTCGAAACCTGGCTGGAGCAAGAACGTGTCGTGCGCCAACGCCTGGATGCAGGCGCTGGCCCCGGCGTGGCTCGCCCCGACCAAGTGGCTGGCAAAACCGGCCTGGAAGTCATGCAGGGCTTGCTCAGCGGCGAGCTGCCCTACGCCAGCATCGCCAAAACCCTGGACTTCACCCTGATCGAAGTCAGCGAAGGCCAAGCCATTTTTCAAGGCGCGCCGGGCTTGAACCACATGAACCCGCTGGGCACCGTGCATGGCGGCTGGTTTGCCACCTTGCTCGACTCGGCCTTGGGCTGCGCCGTGCACACCATGATGCCGCCCGGTCGCGGTTACACCACGGCCGACCTGAGCGTCAAAATGGTCAAAGCCCTCACCCCAAAAGTGCAGCGTGTCCGGGCCATTGGCCAGGTGGTGCACTGCGGCCGCCAATTGGCCACGGCCGAAGCCCGACTGGTCGGGCCGGATGGTACGCTTTACGCCCATGCCAGCACCGCTTGCCTGGTTTTTGAAATGCCTTCTCCCACTGGAAACAAACCATGAGACTCCTTCACACCATGCTTCGCGTGGGCAACCTGCAACGCTCCATCGACTTCTATACCCAGGTGCTGGGTATGAAACTGCTGCGCACCTCAGAAAACCCCGAGTACAAATACTCGCTGGCCTTTGTGGGCTATGGCAACAACCCTGACCACGCCGAGCTGGAGCTGACCTACAACTGGGGCGTGGAAAGTTACGAGCTGGGCACGGCCTACGGCCACATCGCCTTGGGCGTACCTGATGCCTATGCCGCGTGCGAAAAGATCAAAGCCGCTGGCGGCAAAGTCACGCGTGAAGCAGGTCCCGTCAAAGGCGGCACCACCGTGATTGCCTTTGTCACCGATCCCGACGGATACAAGGTTGAGCTGATCCAGCGGTCTGAATACAAGTGAGGTGAGGCATGAGCGACCTGCGCGGCAAACGCATCCTGGTGACCCAGGCCCAAGACTTCATGGGCCCGGCCCTGTGCACGATGTTGGCGCAATGTGGCGCTGAGGTGATCGCGGACGACCGCTTACTCACTGCCCCACAAGACGCACAGGCCCTGATCGATACGGCCGGACCACTGGACGCACTCGTCATCAACCTGGCATTGCCTGCACCGTCCACACCCGTCACGCATATCGATGAGGCCGAATGGCGGCAGGTGTTTGAAGTCATGGTCGACCCGTTGCCCCGCTTGGTGCGTGCGGTGGTGCCCGGCATGAAGGCCCGAGGTGGCGGCAAGATCGTGGTCATGGGCAGTGCTTCGGCACTGCGCGGCATGAAGCGGGCCGCCAGCTACAGCGCGGCGCGAGGCGCACAACTGGCCTATGTGCAAGCCGCTGGCGTGGAATTGGCGCCGGACAACATCCAGCTCAATGCCGTGGCGCAAAACTTTGTGGACAACCCCACCTACTTTCCGGCCGAGGTACAGGCGAACCCCCGTTTTCAGGAGCGCCTCAAGCGCGAAGTGCCCTTGGGCCGCTTGGTCAAGGCCGAGGAAGATGCCAGCTTTGTGGCCTATTTGTGCAGCGATGCGGCCAGCTGTTTTGTGGGGCAGGCCTTTCCAATGTCGGGCGGGTGGGCTGTGCGCTGACAACAGCGCTACCCACTGCTTTTCAACGAGGCAATTGGGTAGCTTCGCGGGCCAGCGTCTCAATGCGCGCCCAGTCAGATTGGGCCAAAGCGTCTGCAGGCACCAGCCATGAACCGCCCACACAGGCCACACTGGGCAGGCTCAGAAAATCTCGCGCGTTTTGAGACGTCACGCCACCTGTGGGGCAAAACTTCACATCAAAAAATGGACCGCTCCAAGCTTTGAGCATGGCGGGACCACCCGCCTGCATGGCCGGGAAGAACTTGAGCTCGGTGTAACCGTCTTCTTGAGCCATCATGATTTCGCTGCCCGTGGCCACACCGGGCAGCAGCGATAAACCATGGTCACGGCAGGCCTGGCCTACCGTTCTGGTGTAGCCGGGGCTGACCGCAAAACGGGCACCGGCTTTGGCTGCTGCGGCTGCATCCGCTGCGCTGCGCACCGTGCCCGCGCCGACCACGGCACCGGGGACTTCTTTGGCGATGGCTTCCATGCAGGCCAGGGCCTGCGGGGTGCGCAGCGTGATCTCGAGCATGCGGATGCCGCCGGCCAACAAGGCACGGGCCATGGGCACGGCGTGGGCCACGTCGTTCAAAACGATCACAGGAATCACGGGGGCGTCCTGCATGACTTGCAGAGAGGTCAACATCGGTGTGAGTGTCACAGCCATGTGCAGGCTCCTTCTTCGGCTTTGAGCGCGTTGCGGCGCATGTTGGCAAACAATTCACGGCCCATGCCCACGCCGTTGGCAGCGCGCAGCTCGGCGGGCATTTGGGCCAGCGGGCGGGCGGCCCATTCGGTCTCGCTCACCAGCACCTGCAAGGTGCCCGCCACGCCGTCCAGGCGAATCAGGTCACCGTCTTGCACCTTGGCCAGCGGGCCACCGGCCGCCGCTTCGGGCGAGACGTGGATGGCGGCAGGCACTTTGCCCGACGCACCGCTCATGCGGCCATCGGTGACGAGCGCCACCTTGAAACCCTTGCCTTGCAGCACGGCCATGGGCGGGGTGAGTTTGTGCAGCTCGGGCATGCCGTTGGCTTGCGGGCCTTGCCAGCGCACCACGCACACCACATCGCAGTCCAACTCGCCCGCCTTGAATGCTTGCTGCAATTCGTCTTGCGAATTGAACACGCGTGCCGGGGCTTCGATGACATGAAAGTCTTCGGGCACAGCCGAGATTTTGATCACGCTGCGGCCCAGATTGCCTTGCAACAGTTTGAGGCCCCCCGTGGCGCTGAACGGGCTGGACGCAGGACGCAACACGTTGTCGTCTTTGCTGGCACCCGCGTCTTGCCAGACCAGTTGCCCGTTTTGGGCAAAAGGGATGCGGGTGAATTCACGCAGGCCACCAGCGCGCACCGTCAGCACATCGGCGTGCATGAGGCCTGCGTCGAGCAACTCACGGATCACATAGCCCGGACCGCCTGCGGCCTGGAACTGGTTCACGTCGGCGCTGCCATTGGGGTACACTCGGGTCAGCAGCGGCACCACGTCGGACAGAGCCGAAAAGTCGTCCCAATCGATCACGATGCCCGCCGCGCGTGCCACCGCCACCCAGTGGATCAGGTGGTTGGTGGAGCCGCCCGTGGCCAGCAAGGCCACCATGGCATTCACAATGCAGCGTTCGTCCACCACATGCCCGATGGGGGTGAAGTTTTTATCCTTGACCAGCGCCAGCACGGTGCGGGCCGCTTCGCGGGTCAGCTCAGTGCGCACGCCCTCGCCCGGGTTGATGAAGGCCGTGCCCGGCACATGCAAGCCCATGGCTTCGAGCAGCATCTGGTTACTGTTGGCCGTGCCATAAAAGGTGCAAGTGCCTTCGCCGTGATACGCCGCCGATTCGGCTTCTAGCAGCTCGGGGCGGCCGACCAGGCCTTGGGCGGCTTGTTCGCGGACCTTGGATTTTTCGCTGTTGGACAGGCCGCTGGTCATGGGGCCTGCGGGCACAAACACCGTGGGCAAATGGCCAAACTGCAAAGCGCCGATCAGCAAGCCCGGCACGATCTTGTCGCACACGCCCAGCATCAGCGCGGCGTCAAACACATCGTGGCTGAGCGACACGGCCGTGGCCATGGCGATCACGTCGCGGCTGAACAGGCTCAGTTCCATACCCGGTGTGCCCTGGGTCACGCCGTCGCACATGGCGGGCACGCCCCCGGCCACTTGGGCGGTGGCGCCCATTTTGCGGGCTTCGTCTTTGATGAGGTCGGGGTAGTGTTGCAGCGGCGCGTGGGCCGACAGCAGGTCGTTGTAGGCGTTGACGATGCCGATGTTGGGCGCGCGTGGAGCCACCACCTTGATTTTGTCGAGCGCCGTGGCGCGGCTCTTGTCACCCTCGGGCATGGCGGCAAAGGCATGGGCCACGTTGGCACAGCCCAAGCGCTGGGCACCGGGGTCTTTGCTGGCCGCAGTGACGACCTGCTGCAAATAGGCCTGGCGGGTCGCGCGACTGCGTTCAATGATGCGGGCTGTGACGGTCACCAATGTTGGTTTTAGAGTCATGCTTTAACGCCAGATAGGGCGCGGTAACTAAATTACATGACCGATGGTAACTGCTATCCCCAGTTTTAGCGCGTTCGGCGAGTTACAGACAGGGAACAACTCGCTATCGAAGACTGAGAGCCGTAAAAAAACCCGCCGAAACGGGTTTTTGGCAGGCCTGTGACGGCTCACTTGGCAGCAGATGCGTTCGCAGCGGCAGGCGCGGCAGAGGCGTCCGATGCGGGCGCTGATGCATCGGCTGCTGGCGCAGAGGCTTCAGTTGCTGGCGCTGGCGCTGTGACTGCAGCTGGCGCTGCAGGTGCTGCTTTTTTGCTTTTGGCAATGCCAAAGCCGACCGCCAGGCCCACGGCCAGCAAGACTGCTGCCGCAACAACGGCCAAAGCCACGGGTTGGTTGTCATCTTCTTGGGTCGACATGGGTTTTTTTCTCCGAAAATAATGAGGATATTGTAATAGGACCTCGTTGCACATGACCGACACCCACGCCGATACAACCCGGGCACCAGCCACTGACATGACTTCCACGCACTTCAAGGGCGATTTGCTCAACCACTTTCGGACGCAAACCGCAGGCCAAGATTTGTGGGTGTTTGGCTATGCCTCGCTGCTGTGGCGACCCGAGTTCGAAGCACAGGAACAACACCTCACACGCGTTTGGGGGTGGCACCGCGCTCTGAAAATGTGGAGCCGTCTGAACCGGGGCAGCCCCGAGTGCCCAGGTTTGGTGTTTGCCTTGTTGCCAGGTGGAAGTTGCCAAGGTGTGGCCTACCGGGTGGCCCGAGACCAAGCCGACGCGGTGTTGGTGAGGCTTTGGGAGCGGGAAATGCCCATGGACGTCTATACCCCCAGTTGGCTGCCTTGCAACACGCCCAAAGGTCCCGTGAAGGCGCTGGCTTTTACCTTGCCGCGCAGCAGCCCCAGCTTCACGGGGACCTTGCAGCCAAAGACGTACAAGCAAATTTTTCAGCAAGCCTGCGGGCGCTTTGGCACCACGCTCGACTATGCGCGCCAAACTTACGAGAGCCTCCAGGCGCACGGCATCGAAGACCGGGCACTGGCCGCCTTGTTGCGCCACGCCGACTGAACGCTCAGCCCTGCCCTGCTCGGGCTGATCTGGCGCCCGCGGCCCAGCACACTCAGCGCCTGCCTATACTTGCGCCATGAACATCGCCGACCTGCGCAAGAGCTACGAAAAAGCCGAGCTCAACGAAAACGCCTCCCACGCCGACCCCTTGCAGCAATTTGCCCAATGGCTGCAAGAGGCCATTGCCGCCGAAGTGCCTGAGCCCAATGCCATGACGCTGGCCACGGTGGCCAGCAACCTGCGCCCCAGCACGCGGGTCGTGCTGATCAAGGGGTATGACGAGCGCGGCATCGTCTGGTACACCAACTACGACAGCCGCAAGGGGCAAGAGCTGGCGGGCAACCCGTTTGCGGCGCTGCAGTTCCACTGGGTCGAGCTCGAACGCGTGGTGCGCATCGAGGGCAGAGTGGAAAAGGTCTCAGACGAAGAAAGCGACGCCTACTTCCACAGCCGTCCGCTCGATTCACGCATTGGCGCTTGGGCCTCTCCCCAAAGCCAGGTGATCGAAGGGCGCACCGTGCTGGTGACCAATGCCGCCAAATACGCGGCGCAATTCATGCTCAACCCACCACGACCGCCTCACTGGGGTGGCTACCGCTTGGTGCCCGACAACTGGCAGTTCTGGCAAGGCCGCAAAAGCCGTTTGCATGACAGGCTTCGTTACACTCAAGAGGGCAAGGGCTGGCTGCGCGAGCGTTTGGCGCCTTAGGCTCAGTCAGGCCAAATGGTTGCAGGCTTGATCCTCAAAAGCCCGGTAAGCCGCCATGAAGCCGTCGATGTCCTCAAAGTAGGGCATCGCCCCAGACTGCATCACCGTCACCTGCCAATTGGGGCGATCGCGCACCAGGTCCAACGCCCGGTAATCGGTGAAATCACCCCGAGTGCCGTGCACCACCCACACCGGCAGGCGCAGGCTTTCGTACACGTTGTGCATGTCGGCACTGAACAAGCCACCGCTCAAAAAAGACAACGGGGCCTGCTCGGCGTTGGGCACAGCAGCGTTACGCACGGCATAAGCCCACAACGTTTCATCGATCTGCTGGCCTCCCCAGGTGCGCTGCAAAAAGTAACGCACGACCGATGGTCGTGACAATTGCCGGAATAAAAACCGCCCCCATGCAGGTCCAGGACGGCGCAAAAATCGATCAAAACCGGGCATGAAAAACGTGCTGCCAGCAGGCTTACGCAATGGCTTGCCGCCGCGAAATCCCGTGGGACTGACCAGCGCGAGCGTGCGCCACAAATCGGGTGACTGCTGAGCCACGCGAGCCACAAACTCACAGGACAACGACACCGCCAGTGCGCGCATGGGCTGCCCCGGGTGTCGCTGCGCCACCCATTGCGCGACTTGTAAAATGGCGGAACACATGTCCCCCACGCTGTAGCTGCGAGGCAAGCGATCGGACAACCCGTAACCCGGTAAATCCAGCGCATAAACGCTGTGGTCATGCCGCAGGGCTTCAAACAAAGGCCGGATCTCGGCGGCCGACGCCAACGCATTGACGCTGTGCACCAAAAGCACGGGTGGCCCGGAGCCGCCCGCATAAACAGCAATACGACCCGCAGTTCCGTGCAGAGCATGAAGATCGGCGTTCAGCGCAAGGGGTAAATCGGCGTTCATGGACCTGGGGGATGAGGCCTGACCTGCTGTGCACGCAAGCTCAGGCGGGCAACAACGGCAGCAAGGCCATGGCGAGCGAGACGCCCAGCATGGCCATCATGGTTGAGACCGCAACGGCGGCAGTGACGGTGTCTTCTTCCTTGCGGTAACGCTGCGAGAACAAAAACACGTTGGCCCCAATGGGCAAAGCGGCGGCCACGACCATCACCGACAAAGGCAGCCCGCGCAGCCCCAAAGCCCAGCCCACCGCGAGCATGAGCACAGGATGCAAAACGGTCTTGACCAATGACAGCCGCACAGCGGCTGCGAGGTTTTTACCCATGGGGGTGTGTGACAGCGTGATGCCCACCAGCACCAGCGCGATGGGACCAAAGGCGCTGCCGAGCAATTGCAAAGGTTTGTCTACCACCGGGTGCAAGCCCCAACCGGTTTGCGCGTAAAGCAGGCCCACGATGATGGGCAATGGCACGGGATGCAACACTGCACTGCGGACTGCCTGCCCCAAAGTACGCCAAAGCCGACTTTTTTGCCCAGAGACAGCAGCTTGCTCTCGGGCTATTTGCAACTCCAGGACCACGGTGGCCATGGTCAGGAGCACCAGCGCATGCAGTGAGATCAGGGTGAACAACAAAACCTGTCCCGCCTCACCGTAGGCCAGGCCGATCAAGGGGACGCCGATCATCAAAGTGTTGCTGAAAATGCCAGCCAATGCGAGCACAGAGGCACGCGAGTCTCGACCATAGACCATCAACATGGCAAAAAACAGCACCGCTGCCGCCAAAAAATATTGAAAAACCGGACGCATGTCCAGGCGCTCCAGATGAACCGAACTCATCGAGCGAAACAGCAGCGCCTGCGTCAGCACCAAAAACACCAGGTTGGACAAATCGCGCACCGACTCTTGCCGCATGAGTCGTGCACGCCCCACCACAAATCCCACGCCGATCAATAAAACCACGGGCAGCAGCGAAGACAAAACAGGGTGGTCAAAACTCATAAGGCAGAAGGTATGCGGGGCAAGCCACCACCGGGCTCACAAAGGGCACAGGCTCATGCATCAATGGACATGCTTCATGCCGCAGTACTTGCCCAGCGCCAGGCCCCGGCAGGCCGTTTGCAGCTCTTTGGTGCACTGATCCGGTTTTTTTCCGGACTCCAGGCATTTGGCTGCTGCTTCGTGCGCCTCGGCCATGGCACGATGACGAGCGATGTCCTGTTCGACTTCTTTCTTGCTGTGCTGAGCGACAGCCCCCCCAGACAAGGCCATGGCGAGAATGAGAAAAACAATGCGGTTCATGGGTTTTCTTGGTGTTTTTGAAATGGATGGCACGGCGAGTCAATCGCGCACCAGCCTTGTGAAGGTTTTCTTGAACTTGGCGACCTTGGGCGCTGCCACCGCCATGCAATAGCCCTGGTAGGGGTTGCGTTCGAAAAAGTCTTGGTGGTAATCCTCGGCCGCGCTGTAGTTGGACAAAGGCAAGACCTCGGTCACGATCGGCTGTCCAAAGGCATTCGATGCCGTCAAATCAGCAATCAATGCGCGTGCTTCATCCGCTTGCCCGGGGGTGGTGAAGTAGATGCCGCTGCGGTATTGGGTGCCCACGTCGTTGCCTTGTCGGTTGATCGTGGTCGGATCGTGGATCACAAAGAAAATTTCAAGCAGTTCGCGGGTGCTGACCTGAGTGGGGTCATATTCTAATTTGACCACCTCGTTATGGCCTGTGCGGCCGGTGCAAACTTGTTCGTAAGTGGGCGCCAAGGTCTGACCGTTGCAGTACCCCGATTCCACATCGCTCACGCCGCGCACCTTAACGTACACGGCTTCAGTGCACCAGAAGCAGCCGCCGCCTAAGATCAGGGTTTGGGTCATGTGGGTTCCTTGTCGTAGAAGGTTTGAATTATCCGTGGGGGAGCAGACCGGCTTGAACCGCCTGCACAAAATCCCCCAGCGCCGTCTGGTCACGGTCGCTGCGCCACAGGCATCGCGTGTCATAGCGCACATCCACATTTCGCAGCGGCACGAACACCGCACCGGCCAGGGCTGACTGCTGCAAGGCCTGCGGCACCAACGCCACGCCCAGGCCTTGCGAAACCAAGGACACCACGCTCAGCCAATGCCGCAGTTCATGCACCACTGGCGGCACCCAGCCAGACTGTTCGCACAACTGCAAAATCCGTTCGTTGTAATCGGGCGAGACCATGCGGGACACCACCACCAAATCTTGCCCCACCAGCGCCTCCAAACTCAGCCGGGTCTCACCCGCCAAGGGGTGGCTGGCAGGCAAACACGCCAACAGGGGCTGGCTGGCCACCAGAATTTGCTCAAAACCAGGCGGTACCCGAGGCGTGTGGACAAAGCCCACATCCAGCCGGTCGCGCAACAAGTCGGACAACTGCTCGGTCGAACTCAGCTCGCGCAGCACCAAGCGCAAACGCGGGTGGCTCGACTGAAAGCGACTGAGAATTTGCGGTAAACCACAGTACAGCATGGTCCCGGCAAAGCCGATGTGCAGCTGACCCGACTGGCCCTCGGCCACATCGCGTGCCTCACGCGCCGCAGCACTGGCTTGTGCCAGCAAAGCCCGGGCCGCCGGCACAAAGGCCTGGCCTGCCGCCGTGAGCTGCACGCCCCGGCTGTTGCGGGTGAACAGCTGTGCCCCCACCGAGGCTTCAAGCTGTTGGATGTTCAAACTCAAAGGCGGCTGGGAGATGGCCAGACGCTGGGCGGCGCGGCCAAAGTGCAACTCTTCGGCCAGCATGAGGAAATAGCGCAAATGTCGGAATTCCATGAATTAAAAAAATATATTGATGAATAGTCAATCAATATTAGACAACTATTCATCTCAGCTTGACAATCAATGCAGATTTTTTTAACGGAGACCCTCACCATGGCCAACCCTAAAAACACCTTCAGCTGGGAAGACCCCTTTCAGCTCAGCGCTCAACTGACCGACGATGAGCGTCAGGTGCAAGACGCCGCACGCGCCTACTGTCAAGAACGCCTGCTGCCCCGCGTGAAAGACGCTTTTTTGAATGAAACCACCGACCGCGCCATCTTCAACGAGATGGGCGAGCTGGGCCTCTTGGGCGCCACCATCCCCGAGCAGTACGGCGGCGCAGGCCTGAACTACGTGTGCTACGGCCTGGTGGCGCGCGAAGTCGAACGCGTGGACTCGGGCTACCGCTCGATGATGAGCGTGCAATCTTCCCTGGTGATGTTGCCCATCAACGACTTTGGCTCTGAAGCCCAAAAGCAGAAATACCTGCCCAAGCTGGCGCGTGGGGAGTGGGTCGGCTGCTTTGGCCTGACCGAACCCAACCACGGCTCAGACCCCGGCAGCATGATCACCCGCGCCAAAAAAGTGCCCGGCGGCTACAGCCTGTCCGGCGCCAAGATGTGGATCACCAACAGCCCCATCGCTGACGTGTTCGTGGTCTGGGCCAAGGACGATGGCGGCCAGATCCGTGGATTCATCCTCGAAAAAGGCTGGAAAGGCCTTTCTGCCCCCGCCGTTCACGGCAAGGTGGGCCTTCGCGCTTCCATCACTGGCGAGATCGTCATGGACGAAGTCTTCTGCCCCGAAGAAAACGCCTTCCCCGAAGTGCGCGGTCTCAAAGGCCCCTTCACTTGCCTCAACAGCGCCCGATACGGCATCGCCTGGGGCGCTCTGGGCGCTGCCGAAGACTGTTACACCCGCGCCCGTCAGTACGTGATGGACCGCCAGCAGTTTGGCCGCCCCTTGGCTGCCAACCAGTTGATCCAGAAGAAGCTGGCCGACATGCTGACCGAAATCAGCCTGGGCCTGCAGGGCTGCCTGCGCCTGGGCCGCATGAAGGACGAAGGCACCGCCTCGGTGGACCTGACCTCCATCCTCAAACGCAACAGCTGCGGCAAAGCCCTCGACATCGCCCGCATGGCGCGCGACATGATGGGCGGCAATGGCATCAGCGCCGAATACGGCGTGGCCCGTCACCTGGTGAACCTGGAAGTGGTCAACACCTACGAAGGCACCCACGATGTGCATGCACTGATCCTGGGTCGCGCCATCACCGGGATTCCTGCTTTCTCGAATTGAAGCTTCGCTTTCGGTGACAAGAGGGGCTGCCAAACGGCAGCCCTTTTTGATGGGTGACCCAGGGTACGCTTGCGCCTTGACGAAGACGGAGGCAGGCCGTACATTACTAACCAGTCAGTCATTAAAAAACCTGTGAACACCACCGAGTCCATCGCCCCCCACAAACGCGAACGCCGCAAACAAGACCGCCCGGGCGAACTGCTCGAGGCGGCTTTGGATTTGTTTGTGGAAAAAGGCTTTGCCGCCACCCGTGTCGAAGAGGTGGCCTTGAGAGCAGGTGTGTCCAAAGGCACCTTGTTTTTGTACTTTCCCAGCAAGGAAGACCTGTTCAAGGCCGTGGTCCGCGAGAACGTGGTCGCCACCGTGGCACAAGGCGCTGCTGAGGTGGCGCAATTCAAGGGCAGCGCCAGCGAATTGATCGAATGGATGATGCTGCAGTGGTGGCGGCGCTATGGCGCAACCAAGGCCTCTGGCATTTCCAAGTTGGTGATGAGCGAGGCCAACAACTTTCCCGACCTGGCTGATTTTTTCCGCACGGAAGTCATCATCCCTGCCGACAACTTGGTGCGCAGCGCCTTGCAGCGTGGCATTGACTTGGGAGAGTTCCGCGCCGTCAATGTGGAGCTCACGCTGCTCTCGGTCATGTCCCCTCTGCTGTTTTTGGTGATGTGGAAGCACTCCATGGGCCCGTGCTGCCCCAGCCACGAGCAGATTGACCCGGAAGAATTCATCTCGCAACACGCCCGGTTGTTGGCGCGTGGCCTGTCCGCAACTTGATCTAACCCAGATCACACCCGTCTCACCATGAAAAAATCAACCCTCTGGATCCTCTCGGCATTGGCTTTGGCCGCACTGCTGGCAGGCGGCGCCCGCTGGGCCAGCCAACGCCAAGCGGCAAAAAACCCAGCCGCACCACCCGCCGCTGTGGTGCCCAGCATCGAGCTGGCTGCCTCTGATGTGTTCACCGCCCGCACCCAAACCCTGAACTTGGGCATCGCGGTCTCGGGCACCCTGAAGGCCAGCCAAAGCGCCATCGTCAAAGCCCGCGTGGCCGGTGAATTACAGGATCTCAGCGTGCGCGAAGGCGACCGCGTAACGGCAGGGCAAGTCATCGCCCGCATTGAACCCTCCGAGTACCAAGCGCGTGTACGCCAGGCTCAGCAGCAAGCCGATGCGGCCAAAGCCCAAGCGGACATTGCCCAGCGCCAGTTTGACAACAACCAGGCATTGGTGAACCAGGGCTTCATCTCGCAAACCGCGCTCCTGAACTCTCAAGCCAGCTTGAACGGAGCCAAGGCCACGCACGCGGCGGCGCTGGCAGCGCTGGACCTGGCCAACAAGTCTTTGGCCGATGCCACTTTACATTCGCCCCTGACGGGCGTTGTTGCCCAACGTCTGGCCCAGCCAGGCGAGCGGGTGGCCATCGAGGCCAGGCTGCTCGAGGTGATCAACCTCTCGCAACTGGAGCTGGAAGCGGCCCTGACGGCCGAAGACGCCAGTCGCGTGCGGGTGGGCATGACGGCACATTTGCAGGTCGAGGGCTTGGCCCAGCCTGTATCAGCCAAAGTTTTGCGTATCAACCCCAGCGCCCAGACAGGCAGCCGCAGCATCTTGGTGTACCTGGGCGTCAAAGGCCGCGAGGGTTTGCGCCAAGGCCAATTTGCACAAGGCAGCCTGGGCACGGAAAGCCTGCAGGTGCTGGCCGTGCCCGTGAGCAGCGTGCGAACCGACAAACCCCAACCCTACGTCCAAGTGATACAAGACGGCAAGGTTGCGCACATCACGGTGCGGACCGGCGAGCGCAGCGAGGGCGAGCAACAAAGCCTGGTGGCCGTGACCGGCGTATCCGAAGGTGCGCAGGTGCTGTCGGGCAGCTTGGGGGCGGTGCGCGAAGGGGTTCAAGTCCAGTTCACGACAACGGCCAAGTCAGCTTTGACCCCGCCCGCCGCGCCAGCCTCGCCTGCCAGCGCAGCGAAATAAATGGGTTGACAGCATGTGGTTCACCCGCGTCAGTTTGCAAAACCCGGTGTTTGCCACCATGGTCATGCTGGCCTTGGTGGTACTGGGCATTTTTTCTTTCCAGCGCCTCAAAGTTGATCAGTTCCCCAACATCGACTTTCCGGTGGTGGTCATCAGCACCGAATACCCCGGGGCCTCGCCAGAGATTGTGGAGAGTGAAGTCTCCAAAAAAATTGAAGAAGGCGTCAACTCGATCGCCGGCATCAGCGCCCTGACCTCGCGCAGCTACGAAAACCAGTCCGTCGTCGTGATCGAATTCCAGTTGCACATCAACGGCCGCAAGGCTGCCGAAGATGTGCGCGAAAAAGTCGCCTCGCTGCGCCCCCTGCTGCGCACGGAAGTCAAAGAACCCCGGGTGTTGCGCTTTGATCCGTCCAGCCGCGCCGTGTGGTCACTGGCCGTCATCCCCGAGGGCAATCAACTCAACGCCGTGGAGTTGACCAACTGGTCTGAGCAGGTGCTCAAAAAGCGTCTGGAAAACGTGCGTGGTGTGGGCTCGGTTTCTTTGGTGGGGGGAAGCAAACGAGAGATCAACCTGTATTTGAACCCGGCCAACATGGAAGCCTTGGGAGTCACCGCCGAGCAAGTGGTGGCAGCCGTGCGCAACGAAAACCAGGACTTGCCCGTGGGCGCGATTCGCTCGCTGCAGCAAGAGCGCATCGTGCAAATCAGCTCGCGCATGGAAAGGCCCGAGGACTTTGGCCGCATCATCGTGGCACGCAAAAACAGCACACCGATTCGCCTGTCCCAAGTGGCCACGGTGCAAGACGGCGCGCAAGAGCTGGAAAACCTGGCGCTCTACAACGGTCAGCGAACCCTCTTGTTGTCGGTGCAAAAGTCGCAAGACGAAAACACCATCCAGGTGGTCGATGGGCTGGTCAAGGCCGTGGCCGAGCTGCAAGCCCAATTGCCACCAGGACTCCAGCTTGAGCCCATCACCGACAACTCCCGACCCATTCGCGTGTCGGTGAACAACGTGCGCCAGACCCTGATCGAAGGGGCCATCCTCACGGTGTTGATCGTGTTTTTGTTCCTCAACTCCTGGCGCTCGACCGTCATCACGGGCCTGACACTGCCGATCTCGCTGATCGGCACCTTCATGTTCATGCAGATGTTCGGCTTCACCATCAACATGATCACGCTGATGGCGCTTTCCCTGTGTGTGGGCCTGCTGATCGACGATGCGATTGTGGTGCGCGAGAACATCGTGCGTCATGTGCAAATGGGCAAAAACGCCTACCGCGCCTCGATGGAAGGCACGCAAGAAATTGGCCTGGCCGTGCTGGCCACCACCTTGTCCATCGTGGCGGTGTTTTTGCCCATCGGCTTCATGGAGGGCATCATCGGCAAGTTCTTCCACGAGTTTGGCATCACCATCGTCGCGGCTGTGATGATCTCGATGTTTGTGAGCTTCACGCTCGACCCGATGCTCTCAAGCATCTGGCACGACCCAGCCATCGAGGCGCACGGGAAAAACCAGGTATCCGTGAGCATGTACGACAAAACCATTGGCCGCGTGACCGGCTGGTTTGACCGGGGCACCGAGCGCCTTGCAGACGGCTACCAAAGCATCTTGCGCTGGGCGCTGGTGCACAAAAAATCCACCGTTTTTCTGGCGCTGGGCATTTTTGTGGCCAGCGTGTTCATGGTCCGGTTTCTGGGCACCGAGTTTGTGCCCAAAGCCGATTTTTCCGAGACCTCGCTCAAGTTTGAAACCCCGGTGGGCACCTCGCTCGAAGCCACCGAAGCCAAAGCCCGACAGGTCGAAGCCATCTTGCGCGACTTCCCAGAAGTACGCTACACCCTCAGCACCATCAACACCGCCAACGCGCAGGGCAAGAACAACGTCAACCTCTACATTCGTTTGGTGGACCGCAAAAACCGCAATCGCAATGCCGACCAAATGTCGGCCGTGCTGCGCGAGCGCCTCAAAAAAGTACCCGGCATCGCAGTGACCCACGCGGGTTTGCTTGACGCGATCGGTGGCAACAAGCAAGTGGAGTTCTCACTGCAAGGCCCGGATCAAAAAGAGCTGGAACGCCTGGCGCTGTTGGCCCTGGCCAAGGTGCGCGACATCCCTGGCCTGGTGGATCTGGATTCGAGTGTGAAACCCAACAAACCCGTCATCGGCGTGGAAATTCAGCGTGACGCGGCATCGGACCTTGGCCTGGGTACAGCCCAGTTGGCTGGACCCCTGCGCACCTTGGTGGCGGGACAAACTGTGGGCAACTGGCGCGCCCCCAACGACCAGACTTATGATGTGAACGTGCGCCTCACCCCTGAGGCCCGCAACAGCCCACAAGACCTGGAACGCCTGCCCTTCATCGTGGGCACCGCGGCCGATGGCAACCCGCGCATCGTGCGTTTGGGCCAGGTGGCCACGGTCACTGAGACCACCGGCTCTAACCAGATCAACCGGCGCGACCTGATGCGCGAGGTCGCCATCAACGCCAACGTGTTTGGTCGCTCTGCAGGCGAGGTTTCGGCCGATGTGCGCAAAGCCATGGACAGTCTGAACCTGCCACCCGGCTACCGCTACAGCTTTGGCGGCTCCACCAAGAACATGGCCGAGTCCTTTGGCTACGCCTTGTCGGCCTTGGCCATGGCGGTGATCTTCATCTACATGATCCTGGCCAGCCAATTCAAGAGCTTTTTTCAGCCCCTGGCGCTGATGACCTCGCTTCCCCTGACCCTGATCGGCGTGGTCCTGGCGCTCATGCTTTTCAACTCGACCTTGTCCATGTTCTCCATCATCGGCGTGATCATGCTCATGGGCCTGGTCACCAAAAATGCCATCTTGCTGGTGGACTTTGCCATTCGCGCCCGCGAAGATGGTCTGGAACGCAGCGCAGCCTTGCTGTTGGCGGCCAAGGTGCGACTGCGCCCGATTTTGATGACCACTTTGGCCATGATTTTTGGCATGGTGCCGCTGGCCTTTGCGCTCAGCGAAGGCGCTGAACAACGCGCACCGATGGGCCAGGCGGTGATTGGCGGGGTCATCACTTCATCGCTGCTGACGCTGGTGGTGGTGCCGGTGGTGTATTGCTATATGGACGACTTGGCCCAATGGCTGCGAGCAAAAGCAGGCCTCGGTCCACCTCGTCAGGGTCAGGACACCTCCGCCGCTTAAAATCATGGCATATTTGAACCCGACCCCCGCAGGAGTTAAGAAAATGGATCTGAACCAGGCCCGCTTCAACATGATTGAGCAGCAAATCCGCCCTTGGGAAGTGCTGGACCCGCAAGTGCTGGCTCTGCTTTCCACTGTGCGCCGTGAAGACTTTGTGCCCATGGCCCACAAGGCTCTGGCTTTTGTCGACATGGAGATTCCGCTGGGCGCAGCGCCCAACCAGGTCATGCTCGCCCCCCGCGTGCAAGCGAGGTTGCTGCAAGACCTGGCTGTACAAAAGACCGACAAGGTTTTGGACATCGGCACCGGATCAGGCTACATGGCCGCGCTGCTGGGTCATCAGGGTGCCAGCGTGCTGAGCCTGGAAATCGACGCGAAGCTGGTCACACAAGCCCAAACCAACTTGCAAAAAGCCGGGGTGAGCAACGTCACCGTTCGCCAAGCCGACGGCAGCCAGGGCGCACCCGTTGACGGACCTTTCGATGTGATTTTGCTCAGTGGCTCAGTGGCCGAAGTGCCCGCCACGTTGCTGCAGCAGCTGAGTGTTGGAGGCCGCCTGGCCACCATCGTGGGAGAAGAGCCCATGATGCGCGCCACGCTGATTACCCGCACCGGCACCAACAGCTGGACCACCACAGAGCCCTGGGATTGCAACACTGCCCGCTTGTCCGGCTTTGCCGAGCCCTCACGCTTCAAATTCTGAGACCGCCATGCAGCAACTCTACCCAGCCCAAATCGCTGAATGGGCCAGCCAACAAGCCAGCCGCCCCGTTTTGCTCGATGTGCGTGAGGGCTGGGAAGTACAAACCGCCAGCGCTCAAGCCGAAGGCCTGGACCTGCTGCACATGCCCATGCAATCCATCCCGGCGCGTCTGCACGAACTCGACAAAACCCGTCCAATCGCCTGTCTGTGCCACCACGGTGGACGCAGCATGCAAGTGGCCGCTTTTTTGCAGCAGCACGGCTTTGAGGTCGTCAATGTGGCCGGCGGCATTCACGCATGGTCGGCACAAGTGGACCCCAGCATTCCCGTTTATTGAGTCAGCGTTTGACCCGATGTGGGCCCGACATTTTTTATAAAGACACGCCATGAAACTGCTCACCCTGCCCCTGACTTTGGCCTTGATGGCCGCCTTTGCAGGCTCAGCACAGGCCCAGAGCTTGGCCACCCTGTATCAGGCGGCCAAAAGCCACGATGCCACTTACAAAGCTGCGCGCTCGCAGTATGAAGCCTCGCTGGCCAAGGCCGAGCAAGCCAAAGCCTTGCTGCGCCCCACCGCGGGTTTAGGGGGCACTCTGTCCGAGTCCTACCTGGACAACCAATCCAATGCCATGGGCAGTGGTGCGTTCGGCACCCGCAGTTTGTCGGTCAGTGGCAGCCAGCCACTCTATCGCCCTGCCAACCAGATCAGCCTTACCCAAGGAATGAAGCAAGTGGACTTGGCCCAAGCCCAGCTCAAAGCCGCCGAGCAGGAACTGATGGTGCGCATCAGCCAAGCCTACTTTGACGTGCTGACGGCGCAAGAAAGTTTGAACTTCGTCAAGGCCCAAAAGTCCGCCGTATCTGAACAGCTGGCAGCTGCCAAACGCAACTTCGAAGTGGGCACGGCCACCATCACTGACACGCGCGAAGCCCAGGCTCGGTTTGACTTGGTCACAGCGCAAGAAATCGCGGCTGAAAACGATCTGCAGGTCAAACGGCTGGCACTCGACCAAACCGTGGGGATCGCCCAAGTCAAGCCCCTGGGCTTGCAAGCGGAGGCCGACATTGCCCGTCTGCACAGCGGAACCATCGAGTCGTGGGTAGCCCAATCCGATGCCAGCAACACCAGCCTGGAGCAGGCACGCATTGCACTTGAAGTCGCTCAACTGGAAATCGATAAAGCCAAAGCCGCCCTGCAGCCCACTGTGGACCTGAACGCCAGCTACGGCATGACGCGCTACCGCAACGGCGCCACCACTCAGCCCAACACCAACGCCGCCAGCATCGGTGTGGCCTTGAACATGCCGCTGTACACCGGCCAAGCCAGCCAAAACCGCATCAGGGAAACCGTGGCCCTGCAAGACAAAGCTCGCAATGAACTGGACGCTGCGCAGCGCAACGTCGCCCAAGCCACTCGCACCGCTTTTTATGGTGTGCAATCGGGCCTGAGTCAAATCAAGGCACTGCAAGCGGCCGAAGTCTCGAGCCAAAGCGCTTTGGATGCCAACAAACTGGGCTACCAAGTGGGCGTTCGCATCAACATCGACGTACTCAACAGCCAAAGCCAACTCTTCCAGACCAAACGCGATCTGGCCAAGGCCCGCCACGATGTGCTGCTGGGGCAGTTGAGACTTCGCCAAGCCAGCGGCACTCTGCAGGACTCAGATTTGCAGGCGGTCAGCGGCTTGTTGCAAAAATAAGCGTTATTGCCCCGTTACAGAGGCTATGGAATAGCTTTAGAGCAACCCAGCAATCGTCTGCGCATAGCGCTCTGCAGCGCCTCGGCTTTGGGCCACCAAATCCAGCCCCTTTTGACGGGCGTTTTCAAGCTCTGCAGGTTGTCGTATCCAAGCCATGACTTGGTCCAACGCACTGTCCATGTCGCTGACACGGGCCGCAGCCCCGATTTGCTGAGCATTTTGTGCGGCTTCGGTAAAGTTAAAAGTGTGCGGACCCATGATCACCGGACAGCCAAAGGCGGCAGCCTCGATCAGGTTCTGTCCGCCCAATGGCATGAAACTGCCTCCCAGCAAGGCCATGTCGGCGCTCTGGAAATAGATCGGCATCTCGCCCACGCTGTCGCCCAGCCAAACTTGCGCCTTTTCAGCTTGAACAGGCAGCGACTGACCCCAGTCCCAGTTCGAGCGACGAACAACGCTCAGGCCCTGCGCAACCAACAAATCGTGGACTTCATCAAAGCGCTGTGGGTGCCTTGGCACCAACAACCAAACCACGCCCGCTGCCCGAAAAGCGTTGAGCCGAGCTTCATTGGCCATCAAAGCCTTCAACCACAGGGCTTCTTCACCTTCGCGGGTACTGGCCAGCATGACCACAGGGCAAAGTGCAACTTGGCGGTGCCAATGCTGGCGCCAAACTTGGGCCAAAGCTAGGGCTTCGGGCTGGGGTTGCACATCAAATTTGAGGTTACCCAACACCGCCTGCACATTAGCACCCAGTTGCTCTAGGCGTTCCCGATCTTGAGGCGTTTGTGCCAATACAGCACTCAAACCCCGATAAGCAGGACGGGACAGCAGCGACCAGCGCAAAGCCGAGCGCAGCGACTTTTCGTTCAGCCGGGCATTGGCCATTACCAAAGGCACCGATGCTTGCATGCAGACCTGCACCAACATGGGCCAGACCTCGGTCTCCATCAAGATGCCCAGCCGAGGCCGGTGGTGCTGCAAAAATCGCTGAGTGGCTTGGGGTGTGTCCCAGGGGAGCCAGGCCTGTGCATCGCCTGGGCGCAACAAGGTCTGTCCCTGCGCCCAACCGGTGGCGGTGCTGTGGGTCAGCAGCAAGCGCATGTTGGGCCAAACCGAACGCAGCTTTTCTATGAGGATGGCCGCCGCGCGTGTCTCGCCAAGCGAGACCGCATGCACCCAAACACTGCCAGGCTCGGGCGGGGCTCCTTCGTACAGGCCGAAACGCTGCGGCATGTGCGCCAAATAACCCGGCTCTTGCTGACCCCGGCGGCGCAGTTTTCGACAAAACAACGGCTGCAAGCCGCGCATCACGAAACCATATACGGCCAGCACCAGACGTTCGACCAGGGACAAACGCTGGCTCATCCGCGCGCAGTCGCCTGGTCAAAAAGTTGCTGGTAGACGCGGCCAATGCCAGCGGCCTCTTGTTCTAAGCTGAAGCGCTGAGCCACGCGCAGCTGCGCAGTTTGGCCCATTTGAAGGGCATGCTCGGGGACTTGCATGACTTTGAGCACGGCTTGTGCCAGCCCTTCGACATCGCCGGTGTCCACCATCTCGCCGGTTTGGCCGGAAATGGCCAACTGATCGAAAGCCCCGGTGCGCGAGCACACCACAGCACAACCCGTGGCGGCGGCTTCGAATGGGGTGAGGCCAAAAGGCTCGTAGCGTGGGCAAGCCACACACAACAAACAGCGCTGGTACCACTCGTGCACTTGGCCCGCAGGCACCTCGCCCAAAAACACGATGCGGTCGGTCATGCCTGCAGCGTCAATTTGTCGCTGTAAATCTTGTTGGTAAGCCTGATGCTGGGGCTGAGCCAGCCCCGCAATCACGGCGGTGCATCCAGGCAACTGAGGCAGGGCTTTGAGCATGGCGTGCACAAAGACGTCGGTGCCCTTGTCGGGCCGCACGCGGCCAAACACGCCAATCCCGTATTGTCCCGGTAAGCCCGAAGAGCCCCAGGCCTTGAGCTTGTCGGCAGGCGGGCTGAAGCGCGTCAAATCAATACCGTGCGGCACTACAGCCGTGGTGTTGGGCACAAAAGAGGCGGCCAGCGGCGTGGTCGAGATCACCGCATCCATCTTGGAAATCAGCCAACGTGGAAAGCGCCCATGCAAATGTTGCGCCGCCGAGGTGAAAACCAGCTTGATGGGCAAGCGCAGCACGTCACGGGCAAAAATGCCCAGCATCATTTCGGGGTCACGCCGCACATGCCAAATGCGAAACGTCTGCCCTGGTGGTGGCTGACGCGACACGGCGATGGCTTGCCCAGCGGTCATGCCCACCACGCCATTGGACATGGTGGTGCCGCAATAGCCCAGGCGCCATTGCGCCATTTGCAAAGGAACCAATGCATTGATCGTGGCGGACACACCCGTGTAGCGCTGCTTGATGTTGAAGACAATGACGTCGGGGTCGGGGTGGAGCACGGGGTCCGGAGCAGAGTGGGTATTCGCAAATTATAGGGAGCGTCACCGGACGTTGACGATAGCCCGACCAGCCGCTGCTCGTGCAGGTATATTTGGCCCACGACTGGAAGACGCCCTGGATGAAAACCTACATTTTGAACTTGCCCTCAGCACTCGAACGCCGGAAGTTTCAAGCGCAACAAACAGAGCGTTTGGGTCTGGATGCAGAATTCATCGATGCGCAAACCCCAGCCGACATTTCCGACACATTTTTTCAGGCCCACGCGTTTTCCTGGGAGAGGCCCATCAAAATCACCGAAGTGGCCTGTTTCATGAGCCACCACCATGTGTGGCAACTGGTCGCAACCAGTCATGAACCTGCCCTGGTGTTAGAAGACGACGCCATCCTGGCGCACAACACGCCTGAGCTGCTGAAGTTCTTGAGGCAGCTCGATGATGTGGACCACGTTTCACTTGAAACCCGACAACGCCAGAAACTGCTGGGTCGACACTTCAAGGGCGCTGCAAGTCTGAATGCACACTTGCACCCCTTGCTGCAAGATCGCACCGGGGCGGCCGCCTATGTGCTTTGGCCATCTGGTGCGCGCATTCTGCTGGCTAAATTTGCGCAGCAAGGCATGGGCTTGGCCGATGCCTTCATCTCCAGCACTTACCAACTCAAATCTTGGCAAACGGTTCCGGCCTTTGCCATTCAGGCCGACGTGGCCGCAGCCTATGGTATTCTGTGTCCCATCGCGCCACACTCCCTGATTGCGCGAGAAAAAGTGCCCAGCCCGCTCACGCGAAATGGCTGGCATGACCTGCAATTGAAACGGCGCAGATTGCGCGCCCAACTGCGCTTGGCCATTCGGTATCTGACTTGTTTTTGGCGGGCACGTCGTCAGTTTGTGGGAATTGACCCAGCACAGTTCTGAATCAACGCGGCCACAGGCGCCGCCCCAACAGCTCCAGCTTGTTGAGGATCAATGGCAACCAGCGGGTTCGGTAGGCATTGAACTTGTAGGGCTTGCGCACGGTAGGATCGACCGTATCGACAAAGTCTTCGGCAAAGGGGTAGACACTCAAATCCCTTTTTGCGAATGCCGTTGACGCCTGCGGGCTCATGTCGATGAATGACTTGACTTGGTTCCCCGCCATCCTGACCGCCAGTTTGGCCCCGAAAGTAAGCACGCGGCCGCGGTAAGCGGGCTCCTCGGGGATGTAAAAAACCCAAGGTTCGGCCGCCTGAACCATGTCGCCAAAAAGCTGGTCGGCCAATGCCCCATTGGCCTGTTCCGACCCGGCAAACTGCCAGCCACTTTGACGCAAACGAGCGACATGGAGCACAGCGATGTCGGCATACTTCTGAGGTACTTTGTCTGTTTCTTGCGGATCGGCAGACCAACGGTAACAGCGCAACCCGGCATCAGGTTGGTAGCGCTGCTGAAAATAGGCTCTTTTGCTGCCCTTCAAAAACAAGGGGCTGATGAACACCGTTGACGGACTTTGCTCGAAAACACGATGCATTCTGGACAGGTCTTCTTGAGCAAAAGGTCGAACCACCTGCAAATCGTCTTGCAACATGAGCAGGTAATCGGCTTGTGTCGCGTCCAATGCAGCTTGCATGTTGTTGTAATAACCGCCATGACGCTCATCGCCCACTGACTTCATGTGCCGAACAGCCTCACCCAAAGTCTGTAAATAAGACACGGTTTCAGGGTCATCGCTCCCGTCGTCATAGACCGTCCAACTGATCCCCAGCATATTGCGTTGCAGGGAGTCAACGCAATTTTTCAGGTACGCCCCCCTGTTGTAGGAAAAAATGGCGGCATCCAGGCTGGGTAAAGTCATGTCGCCATACCATTCGTGTTCAGGCCCATCACATTCAAAAATGCAAGCATGTCCTTGCGCTCCTGCGCTTCAGAGTAAGTGTCGGCCAACTCGCGAATGGTGCCCAAAGGAACGTCAAACTGCTCGGCTTGATCAATGGCCTTCACTTTGGCAAGAACCCGCTGGGCAAACCCTGCGACATCCCCCGAGGCGACCTCCTCAAAGATTTCCGGCCTCCAGTATTCCTTGGCACCTTGCCCCGTATAACCGATGACCTGGTTGCCACTCAAAGCGGCTTCCAATGGCGGCAAGGGGCATCCTTCAAAATGACTGAAGGCCATGAAAATTTTGGACCGCTTGAGTAAAGAAGCAACCTGCACCTCGTTCAAACCATCGATGGGCACAATGCGCCAGTGCGCAGGCAATTGGTGGCGCAAGAAAAACAGAACTTTGGAAGAATGATCCGCCAATTTACGTGGCATGTAAGTGATGATGTTTTCCTTGGCCGTATCAGGCCAAAAGCGCTTCGCATCCACCGAATAGTGAACACGCAGTATCTTTTTTTGAACTCCAGGAAACGCCAGCGCCACACAACGACTGGCGTCTTCGGAAATGGTCAAAATGCACTTGGCCGATTGGTAAGCACGATCAAGATCCTCCGGACGGCCTTTGGTGATGTAGTAACCGTTCTGCACGTAAATGGCATAACTCACGCCCATGGCCGCCAATTGAGTGCCGTATTTTCGTGCCCAAAGTTCCGGAATGACGACCATCTGATGGCGGGCATCGAATACCCCAGCCACATTGGAAAAAGAAGGTTTACCCATCCATCTGAGTTTGAAAAATGCCCTCTTCACAGGCACCTGCGAATCAAACCAACTAACACGGAAAAACCAGGTGTTGGGGTGCATCACCGCAGCGGAAAACCCAAGTGATTGACCCATTTTGTGAATCAATTCAGCCTGTCTGTAAATGACTTTGACGCCGCCAATGGCTTTTTTGATGGCAGGGCACAAAAAGATCAGTTCCATGCTGATACCTTCTTTTCTTTGATGGCCAAGATGATCAGTCCCAAGAGCATGACCGACATGGCACAGAAAAAATACCGAAATGCATTGCGCCCCAACGCGTTGACCGTCAAACCGAATTCAAAATACAACGCCACCAGCAGCATGCCCAGTAGGGCATAAGGGAAGGTCTTTGCACCCAGCTTTTGAAAACGCCAGAAGCCCACAAACACCCCCACATACAAAGCCAATACAGACAGCACGCCAACCATGCCGGACACCGCCGCATAGTGCAGCAGATCATTTTCAAAAACAGGCGCAATGCCAGCAGGCACATTGAATGGTTTCAAATGATCTGCAAGCTTGGACAAGGCCCCCTCTCCAGACCATCCCAGAAGCGGGCGCTCAGTAAACAGTTGCAGGGCATACGACCACAACTCCAAGCGAATGCTGACGGACCAATCGGTCACCTGACCTGTCTCGAACCAGAGATGGGCCTTGCCCCAGACGCCTTCAAGCCGATCCCGCACCAAGTCCTCGGGCGCCAGCCACACGCCCTTGACCACCAACACCGAGATCAACACAACCCCCAAGAATCGCCACAGAACCGGTTTGCCTGCCGTGACTCGCCACACAAACACCAACATGACCATGATGATGGACAACCAGCCGCCCTTGGAACCGCTGAGCAATGAGCCCCACACACCCAAGGCGGCACCGCATGACAAAAAGATCCGCACCCCAATGTTATTTTTCGCTGGTTCGAAATACAACAAACCAAACAAGGCAATGCAGGCCAGCACCACCGACAGATCGCCAAAAATGATCGGGTGGCTCATGGCGCCCATGGCACGCCCCGTCAAAAGGACCAGACTTTCATAACTGGCAAATGCGCCGGCCAACACCGCAGCAGTCGCCGCGCCCAACCACAAAACAACAGGCTGCAAGCGGGATTTGATCACGCCGTGCAACATCAAAGGGGCCAACAAAAAGGGGATGAACGCCTCGTAATATCCTGGCCCGTAGTCGTACCAAATCCCCAGAAAAATTCCACCCCCCACAAAACCGGCAAAGCCCAAGGCCATGAAACGCATCTCCGGCCTGCGCCAGACCATGACCAGATCCGTGCGCAAGTCCTTGACTGACCACACTCCCATGCCCGCCAAACAAAGCACCAACAGCTTGGGGCCGCCGGGCAGGACCAAAACCAACGACAGGCAGGCAAAAACCAAGCCGTTGTGGATGCGCTCAAGCGGCGTCAATGAACCCATGTCAATGCGAACCACGGGGCGTCCAGCGAATCAAGCCCATCCATCGGCCCCACATGCGGCAAAAGCGCTTGGGTGAAAACAACAAAGCACGCAGCGGCAACGCCAAAGCGGTGCTCCACAACAAGCGGCGTCGGTGCATCAGGGCTTGCGCCAGCGTGCCGTGTTTTTGCTCAAAAATGAGTTTGGACTGGGCATGGTGAAATCCACGCACATATTCGCTTTTCCAGGGTGCATGCCCTTTCACGGAACCTCGCGATCGGTGCAAGGCCTGGATGGACGGCACCACCACCATGGGCAAACGGGCATTAAACAGACGCAGGCTCAGGTCATCGTCTTCGTAATAGAGGAAGAAGTTTTCGTCAAAAAATCCGACGGTGGCAAACTGATCCATGCGAAACAACATGGCCGCACCACACACAAAACCCACACACGCTGGTCCCTCGGCAGCGGGCCCATGGGATATCCATAAGGTGTGTGGCCAGCGGTAATTGACCTCGGCTTGTCCCTTGGGCCCCATCAATTGTGGTGCCAACAGCGCAGCATCAGGCATCTCCTGGGCTGCCTTCAAAAGCGCCAACAATGCCTCATTTGTGATTTCACAGTCGGGATTGAGCAAAAAAGCAAAGGGCGTGCTGACCTGAGCCAAAGCGCGGTTGTTGGCAGCGCCAAAGCCCAGGTTCAATGGGTGCGATAACACTTGAGCCTGAGGCCACAGGGCGCGGGCCTGCTCGGGTGTGCCGTCGTTGCTGGCATTGTCAGAAATGATGACGTGTGGGCAATGTTGCAACAGGGCATTCAAACCTGCAAGGCAATGCGCGCTATGGTGGGTCACCACCACCAACGTCACATGTTCCAAGCCATACATGGACATGTTCAATGCGCCGCAGCCTGAATCTGTGCACCGGGCTTGACTGAGCGCAGCAGCGCCAGCATTTCACCTTCGATGCGATGCAGGGCTGCTTCGGTTTGCCCTTCAAATCGCAGCACCAGCACCGGCGTGGTGTTGGAGGCCCGAATCAGGCCAAAGCCATCGGGCCAATCAACGCGCAAGCCATCGATGGTGGAAACTTTGGCCGGTGCTTTGAATGCATTGCCGGCCAGCTCTTGCAAAGCACCGGTCACGCTGTGTGGCTCGCCTTCGGCGCAGGACACATTCAATTCGGGTGTAGAGAAACTGGAGGGCAAAGCGTTGAGCACTGCATTGGCGTCAGGTGACTTGCTGACAATTTCGAGCAAGCGGCAACCCGCATAGGTGCCATCGTCAAAACCATACCAACGCTCTTTGAAGAAAATATGCCCACTCATCTCACCACCCAAGGGCGCTTGTCCACCGGCGGACTCAATGGCCCGCATTTGGGCCTTGATGAGCGAATGACCAGTTTTGTACATCAGGGGCTCGCCACCTGCGGCCTCAATGGCAGGGGCCAGACGCTGAGAGCACTTCACGTCAAACAAGATGGTGCCGCCTGGCACGCGACTCAGCACATCCTGCGCAAACAGTTGCATCTGACGGTCAGGGTAAATGTTGTTGCCCTCTTTCGTAACGATGCCCAAGCGGTCACCGTCGCCGTCAAAGGCCAGGCCCAGTTCGGCACCGCTGGTTTTCAGGGCCGCGATCAGGTCTTGCAGGTTTTCAGGCTTGCTCGGGTCGGGGTGGTGGTTGGGAAAGTTACCGTCCACCTCGCTGAACAGCTCGATCACCTCGCAGCCCAAGGCGCGAAAGATCGCGGGGGCCGAGGCACCGGCAATGCCGTTACCAGAATCGATCACGATTTTCATTGGGCGCGAAAGGCGGACATCCCCCACGATGCGCTGGGAGTAATCGGCCAAAACGTCCAACTGAGAAACGTTGCCTCCGCCTTGCAACTGCCAGGTCTCGGTTTCCATCATCTGGCGCAGACCCTGGATTTCGTCACCGTAAATGGCGCGACCGCCGAGCACCATCTTGAAGCCGTTGTAGTCCTTGGGGTTGTGGCTGCCCGTCACCTGAATACCGCTTTGGCAAACCGTGCTGGCAGCAAAATAAAGCATCGGCGTGGTGGCCAGGCCAATGTCGATCACCCGGATGCCTGCCGCCACCAATCCGCGAATCAGCGCTGCAGACAAGCTCGGACCACTCAGGCGGCCATCGCGTCCCACGGCCACCGTGGTTTGCCCTTCGGCCAGCGCTCGGGTGCCAAAGGCCCTGCCCAGGCCCTCGGCCACGGCCTCATTCAGGGTCGACGGCACCACGCCGCGGATGTCATAGGCCTTGAAGATGGAGGGGGTGATTTGCATACGCCGTGCCTGTCCAAAAGCCCCTGGGGCCTGGTTGATTCTTAGTTTGGGATTGTAGGCGGGTCGCGCTAACATCCCTCCTGTCAACCATGATTTTCAAAGGTCACCCATGATCCCTCTGAGAGCCTTTCGCATCGACAGCCCCCTGGGCCCGATCACGCTGGCAGCCAGTGCCCATGGTCTTTGTGGCCTGTGGTTTGACGACCAAAAGCATGGCCCTACAGAGACTCAACGCCAGCAGTGGCAAACCGATGCCAACCAGCCTATTCTTCAAAGCGCCGCAGCCCAGGTGTTGGCTTATTTGAGCGGACAGGCACTGCAGTGGGATATCCCCCTGGATTTGTCAGCCGGCACCCCTTTTCAGCAGTCGGTCTGGCGGGCCCTGATGCACATCCCCGCAGGCCAAAGTCAAAGTTACGGCGAACTGGCCCGGCTGCTGGCCCGCCCCCAAGCCGTGCGGGCTGTGGGTGCTGCCGTCGGTCGCAACCCGGTGAGCATCATCGTGCCATGCCACCGCATCCTGGGTGCAACTGGCCAACTCACAGGTTACGCGGGCGGGCTGTGGCGCAAACAAGCACTGCTGCGGCTTGAGGGCCATTCCGGCATTTAACGCCTTCTTCATGACTTCACCTGCTGCCAAAGGCTGGCTGGCCGATTTTTTGATCCTGAGCGCCATCTGGGGTTCGTCCTTTTTATTCATGCATGTCGCCGCCATGGAGCTGGGCGCGTTGCCCACCGCCGCCATTCGGGTGGCCATTGCATCGCTCTTTTTACTGCCTCTGATGCTGGCCAAAGGCCATGGGGAGTTGCTTCGCCTACACTGGAAGCCCGTGCTTTTTGTGGGCGTGCTCAACAGCGGCGTTCCTTTTGCCTTGTATGCCTTTGCGGTGATGCACATCACCACAGGCTTGTCGTCCATCCTCAACGCCACAGTGCCGCTCTTTGGCGCAGTGGTGGCTTGGGTCTGGTTGGGTGATAAGCCGAGCTTGTCGCGCACGGTGGGTTTGGCCATCGGTTTTGGCGGTGTGGTCTTGCTGGCCGGGGGACAGGCCAGCTTCAAGCCCAACGACTCGGGCATCGCACCAGCTTGGGCGGTACTGGCCTGCCTGGTCGCCACCATCTGCTATGCATTTGCCGCGAGCTTCACCAAAAAACACATTCCCAGCCTGCCGCCGCTGGTCACGGCCACCGGCAGTCAGATCGGCGCCACCTTGGCCTTGGCATTGCCTGCGCTGTGGTTTAGACCAGACCAAGGGCCCAGTGCTTCGGCCTGGTGGTCTTTGATCGTGGTCGGGGTCCTGTGCACAGGCGTGGCCTACATCCTGTATTTCAAACTGATCGAAAACTCAGGGCCTGCACGCGCCCTCACGGTCACTTTTTTGGTGCCGGTTTTTGCGATCGCCTATGGCGTGGTGTTTTTAAACGAGAACGTCACAGCTTGGATGCTGCTGAGCGGCGCGGTCATTTTGTTGGGAACGTCACTCTCCAGCGGTCTGGTCAAGTTGCCTGGGCGTTGACCTGTCGAAACACCTTCACAGGTGACACCTGCTGCACATCCCGCGCCCTGAGCTGGCCGCAGCCTGCGTCCACATCCTGACCAGCTGACTGGCGCAATTTGGTCAGCACCCCGCGCTGGTGCAGATTACGGGCAATGGCTGCCGCTTTTTCCCAGCTCGGACGCGCAAAAGGCAAATCGGGCACCGCGTTATAAGGGATCATGTTCATCAAGGCATATTTGCCCTTGAGCAGCCGCACGATGCCCTCGATTTCTTCGGCACTGTCGTTTACGCCTTCGATCAAGGTCCACTGGTATTGAATAGGGTAACCCGTGGCGCGGGCATAGGCCTCGCCCGCCTCCACCAGATCCTGCGGGTCAAAGCGCGGGGCACGCGGCAGCAGTTGCGCCCGCAAATCAGCCCGCGTGGTGTGCAGCGACAAGGCCAGCGCGGGTTTGACGCGGCCTTGCGGCAATCGCTCAAACACCCGCACATCGCCCACGGTGGAAAACACCAGATTTTTGTGGCCGATATTGCCCACCGTACCCAGCAAGTCGATGGCCTCCATCACCTGATCGAGGTTGTGCGAGGGCTCGCCCATGCCCATGAACACCACTTTTTTGACGGGCCTGAGCGTGCGCGCCAGTGCCACCTGAGCCACGATTTCGGCGCTGCCCACCTGCCGAACCAAGCCTTCACGCCCAGTCATGCAAAACACGCAACCGACCGCGCAGCCCACTTGGGATGACACGCACAGGCCATCTCTGGGCAGCAACACGCTTTCCACCGTCTGCCCGTCTTGCAAGCCCACCAGCAAGCGTGCCGAGCCGTCCTGCCCCGGGTGCTGTTCACGCAAGGTGGCCAAACCTCCAAGCATGGCGCCGAGCGCGGGCAAAGCCTCGCGCACCGATGTGGGCATGAAGCTCTCCAAAGGCCTTCGACCGCTGTCCTGAGGTTTGGCCTGCGCCCACAGGCGTAGCACGCGTTGCTCGTGAAGGACATTCGCCCCCAGCGCGCGCAAGTGGTCGCGGATGTCCTGAACGCTGTGGATGTTCATCAGTAATGCGGCGGAATTTCATCGCGCAGGTTGCGCACCTCGACGCCGCCACCCGATTCGGGCAGGCGGTCACGCATCTGACGCAATTCAATGATCAGCGCGTCGATTTGCTGCTGCTGGCGGTAAACCTGGGCATTGAGCTGATCAAGCAGGTCTTCGGTAAAGCCCGCCTTGACTTCCAAATCAATCAGGCGGTTTTCAATAGGGTTGGGAATGTCCATGGGCTCTATTGGACCTGATTTCAAAAAGGGATTGCGCCATTTTTCATATAATGCGCCCATCGCCGAGTTATCCGAACTACTTGCAGGGCGATTCACAAAACCTGCTAAAGCGTTCGCCAGGCTCCGGGTTTTCAGGGTCGGCAACGCCGAAAAACCATTGAAACCAAGGAGCTTTTTTCATGTCCCAGAACTTCCTCTTCACCTCGGAATCCGTCTCCGAAGGACACCCCGACAAAGTCGCCGACCAGATTTCGGACGCGATTTTGGACGCCATCTTCGAACAAGACCCCCGCAGCCGCGTGGCTGCTGAAACCCTGACCAACACCGGTTTGGTCGTGCTGGCGGGCGAGATCACCACCAATGCGCACGTCGACTACATCCAGGTTGCGCGCGACACCATCAAGCGCATCGGCTACGACAACACCGACTACGGCATCGACTACAAGGGCTGCGCTGTCATGGTTTGCTACGACAAGCAGTCCAACGACATTGCCCAAGGTGTGAACCACGCGTCTGACGATCACCTCAACATCGGCGCGGGCGACCAAGGCCTCATGTTCGGCTATGCCTGCTCGGAAACCCCTGAGCTGATGCCTGCCCCCATTTATTACGCCCACCGCCTGGTCGAGCGCCAGGCCCAGCTGCGCAAAGACGGCCGTCTGCCCTTCTTGCGCCCCGACGCCAAGAGCCAGGTGACCATGCGCTATGTGGACGGTAAGCCCCACAGCATCGACACCGTGGTGTTGTCCACCCAGCACAGCCCCGACCAGTCGGAAACAGCCACCAAGATGAAAGCCAGCTTCACCGAAGCCATCATCGAAGAGATCATCAAACCCGTTCTGCCCAAAGAGTGGCTGCAAGACACCAAGTACCTGATCAACCCCACCGGCCGTTTTGTCATTGGCGGCCCCCAGGGTGACTGCGGCCTCACGGGCCGCAAGATCATTGTGGACACCTACGGCGGCTCGTGCCCCCACGGTGGCGGCGCGTTCTCGGGCAAAGACCCGTCCAAGGTGGACCGCTCGGCCGCTTACGCCGCCCGTTACGTCGCCAAAAACATCGTGGCTGCGGGCCTCGCCACCCAGTGCCAGGTGCAGGTTGCTTACGCCATTGGCGTGGCACGCCCAATGAACATCACCGTCAACACCATGGGCACCGGCGTGGTATCGGACGACAAGTTGTCGGCTTTGGTGGCCGAGCACTTTGACCTGCGCCCCAAGGGCATCATCCAGATGCTCGATTTGCTGCGCCCCATCTACAGCAAGACCGCCGCTTATGGCCACTTTGGCCGCGACGAGCCCGACTTCACCTGGGAGCGCACCGACCGCGCGGCAGCCCTCAAAGCCGCCGCCGGTTTGTAATCCAACCCGTCGACCTCACTGCCCCGCAGGCTGCGGGGCAGCCAAAAGCCGCTCAACACCGATTGAGCGGCTTTTTTTTTGGGTGCGGCCCAACACCAACCTGTGCGGCGGTTTTTCTGACAATGGTTCTTCCGCCATTCAGACTATCCACAGCATGTTCCTCAACCGCCTGGACGCCGCCCATCAACTGGCCAAAGCCCTGAAAAAATACCAAGGCCAGCACCCCTTGGTGCTGGCCATTCCACGCGGTGCGGTGCCCATGGGGCTGGCGCTGGCCAAAGCGCTGCATGGCAGCTTCGACGTGGTGCTGGTGCACAAGCTGTGCGCGCCCCTGCAACCTGAACTGGCCATCGGTTCTGTGGACGAAACCGGCTCGGCCTGTTGGTCACCCGACGCCAACACGCTGGACCTGCAGGCACCCTATCTCCGGGCTGAATTAGAACGCCAAATGCAGACCCTGAAAGTCCGCCAAAAGCAATACCGCCAGTTACTGCCGCGTGCCGAGGTGAAAGACCGACTGGTGATCGTTGTGGACGATGGCCTGGCCACAGGCGCAACCATGCAGTCGGCGCTGCGCGCCACGCGCAAACAAGGGCCGCGCCATCTGGTCTGTGCGGTGCCGGTGGCCAGCCCCCGAGCCTTGCGCGAGGTGCAGGCCCTGGCCGACGACACCGTATGCCTGCTGGCCCCGGAAGACTTCATGGCCGTCGGACAGTATTACCGCGATTTTGCGCAGGTGGACGATGCCGCGGTCCTTGCCATGCTCGCTGGCCAGACAAGGTCATAAACGCAAATCCTGTCGCAAGCGCTGCGCCAGATCCTGAGGCTTCAAAGCGGTCCAATCCAGAGCGTGTGTGGCGCACACGTTTTTTTGCACCGAGGCATCCAGGTGCCGACTCAATTCGCCCAAAAAGGGGTTGGACACCACCAGCGCCAGCGCTTTCATGCGATTGTCCAAGGCGGCTTCGCGCAAATACCGGGCCAGGGTTTGAGCAAACTCGTTGCGGTGGCCTTGCTTCAATTCGGTGTGGGGGGCCAAACCGGCGCGCCCATACTCCGAATGCCCCAGCGGGGCGCGCTCGGTGTCGCTGGCCTTCATTCGGGCTTCGGGGTAGGTCCACTCGGCCAATGCAAGCAAAGGCTCCGCCATCGAGCGGCGCTCCCACAACCGAGCCTGCCCAGAGTTGGCCACCAAAATCCAGTGTTCTTGCAACATGCCCCATCCTTTATTGTGCTTGGAAGGCATGGATTGTCTGAACGCCAAGACCTTGCGGCCATTGATCCGAAGATCACTATCTTTTGGTTCCCGGTGTGCCAGACCACAGCCATTACCCAGCGGGTTTGACGGACATCAAAGGGCCAGTGGTCAAGGTATGCGCCAATCGCTGTGATGCCCGAGACACCCGTTCCTTCCGACTGCGTTTTCTTGGCCCGCCAACTGAGCAAGGTGTATGGCACGGGGCCCACAGCGGTCCACGCGCTGCGAGGGGTCGACCTGTGCATCTTGCAGGGCGAGCTGGTGGTGTTGCTGGGGGCTTCAGGCAGTGGCAAATCGACCTTGCTGAACATTCTGGGGGGGCTGGACAGCGCCACATCGGGCACCGCTCAATGGACGCACCATGGCCGCACGCACGAGCTGACCGGAGCCAGCGATGCCGAGCTCACACGCTACCGACGCGAACATGTGGGTTTTGTGTTCCAGTTTTACAACCTGATCCCCAGCCTGACTGCCCGCGAAAATGTGGCCTTGGTCACTGACCTGGCGCAGGAACCGATGACACCCGAGGACGCGCTGGCCCTGGTGGGGCTGGCCGATCGCATGGACCACTTTGCGGCGCAGCTGTCGGGCGGCGAACAGCAACGTGTGGCGATTGCCCGCGCCATTGCCAAACGTCCACAAGTCTTGCTGTGCGATGAGCCCACGGGTGCCCTGGACTGCGCCACGGGCATCGTGGTGCTGCAAGCCATCGAAAAAGTCAACCGCGAGCTGGGCACCACCGCCGTGGTCATCACGCACAACGCGCCCATTGCCGACATGGCCGACCGGGTGATGCGCATGGCCGATGGCCGGATCGTGAACATCCATGCCAACCCCCACAAAGTGGCTGCGGCCACGCTGCACTGGTGATGCACACATGACGGCCCTGAACATCAAGCTCTGGCGCGACCTGCAAACCCTGTGGGCGCAGGTGCTCACCATTGCTGTGGTGGTGGCCATTGGGGTGGCAGGATTTGTAGGCATGTTTTCGGTTCACGAGTCGCTGAAAAATGCACGTGATCAGTTTTACCGCGACAACCGCATGGCCGATGTGTTCATCCGCGTTCAGCGTGCCCCCCTGCAACTGCAAGCGCGCTTGAGGGCTCTGCCGGGCGTGGCCGATGTCCAGCTCAGCGTGGTGCACGATGCGCCTTTGTCCCTGCCCGAAGCACAAGCCCCGGTAACGGGCCGCTTCATCGGCCTGAACCTGGCGCAGGTGCATGCGCAAAGGCAAGGCATCAACGCCTTGAGTCTGCGCAGCGGACGCTGGCCCGAGCCAGGAAGAGCCCTGGAAGCAGTGGTCAACGAGCGTTTTGCGCAAGCGCGTCAACTGCGGCCAGGCGACCAGGTCCAGGCCATCTTGAACGGTCAACTGCAAACCGTGCACCTGGTCGGCACGGTCATCACGCCAGAGTATGTGTTTGCCTCCAGAGGGGGCGCGCCTGACGACAAGAGTTTTGGCGTTTGGTGGATCGATCACCAGCGCATGGACCATGTGTTTGACATGCAAGGGGCCTTCAATCAAGCCGTTTTCCGGGTGCACGACAGCCCCCAAAAAAAGCAACTCACCGATCAACTCATCACCCAAGTCGATGCCTTGCTTGCAGCCTACGGCACGCGTGGGGCCATGGGACGAGATCAACAAATTTCGGCCCGCATCGTCAACGATGAACTCTCTCAAATGAAGGTCATGGGCACGGTGCTGCCCGCTATTTTCCTGGCCGTTTCGGTGTTCATTCTGAACGGGGTCATCGGCAGGCAAGTGGCCACACAGCGCCAGCAGATGGCCGCGCTCAAGGCGCTGGGCTACCCGGATCGCCGCATCGCAGCGCACTACATGGGCTTGGCCTTGGCCATTTCCGGCTTGGGTTTGCTTGCAGGACTGCTGCTGAGCCAGTGGATCGGGCGCACCATGCTGGGCCTGTACGGCGAAGTTTTTCGCTTGGCACACCTGGACTACGCCACCACGCCCTGGCTGGTGGTTGCCGCCATGGCTCTGGTGCTGATAGCTGCCTCGGGGGGCACTTGGCGCGCCATCCGTGCGGTGGTGCGCCTGCGCCCAGCCGTGGCCATGCAAGCGCCCGCACCTGATCGTTATCGGCCCAGCCTGATCGAACGCATGGGTCTGGGCCGCCATGTGGGTGCCGGGGCTTTGATGGCGATCCGGCATGTCGAGCGACGCCCCTTGCGCACCATTTTCACGGTCTCGGGCATTGCGATGGCCGTGGCTTTGCAAATTTCGGGGGCCTTCTGGCTGGACGCCATTGAACACATCGTGGACGTGCAGTACCGCCAGGTTCAGCGCGGCGATGTGGTGGTGTTTTTTCAGCAAGCGCTGGCCCCCTCGGTGAAACAAAACTTGGAGCGCTTACCCGGCGTGCTGCACGCTGAAGTCCAGCGAAGCGAGCCCGTGCGCTTGCACGCGAGCGGCCGCAACGACGAAGGTGTACTGCTCGGGCTTGCGCAGGGCTCACGCTTGACGCGCGTCATCGATGCCCAACGAGGGCCTGTGGTCATGCCACCCCACGGACTGGTGCTGTCAGCCCTGCTGGCCCACCAACTCGGGGTTCAGCAGGGCGAGCAGATCGAGGTGGAATTCCTGATGGGCCGGCAGCACCGCGCCCGAATTCAGGTCGCGACCATCGTCCACACCCAAATCGGCAAACAGGCTTTCATGGACCTGGATGGGCTGCACCGCCTGGCACGCGAAGGCGCCGGTGTGACCGAGGCCAGTTTGCAGGTCGACCCCTCGGCCCTGCCCGCCTTTTGGCAAGCCGTCAAACGGGCACCGGTCATCGTCTCGGTGTTGGACAAGGCGTCCTCGCTGGCGGGGTTCCAGGAAACAACCTCGCGCAACATGGGGGTCTTCAGCAGCGTACTCACCTTGTTTGCCGTGGCCATGGCAGTGGGCATTGTGTTCAATGCGGCACGCATCAGCCTGTCCGAGCATGCGTGGGAGCTGGCCAGTTTGCGCGTGCTGGGCATGACACGGGCTGAGGTGTCAATTCTGTTGCTGGCTCCTTTGACCGCCGAACTGCTGCTGGCGCTGCCGCTGGGCGCATTTTGCGGTTGGGCCCTGGCTTCGTGGCTGATGCACCTGATGTCTTCCGACAACATCGAATTTCCCGTGGTCATCGCCCCAGACACCTACGGCTGGGCCGCGCTGATCGTGTTGGCCGCAGGCCTGGTGAGCGCCTTGCTGGTGCGCAGACAAATTGATCGGCTCGATCTGGTCGCCGTTTTGAAGGTCCGAGAATGAACCGCCCCACCGACACCGCCATCTCACCTGCCACCACCCGGCGCACCGGCCCTGCGCACTTGTGGCGCTGGCTAGCCTGGAGCGCAGCAGGCCTGTTGGTCCTGGTCGCGCTCTGGTGGTCGTTTGCACCCCGTCCACTGGCGGTCGATGTGGGCCAGGTTTCGATAGGACCGTTTGAGCAAAGCATTGAAGAAGATGGCCAATTGCGTCTGAGAGAACGCTACCAGGTGGCCGCCCCCATGGCAGGACAATTGCAAAGACCCAGCCTGCAAGTGGGCGACCGCGTGGAACACAAGCAGGTTCTCGCTTGGCTGGCCCCCATGGCCTCACCGCTGATCGACCCGCGCAACCAAAGCGTGTTGCGCCAACGCGTTGGACGTGACGATGCTGCGCAACTGGCCGCAAGTGCTCGTGTAGCGCAGCTGCAAGCGACCCTGGACCAAGCACGCCTGCAAACGCAACGGACCTTGCAACTGGCGCAGCAAAACTTCATCAATGAGGCCGCGCTGGACCAGGCTCTGAGCAATGAGCGCATCGCAGCGCAAGCTTTGGAAGCCGGGCGCGCCGAATGGCGTGCGGCTCAGTTCAGCCTGGCCGAATCGCAAGCGGCCTTGGGTCAGACCACGGCATCCCCCACCACCACAACGCAAGGGCTGGTGCCCATCACCAGCCCGATCAGCGGTCAAGTCGTCAAGCTGCACCTGAGCAGCGCCGGGCCAGTGATGGCAGGGCAAGCCTTGCTCGACATTGGCGACCTCTTGGCCCTGGAGGCAGTGATTGACGTGTTGTCCTCTGATGCCCGACATATTCCAAGGGGTGCGCACGTGGCCTTGTCGCTGGATGCGCGACAAGCACCGCTGGCCGGACGTGTCAGGCACATTGAACCCACTGCCTTCACCCGGGTTTCAGCCCTGGGCATCGAAGAGCAGCGGGTGAACGTGCTGGTGGACCTCTTGCCCGCCAGCCCTGAAGAAGCTCTGGGCTTGGGCGATGGCTTTCGTGTCGATGCGCGCATCGTCTTGTCCCGCACCGAACAGGCTCTGCGTGTGCCCAGCGCGGCTTTGGTGCGTGATGGCCAGGACTGGCGAGTCTGGGTGATTCAAAACGGGCGTGTTCAAGCCCGCAAGGTGCTTGTGATAGACCGCAATTCAGAATTTGGCTCGATCGAACCGGGACCTCTGAATGCGGGAGACCCAGTGGTTCTTTACCCAGCTCAATTGACAGAGGGTCGTCGCGTCAAAATTCCATGAGACAGCCCCCAGGACTCAGGTCTGGGGTGGGTGGCACACATGCACCTGGGGCAAACGCCCTGTGTGCCACTGGCCGTCCAGCGCCCGCTCGATCTGCGCGGCCAACTGCAGCAACAAGCCGTCATTGGCTTGTTTGGCCTGCGCATGGATACCCAAAGGCAAACCGTTTTGCTGCGTGGCCATGGGCAGGGAGATACCGGGCATGCCGCACAAATTGGTCAAAGGCGTGTACGCAAAATTGCGCCAGAGGTTGGCAAACCAATCGAGCACGTTGGGGTTGTCACTGGTGGTGAGGTATTCCACCGTGCCCAGCTTGGGTGTAGGCAATGCGGTGATGGGTGTGAGGAGGATGTCCCAGTCTTCAAAAAATTGTCCGAAAGCCCGCGATGTGGTGTTGAACACCGCCTGCATGCGGGCGCGCTCGGTGAAGCTGGTGTTCAGGCCCATCTCCCAGATCTTGATGTTGATCGGTTCGACAAGATCCGCGGGCGGGCGCGCCAAGCCTCGGGGGGCCAGCAAGTTGGAGATGGTCTGCGCGAAATTGCTGATGTAGCACGTCGTCTGCGCATCAAAAGCGGCCCGAAAATCCACCTCAGGCAAGGCCCAATCCACCTGGTGGCCCAGGCCCTCCAAAAAGCGCCCCACCCGTTCCAGCTCAGCCACAAAATGCGGCACCGCCCGAAAATCCCCCCACTCGTGCGACAGCGCAATGCGCAAGCGCGGTGGGTCACGCTGGATCAAGGCGCTGTAGGGTTCGGGGGGCGTCCAGTAGGGCATGAACTCCCCCGGCGCACCACCGCGGCAGTGGTCGACAAATGTGGCCGTATCCCGCACCGTGCGGCTTTGGCAGCCCTGGGTCGAGACCAAACCGGTCAAGTCCGACGCCGCAGGCGCGATCGAGAACACCCCGCGTGAGGGCTTCAAACCGATGTTGCCATTGGCTCCGGCCGGGATGCGGATCGAGCCGCCCCCATCGGTGGCGTGCGACAGCGGCAGTACGCCCGCCGCCAAAGCCACCGACGTGCCCGCCGAAGAGCCATAGCTGGTGTACTCAGGGTTCCAGGGGTTGCGCGTCACATACACCGCTGGGTTTTCGGCCGAGCTGCACACACCGAACTCGGGCGTGGTGGTGCGGCCCATGATGTTCAAGCCCGCCCGACGAATTTGCGAAGTCAGGAAAGTGTCTGCCGTGGCGCGGTTACCGCGCATCATCAAGGACCCCATTTCTTGCAGGCGGCCTTTGAGCGTAGGCCCCAGGTCCTTCATGAAAAAAGGCACGCCTGCAAATGGTCCCACCGGGTTCATGCCGTCCTTGAGCGGGTCGGTCAACACATCGTCAAACACCTCGACCACCGCGTGGACCGCCGGGTTGATTTTGGCCACCCCGGCCGCGGCCTGGGCCGCCAGCTCAGCCGGTGAAACGTCGCCCCGCCTCACGCATTCGGCCAGCCCCACCGCGTCGTGCTGCACCCACTCTTGCCAAGTCATTGCCAAAGTCATTGCTGCCATCCTTACCATTGCATTACCCAGGGAACACGCAAATTTGTCATTGCGCCGCCCACCCCATCACGCCATTGTCCAGGGGTTTGCATTTGGCGTTTGAGCCTCAGGTGACCACCAGCACCTAGGGATGGAGCAAGCAAAAAAAGCCAACCGATGAGGGTTGGCTTTTAAGGTATTGGTGGTGCAGAGGCGACTGGTTTCGAACTACCGCTCATGGAGAGTTAGGAGCAATTGAATTCAATTGCGTACTGTTGAGGAAAGTTGCAGAGTTTGCTCAGCTCTTTCAAAGCAATGCTTTAAGCGATCGGGCAACTCTAGTCCCCGTGTGATCGTCGCCCATGCGGCCTCAGGCACCTCCCAGTCAGGGATGGCGTCGCGCATGCTGTCTCGTCGCACCCCAAGCTTACCGACCAGTTCAGGGCGCTGCTTTTCCAGGGAGCGTATCCACTCATCTTCAATGCGAGTGGTCCACTTGGCAGCAAAGAAACCTGCTGTCGCCAGGCTCATCAAGGCATCTGCCATCCCCAGCGGATACAAGACGCAGGCGTCCAGCAGGGCCGTATAGCGGGCATGCCCTGCCATCAGTAATCCAATCCCAACTCTCTGGCATTGTCTGCCATCCGGTCCAACGCACTGGCTTGCTGAGCGCGCATCTTTTGTGCGTACGCCAGCAGGTCTTCCAAGGCAATGCGCCGGTGCGAGCCCACTTTTCGATGTGGCAGGCGCCCGGCCTCCATCTCCTTGATCACAAACGGCCGAGAAACGTTGAGGAAATTGGCCGCCTCGACCGTCGTGAACTCTTGCTCGGTCGGCATCAGCACGATGGGGCGCCCTTCACTCATGGCACCCAGCAGTTGCCCGATCAGCTTGAGGGCTGCAGGCGGCACTTCGACGGTTGGGTGCTCTCCTGTGTCCGTGGTCAGCGTGATGGCTGCGGCACGCGAGTGGTCGAGCGACGCCATGATGCAGCGCTGAGCCACCCTGACCATCTCCTTGTCTCTGGCATTCAGCGGCGGGGGGGCAACCTCCCGAACACGATCTATTGTTCGCATGTCTTTCTCCTGTCTTGTCGTCATGGCTTAGCCATGGTGATCTCGCACAGGATAGCACACTAAGTGCAATAAACGCAGCAAGTGAATTACTTGCTTGCACAGCATGAGGGCAGATCTCTCCGAATCGCTTGGCTTCCACGGCAAACAGCGCCTTCATAGAGGCCTGGCAACACCTACGGAAGGACACCCACATGGACGGAAGATGCATCTCCCAAAACGAACTGGCCCAGCGCTGGCAGATCAGCGAGGCCACCTTGGAACGCTGGCGTTCTCAACGCAAGGGCCCTCAATATTTGAGACTGGGTGGCCAAGTCCGCTACCGGCTTGCTGACGTGGAGGCCTACGAACTTGAAAAGATGGAGGTTGTCTTTGACACCCAGCAACCCCCAAAAGGCCTCATTTCACCAGTGCTGGCAAAGAGAATCAGTTCGAGAAAATCAACTGCCTAGTGTCTGAAAGTGAGGGCTGTTGAGGGCTCCTGATGCCTCTTGCGGAGCGTTGCGTACGGCTGCGGGTTTTTGGTGCAGAGGCGACTGGTTTCGAACCACTCCTCATGGAGAGTTAAGGGCAATTGAATTCAATTGAGTACCGTTGAGGAAAGTTGGAGGTTATGTCACTTCAATCGCATTGCCGACGACACGTGTCCACATCACCAAGTTCCTTCTTCAGACCATTGCTGCAATTTTCGCTTTGAACGGTTGAACCTCGGCTTTGCTAGCGTTTGCGGCAGCTGCCTCGGCAATGTTTACCTTCAAGAAATACTCTGACAATAACAAATCGCCATCTGCGTCAGAATCACGATAATCTAGACGCACATGGATAAATTCTTCATATCGACGCGGATCGAGTGACTTTGGCAACGAGGCCTTCAGAATCCAATCAAAACCTTGGCCGCCAAACAACGGATTCGCCATGGTCTCATCCTTACAGATCTCCATCAAATCTGGGTTTTTAATAGGACACCTGAAAATCCTTATTCTTAGCTCCGCTGCTGGATTACTACCTGAATTTAGGAACTGAAACTGTATCTCGATACTGGCATCAGTCGGAACAGGCGAAACAGCTTTTTGTATAGGGGCCCCAACAATCTGCACTTTGGCAAGAGACCGCTGTCTTTCACGATCAAGCTGCTGCTGGTGCTGCCATAAAGTGAACCCCATGGTGAACACGGCACCGACCGCAACAACCAGGTTCGAAATATCACCAAGCGCCTTTGCTTCCGTAAAAAACGGCGAGACGACAATAAGCGACATTCCTGTGATGCCTAAAATCACCCCGATGAACAGGCCAAACAGAATCAGAGCGACTTTTGCAGCCATGGAAAATCAATGCAAAGCCGCTAGAGCAGCCTCAGGCGCTTTGTCCAAAACCTTCAAAAGCGCCTTTGCAGCACCGGTTGGGCAGCGCTTGCCTTGTTCCCAGTTGCGGATAGTGTCCAAAGAAACATCAATCCTCTCAGCAAACTCGACTTGGCTGAATCCAAGCCGTCTGCGAACCCGACGTGCGAATTTGGCCGAGCCCAGCATCGCATTGGCGTCATCCTCGGCCTGGTGATTGGCAATGTCAGCCTCGGTGGTTGCATCAACGCGTTTTACGTCGATACGACCGATCGGCTTGGCATTGGGGCTTTGAACGTCAATCTTAATTCGAACGGTTTTCATAGCGCTTCACCTCTCGTGGATTGGCCTTTCGGGCTGAAATGATCCGTATCCCGTCCTGCCGTGGTGTGTAAATCAGCACGTATAGACGACCCTCGATACGACCGATCAGTTCATAGCGATCTTCGCCATAGCTGAACCGGTGGTCTTGGCGAATGACTCGATCCGGGTCCGCAAAAGCAAACGCGGCGTAGGCGAAGTCAAAGCCTCGCATCCGATAACACGCACTGCTCTTGTCGTTATCCCACTCGAAATTCATGCTTGGAGTGTAGTTCAATGAACGACTTTTGGCAAGACTTCCGCTTGGCTTTATCCCCAAAGAGCGCCTTCATAGAGGCCTGGCAACACCTGCGGAAGGACACCCCCCCATGGACGGAAGATGCATCTCACAAAACGAGCTGGCACAGCGCTGGCAGGTCAGCGAAGCCACCTTGGAGCGCTGGCGATCCCAGCGCAAGGGCCCTCAATTTTTGAGACTGGGTGGCCAGGTGCGCTACCGGCTTGTGGACGTGGAGTCCTACGAACTTGAAAAGATAGAGGTTGTCGCTGACACCCAACAACCCCCAAAATGCTTCATTTCACCAGTGCTGGCAAAGAGAATCAGTTCGAAAAATCAACTGCCTACCATCTGAACGTGAGGGCTGTTGAGGGCTCCTGATGGCAGGTGGGGAGCGTTGAGTACACCTGCGGGTTTTTGGTGCAGAGGCGACTGGTTTCGAACCAACTCTCTCAACACCTGGGTACTGCTGAGGATCAATGAGTACCGTTTCGGAAGATTGTCCACTTTTCCATAGCCCCGCGCACGCGGACTTGGCTTCTCCCCCGAACAGCGCCTGAATGCGTTATCCCCACTCAGCGCACTGACGGCATGGCAAAAAAGATGGCGCCCCCATACGAATTCATACGATCGTATGATAGATTCTCCCGCTACTGCGCTACGCTACCCCCATGGAAACCTTGATCCCTGCCTTCTTGCGCCGCCAGCGCAATCAGCGTCGCCTGACGCTGGAGAACCTGTCTGCCAAGGTGGGCATGTCGCCGCAGCATTTGTCGGAGATTGAAAGCGGCAAGCGCGATCCGCGTTTGTCGTCCATCGAGCGCATGGCGGAGGCGATGGGGATGACTGTCCTGATCGTGCCGGAGGCCATGGCGCTCGAGCTGCGCAGGTACATCGCCCACAACGGCCGCGCATACACGACAAAGCCCTTCAGCGCGCAGCCATTCACCGACCAGCCCAGCGCCCCAGCGACCAAGGCCACCGCTGCCCCTGAACCCACCGAACTCGACCATGACCCGCAAAAAGCCTGAGCCCGACCACACTAAGACCTCGCTCACCTTCACCATCGAAACCTTCGATGACCCCGAAACCGGCGAACCCACCCAGTACGGCCGTTTCAGCCGCAACTGGCAAGACGAAGAAGCCCTGGACGTGCTGATCGACCAACTCGAAGCCGGCCGCGTCACGCACAAGCAAGCCTTGATGCAGGCACGCAAGCTGGAAGCCACGACCCCGGACAACCTGGAAATCCAGAACTTCATTGCCAATCGACTGTGGGCGCTGGGTTTGCAGGATGAAGCCACCGAGGTGTATGAACGGGCTTTTCGTCGGGCGAAGGCGCACATCCCCAAGGGCTACACCGGCCAGATCACCTGGAGTGAAGTGGACAACCGTCCCTTCTTGCGCCTGGCGCATGGCGCCTTGCTGGGCTTGATGCACCGACGCGATGGAAAGGTCGCCATGGTGCTGGCCCAACAGATGCTGGCCTGGTGCCCCATGGACAACATCGGCGTGCGGTTTTTGTTGGGCGATATTGCCATGCTCAAGGGAGACCACCACGCCGCGCTGCAGGAGTACCTGAAAGGCGCGCCCAATTCACCGGCGCACTGGTACCAGGCAGCGCTGATTGCGTTTCGGCAGGGGGACTATGTGGCGGCCTGCACCTACCTGCGGCGGGGCATTGCCGCCAACCCCTACATTGCGGAGGGGCTGACCGGGCGTACGGCGCTGACGGAGCACATGTACTGGCACGCCGGCAACGTGCACGGCCCGGATTGGGCTGTCGACTACCTGGAATCTGCCGCTTGCAACTGGACGACAGAGGAAGTCGACTTTGTGGATTGGGTGTTCAACGCAGCACCTGTGCTCAAGGAGCGGGCCGCATGGATGGCGCTGAACGAGGGCCTGAGCTACGCATGGGACCCGGAACTACGCGCCTCGTATGCGCAAAAGTCGATGGTGTTCATCGACCGCATCACCGACACCCTGTCCAAGAAGATGGTGCGCAAGGTCAAGAACCGGTGGGGTTATGAAATCTGGCCATGGGATCGAGAAGGTTTGAAGCGGCCAACGTCAGCGCGGCAAGGGAAAGTCTGACTATCGATACCCGTTCGGGTTCATCTGCTGCCAACGCCACGCGTCGCGCATCATCTCCGGCAGACCGCGCTTGGCTATCCAACCCAGTTCGCGCTCAGCTTTGCTCGGATCTGAGTAGCAAGTGGCAATGTCGCCAGGGCGACGTGGGGCGATGCGGTACGGCACAGGCTTGCCACTGGCATCTTCAAAGGCGCGGACCATGTCCAACACGCTGTAGCCCTGGCCGGTGCCCAGGTTCCAAACATGCGCGCCTGTACGCGTTTCCAAGGCGTTGAGGGCGCGGAGGTGACCCTCGGCCAAATCGACAACATGTATGTAATCTCGTACGCCAGTACCGTCGGGCGTAGGGTAGTCGTTCCCGAATACCGCCAATTCGGGCAACTTGCCCATAGCTACCTGAGCAACGTAGGGCAACAGGTTGTTGGGGATACCATTAGGGTCTTCGCCGATTAACCCACTTTCGTGCGCTCCCACGGGGTTGAAGTAACGCAGGATAGCAATACGCCAACGTGAATCAGAAGCGGCCAAGTCGCGCAGCATATCCTCTACCATCAGCTTACTTCGGCCATATGGGTTGGTGGGATGGCCGATCGGGCAAACTTCAGATATAGGCATCTGCGCTGGCTCACCATACACAGTGGCCGATGAACTAAAAACGACGTTGAACACACCCGCATCTGCCATAGCCTGCAGAAGTACCTGGCTACCGTGCACGTTGTTGTCATAATAAAAAAGTGGCTGTAAAACACTTTCACCCACAGCTTTAAGGCCAGCAAAATGAAGGACGGCATCAATTGAATTTTCAGCAAACACACGACTCAGCAAGCAAGGATCACGAACGTCACCTTCAACGAATGGCACCTCACGTCCAGCAAGTTTTACGACACGATTCAGTGACTCACTCGAGCTATTAGAAAGGTTATCGAGTACTATAATCTGATATCCTGATTGCAGTAGTGTTAATGCGGCATGAGAACCAATGTATCCAGCGCCGCCAGTAATCAAAATTTTACTGCGGGATTTTATGGTATTAATTTTTAAACTCCTTGTAAATTTCAAGAGTTTTATTAATTACAATACACTTATCAAACATAGCGACTGCCTTGTTGCGCGCGGCAGCGCCCAGTTTTTCGCAAAGTTCGCAATCTAAATATAATCGAAGAATCGAATCGGCTAGTGCTTTCGGATTTTTAACTGGAACTAATAGACCATCAACTTCATGCGTAACGACCTCGTTACAGCCAGGGACATCTGTTGTTATTAGAGGCAATCCACTTGCACCCGCTTCTGTCAGTCCAGTAGGCAAACCCTCGCGGTAACTCGGAAGCACAACCGCATTAACCGTCCCAAGTAATGCAGGCATGTCATCCACATGGCCTAAAAGTGTGACCAACCCCTCAACGGACCACTTGGACAGCACTGACTCTGGAACAGCAGCGGGATTCCCTGGGTCTGGCGCACCCGCCAACAAGAACTGTATATCAATCCCTTTAGCCTTTAAGATTTTTGACGCCTCGATATATTCTGCAATACCTTTATCCCAAAGCAATCTGGCAGCCAAAAGTACTGTGAATTTGTTATTCTTTCGAACTGATGGAATAAATTTTTGACAATCAATGCCTGCGCCTGGTATCAGGTGCAGACGCTCAAGATCGACAATACCATGAACACTAAAAAAGTTAAAATCGTACTTATTTAGCACAATTAATCTAGAAGAAGTATTATTCAAAGTAAGCCGCATTAACAAGGTTATCACGGGTCTCAGGATGCGTGCTTTTAGATCCATGCTGGTAAAGACGTAGCCCATTCCAGTAATAGAACTGACCTTAGAACCAACCCCAGCGATGCTGGCGGCCATGCTTCCATAAACGGCACACTTAAGAGTAAAAGAGTGAATCAAATCAACCTTCTCCCTCCTAATCAAAGCCACTAGCCACAATAGAAACTTCAGCTCACGAAACACATTTAAACCACCTCGATCCATTGGAGCGCTTATCCAGCGAAACCCGTTTTTCTTTAATACCTCCCCATATTTGCCAGGTGGCGATAACAATACGACATCGTGACCGCTATCCGCCAATGCAGAAGCCAGCTCAAGATTGAAATTATACATGAACCAATCAGTATTTGAGAATATCAGTATTTTCATACAAACAAAGAATACTATTTGTTAGCATACAATCATAAATATGGCGACTACTCATTAGCTTCCAGCCAAGCAATAAACATAAGCACAGTCCACAGCTTATGCTCCCAATTTCTTGAACCCGTCAAATGTTCGCTCAACGTCAATGCAACCTTATCTGAATCAAAGATATCAAAACCATTTCTTGATCTGCAATAACCAACCATATCATTTGCCCAGGGCTTCAATGGACCACGCAACCAATTACCTATAGGTATTCCAAAACCTTGCTTCGGCCTATCAAATAACTGCCGAGGGATATAACGTTCAAGTAGTTTCTTTAATAGCCACTTTCCCTCCCCAAATGCTGCTTTTTGTTCCAGACTGAGACCCCAAGCAAACTCAACAACATTATGATCCAGAAATGGAGAACGGCACTCCAGACTAAAAGCCATTGCAGATCTATCGACTTTGACTAATAGATCATCTGGTAGGTAGCACAGACTATCCGCAAGCATCATTTGCTCAATTAGTGTCGGTGCAGGAGGTAGTTCGCCACTAAATACCGTTTGATTTTCAATCACATCGAACATGAATTCAGATGGATTCCACAGAGTAATCATTCCACGATGAAGGGCTGATGGACTCTCGCTAGAAAGCACTTCAGCAATCTTCCTAATGCGATCAGCTGGGTTACTCAGATTTCCTGGATTCCCCAAAAGCCCAACCATCGCATTAATCATGGAAAGGGGAGTAACTTTTAGCAGCTGAGCACAAACTTTTCTTAATGGGAGAGGAAGTGCTTGAATACGAGGGTATTCTCTAGCCACTCGAAAGTACCGGTCGTATCCTCCGAATAATTCATCACCCCCGTCACCGGTAAGAGCTACAGTCACATGCTGCCGCGCCATTTGAGATACGAGTACGGTGGGGACTTGCGACGAATCAGCAAAGGGCTCGCAAAATATTTTGGGAAGCCGTGTGACGAGGTCTAGCGCATCATGGGCACTCACATATAGCTCAGTATGCAAGGTGCCTAAATGAGATGCCACACGACGCGCATGAGGTGCCTCATCAACTGTCGCGTCTTCAAAACCGATTGAAAACGTGTGTACGGGCGACAAAGATTGCGCCTGCATCAAACCGACAATCAAAGAGGAGTCGATACCGCCTGAAAGCAGTGCACCAAGCGGTACATCGGCAGCCATCTGCTGCTTAACACTTTGCCGCAAGACCTTATCCAATCCATCTAAGGTCTGTTGAGTACTAGGCGCAGAGGAATTTCCAGCGCGGTGCTGAACAATTTGGGACAAACTCCAATACGGTATCGGTGAGGGCATTAGGCCGTTCTCGATGTCCTGCTCGGTGAAGGTAACGAGTGAGCCCGGCGGTAAACGAAGAATTCCTTCATAAATCGATTCTGATCCAGGCACATACCCCAGCCTCATGTAGGCAGCGACTGCACCCGCGTTCAATTTCAGTGAAGAACAAGCCACTGAGCGTAGGGCCTTGGGCTCGGAGGCTAAACACAAGGCCCCGGCTAAATAGCCATAGTAAAGTGGTTTTTCGCCAATCCGGTCGCGCGCGAGGGTGAGACAGCGTTCTGCACGATCATATAAAGCGATGGCGAACATGCCGGCGCATGCATCCAGGGTCTTGCGAAGACCCCAGGCCGAAATCGCCGCCAGTAGAGTTTCGGTGTCGGAGTGGCCGCGCCAGCGAGGGGCCGAGCCCTCTACTTCTAGCCGTTGGCGCAGCTCTGTGTGGTTATAGATCTCTCCGTTAAAGACGATCACCCAGCGCCCGTCGGTTGAGTGCATCGGCTGCGCACCTGCGGGTGACAGATCAACGATGGCAAGGCGGTAGTGTTGAAACCCAAGGGTCTGCTCTTGATTGACCCAATTGTCAAAGCGGTCAGGTCCACGGTGCTGTAGCAAACCGCCCGCCGTGAGGCGATGAGCGGGATGACTAGAATTAGCCCTTGGAAGATAAAAGCCGGTAATACCGCACATTAGGTTAGGACCCTGTATATGAAAAGAATTTGTGCTTATGCGCGGGAATGTGATCGGAAGAAAGCCTTAGCTGCACTTATTAAAGCAGCCAAGGCCCACAACCATCCGGCTCCAGCGACGAAGTTGCGAAACTGAGACGCGGCAACAGATGCGTAGGACCAGCGAGATCTCCGCGCGCTGCCTACACCAATCATGCGATAACGTAGGCAGACCTGAGGAAGGTTTGCGAAGACGACAGACCGATCAACCGCTAGGCGACACCAAAGGTCGTAGTCTTGCGCATATATGCCGCCAAGGTAGCCGCCGACCGCCAGCACCGCGTCTTTTCTGAATACTACGCTCGGGTGACAAAGCGGGTTGCCACGCAGTAGTGATTTGCGGATGGCGAGATCGTCGCGCGGCATTGTGATTACATCGATGCAATTACCGGAACGATCAATAGTTTCGTAGTCGCTACCAAGCACAGTTACTTCGGGGTGGGCGTTCATGAACTCCACTTGCAGAGCCAAGCGATCATGAGTAGCAATATCGTCGCCATCCATACGAGCAACCAGCGGCCCACGAGCATAGTGCAAGCCAAGCGCTAAGCTAAAAGTTAGATGCTTAATTTCCGTCGTAAACACACGCAATCGGCAGTCGTGCCCGAACCAAGAATGAACCACAGTGGCTATAGACTTAGCATTACATCCATTAGCAACAACCACGCACTCAAAATCATCAAAGATTTGGGAAAAACACGAATGCAAAGCTACCCGCAATTGTTCGTCTGCTACATGCGTACAGATCAACCAGCTCACTGCCGGTTGCTTACTGGTAGCATATAACGGTCGACGATCTAAATTTGTTTGTTCAATGGGGGATGGCATTACCGTACAAGCCAATGGGGTGGAAATCGATCACTCAGGCTCAAATCAGGCTTCCCAGCGAACCAACGAGCAGGCGCGACGACTAAACGGCTCACGTTTGTGGCGCAGCGCTTATCTGCGATCCAAGCGGCCCACCAGCTAAATGAACTGTTAGCGATGATGTGGTGCTGGCAACGTGACATCAGTATCAAATCCTGCCAGGAGTCTTCACCAACATTGTGAGTAACGAAGACGGCATTTTCATCTAAAAAAAGATTAGCCCGACACCAGTCAGGATCATCAGAAAAGACAAAGTAACGCGCGCAATGAACCGCGTGAGACACTTCCTGCATGGCATTCATGTAGTAAGCCGACGAAAGAGCGCCATGGAAATTAGCAGCCGACTCAAGTGACACATAGTCTCCACGACGTACATGTATTGCCACGGACAAAGAAGAATCAATCTGCTGCGCGATGGCGTTGCTTGCCGAGGACAAGGAAACAACTGGCGTGAGGTCATTAATTAGATGATCAGCCACAGTAGATAAGTAATGGAAGCTCTGCCAGTAACCGAATAAGAAAGTATTATCAGAGAGTGCAGAAAAGTGCAGGTTAAAACCCAAGTGCTTTTCTAAATAGATGTGCCATGGACTTATTACTCGAGAAAAAGTGGGAAAATGACGTACCCAAGAAGGGATAAGAGGTTCCACCGACTTGATGACGCTCTCGTTTAATTTGAAACTAGAGAGCTCAAACCTGCGAGAAGTGACGCCAGTCACGTTTGTTCTCAATGCCGAGAGATCAAGTATCAAATCTGTACCATGCCGAAGCGAAAGCGCTCTACCGGCAGCATACTGGAATAATTGATTACCTAACCCACCTTCAAGGCGAGTGCCGATCATTCAGTCAATCCTTTTGAACATCTATTTTGTTCTTGCAAGCAACAATATGCCACCCAAAAGTAAGCAGTTCGTGACTTCCACTATCGTTAATTTTCATCAGGCGCATCACTCCAAGAACTGGAAGTGCAAAAAGTAATGCCGTTACACCGAGCACCCGACTGGAATAACTCTTACCAATCCAAGGCAAGCGCCACAGTTCTTGCGCGATATAGTCAAACCATCCACCATTAGGCGAAATCTCGATTAGACTGAAACCAAGTTTATCTAAATGCTTCTCGTACCAGTAGCTCGAGAATCCTGTTGAATAATGGTAGGGGGCAAAGTGTGTAAGACTACAGAATGGAGCGGTCAGGATCATCTTACCCTGCGGTTTAGTTAATCGAGCCAGTTCTTTTAGGGTTGCAAGCGGATCTGGCGTATGCTCAAGAACCTCTGTGCAAAGCACAATGTCAAAGGAATTGTCAGGTGCAGGTATCTCAGAAATATCAGAAACGATGTCGATTCTGGAAGTGTCCCATGCTCCTGTCTGAAGGGCTACGCCGTCGCCCGTCCCCTCATACTGACAAAAATCCTGTGATACATAATCAAGATGCGAACAGAACTGTTTGTTTCGAAGTTCGCCCGCTCCGGCATCGAGGATTTTCTTACCGGGCGAAATGTTGGCAAGAGTTTTTTGCAGCCAGCTTATGCGCGAAAAATCATTGCTTTTTCCGAATCGCACAAATTTCTTGATGCTTTTAATATTCATATTATTTGCTTGAGTGTGATGAATTAAAGGACTTGGACAGTAAATTATCTGATAGGCCATGAACTTAGCAAAAAATGGCATTCAAATAATTATCTAAATTTCAAAAATTGGAGATGCCTGCGGTAAAAACAACGTATATGAAGAGCCGAGCCATACTATAAACTCACTCTACGATAGATGAAGATGCTGAACCCATGGACGCTGCCGTATTGAAAACGAAAACGATGAGCTGCCAGATTCCCCAGACGACCGCATAAAAACACGCGACACATCTCTTGGACTCCAAGCGGGTTATAACCAAAGGCGAATCAATCTGGGAATCATCCTCCTCTAGCAAGCGAAGTGACTGCATGATATAAACTGTCTGCGGCTTTATCCCAGCTTCTCTCTATATCGCTGCAAAATGCCTTGTTCTTTAAAGAAGTGTATTGTGCAGATCCATGTCGCGGTAAATTCGCTAACAAACGATTAATATCAGAACCAAAATTGCCCAGATCAACTATTGCGCCCCCACACATATCAGTCGTTGCTCCATAGCATTCAGCAATGACAGGAAGATGATACGAAATTGACAGCCGAACAGTCGCGGATGTTAGGTAATCTTTGCCTGAGTGTAAGATATAATCTGCAGCCCCAATCATTAATAGTAACTGGTCATTAGATACATATCCTTTAATAGAGCTTACGTTATGACTATTTACAGATTTATGGCCTCGTCCTCCCGTCAATAGAAATAGATCATCATGTAGTGAAATATTTTCGACAAAGGGGTCAATGTTTCTATTTTTTCTTAAAGTACCTATTGCGAGAATCGTGGTCATGTTAGTTTCGATGCCAAGTTTTTTCCGACATGAGGCCTTATCATGGAGGGGACCATGGAATTCTCTATATGACCCAAGCTGGCTGACCCCATATTTATTGCATGAGCCATATATAGTTTTTACACTTAAATATGCGCTGTTCTCAGCGAATAGGACAAAGTCTGAGTTTTTATATATATAGTATCTAAATTTTTGATCTAAAGATTTGTACACAGGAATGCGGCTAAATGTTTTTAGATCATGAAAATAGAATATTATCTTGAGGTTTCTGTTTTTGAGTTCATTGAAAATTGACGCCAAGCGTTTATATAGTTTTTCTACAATAATATCTATAATAGGGGTCGGCAAGAATGATATGGCGATAGCCAATCGCCGATCCAGTGCACTTTCGTACAGCAAGTCAAGCCAATTTACAAGTAAATGCCGCCCATCCTGACTATCTTTCGCCCGGGAAAGATCCAATAATTGCTCTGAATTAATGTACGTATATGAATTACCCCATTTTGAGCGATACGTCTCGAGTAGCTTCGGTATATGAAAACCCGCAATTCCAGGCTTGGCATACAAATCAGGAAAAACATAAAGCATAACTGGATTCTAGATTGTAGTTTTGAATAAATGGCTCTTAAGACTTTTGTAAAGTGGGTATGAAAACCTAACCAACGCCCTTAACACAATGTTGGAGTTTTCAGCCCAAGTGCAAAACGTTAAAGAGTGCCTCGAATTACTCGATATAGAGTTCAGAGATTTGTATGCATCAACGTTGGATCGCATTTTTGATACAATATTATTGCTCAACGGTCCGAAATGTTGCTCTCTAATATTCCCGGATCTAATTATTCCAAACGATGAAAGGGAGTATTTTATGGCGCACACCCTTTTTCTTATTATGTGACATATGATCAATTCTGGCATAAATCTCTCGCCAATTTTTAAGTTTTCGACATACGCGTTAAACTCTTGAGCCAATAAGTTCAATGATGCGCCATAGGGCATTGGTTGCGCAATTATTACGCCGTCAAAGTGGCAGCCCAAGGCAGAAGCCCAGTTGTGTTGAGGCATGACGATTATATTATTTTCAAGCGCATTTCTGCAATCACGTAGTAGCAGATTGATTTCCTCACAAATTACATCAAATCTAAAGCGTATGCAAACATCGTACTTTTTGTTTTCAGCCTCGGCATATTTTTCAAGCAAATTGAAACAACTCAGCATGCCATAAATCATATGGTGCGCACCTGATAAAGGATTTGCTCCTGAACTGCCCTTGAATACGCGGGCTACCTTTTCGGGTATTGCGGACTCAATGAGATATGATTTCGGCTCTAATGCTGATATTAGCTCTTCATCGCTGAAGTATTTATTGTTAGGGTCTGGAACCCTCCATGTTCGTGTTGACATATCCTGCTCAGCCCAGGTATGTACAAAAACATCGCACGAAAGAGATTTTTTTAGCGCGACTAAGCGCTCAATAGTGGTGGAGACGGATCGTCTATGGCCACTAATTAATAGGGCGATTTTCATGGCATTCACTTATTTCTTGTCGAATATATATATCCCAAGGGTGTATCTATCTTCAACGTTTGATTCCGAGTCATTTTCGATTGGCATGAATCTATATGATATCGAATCAAATAGCCAACCCTTTAGGAATTCAAGATTTACTCCTTGGGCGATTGCAATGATAGTGCTTGGCCTCATACTTCTGTGAGCATTAAACTGAATTACATCGTTTCCGGCAGGGCAGGATAGATACAATTTACCCTTTACAGACAAAATTTGAGAAATACTCCCAATTCCCTTCTCCAATCCATTTGGATCAATCGGATCGCCGTAGCGACCTAGCCCGAAATGTTCAATTGCGTGAAGACAAGATATAGAGTCGCAATATGAACTTGGCAATTTCGCCGCATTCATCAGGTCGGCTTGCTTAAAATCTATCCCAGGTATCGTTATATATAGAGGCCTTACATCAAATACTTCCACCTCTCGAAACGTTGCAAGATGAGCCACAAATCCATCAATTCTTGATCCGATATCAATATGTTTTATTGGATTTTCTATGTATATGAGCTTTGCCACAAATAGATCTTGCCAAAAATACTCATTCTTCAGAGCGCCTGCCGGCTCCCACCAGTCATGAAGGCATGGCATCAGTTTGATATTTCCACTATGGTGACGCTTAAATCGGAGTAGATCCTTAAGATAGCGATACAGCCCTATTGGTGAACGTGCCAATCGAATAGGATCAATGCCAAGTTGTTGATTCAAAATCCATTTGATCTTGCGAATGAAATTTTTATTCATAAGACGCCTTGAATTGATTTGTGGCACTGTCGGAAATCAGCAAAATTTGGTTTCGCATAATCGTTTAATTAGGCGCGAATTAATTTATTCGCCCAGCCCATGTTGCTAAAGTAGATCCATATTTGCGATATCAATACATATATTGGAATATATATAGTCATGCTGCCATGATCCGTGAATGCAAATAGCCCAAGCAATATAGCTATCGCCACAATATTCGTTGTATAAAATGCCTTGCTAACACCTTTTATGGATATAATTGTAGAATATGGAATCTCCATTGAAATCAGAATTGATACAATAAAGTAAATCATTGATACATAAGCTATATACGGGCTTAAGTATTGATATTCATGATTAAAAAATTGACTTGACAGTAGCCCGGCAGAAAGTAGTATTGCAACTGACAAGTATAATTTGGTGGTGTATTGTTTAATTTGAGCGAGGCTATTTGTAATGTGACTTGCATTTGTTATTTGAATATCCTCAAATAATTTTCGTGGTAGTACTCTCTGAAGTGGACCGCTTATGACGCTTATAAGAGCATCACTACCCCTCTTAATGGTTAATATTATTGTCGCATAGTCAATTTGTATTTGCGATGTGGAACTATTAAGGAAATACAACATCCCTAAATTATAAATGTTGTGGGCCGTTCGTACTTTGATGCCGTCAACAGACATTAATTTAAACTCATTAACTATCTCCCTGTCGAACAGCGTTATGTTGCCGCGACAGAAAATTAAACCCAATACGGATGCCGCAACATAGCTGAACGACAAAGCCCAGGCAAAATAATAAATTGGGGCAGGTTCTATATATAGTATGATTAAAGTTGGAAACTGTACCACCATTGGCAGGGTCGACAGCGCAAATGATTGTCCGATATATTTATCAGCATTCATCTTTTGTTGCATTATTAATAATGGACTCGATAACAGTATTGATAGTGCAAGAGCCTTCATCAGTTCATTCAATTCTATTTTCATATCTCCACTAAGGCCTGGAGACGTAAATTCAATTATGTAATCTATCAAAATAAGGGTTATACATAACAAAAGTCCAGACAACAAAAGCGCACCCAGCAAAGCGGAGGAAAACAATTTGCTTGCAGAGCTTGTCGATTTCACATTAATTTTAACGTAGTGGTGAATGAATTGCTCAAATGGTGTTATCGAAAGGAGTTGTATTATTGTGCATAGATTGATTGCAGCCAAATACACATAAAGATCATTGTTTTTTGAATAAATGATCGTTAATAATAAAAGATTTGCGGCACTCAAGATTACACTTGTAGCCGAATATATATTGTATTTTTTTTGAATCATCCGGGCATAGACTGGCGTAATTTGTTTCTATTAACAAGAACTTTACTTTCTCGGTGGTCGAGCTTTCGTTTGGGTTCATTGTTACGCAACTTGAGCTTGACTGCTATGGCAATTAAAATGCTAATCATTAACGCGTATGGGAATTCTGTCGTGTATGGTCGTTGCAATGTTAGGAGCGCGACAAGAAATATTGGAAATCCTATATTTGGTGTCTTCAATGCTAAAACTACAGAGTAAAGAATAAATAAGTAGTAGGGCCAAGCTGCCAGAAGTCCACCATAAATAATCGGGGACAAGGGGTTCTCGCCGTATACACTCACTTGGGAAAGCTCTGTGCTAAATTGATCTTCTTCGTCAAGTTGCCGAGCAGCTAGATTCTTTTTGGGGCCGAATACGATCTTTTCTATTGAATCATCTAATATGGTTAACGCATTATTAAATGACAAAAATCTCCCCCAGCTATCAGGGGTGCTTATGAAATTGCTAGCCCTTTCTGTCATCCAGCTCATTCCTCCTCCGTAAGCGAAAGCCATTAGTGCCGACGTGATTATTATTGCTCCGAATTTAATTGTGGCTCCTTTTGCTTTGCATGCGAGAAGGACGAGGTATCCCAATGTAAATAGCAAGTGCGCAAGACTTTGAGTGATGAGGCCACACCCGAGCATGATTAAGTTTGTTTTCGTGCTCATTCCTAGCATATGTCTCGCTGCCACGAGAAAGCATATTATAAAACTGAATTGCCCTGGTTCATGCCAAAAGCCTGTCGGTCTCATTATTTTAAAATCGGCGGGATATAGGAACGAGAATGGATAAAATACGGTGACGTCAAGTTCAAATATTTTAAATAATCCAACCGCCCAAAATGCTATTGCCATAAAGCTGAACACAAGAGAAATGTTCACGACAATTCCTGAGATATCAACTATTTTATGCAGCTCAGTAATCTTTAGGCCAAATATATATTCCATGTATACTACGGAAAGTATTCCGAACAACATCGGTGATATAGTATTGTTGTAATTGCTAGATATTCCGCAAGTTGTTATGTAGACCACATACAAAAACAGTCTTTGCTTGCTGACTGCCGATATTTCTGATTTCTGATGTAACAACCTGAAAGATAGAAAATAAATAGTGAATAGGACGATCAATGGCAACCCTAAGAGGTGACTAAATGGGCTGTCTGAAAGTAAAAACATGGGCGTTGCGATTATCGCTGCCCATCTAATCTTATTGTTTCTTTTGCCCTCTATAGGCTGGTTAATATTTAATGATCTAATATTATTAATAGGCATTGAGATTATTAATATTTAATTTGCGCCAAATAGTGGCTCTACTTTCGGATCGAAAGCCGTAACTTCTTGAGGTGTTCCTAGAATATGAACGTCGGATGGATTGAGTTTTGGGGCACACACTGAGTATCCTTTTTCTAAAAGCAACTGATACATGGGGGCGACATAGCGCTCGCCCCCCACCTCCTGCACGCCACATGCGTTATACGACTCTTCGTAGAGATGCTGGTAGAGGGCAGCGCTCTCAAAGCCATAGACACCTACAGTAGCCCAATTGGAAATGACCTTCTTCTCAGCGAGTTCAACCACCTGGCCATGTTCGTCATACCGAACAAAGCTCATGGCAGGATTACTGGATTCGAATACATGGACACAACCTTGGTGGTTGAGCAAGTCCGATGGCTTGAGGCCGTGTTCTATATAAGTGTCAATGTTGTAAATCCAGGCCGGCTCGTTGGCAGCAGCCAATTGCAGGACATCGTAGGCAGTCTGTGCTTGGCCAAGACTCAGCGTCGCACGAGGCGCCACGCTCACGTTATGGATCCCCATCTCTGCTGCTCGCTCCCTAATCCACTGTTGGTCATGCTCGGCTAGACAGGCAAAAATAAAGTGCTGGTCATTGAACTCGGTTAGTGATTGCATTGACCATTCAAACAGTGTCTTGCCGCGTGCCCGGATCATGTGTTTGTGTACTAGGTAGCCAGCATTACGGAATCGGCTTCCCGCTCCAGCCATGGTGACAATGACGGTCATGCCGCACTCCTTTCCGTGAGGTTATCAGCGTATTGATGTAATCCGATGTGAAGCAGTGCGAGTTGGCGTTCTGGCTTGTCGCAATGCAGCGGTAGCATGCTCAAGAACAATAGGGCCTGTATAGCTTCGCACTGGTGGCGGTCCTTATCGTCAGCGAATAATTCGGAGTCGAATATCTGCCTTACCTTATGATGGTAATCGTCATGTTGTATGCGGCAGCCCAACTGCCCCTCGACTGATACAGTGATTTCGAAGTGGTCAGAGACGATAAAGTCGTAGCCACCGGCATACGAGTGCATCAGCTTGGCCTTGTCATAGCGGGGGTCGCCGTAAATGCCAGGAACACCGAACTCGCCGCGGGGGTCAATGAGTTTGATGTGGCGGCCACGCGGGTCGTACATGATGTTGCTGAAACATAAGTCTCCGTGGATAGGAGCTAGCTCTTCCAGCGCCACCAGCTTGGTCCTGATCGCATAGTCCTGCAGTGTTGCCAGTACATCTTCCAGGCCGAAGCGTTTTCCTGATACGGCAACCCACATCTTGCGTACCTCGGGCCGCTGTTCGCAGAACTTGTGAATGCGTTTGCGCGTCTTGCCAACATATACCTCTGTGGCGATTTGCCGCGCTACTGGCGACGCGAACGTGTATTTACTGAGTTTGGATTGGATCCAATGAATCTTACGCGCCACATCATTCCACGCCCCCACCTCTAGCCGGCTATTGACAAACAGATCTCCGAGTGTCGGGATAGACAGTAACTCCATGGTGATGTGGGGCGTGGGACCATCGCTGCTGTCATAGATACGGGGCAAAAAGGAATTTAAATCGTCGGGAACCTGCTTAAACCAACGGACCTGATGACGGAAGGCTTCCGTGTTCTGGGATCGCTTCGTTACCAACCCGCTCTCTGCGTCATAGGTTAGTGAATTGAAATGACGTAGGTTGTGGTGGCTAAGCCTAGACTCATAGTAGGAGTCAATATGGCCACAGTCGTACCAATACTGGGGATTTTTGAGTTCGATATGTCGCTGGTGTGAATAGGCTTCGATGGCTGAAAAAAATGGATCCACCCCCGCGAACGGCGAGGCGACCGAGGCGGACAGATGCTCCCCAAACACTGGACCGTCCGTGAGCATAAACACGCCAACACACACCATCTGCCCGACGCCAGAACTGCGGTGGTCACGATCCGTCACCACGCGTACTGAGCCGTCGGCGTCCTTGCGGATGCTTGTCCAACGGTATAGATCTGTACGGGGGTGTACATACAAGACATCATCCGCATGACTGAAGTCATGAGGAGAAATCAAGGTGTCAGCCATATGCACCACGACAGATTGTCCTCGCGTCACCCCTAGCATAGCCGCCAGTACTGTTTCGCCGATACTCTGACTTTCACTTAGGCGCAACGTATGTACGTCGAAGCCATCTAAGTGGCTGAGCTGCAGCGGAGGTGCCTGCTCAGAAAGAACAACGATGATCTCTGCCTCGTTACGGATTTTTTCGTAGAGACGAACGATGTGAGCATACAGAGGTAGCCCGCCCAGTTGGACAAACGCAGGATATTGGCTGCCAGTTTCCGCCTGCATGTCCACGCTGAGCGGTGACCAACTTGGGACAATAATACGGTATCTTTTCATGAGCGCAACCGATCCCGCTCGAGCATCGTGCGCAGCTGCTCCAAAGTGTTTTCCACGAACTCTCTAGGCCGTACCGCGCGGTCGTCGATGTACAAACCGTCGTGCCCACACCATGGCTTGCCGAAATGTAGCTCGTCGTATGGGATTTCGTGTTCGGCTAGCCAACTGATGAGGATGGGTGCCGTATGCTTCATGATAGCGCCAATATTCCCTTCATGAGTACGCATGTTCCGGCTTGTAAAGAGAATGATCCAGTAGCCTTCAGACTTGAGAGACACGAGTCTGGACTTCATTGATTCGCAAACCAATGCAGACGCATAGCTTGATCCATCTTCTCTCCCAAGAGTCAACGTTCCATCTACATCGACCACTATGACTTTATTTTCTTTAACCATATGGGCATCCTCAGTACCAGAGACTATTTTCTGATTTGACTAACATAATCTGAATACCACGTCGCCCATTTGGCGACGCCTTCAGCCAACGGCGTTTTCGGCGCGAAGCCTACATCGCGTTTGAGGTCTTCGACATCGGCGTAGGTGGCGACCACATCGCCGAGCTGCATCGGCAGAAAGTTTTTTTTCGCCACTTGGCCCAGCGCGTCTTCGATGGTTTTGATAAAGGTCATCAACTCGACCGGCTGGTGATTGCCGATGTTGTAGACCTTATACGGTGCGTAGCTGCTGCCCGGATCGGGCGAGTCGGTGGAAAAACTCTGGTTGCCGGTCGGGATGCGATCGAGCACGTGCACGGTGCCTTCGGCGATGTCTTCGACAAAGGTGAAGTCGCGCTGCATCTTGCCGTGGTTGAAAACATCGATCGGGCGGCCTTCCAGGATGGCGCTGGTGAACAGCCACGGCGACATATCCGGGCGGCCCCAGGGGCCATAGACGGTGAAGTAGCGCAGGCCAGTGGTTGGCAGGCCATACAGGTGCGAATAGGTGTGTGCCATCAGCTCGTTGGCTTTTTTGCTTGCGGCGTAGAGCGACACCGGGTGATCGACATTGTCGTGCACCGAAAACGGCATGTGCGTGTTGGCGCCATAAACGCTCGATGAACTGGCGTAGACAAAGTGTTCAACACCGTTGTGGCGGCAGCCTTCGAGCAGGTTGCCAAAGCCGACCAGATTGGTCTGAATGTAGGAATGCGGGTTGGTGAGCGAATAGCGCACGCCGGGCTGCCCGGCCAGGTTGATGACGCGCTGAGGCTTTTCGGCGGCGAAAAGGTCGTCCACTGTCATGCGGTCGGCGATGTCGCCCTGCACGAACCTGAAGTGGGGATATGCCTTCAGCCGTTCCAGACGTGCGAGCTTCAGGCGCGGATCGTAATAGTCGTTGAGGTTGTCGATGCCGATGACGATGTCGCCACGCGCTAGAAGGATTTGCGCGACGTGCATTCCGATAAAACCTGCGCAACCAGTTAATAATATTTTCAATTAATCACTCCCAAACAAGTCGCGGGTGTAGAGCTTGCTTACCACGTCTATCAAGACTTCAGTTTTTCTGTTGGCGATAATGACATCCGCCACTCGCTTAAATTCTTCAAGATCGTTGACTACACGTGACTTGTAAAACTCCGTCCCTTTCAGGACAGGTTCATAAACAATTACCTCAATGCCTTTCGCCTTGATGCGTTTCATGATTCCTTGAATGCTGGAAGCGCGGAAATTGTCCGAGCCCGCCTTCATGATCAGTCGATAGATGCCAACAACTTTCGGCTTGCGGCGTATGATTTCGTCAGCAATGAAGTCTTTTCGGGTGGTGTTGGACTCCACAATCGCGTTGATGAGGTTCTGGGGAACCTCGCGGTAATTAGCCAACAACTGCTTGGTGTCTTTGGGTAGGCAGTAGCCGCCGTAGCCAAAGCTGGGATTGTTATAGTGATTGCCGATCCGGGGATCTAGGCAGACGCCATCGATGATCTGGCGGGTTTCGAGTCCGTGTGTAGCCGCATAGGTGTCGAGTTCGTTGAAGTACGCCACCCTCATCGCCAGGTAGGTATTAGCAAAGAGTTTGATGGCCTCCGCCTCAGTGCTGTCAGTGAATAGTGTGGGGATGTCTTGTTTGATGGCGCCTTGTTGGAGCAGATTTGCGAAGGTTTTTGCGCGATCTGACTTTTCGCCAACGATGATGCGACTGGGGTGCAGGTTGTCGTAGAGGGCTTTGCCTTCGCGCAGGAATTCGGGGGAGAAGATAAGGTTTTCGGTGCCTAACGCTTGTCTGGTTTTGGCTGTGTAGCCGACCGGCACCGTGGACTTGATGACCATCACCGCTTTCGGATTGATGGCGATAACATCTTTGATGACCGCCTCGATGGACCGGGTATTGAAATAGTTGGTCTCGGGATCGTAGTCGGTGGGGGTGGCGATGATGACGAAGTCTGCGCCTGTGTAGGCGTCTTGTTTATCCAGCGTGGCGCGGAAGTTCAGGGGCTTGTGGGCCAGGAAGTCTTCGATCTCTTTGTCTTCGATCGGGGATTTTTTCTGGTTCAGCAGGGCTACCTTTTCGGGGACAATGTCCAGGCAGAGGACTTCGTTGTGCTGTGCAAGCAGGATGCCGTTGGAGAGGCCAACGTAGCCTGTGCCGGCGATGGCGATTTTCATTCGACGCTCACACTCACTTGATAGCCGTTGGCTTTGAGCAGCGCATGGCGTTGGGCTTCTTGCAGATCAGATGCCACCATTTCGTGGCACATCTGTTGGACGGTGATTTCCGGTACCCAGCCGAGTTTATGCTTCGCCTTGCTGGGGTCACCGAGCAGTGTTTCCACCTCGGTGGGGCGGAAGTACCGGGGGTCGATGCGGACGATGGTCTGGCCCACTTTCAGGGCGGGGCATTTGTCGCCTTCGATCTTTTCAACAATGGCGACTTCTTCGACGCCTTGGCCTTCCAAGCGCAGGGTGATGCCTAGCTCTTGGGCGCTCCATTCAATGAACTGACGCACGCTGTACTGCACGCCGGTGGCAATGACGAAGTCATCGGGTTGCTCTTGTTGCAGCATCATCCACTGCATGCGCACGTAGTCTTTGGCGTGGCCCCAGTCGCGCAGGGCATCCAGGTTGCCCATGTACAGACATTCCTCGAGCCCCTGGGCGATGTTGGCTAAGCCGCGGGTGATCTTGCGTGTGACGAAGGTTTCGCCCCGGCGTGGGCTTTCGTGATTGAACAGGATGCCGTTGCAGGCGTACATGCCGTAAGCCTCGCGGTAGTTCACCACAATCCAGTAGGCGTACATCTTGGCCACAGCGTACGGGCTGCGTGGGTAGAAGGGTGTGGTTTCCTTTTGTGGTATCTCTTGGACTAGACCAAAGAGTTCGCTGGTGCTAGCCTGGTAGAAGCGGGTCTTCTTTTCCAGACCGAGGATGCGAATGGCCTCGAGGAGCCGCAGGGTGCCGGTTGCTACGACATCGGCGGTGTATTCGGGCGACTCAAAACTGACGGCTACGTGGCTTTGAGCGGCGAGGTTGTAGATTTCGTCTGGCTGGGTTTCTTGGATGATACGCACCAAGTTACTGGTGTCGCTCAGGTCGCCGTAGTGGAGTTTGAAGTGGGCGTTGTTTACGTGCGGGTCTTGGTATATGTGGTCCACGCGCTGCGTATTGAACGATGAAGCACGGCGCTTAATGCCGTGAACAATGTAGCCCTTTTCAAGAAGGAATTCGGCGAGGTATGAGCCGTCTTGTCCGGTAATGCCGGTGATAAGAGCAACTTTGGGTTGAGTAGTCACTGTATTGGCCTTTAATTCTCGGAAATGTAATTAGTTAGGAAATCTTGGTAGGCAGCATTTAGTCCAGCTTTCAATCCCATATGAGCTTTCCAACCTAGCGCATTGAGGCGCGAACTATCCATGAGCTTGCGCAGGGTGCCGTCGGGTTTGCTAGTGTCGAAAGTGATCTCACCTTGATAGCCCACAGTTTTACCGATTGTTTCAGCGACTTGGCGGATGGTTATGTCTTCGCCGCAACCCACATTGATGTGGCTGAGCATGGGTTGGGTATGCTGATCGTAGGTGGCTTTGTCGAGGTTCATGACGTGGAGGCAGGCAGCCGCCATGTCGTCGACATAGAGAAATTCACGCTTTGGGGTACCCGTACCCCAGATGGTGACGATGGGAGCGTTGTTGACCTTGGCTTCATGGAAGCGGCGGATCAGGGCTGGGATGACGTGGGAGTTTTCTGGATGGTAGTTGTCGCCGGGGCCGTAGAGGTTTGTGGGCATGACGCTGCGGTAGTCGACGGCGTGGCTCTCACCGTACTGGCGGTTGTAGCTTTCGCAGAGCTTGATACCGGCAATCTTGGCGATGGCGTAGGGTTCATTAGTGGGCTCTAGCGTGCCGGTGAGCAGGGCGTCTTCGCGCATGGGCTGTGGAGCCAGCTTGGGGTAGATGCAGCTGGAGCCGAGGAACAGCAGTTTCTTTACGCCGTTGCGGAAGGCGGCGTCGATGATGTTGGCTTCCATCATCAGGTTTTGATAAATGAACTCGGCCGGGTAAGTGTTGTTGGCGTGAATACCGCCGACCTTCGCGGCAGCGAGGTAGACCTGATCGGGTTTCTCGGTTTCGAAGAAGGCGCGCACGGCGGCTTGATCGGTTAGGTCCAACTCTGCGTGGGTGCGGGTAGCGATGCGGCTGGCCGGGTGACCATCGGCCAGCAGCTGGCGCACGATGGCTGACCCCACCATGCCCCGGTGGCCCGCTACATAGATCTTAGGTATTTGACTCATGGCTTAGTGCGCCCGTAGTGGTCTTCAAAACGGACGATGTCGTCTTCACCTAGATAGCTGCCGGACTGCACCTCGATGATCTCCAGTGGGATGGTTCCGGGGTTGGAGAGACGGTGCACCTCGCCCAGCGGGATGTAGGTGGACTGGTTTTCAGTTAGGAGCAGCACTTTCTCGCCGTTGGTGATTTCTGCCGTTCCTTTGACGACGATCCAGTGTTCTGCACGATGGTGGTGCTTTTGCAGGCTTAGGCTCGCACCTGGCTTGACCTGGATGCGTTTGACCTTGAAGCGGCCACCTTCATCGATGCTGTCGTACCAGCCCCAGGGGCGGTGCACCTTGCGGTGCAGGGTGTGTTCTTCGCGCTTTGAGGTTTGCAACTGTGCGACGATGTGCTTGACGTCTTGGCTGCGGTTTTTGTCGGCCACTAGCACAGCATCAGGTGTTTCGATGACGATGAGGTGTTCCACACCGACCAGGCTAACAAGTCGGCTGGAGGCATGCACCAAGGTGTTACGGCTGTCGGTGGTAAGCACGTCGCCAAGGTGAGCGTTGCCTAGGTCGTCTTTCGGCAGGACGCTCCAAACGGCATCCCAGGCGCCGAGGTCGCTCCAACCCGCGTCGAGCGGAACCATCTTGATGGGGAAGTCGCTACCAGGGCAGCGTTCCATGACAGCGTAGTCGATGGATTCACTGGGGATGGAGGTAAATTCCGCCTTACAGGGACGGGCGAAGTTGTTGTCCTGAGTTTTGCCATCCCACGCGGATGAGGTGGCAATAGCGATGTCTGGGCGGAAAGCAGTCAAAGCATTGAGCCAGACTGAGGCCTTGAGCACGAACATGCCAGCGTTCCAGTAGTAGCCTCCTTCATCGAGGTAGTGCTGTGCGGTGTCGGCGTTAGGTTTCTCCACAAAGCGCTGAACCGTCTCGACTCCTGCGCTGCTTTCACCTCGGGCTTGGATGTAGCCGTAGCCGGTTTCAGGTCGGTCGGGGGTAATGCCCAAGATGACGATGCTGCCGCTTACGGCTTCTCGGATGGCTTGCTGCATGGCCAGGGTGAAGGCGGGTGTGTTGGCTACAGTTTGGTCTGCGGGGGTGACAACCAACACGGGGTCTTCTCCACCCTCCTGGGCAGCCAGCGCAGCCAGAGTCAAGGCAGGAGCAGTGTTGCGACCTACAGGTTCCAGCAAGGCAGCATCCAGCTCGATGCCTACTTCACGCAACTGCTCAGATGCCAGGAAACGGTGTTCTTCGCCGGTGACGATAAGGGGTTTAGAAACCTGAATGTCGTCTGCACCTATCCCCACCAGCCGCTGAGCAGCTTGCTGGAATAGGCTCTCGTTACCTGTCAGCGAGAGGAACTGTTTCGGGAAACCTGCACGGGACAGCGGCCAAAGACGGGTACCGGAGCCGCCACAGAGGATGACGGGGGTGACTTTGATCATGTTTTTTGAGCCCCTTCCGAGCTTTCTTTATTTACTTCTGATCTCAGTGCTTCGATTTCCGCCTTCAATGCTTCATACTCGTCCATCTTGCGCTGCAAGAATCGGTGAGTAATAAAAGCCTTTTCAGCCATGCCAGTCGGCGTGAGCACATAAACATAGCCGAATTTATTCTTGGAATTGGCAAAGTTCTTCATCTTCACCAAACCCTTTTCCATCAGCGCTTTGAGACAGTAATTCAGCCCGCCGACGCTGATACCCAGTTTCTCGGCCAGCTCACGCTGGGTGAGGTCAGGGTTTTCTTGCAGGATGCGCATCACCCTGAAATATGTGTCTTCTTGTAGTTTGGCTTGGCGACTTGTCATAGAATTGCCGAGTTTTCTCTGTACGGTGTGGATTTGATTGTGTTTTTCGCAGGCTACCGCAGTGCCGTATCACTCAGAGGAGCGCAGCCGCGGGGAGTAGCGAAGTAAAGTTCTGTAAGAACTTGAACATTGTACCCGGTGCTCTGCCGTGCGGTCCACTCCGTCATAAAAAATATTTCTCAAGAGTAGAAGGGTTCAGACTTCGGCCTCCTGTTGCTGCTGCACCGCCTCTTCCATGCTGACGGTGTTCACCACCAGCTCCAGGTGGGTCAGGATTTCCGGCTCGTGGCGGCCGATGTAGCTCTTGACGGCGTCGTTGGCGAGCAGCTTGGTGAGGTAGCCCTTGGCCACCACTAGGTTCAGCAGGTCGGAGCCATAGTTGGATTCCGCTTCCTGGTACTTCTCTTGCACCTGGCTCATCTCCTTTTCCAGCTTTTCGATCTGCTCGATGGGCGCGGTCTTCTTCTCCCGCTCGGCCGGCTTCACGTCGGTGCGCTGTTCGGGCGGCGTCGCCTTGAGCAATGCCTCGGCATGCGCCACGGTGATGGTGTTGCTGGCGATCATCAACTCCACCGCTTCGACCTGGCGGGCGGCCTTCATGTTGCGCAGGATGCGCGTCACGTCTGGGGTGAACTGCTTGTCTTGCAGCAAGGTGATGGCCTCGGGGCAGATGCCTTCGAGCAGGTTGATGCGCCGGTTGATGGAGCTGAGGTTGACGTTAAACGCCCGGGCCAGCCGTTCCTTGCTCACGCCCCGATCGATGGCGCGGCGGATCATGTAGTGTTCCTGGATGGTGGAGAGCCGGTTGACCCGGTGGTTGTACGTGTAAGTCTCGTCGTCCCTGGCAAACAGGCACGGGGCCTCGTGCAGGCCCAGCTCTTTCAGGGCCAACACGCGCAAGTGGCCGTCCAGCAGCAGGTACTCTGACTTCTTGGCGTCGGGGTGCAGGATGGACAGGGGTTCGATCAGCCCGACCTCGTTGATGCTGGAGACGATCTGCTTGTACTTGCGGGTGCTCATCACGCCGTCAGGCACCTTCTTGCTGGGCAGCAGCTGGTCCAGCGGCACCTGGTAGGTCTCCAGCTCGAAGCCCAGCAGAGTGTTGAGGGGCGCGGTTGGCAAGTTCGGACCGTCGTGGTGGTCATCAACATGGCCGGGCTGGTAGATGCCGGGGTACATCTCGGTGAGGTTGGATCGCGGGTTCGGCTGCATGGGGTTGATGGCCAGGTTCATGTGGTGGCTCCTTCGGGTTCGGGGGTGATCTGTGTCATCGGGTTGGTGGCTCTGCCCAGGGTGTTGATGCGCTCGGCCAGGTACTTGGGCAGGGTGTCCAGGCCTTCGGCGCGCAGCAGGTTCACAAAGTGCTCGTCGGCGAACAGCTTTTTGAGGCCCTGCACCACCAGCAGCAGGCGTTGGTGGGCGTGCTCGGCTTTCAGGACCATCTTGCGTTGCCGTTCCACCTCGCGCTGGTAGGTGCGGACCAGGCTGTAGCTGGAAGTAGGTGGTTTGATCTGGTCCCGGTTGGGGGATGCGGGGCCGTGCTCCAGGCGCTTTTCGATCAGGCGCTTGGCTTCGATGATCTGGCGGCCTTTGAGCTGGCCGTTTTCATAGGCCTCTTGCAGCAGGTCGCCCAGGTTGGCTTGACCGTCTTCCGCGGTGGTGCTGGCGTTTTCGTTGGCGCGAGCAATTTCCAGAGCCGTGGTCAGCGGGATGGTGCCGCGCTGCACGCCTTCGATGAGGCGTTCCTCCCCCTGGTCAAGTAGGAAAACGATGTCTTTGACGTACTTGGGTGAGAGGCCCGTCTTTTGAATGATGATCTCGGCGCTGTAGCCGCGTTTCCTCAGCACCTCGATGTCGGCCAGGATCTCCAGCGGGCGGTAACCCCGACGGGCGATGTTTTCAGCCAGGCTCATGATGAAGGCGTCTTCATCACTCACGTCCACCACCAGGGCGGGGATGTGCGTCTCGCCCAGGATGCGAAAGGCGTTCAGTCGCCCTTCGCCGCAAACCAGCACGTAGCGCAGGTCGCCGTCGTCACCCGGCCGCTCGGCCACGGTGATGGGTTTTTTGAGGCCGATGGTACGGATGTTGTCCACGATTTCCTCAAAGACCTTCATGTTGCGGTCGCGGGAGTTGAGGATCTCGATCCGGTTGATCGGGACGAGTGTGACGGTTTCGGGGGTGCCGGTCAGCATGCTGGCCTCCTGTTCTGTGGCGGGCGGGTTGGACTCGAGTTCATGGGTGGGCTTCCTTTCTGGTTAGGGTTGCTGGATGGGGTTCAGACACGGCGCTGCAGGCGCTCCCGCTCGGACATGCCGTAAAAAAAGTTCAGGTCGTCAAAGCGAAAGCATTCGAAGTCGGCGCTGTTCTTGTTGCTGACGCGGATTTCCTGCTCGGGCAGGTCCAGCCGAGGCAGCAGGTAGTAATCCAGCTCGTGGGTATTGGCGGCGTCGAGCCGGATGGCGACGGTGATGTCAGGGTCGAACTTGGCCGGGTCAAACCGGATGCGCCAGCGCTGGTGGCCGTTGGCGGCGGTCTGGCAGCGGGCTAGCACCAGGCTGATGACCAGCTCTTCGTTGAGCGTCAGCAAATCAGTCTTGGGGTCGCGCTTGATGTGGCCGCCGAGTTCGGCGATGGTGAGCTCGGTGCGGGAGACGATTTCCGGGTGCAGCTGCCGCAGACGACGGTTGATTTCCAGGAACTCGGTACTGCGCGGGTAGTGGTAGCCCACCAGCTCGTAGGCCCGGGTCAGGCTGCCAAAGCGCTGGATGTAGGTGGCCGCACTGGGCAGCGCCGGAGCCTGGTCGATGATGAAACCCGACAGGCGCCCGCATTCAGCGTACAGGGCCTTGAGGTGGTCGAGCAGTTCGGCGTCGGTCAGCTTCTTGCTGCGCTCGGCCAGAATTTCCTGGGCGGCCATGAAGGTGGCCACCGGCACGATGCCATCAAACGCCCCCTCCTTGCGGATCCACATCTCGGGTGGGTTGTCGACGTGCTTTTTCTTGAGCTTGAAGGAGCGGCGGTTGTAGACGTTGTTGCCGATGTACTTCTCGTTGGTCAGCACCTGGCGGACCGTACTGTAGGTCCAGGGGCGGTCCAGGTCGGTGTAGATGGGCTGGTCGTTTAGGCGCTTGACGATCTCGGCCATCGGCAAGTCGTCGTCCACCAGCCAGCGGTAGATCTGGTTCACCGTGGCCACTTCAAAGTCCGGCCCGGGCATCAGGATCACCCGGTCGGTCTGCAGGCTCTTGTGCTCGCCGCTCTTCAATTCGCCTTTGACGGCACCGGTTTGGTCGATCAGCACCCGCCGCAGGCCAAAGCCGGCGGGACCACCTTGACGAAAGCCCATCTCGATCAAGCGGCACTGGCCGGCAAAGACCTTGGCAGAGAGTTCCCGGCTGTACTCCCCGGCCATCGCGCGCTTGACGCCTTTGACGATGGTCGAGACGGGGGAGCCGTCGTTTTCAAACTGCTCGGCGACGTAGGCGACGTGGATGTTCTTGCGCTTGCAGATGTACTCGTAATACGCCGACTCGTCCGCGTCCTGAAACCGCCCCCAGCGGCTGACGTCGTAGACCAGGATCAGGTTGAAGTCGGTGTTGCCGGATTCCACATCTGCGATCAGGCGCTGGAGCGACGCGCGGCCGTCTATGGATAGGCCGCTTTTGCCTTCGTCGGCGTAGGTGCGCACGATCTGGATGTTCCTACGCTCGGCGTATTCCTGGATCTTGTCGGCCTGGTTGTGCGTGGAGTACTGCTGATGCTCGGTGGACATGCGCACGTACTGGGCGGCACGGAAGGCGGGAGTGGATGATGGAGTTGCCGGTGGTTCGGCGATGGGTTCGGGTGCGGTGGCCATGTTCTTTCTGTGCTCATTCGTTTGAGCCATGTTTGCTTCGAAGGCCAAGACGTATCAAGGCGTTCGGGGCAGAAAGAAGGAATAAAGGCGAAGAAAGCGACGGTGGTCGCCAACGGGTCAGCCGGCCTTGCGCAGGCGTCCGGTATCGATCTGCATCGACACGGGTTTGGAGAGGATCTCAAGCAAGATGAAGGCACGGCGGTCAGCGTCCGCCGTCTGGTAGATCACCTCGATGCCCGCGAACGGGCCATCGGTGATGACCACTGAGTCGCCGCTCTGGAACATGGCATCCAGTGGCATGGCTTGCTCGCGTTGACGCAGCAGTTCGACCAGGGTGTCATCGACCTTCGCCGCCCGGGCGCCGAAATGCACCAACTGGCTCACGCCGAGGGTGGAGCGGATCGGTGACCAGCTTTTGCCCTGGTCGCTTCTGTCCAGACGGATGAACAGGTAGCGCGGGAACATGGGCTCGGTGGCAATCTCCGCCTTGCGGCGCCGGATGCGTTCGATGCGCATCTGCGGCAGGTAGCACTCGTAGCCCTGGCGCTGCAGGTTAACCAGGGCGACATCTTCCTGGCGGGGCTTGGTGTGGACCAGGTACCAGGCGGTGGTCGGGGATGTGATGACCGTCAATGCTGGCGAGGTGGCCGGCGGCGGCTCTGATGCTGGCGCCGGGGTGATCACATCCTTTGCCGGCTCGGGCAATTCGGATGACACCGGGATTTCAGGCACCGGGATGGGCTCCGTGGCTGGAGATGGCGTTGGCACACTGACCTGCTGCAGGATCGGCGAGAGCTTGAAACTGCCATGCTCCGCCATTGCCCGCAGCAAGGTCAACGGCCGATCACTGGCCAGCACCTGTTCGATGATGGCCATGGCCTCGTGCCGCTCGATTTCCGTGACATCGGCCAGCTCGTAGTGGATCGACAGCCCCCGCTGCATGATCGCTGGGCCGATGCCGCGCAGCCGCAGGTCTTGCAGTTGGCGAGTGGTCAGGCCCATTCGGTCAGCGACCTGGGCGGCGGTCAACGTCGGGGCGGGATGCATGGTTGGCTTGGCATCTTTGTTCTGCATGCTCCGATGAAGACTCAATTCGCCTTGAAAGCCAAGTCAATGCTGCAAGAATGTGCGCCATAAACGACAAAAGACCCCGCCCTCCCCACCTGCCGGGTAAAGCAGATGAAGAAGACGGGGTCTTTCGAGAAATTGATTGACTAAGATTCGCTAGCGCTGCCCGATCCAGTCTTGAAGCGCCTTTAGTTGCTCGGCGTTTTCGTGACAGCTTTGGTAGTTGGAGGCGATGGTTCCGGCAACGGCAGAGAGCGTAAGACCTTCGGCGGGCGCATCAGGATCTCCGGTGGCGTGGGGCAACTCACCTGCGGCTGCAGCGTCGTGCAAGCTGACAAAGCCGCGGTGGATAGTGCAAGCAGCATCGGCTTGGATGGGTACATAAACTGGGACCTCCTTCAAGATGGTGTCGCCCTTTTCGCGGACGACCTGAACGCGATCAACGTACTGGGTCACGACTTGGACGGTGGCTTCAGCCTGGCGTATTTGAGCCTCGGCAACAGCCAAGCGCTGCTCGGCAGCGGCACTGTCACAGCGAGCCTGCACATGCCGGGAGCCGACAACCCAGCCCAGACCTAAGGAAATGGCAGCAGCAATCAACAGCGTCAGCGCGCCATAGAGCCAAAAAATCAAACTCATGGCGCGGTTTCGCCTATGCACTGCCGATACTCGGCATCGCGACGTTTAACAAGACCCCCACACAAACCGGCGTTTTCTGCGGTAGCGCAGTCCTTACCTTGAAAGAAGCGCCAGCGAAGGAGCTCTTGACAAGCGCCGGGGTAGTCTCGAGCGTTGAGTTTTTTGACCAGAGTCGACTGACAAAAAGCGCGACCGCCCACGTTGTAGGCGAAGCTCACATAGGCGTCATACTCATGCTGAGCCAGTGGCACGGTCACACAGGTTCTCAACGCCCCTTCAAATTGCTCAATGTCGCGCAACGCTCGCGCCAAAGCCTTCGGCGGTGTGGTGGTGTCACCCATGCGCACCGGTGTGCCGTCTGCCCGTGTGGTGCTGCCAAAGCCCAGAGTCGGGACATCGCCCGGCACCGGAATAATGGCTCGATCGCTGTAGCCTTCGTGTAGGACGAGGCCTACAAGCGCTGCAGCAGACAGGCCCAAAGCGGCAACAGTAGTCCGTGGCCGGTTCATTGACGCATCTCCGGCTGCGCCACCAATCTGGCAACAGTGGCTCCGATGCTGGCCACAAATGCCAACGCCACGAATAGACCACGCGGCAGCGTATCTCCGAAAAGCGGCACCACCACTTCAGCTGCTGTGAAGACAGCCGCAACGATGGACAGCCGAATGCTCCAAGCTCGGCGGGCAACTTTTCGCCAATCGGCAAGCAGGCAGATGCTGCGGCGGGCGGTCATTGCGAGCCCCCCATCAATTTGAGCTTGATGGCAGCGCCAACGAGCAGCATGGCAAGGACGGCGGTGGTAATGACTTTAATCGTGGTCCGCCACGCCGTGCGCCGAGCGTCCCGCCAAGCTTCGAGGAGTTCCCGCAACTCGCCAATGTCCCGAGCAGCGTGACCGTTTTCCAGGCCGAGCCGGGATAAAACGCGCTCGGCGCCGCGTTCAGCAGCGCTATTGAGCAAGTCGTCGAAATCAGCTTTACGGAACTGAAGCAATTCTTTTTCTCGCTCAGTTAGATTTGGCCCGGTCATGTAGTCTCCAAAATGAAAAAAGCCCGCGCTGGCGTGAGCCGTGCGGGCCGTACGGTGATGGGGTTAGTTCAGGCGGTGACGACTGGGACCGGAAACGGTTTGGTGTGTCCGCGAGCAGATGGCGAAGGTACTTTCAGCAAGCCGAAGACATCTTTGCGATCCTCCGGCAGGTCACCTTCGATGTAGATCGGGACAAGGCCCGTGAGGAACTCGATTCCAGCGGCGAATATGGGAAGCGCGTCCGAGTAAGCGTTGTTGCATGACGCCTCCCAGAGCGGGCCTTCAAGGAACATACAGGCACCCTTGCAAATATGAAGGACCGGACACTTTGGGCAATCGCTACGCTTAGACCAATGTGTTGCGGTACGCAGCGCAACCGACGCCAAGTCACCAACATGACCAATACGGTGGCTCTCGGCGTTGGGGGCCATAGCCTGCGCACTTACGTTCTGGCAGGTCAGTACATTGCCCCGCAGATCGACAGCAATAGCATCAGACCGATCCATCCCACACTTCTGAGCAACGCTTGATGCGGGTCGCTGAAGGCGAATCGAGTTGATGAAGGAAGCAACTCGGTCCCGGGCGCCTGAGACCCTATCCGCTTTGCCTTGCCGAATCTCATGAAAGGCCGTTCGACGAAAAGCATGAAATTCGTCAGGTGCCAACGACAGCGACAGACCGCCTGGGTCATAGGCGTCTACAAATGCTCCCTCGGCGATCATCACGTCGGGGTCTTGGGTCAGTTCGGTAAAGAACTGCTGAATCGCAGCTCGAGATATGTTTGCGCGGTTGAGCATGGCGTTAAAGCTCACCCGGCCCTTTGGAGCGAGTCGCTGGTATAGATCCAAAATTGCTGCGCGCTTTTCAGGATCGGCAAGCGGATCGGGACCGCGCACATGCTGACCAGGTCCGTCATGGCTGATACCGACGCTGAAACCCATCTTGTCCAGCCAGTGATTGATCTCCGGGTTCAGCAGCGAGCCATTGGTGATCACTGAAAACCCAGCGCTTGGGTACTTGGTGCGCAGCGCATTCGCGAGAGGACGCAAGGTCTTGATGTAGACAAACGGTTCGCCTCCCCAAAATTCGATGCGTTCAGGAGGCACTTTGACCCAGTCATCAAGACCATCCAAGAAAGACTGAACTTCGCCTGGATTCGTTTCGGCAGCACGAGGCACAAATCGCTGTGAGCAATATTCGCATTCGTAGTTGCAAGACAAACCTAGCGAAATCTTCAGGACTCGCGGTGAAACTTTGGTTGCCGGGTTGTCCCTGCTGGATGCAAAGTCCTGGCACTCAGGCTGGATCGCTGCAAAGGACTTCACCACGGGCTCTCCGGTTTTGAGATCGGTGAGTGCCGAGGTCTGGTTGTCATATCGAAGGGTTGGTCCCGCCCCCCCACTTGGAGTCAAGGTGTGAATCAAAAAGGTACTCATGGTTTCCTGTTCGTAGTTCAGAGATACGCGATCAGGCGATCTCCATCTCAAAGTGAACTTCGACGCTGGGCGTTGCCGCCCGGTAGACGTGCCCGAAGTGGACGAGGTGGCTTGGAAAGATCAGCAAGCGATCTGGCTTTGGATCAACAAACCGAACCCGCTCCTCCATAGGGAGCACCTTGGTTCCGAATGGGCCAACAGGGCTTTGAAGCACCAGCGACCCGTTGTGATCTCCCTTTGCGTGGTCAGGCAAAGCTGCCGCATCAATCCAGTAAATGGCTGATAAAGCAGACGATTCAACATGTGGGGGTACAAAGTCGCCATCAAACTGAACAAGTTCACGGCCCGTTATCGATGCGACCTGGATCCCAAATGACCCCTCAGCAACACGGGCTACCGAGGCAAAAAGACTCTGGAACTCCGGCGCCTGAACTGCAAGTGACTCACGGGTAGCGCGAGACCAAGGCTTTGCGTTCAAATTGTTGACACGGTATGCAGTTAAGGCCCGCTCGCGAAGAGCAAGACGTACTGGCACTGTGAGCCCCAAGTCAGTCACCAGAATTGGTACTGCGAAAAGCGACTGGAGCATCAGATGACTTCTAGTGTGACGTCGTCTACCCCTGGAAAATACTTCCAGCCAGCTTTAACGCGAACCTTGTCTCCAGGGCTTAGCCCATTGGCAAAGACGGGTACTGATGCAACCCCATCATTGGTTGTTACCCTGAGACGAGACAAGACGCCGGAGACCGCCTCCAGATAGACCGTAGCTTGCCGCCGAATCGGCTGCTCTGAGGCGTCCTCAACGCGAATTGAAATGGTTGCCTGGCCATCCGCGTCAATTGATGGCGGGGCGAAAAGACGCAGATGCGGGAGCAACAGTGTCCTATGGGTGCCACTCGATGCGGCTTGGCTCCACTCAAGGTCCAATTCACCGGTAACAGCAACATCCGCATCGCTGCAGCGATGATTCATATTGACTGTCAGAAAGATTTCATCATCGTCTGCATCGGCAAACGGCACATTGATGCCAACCAGAAGGCTTTGCTGCGATGTAGTCGCGAACTCTGTTGCATCAAGTCTTGCAGGTAGTGTCGAGACGAAAAGCGAGAAGAGCGGACCGAGACGACCATCTTTCAACGCAAGAAAATAGCACTGGTGATCGCTCCAATCGGGCCGATTACGAAGCGATGCCAGATCAACAGATACCTCTTGCGCATCATCCACAAAGACAGGTGTCTCGTCGGGATGGCCAATCCTGGCTAACCGATATTTGACGATCAGCCTCCTCCTCTCAATCTCGCGATGGATATGCACTTGATGAAATGCATAGGGATGAAGCCGCGGGTTGCGAACTGCGATAACCTTCATGATTCCTCCCTGTCAGCAGCAGCAGTCGCAAGCACAGTTGCAATTGCAGTTAAAGTTGTATCGAACCGATCGAAGTTGAATCTGACTACCGTTATCGATCAACTCAGTTCGAACCGTGGCGACATTTCCGCTTCCATAGCAATTGACTGGTACTTCCGGAATACAGTTGCCAGCATTGCCGTTGCAATTGACTAGTGTGGGCGCGCAGTTAGAAACCGACGAAAAAAAGTAGTCGTGCAGCCACCCGTAGTTCGCGGTCCACATGGACCCGCTGTTGTTCATGTACATGTCCCAGTTCCCGTCGGACTTCAAGAAGCCCATCAGGTTGCTGTTGACATGGAGGTAGCGGGTCACGTTGTCCGTGTCCTGCATGTTGATGGTCGGGGCCGTGTTCTGAATCGTCAGATTCCCCGTCATCGTGTCGCCTGTCTTTGCCACCCGGCTAGATAGGTCGATGTTGACCGTCGCGTTACCAGCTGCATCAGGACCGGCTCCGTTTACTGACCTGACAAACGCCGTGGAGTCATATCCATCGAGCTTGTCGGCGTCAGCGGCTTTGGCAGTAATGCCGAGGTAAGTAGCGTTGTGGTTGTGCGTGCTTGAAGCAAAAGCACTCGCATGCTGGCCGTCGAGCAGGTCGGCATCCAACCCCGTTCCTGCGCCATCAACGGTCAGAAGCTTTGCGAGCACATCGGCCGCGGTGTAGGAAGCTGCGTTTAGCTTTGCAGCGAACTGGGCATCGATACCACTAGACAGATCCATGATAAATCGCCAGTTGTCCGGATTGGTTCCGATCAACTGATAGAGCTTCAACTGGTCCGTGCGGTAGCACAGCATTCCGATCTGAAGATTGGTCGTCGGGAAGGTTGTGCCGCTGTTGCATGAAATGCCCGTCTTGTCGTTGTTCAGAATCTCGATAAGCGAATCGGACAGCGTTCGTGACGACGGTATGTCGGTGAAGTTTTGCATCTAGTACCCCTGTGCAATCCAAGTGAAGGAACCGGTCACGCGGGTGCCGGAGCTGTTTTCGAGGACGGCGGTAAAACCAGTGGTTGTGACCGCGCCGAGCAGCCGAGGGATGGCCACTGCAGTGCCACCCTTGTGGGTCATGGTCACTTCTGGCGCAACCCGAAAGCTGCGAGAGAAGGAGATCACTGCGCCTGCTGCTGCGTCCGTGATCTGCACCGTTCCTCGATCAAAGATGTCAGGCACATCCACAGTCACGCGTAGACCATCGATGTAGCCGCGGTCGGAATTGCGCGAATTCAAGATGGCTCTGAAAAGCGCACGCCGGTAGGTGTAGTCGCCCTGGATGAAATCCCGAAAGTCGGTGTAGCCTGGCGGATGACCTGCTTCGACGATCGCAGCAAAGTCTTGCTCGGTAATCTCGGTGGTGCCGACGATCATGTCGCTGATCACCCCGTTTGCATGCCTGCGGTACTGCTCGGCCAACGCCAAAGCTTCTCGGGCGGTCAGGCGTATCGCCTTTCGAAGCGCGTCAGAAACCGAGAAACCCTCCGACAGGTTTCTGCGATACGCCACCGTGCGCCCCAGCACCTCGCCCAAGGCGACGGCTTCCGCAACCCGCTTGACCAGTTGCCGGGTAGCCTTGTCGGTGCTGCTGAAAGCTTCGGAAAACGGCTTGCGCACCTGCTTGGCAGCCAGGTCGCTAACCCCCAACCCTTCGCTGATCCGCAGGATGAAGGCGATCAGATCGGTGTAGGTCTCGGCAAACGCCACCGCCTCAGCGATGCGCTTGGTTATCAGGCGATCCAAGTCATCCCCTAGCCCGAAGGCTTCGAAGGCGCTCTTGGTGACACCTCGTTGAGGCGTCTCTAAAAGAGGCAGGCTCTCAGTCAGGCGCTTGACGCTACTCTGACGCTGCGCGTCAGACCAAGCCAAGTTCTCCGCCGATTTTTTTGTGATCGCACGGGTCAGGTAGTCGGATGCCTGGAATGCCTCCTTGATTTCCTTGCGGGCGGCTTTCCCAGAAACCTCAGTGAACGCCATCGTTTCGACCCACCGAAGGACGAAGGCGATCAGGTCTGAGTAGGTTTCTCCAAACCCGACAGCTTCTGATTCTCGCAAGGTCAGTTGTTTGGCGACTATCTCGGCAAAGCCAAGGCCTTCGCTGGAGCGCTTGGTCAATTGCCTTCCCGTCGCCTCGACCAAGGCAAGGGTCACAGCCACCGCCACGTTGTAGACGGCTGGATACGCTGTGGTCCAGTTCTTTCCGGCGCTTGCGCTCGACCACGTAAAGCCAGCCGATGCCCAGGTATACCTCGCGCCCTGTGCCTCACTGACTGTCACCGTATCGGGCATGACAATCAGCTCATAGTGAATGTGAAGACCGCAGTCAGGCTGTCATCCGCACCCTTGTTGACCACGGGGAATACCACTCGATCGAGCATGATTCCCCCGGTTGCAGCATTGAAGACGCCAGCCTCAGTCAAGGCACCGGTGCTGTCACCTGCCAAGAAGTCTGCGTTGAAAGTGAACGTCTTTGTGCCAGCAGTGTGCGCATAGGTTGCCGCATTGCGGTCAATTTCCGTCACCAGCGCTGACTGGGTCGCTGCTGCCGCCGTGGTGCCTGTGCCAAGCGCGATGAACCCCATCGTCGCGGGTCGGCTGGCGGCTTTGCCAATTGCATCGGCAATGAAATCAAAGCCGACGTTGACGATGATGTTGTCCTTGTGGACCGTCTCGACTTCACCGCTTGCGCGGCGAAGGATGAGTGTCATTGCGCCGTGAAGCTGCATGGATTCGTCGATCATGAAAAGTCCTCGCTAAAAGAAAGTGGCGCTGACTCTTTCGAGACCAGCGCCACGGTTGGGGATAAGTTGAAAAACTGGGATCTAGTACAAGCG
>JAIYCB010000047.1 GCA_027488215.1 Comamonadaceae bacterium
CGGGAATGCCCACTTGTGTCGCGTTCAGCAGCATGGACACCATCACATAGGTGCCCGACAAGACCGTCAGGTCCACCACCGCCTGCTCGCCCATGCTGGCCACGGCTTCTTGCCACAAGGCATCTGGCACGCGGTGGTTGAGTGAGAGCTGAATGCAAAAGTCATACACCAGGCGTTCGTCCTCTTGCATGCTGCTGGGACGCCGGCATTGCTGCAAGTCGCGCATCACGGCGTCCAACAAACCCGCTCTGCGCGCAATCGGTTCGTGCGCCCACCACTCGAATTGCGCGTTGGAGATGCGCGCTTGAATCAGGATGGCAAACTCGTTCAGGCGTTTGTTAACAGAAGTCTTGAAACGCAAGTAATCCAGAAAATCAAAGGCACGGCGTGCCATTTCGGGACTGCGCAAAAGCGCGTTGTATGGCCCGCCAAGCGCTGCGCTGGAGACCTTGAGGATGTCATCAGCCAAAGGCCGCACTTCGGGAGACAAATCGTCGTATCGAATCTGGGCCAATCGTTCGGTCATGAAGTGCTCCTGAAAAACGTGAAGAGGCAATACTTGCTATAGGGAAGTCTTTGAAGCTAACAACAATGCGTGGACCCCGGAGTCACCCACATGACTGGCAAACTGTACGCGCTCAACCGTGTCTGGGCGACACTTGCAGCATGGCCTATTTGCTTTGATACTTGGGCTGTCTACTTGGACCTTCAACCTCTTTGGATGGAACACCCTCATGCTGAAATTTTTCTTCAATGCTGCGCCCAACCCGATGAAAATCGCCCTGCTGCTCGAAGAGTTGGGCCTGCCCTTTGAGGCGGTGCCGGTGGACACGCGCAAGGGCGAGCAATTTGCGCCCGCCTTTTTGGCCATCAACCCCAACGCCAAAGTGCCCGCCATCACGGATGGCGACGTGACCGTGTTCGACAGCAACGCCATCTTGCTGTACTTGGCTGATCGAGAACAAAAGTTTGTGCCTGGGATGGCGCAAGCCAAAGACCGTGGCGCAGCCCTTTCTTGGCTGCTCTTCATCGCCAGTGGCATAGGACCGTTTTCCGGACAATCGGTGCACTTTCGCCATGTTGCGCCCGAGCCCAAAGACTACGCTTTGAACCGCTTCGACTTTGAAGCCCACCGCCACTGGACCGTGCTGGAAAAGCACCTGGCGCAAAACACCTACATGCTGGGCGAGCACTACAGCATCGTCGACATGGCCCTGTGGGGCTGGGCGCGCTTGCTGCCTTATGTGCTGGGCACCGGCGATGCAACCTGGACGCAGTACCCCCAGATCAAACGCCTGCTGGATCTGGTCAACACCCGCCCAGCAGCCCAGCGCGCCGAAGCCTTCAAGGCGCGTTACACCTTCAAGACCGAAATGGACGCGGAGGCCAAGAAATTCATGTTCCCGCAAAACGAGCGCCTGAACAAAACCTGAGGCCATTGGTGAACCTCACGGGTGGATGGCTCTGGCATTGGCGTGCCTGGCGCTCACAAAAGCACTGGGCACCTGCTGCTGCACAAATTTCAGACTGGCTGCTCAAGCAAGCCATGCCGCGTCAACAACTGGTGTTGATCGGCTCCAGCGCAGGCTGGATGCTGCCCAGCGAGTGGCTGACCCAATTTGAGGAAGTACATGCCTGGGACATTGACCCCTTGGCGGCCCCCTTGTTTCGCTGGCGGCATGGACGTACATTGGCGCAGCATGGCACCCGCCTGCACTTGAACACAGGCGATGGTTTATCAGCCTTGGATGTTTGCATGCAAGACCTGCCAGAGGCTTTTTTCTGGTTTGACAATGTGCTCGGGCAAATGCGTTTCACCACCCCCAACCTGACCAGCATGGAACGGCAATTGAGGCAAATGCATCAACGCATGCGCCGCGTGGCCTGGGGCAGCGTACATGACCGGATGTCGGGCCGTTGTGATGCACATGACACGACCCCATTGCCCATGCAAAGCATTGCGCCTTGGCCCATGGAAACACCGCAAGCCCAAAATTGGCTGCATCAAATGGGAGCGATCAGCCCTTGGTTGGACCACCTGACCGAACATGTGCTGCCACCGGGAACGTCCACGCAGAACACGGCTTGGGCATTCAAACCGAACTACATGCATTGGCTTGAAATGGGCTGGTGCCCCAAAGTACTTTGACTCGTCTTGCGTTCAGGATTTATCAACCATGGCACCCAAAGAAAATCCGGCGATCTTTTTGTAGTCGTCTGAAATTTTGCGCAACGCCTCTTGACTGATCACATCATCGATGTGCCTGAAGGGCTGCCCTTTGGTCAACTCATCCACTTTGATGTTGATGAAGTCCGGCGGAGTGCTCCGATTGGTCAACACCACTTGCGAAGTGATGGGCCGGCGCACCGCTTCGTAGCGCACCAATGCACTGACCGGGTCTGCGCCCGCAGTGATCGAGGTTGTCAGTTCATCAGCCAGCGTGCGCGCATCCACCAGGGCCTGAGCGGATCCATTGGAACCCCGGGGGTACATGGGATGGGCCGCATCGCCCAACAGTGTCACGCGGCCAAAGGTCCACTGTGCAATCGGGTCTTTGTCGACCATGGGGTATTCCAGAATCGATTCGGCATTGGCAATCAATTCGGGCACGTTCAACCAGTCAAAGGTCCAATCCTTGAACAAGGGCAAAACATCTTCCAGTCGACCAGAGCGATTCCAGTCGTTGGGGCGCTCGCTTTGGCCACCGATTTCGGCCACCCAGTTGATCAGTTGAAGCCCTTGGCCGTCGATGTTGTCGGCAATCGGGTAGATCACCATCTTGCCCGTGTCGATGGAACCCACCCGCATGTAGCTTTTACCCGTGAGGATTGGCTTGTGACGCGTCACGCCGCGCCAGGTGTTGATGCCATTGAAGGCCACTTTTTCGTCAGGGTAAAACACCCGGCGCACTGCCGAATTGACGCCGTCGGCTGCCACCACCACGCGGCTGCGCGCTTCGGGCAGCGCTTGGCCTTGAGGGTCCACAAAATGCAGTGCGACCTCGTGCTCGCTTTGCTGCATCTGCGCAAAGCGATGGCCGGTATGCACATGCTCGGGACCCAAGCGCTGCACCGCAGCCTGCCACAAAATCTGATGCAGTCTTCCCCGGTGAATGCTGACTTCGGGCAGAGGGTAGCCAGCATGACGGCCACGCAACTCACGATAGATGAACTGACCATGGCGGGTGTAAAACACACTTTCGTAATTCACGATACCTGCAGCTTCCACGGCCTCGGCCAGACCCAGCGCCGCCAACTCGCGCATGGCGTGCGGCAACAAAGTGATGCCCACGCCGATCTCACGCACCTGAGGCACGGCCTCAAACACATCGCACACTTGCCCCAGGCGGTGTAAATGCAGCGCCAAAGCCAAGCCACCAATGCCACCGCCGACAATGGCCAAGGGGATGATTTTTTCTGTCGTATTCATGATGTTTCCTTACCGGAGTCTGCCCGCAAGTCCCGCGCCCAATATTGCCCCACCAAATCCTGTCCAAAGGAATGATGCGCCTCTTCGGACAACAACACAAAACCCGAGGTTTGGTAAATGTGCTTGGCCGCATGCAGGATGTCGTTGGTCCACAAAGTCAATTTTTCGTAACCCTTGGCTTTGGCAAATGCAATGCACTCCTGCGTCAAGCGCCGCCCCAAACCGGTGCCGCGCATCTCGGGCTCCACGTACAGCAAACGCAGCTTGGCTTCGGTGTCAGAGACCTTGACCAAAAACACCGAGCCCACCACCCGACCCTCGCTCTCGGCGATCCAGGCGTTTTCTTTTTCTGGGTCAAAGTTTTTCACAAACTGCGCAGCAATCTCGGCCACCAAGGCCTCAAAAGTACCGTCCCAGCCGTATTCTTGCGCGTACAAAATGCCCTGTCGGTGTACGACCCAGCCGATGTCGCCGGTTTGCAAACTGCGCAGAACAACAGGGAAGCTCATGTCTGATTGGCCCCTTCGTAGCGCTGCCCCAGCGCCAACAACTGTGGGGTCTCAATGACGGCGTTCAGGCCATCAAAATCCAGCATCTTTTCTTGCCAGGGGCGGGTGGTCTGGTGGTTGTGCAAGCTGGCGTAATAGCCTTGCAACGTGTGCAGCACCGCCCGCGCTGTGCCGCCAGGGAAGATCACGATCTTGAAACCGCGCTCACCCAACTCGGCCGCGCTTTGCACCGGCGTCTTGCCGCCTTCGACCATGTTGGCCAAGAGCGGCACACGCTTTGCAAGCTGGGCGCAGGCGCGGTTCATCTGCTCGTCTGAGCGCAAGGCTTCGATGAACAAGGCATCGACGCCGCATTCCAAATAGCGCTCGGCCCGCTCCAGCGCGGCATCGAGCCCTTCCACGGCCACCGCATCGGTGCGTGCCAGGATCAAAGTGTTTTTGTCATGGCGTGCGTCGAGGGCGGCACGCAACTTGCCCTGCATCTCGGCCACAGGCACCACACCCTTGCCATCCAAGTGGCCGCAGCGTTTGGGGAAAGTCTGGTCCTCGATCTGGATCATCGCGGCCCCGGCACGCTCGAAGTCGCGCACCGTGCGCTGGGTGTTGAGCGCGTTGCCAAAACCGGTGTCGGCGTCCACGATCACGGGAATGGTCACCCGGTCGGTGATGTGGGCCAGCGTCTGTGCCACTTCGGTGGCAGTGGTCAGGCCAATGTCGGAGCGGCCCAGGCGGGTGTAGGCAATCGATGCACCCGACAAATAGAGCGCCTCAAAGCCCACCTGCTGCGCGACCAGCGCAGTGAGCGCGTCGTACACGCCGGGTGCAAGCAAGGCCTCGGGTTGTTGCAGGCGCTGGGCCAAATTGTGCGGCTGGTTCATGGTGCCGAATCTTTCAAAAGTTGTTGTGCAGTGTGCGCGGCGATGTGCCCACCCGCGATGGCGCTGAGCAAGCCGTTGCCCGACAAATAGCCCCACACCGCTTGTCCCGATACGCCCCGCGCTGCGCCGCCCGCGGCCAGCAGGTTGGGCAAAGGCGAGCCATCTTGGCGCAGCACACGGGCTTGTGCGTCGATGTCCAAACCACCTTGGGTATGGAACAAGGCACCGGTGACCTTGATGGCGTGGAAAGGGGCTTGCAAGGCGCGTTGGAAAGTTCGGCCCGTGACCGCATCGGTGCCGAGCTGCACCGCATTCAACGTGGCTTGCAAGGCTTCGGGCGGGCAGCCGATCAGTTGCGCCAGTGCATTCGCATCAGCGGCATGCTGCACTGCGCCCGCGCCTTGAGCAGACACAAAATCCGGAAACCCTTGCGCAAAGGCCAGCAGCGCATCGTCGAACACATTCCACGCCACGCCACCCGGCTGCGCCAGCACATGCACTGCTGCCTCGGAGTAGCCCTGGGTCTCGTCATGAAAGCGCTGGCCTAGCGCGTTGATCTGCACGCCGCCTTCCATCATCAGCGCCCACGAGATCAAAGCCCCTTGCGGTGTGGCCCAAGAACCGTGGCCCTGGTAAGCGCCCAAATCGGCCAAGCGTGCGCCCAGCTGTTGGCCCCAAGCAATCGCACTGCCATCGTTGCCCACATGGCCTGCATAAGTGGCCTCAGCCATTTCGGGCAGCATCTCTTTCACCATGGCCGTAGCACCGCCAAAACCGTTACACGCCAGCAGCACCGCATCACAACGGATGCGCTCGGTTTGGCCATCAGGGCGCACAAAGCCCACGCCATGGATGCGCTGCGCTTCGTCGGCCCACAGCTCGGTCACTTGCGCTTGCGTGAGCACCACCACGCCAGCGGCGTCGGCGGCGGCTTGCAGGCGGCTCATCAAACCGGCCCCGGTTTTTTCGGGCACAGCGTGCATGCGGTGGGCGCTGTGGCCGGGGTACAAAAAGTTGTCCAGCACCTGCCACGGCAGGCCGTGGTGTGAGGCCAGCGCGTCCATGGCAGGACCAATGTTTTGGGCATAGGCCTGCACCAGGTGCGGTGCGGCCTGGCCGTGCGCCTTGGCCTGGATGTCGTCGGCAAACACCTCCACGCTGTCGGAGATGCCTTGCGCCTGTTGAACTTGAGTGCAGGGTGCAGGGATGAAACCCGAAGACAAAGCCGTGGAGCCAGCGGCAAAAGCATCACGCTCCAGCACCACACAGTCCACGCCCAATCGGTGTAAGGCCATCGCCGCAGTGAGGCCACAGGCCCCGCCACCCACAATCACCACCGGCGTGTGGTCCTCGGCCTGCAATTCAGAGGCCGGACAAACGTGGGCCAGTGAAGCGGTCATCACTTCAGCCCAGTTGTTTCAAGAAAGTGGCGCTGTCCATCACTTCGCCCACCGAAGCCATGTCAGCCAGAGCGGCCTGATGCGCAGCCTCGCTGAAGGCAGCGCAACCGTCCGACAACACAATGGCGTGGTAATCGCGCACATGCGCATCGCGCACCGTGCTGGCCACGCCACCGTTGGTCACGATGCCACAGACCACCAGCGTATCGATGCCCGATTTTTTCAGCACCCAGTCGAGTTGTGTGTTGAAGAAGGCCGAATACGCGACCTTGAACACCGACACATCGACCAGCGGGGCCAACACATCCACATTGGCCTGGCCTCGGCTACCGGGTGCAAAGTCGCCTTTGCGCAAAAACGGACGACGCTCTTTCAGGTGCGCCGAAATCATGGGTTCGCCCTGCGCATCGGGCCACAAGGTGAACAAGCTGGCCGTGACCAAACCGCCCCGGCCTTTGATGGCACGCGCCACCGGGGCCATGCGCTCAGGCAGCTTCACCGCCTCTGCGCTCTGCGTATTGCCTCGGGCATAAGCGCCGTCAGGAGCCAGAAAATCGTTTTGCAGGTCGACGATGACCATGCCCAATTTAGCGTTCTTCAAGTTCATGCTGTGCGCTCCACCAAGAGGTTGCCTAATGTGTCGACCCGGCCGTCAAAGCCCGGTTCCAGCCAAACGGTGGTGTCCGGTTGCTCCAAAATCGCAGGGCCTTGCACCACGGTGCCCACGGGCAGGCTCAAGCGCTCGTAGCGCTGGGCTGTCCACCATTGGCCCTGGTGATAAACCTGTTGCTCGCCCACCGGCGTGGTGCGGCCCTCGCCTTGCGGGGCCAGCACCGCCAGATCGAACTTGGGACGCCGCCCGATGCGGGCATAGCGCAGGTTCATCACACGAATCACAGGGCCTTGCAGCACACGGCCAAAGGCGTGTTGGTACGCCGACTCGAACGCCGACAACAAACCAGCCGCATTCAAAGCTTCGCGTTTCACCGGCACTTGCAGCGTATGGGTCTGGCCCATGTAGAGCATGTCAAAGCTGATGACTTCATCCACACGCACAAAGTTCACACCGGCCGAATCGAGGCGCACCTGGCAAGCTTCTGCCAATGCGTCCACACGTTCCATCAAAGTGGGCCAGGCCACATCGGCCAGTGCGACGTTCAGGGTCTGCACCGCATCATGGCGCATGTCGGCCATCACGCAACCCAGCGCCGAGGTGACGCCCGGGTAGCGCGGCACGATGCCGGTGGTCACGCCCACCTCGCGCATCATGGCGCACACATGCAAGCCGCCACCGCCACCAAAGGGCATATAGGCAAACTGGCGCGGATCATGCCCGCGCTCGATCGACACCACGCGGATCGCGCCGGCCATGCGGGCGTTGGCGACTGTCAAAATCGCTTCGGCTGCGGCCAGCGCGGTCAGACCCAAAGGCTCGGCCACATGCTGGCTGATGGCCTGTTCGGACAAGCCCGCGTTCAGCGCCTGCAACAAACCGCCGCCCAAAGGCCGGTCGGCCGCGATGCGGCCCAGCAGCACATTGGCATCGGTCACGGTGGGGCGGGTGTTGCCGCGACCATAGCAGGCCGGGCCGGGAATGCTGCCCGCCGACTCGGGGCCGACCTGCAGCATGCCGCCCGCATCGACCGAAGCGATCGAGCCGCCCCCGGCGCCGATGGTCTCGATCTGAATCATGGGCGAGCGCACCACCAGGCCAAACTCGATGGACGTTTGCGCAGCCAGCGCTGCCTCGCCGCCGGCCACCAGAGACACGTCAAACGAGGTGCCGCCAATGTCGCCGGTAATCACGTTTTCAAAACCCGACGCACGCGCGATTTCGGCGCAGGCCATCACGCCCGCTGCCGGGCCCGACAGCGCGGTGCGTACCGGCACATCGCAAGCGGTCTGGCGTGACATCACACCACCGTTGCTTTGCACGATCAAGAGTTCTCCGCCAAAACCCTGGGCGCGCAAGTCGCCATCGAGGCGCTGCAAATAACTGCCGACCACAGGCTGCAAGGCGGCGTTGAGCGTGGCCGTTGAGCAGCGCTCAAATTCGCGAATCTCAGGCAACACTTCGCTGGCCGAAGTCACATAGCTGTTGGGCCAGATTTCGCGCACAGCGGCCACTGCGGCTTGTTCATTGCCAGGGTTGGCATAGGCGTGCACAAAGAACACACACACCGCCTCGCAGCCTTCGACCAGCAAGGCGCGGGCTTGTGCGCGCACCTGATCCAGATTCACCGGTGTGTGCAGTTGACCATCGGCCAGCACACGCTCGTCCACTTCCAAGCGCCAGGCACGCGGGACCACCGGCGTGTAGCTGCCGCGCAGGCCCCAGGTTTGCGGGCGGTCGCGACGGCGCATCTCCAGCACATCGCGAAAGCCACGTGTGGTGATGATGCCGGTGCGGGCGATCTTGCGTTCCAGCAAGGCGTTGGTGCCCACGGTGGTGCCGTGCACGATGGTGGCGATGTCTTTGGCGCCTTCGGCACCGGTGGCCCCGGTCACTTTGGCAATGCCGTTCATGAAGCCCCGCGCTTCTTCACCCCGGGTCGAGGGCACTTTGACGATGCGGGCTTGGCCGGTTTTTTCGTCCAGCACAAACAGGTCGGTAAACGTCCCGCCCACGTCCACACCGACCACCCAATGGGGTTGATTCACAGCTTGCTCGCTCATGCTGGTTCCTTGGTGTAACCCAGTGCGCTGTCCTTGGCACGGTCTTGCGCCGAGCGCTCAGCGGGTGCGCCCCAGCCGCCGCCGCCAGGTGTTTGCAGGCGCACACGGTCACCTTTTTTCAGATGGATGCCGAGCATCTTGGAGGCCATGGGCGGGGTCTTCCATTCGCCGTTCTGGCAATACTCGAACACATTGGGCAGCGCAGGTTGGCCGCCGTGGATGCCTTTGGGCGCCGACTTGCCGCGCTCGCCAAAGATGAAAGCCTCAGCGCTGTCTTCGAGCAACTCGATTTCATAGATCGCACCCAGGCCCCCCCGGTGCTGGCCATCGCCCCCCGAGCCGGGGCGCAAGGCCCACTGGGTGAAGCGCACCGGGTAAGCCGCTTCCAAAATTTCCATGGGCGGGATGGTGGCGGTGGAGATGGGTGCGTTTCCGTGCGACAAGCCATCGCCATCCGAATGGCCGCCGTGGCCGCCGCCGAAAAAGCTGAACATCACCCAGCGCTGTCCTTTGCGCTTGTCGTCGGTGCGGTGACCGGCGATCGACAAGGCGTTGATGGTGCCGTAGGCATGGGCCACCGCCCGCTGTGGGTCGGCCAGGGCCGTGGCGCTGAAGATCACATCGATCATGCGCAAAATCGTTTCGGTGTAGCCGCCCACCGGACGGGGCCGCGAGGCGCTGATCACCAAACCGTCAGGGATGACGAAGTCCACCGCATCCAGCACGCCCGCATTGGCAGGCACGTCGGGGAACACATGCTTCAGGGCCACATAACAAGCGGCCACGGCTGTGGCGCGTGAAATGTTGACGGGGCCTGCGCACTGCGCCGAGGTGCGCGAAAAGTCCAGCGTCAGGCGATCGCCGGCCACCGTCATGTCGAGCGCGATGGTCAGCAAATCGTCTTTCACGCCGTCGTTGTCCAGCACGTCTTCAAAGCTGTAGCGGCCATCGGGCAAACTGCCGATGTGCGAGCGCATCAGGCGCACAGCGCGGGTGCGCAGCTCCACCAAGGCTTGCGCCACTTTGGCGTCGCCGTATTCGTCGAGCAGGCCGTCCAGGCGGCGGGCGCCCAATTCGAGCGCGGCCAGCTGGCCGTTCAGGTCGCCCCACAAGCTGTCGGGCAGGCGGGTGTTGGCACGCAAGATGGCCAGCACATCGTCGTCGAGCACGCCAGCGCGCAAGATGCGCACCGGCGGGATCTGCACCGCTTCTTGCCAGCACTCGGTCGCGGCCGGGTTGTAGTTGCCGGGCACCGCACCGCCCACGTCGTGCCAGTGCGCGGCCGAGGCCAAAAAGCAATACAACTGCCCATGGCGAAAGCAGGGTTTGACCAATTTGAAGTCGTTGGCATGCGTGCCGCCTTCGTAAGGGTCGTTGAACAACCACACGTCGCCTGGCTGCATGCCGCCGCGCTCTGCCGCCACGCGCATGGCAGCTCGCACGGCAAAAGCCATGGCCCCCACAAACACGGGCAGGCCCGACTTGCCCTGGATCAGGGTGTCGCCAGTGATGGCGTCGTACAGGCCATGACAAGCATCGTGCGCCTCGGCAATGATGGGGTTGAAGGCGCTGCGGTAGAGCGTCGCGTCCATCTCGTCGGCAATTTGTTCGAGTCGGCCGCGCAGCACGGCCAAAGTCACGGGGTCCATGACCGGGTCAGTCACAGGGTGTATGGCAGCGGGTGTTTGAGAAGCTGAAGCCATCGGGCTCATCCTTGTTGTCTGTTTTTGAGCAAGGGCAGCAAGCCGCCTGCATCGACCATGTCCATCAAAAAGTCGGGAATCTGCGCGCACATCAGAACTTGACCGTTGGCACGCATCACCTGCGGCGTGTCGCCTTCAAAGTGCAAGGCCACCCGCTCGCCTTCTTGTATCTTGTCGGCCTCGGGGCAAGTCAACAGCAACAAGCCCAGGTTGAAGGCATTGCGGAAATACAGACCGCTGTAGGACGGCGCGATCACCGCCGCCAAGCCCAGGTGTCGCAGCACACCGGCCGCCTGTTCGCGTGATGAGCCGATACCGAAGTTAGCCCCGGCCACAATCACATCGCCCTCGCGCACACCCGATGCAAAGTCACTGCGCACTGCTTCAAGGCAATGCCAGCCAATCACTTCCAGACCGTGCTTCATGTAGGCCCCAGGGGCCAAGGCGTCAGTGTCCACATCGACACCCAAACGCCAGACCCGTGCGTTATGAAATGCGCGCTGCGTCATGCCAATACCTCGCGTGCATCGCTGATGCGCCCGCGCAAGGCCGAAGCCGCCACGGTGTAGGGCGAAGCCAGATACACGTTCACACTGGCCGGGCCCATACGACCCTTGAAATTGCGAGCGGTGGTTGAAATCACAGTGGACCCTTCTGGGAAAGTGGCCCCATAGCCTGCGCACGCACCGCAACTGTTGGGCAGCACGGTGGCCCCTGCGTCTTGCAAAATTTGCATCACGCCTTCTTGAGTGGCCTGCGCTTGTTCACGGGCACTGGCAGGTGCCACCATGAGCTGCACACCCGCAGCCACACGCTGACCTTTGAGCACCGAAGCGGCGGCACGCAAGTCTTCGAGCTTGGCCCCGGTGCAGGCACCGATATAGGCGATGTGGGGTTGAATGTCGGAAAAATCGGTGACATTGCGCGTGTTGGCTGGGCTGTGCGGTGCCGCCACTTGCGGGCTGAGGCGACTCGCATCAAAGCTGTGTTGTTCAAATTCGGCGTCCTCGTCGGTACACCATTGCTCGGCCCCAGCCAAATGCTCAGGGGCCACGCCAATGCTGCGTAAATGCTCTAAGGTGGTGTCGTCGGCGGCGATAAGCCCCGCCTGCGCGCCCATCTCGGCGCTCATGTTGGAGAGGGTCATGCGCTCGGCCATCGACAAGGTCTGCACGGCAGACCCCGCAAACTCCACCGCCTGGTACTGACCACCGTTCATGCCAAAGCGGCCAATCATGTGCAGCATCATGTCTTTGGCCGAAACACCCGCTTGCAATCGGCCTGACCAATGCATGCGCAAGGTGCGCGGCACCTGAACCCAAATCTGGCCTGTGACGCACACGCCCAGCATCTCGGTTGCGCCGATGCCAAACATGTAGCAACCAAAGGCGCCGCCCGTAGGCGAATGCGAGTCGCCGCCCACGCAAAACATGCCGGGCTTCAAATGACCCCGCTCGGGCAACACCACATGGCAAATGCCCTCGCTGTCGATCACATGAGGCAATTGCCAAAGCTTGGCGGTGTCGCGGGTGATTTGGATGATTTTTTGTGCATCGGCGTCCTGTGCGGGCACATAGTGGTCCAGCACCAACACCACTTTGTCTTTGTTCCAAATCTCGGCGCCCAACTCGTCCAGCATGGGCTTCAAGCGCCTTGGACCGGAAGAGTCATGGAACATGGCCAAGTCCACATTGCAAGTGACCACCTCGCCCACGGCCACATGAGCGCGGCCCGCCGCACGGGCGATGAGTTTTTGCGCGAGAGTTTGCGAAACAGCTGCGCTCATTCTGGTTTCGCTCCGGCGTACTGCACCACCTTGCGCCAGCGCACGATCTCGCTGTCGACAAAGCGGGCAAACTCTTCTGGGCTGTTGCCCACCGGCGTGGCCCCTTCATTTTCAATGCGCCGCTTGACCTCGGGCGACTGGACAGCAGCGCGGGCCGCATCCGCAAAACGTTTGGTCAATTCAGGGCTCATGCGACCCGGGCCAAACAGACCAAACCAAGCGCTGGACTCATAACCCGGCAGGCTCTCACCAATCGCGGGTACATCGGGAAATGCTGACAGCCGCTTGGTGCTGGTCACCCCCAGCGCCTTGAGCTTGCCCGCCTTGATGTGCGTCTGCACATTGCCCACCGCGGCAAACATCAGGTCCACCTGACCGGCCAGCACGTCTTGTACGGCAGGGGCCGTACCCCGGTAAGGAATGTTGACAATGAACACGCCCGCCTGCATCTTGAACGCATCGCCCGCCATATGCAGCGAGGAGCCCAACGCGCCAATGGCAAAGTTCAGCTGGCCCGGCTTGGCTTTGGCCAACTTGATCAGCTCAGCCGCGTTGTTGGCAGGCACCTTGGGGTGGGCCACCAAAATCGAGGGTGAAGTGGACACCATGGTCAATGGCGTGAAGTCTTTCACCGGGTCGAACGGCAAACTGGGGTAGAGCGATGCATTGATGGCATGGCTGGTGAAGCTCATCAGCAGCGTGTTGCCATCGGGCGCGGCCTTGGCCACGGCGTCTGCGGCCAGGTTGCCGCCCGCACCAGGTCTGTTCTCGACCACCACGGTGCGGCCCAGTTGCGTGCCCAACACCGTCCCCAGTGTGCGAGCCATGGTGTCGGTGGTGCCGCCTGCAGGCGCACCCACCAAAATCTTGATGGGCGGCTGCGACTGGGCCTGGGCCCAACCAGCCAGCCCGGAACAAGCCAGTGCCGCACTCAACAACAAGGCGCGGCGTGCAGTCGCTTGTGTGGTTGGGGTTGGAAGTGTGCGTGTCATGAGAAATCCTCTGTGTCAAAAAATGCCATTCAAACCACCGGCTTGGGTGCCCGCTTGCATCGCGCAGGCCTGGTGCAACGCTCACATGCCCAAATAGGCTTGCCTGAGCGTGTCACTGGCCAACAACTCGGAAGGTGTCCCGGTGAAACGGATCTCGCCGTTTTCCATCACGTATGCACGGTCAGCGATGTCGAGCGACTGGCCCACGTTTTGTTCCACCAGCAAGATCGCCAGGCCGCTGCTGCGCAGCTGCGAGATCAGGCCAAACAACTCTTCCACCAACAAAGGCGACAAACCCAGTGAGGGCTCGTCCAGGATCAATAGGCGCGGTTCGGCCATCAGTCCACGACCGATGGCCAGCATTTGTTGCTCGCCGCCACTGAGCGTGCCCGCCAACTGGGTCACGCGTTCTTTCAAGCGCGGAAAGGTGTCGTACACCTTGTCCAGGTTTGACTGCTTTCGCTCACGCCCCCGGGTGAAGGCCCCCAGCTCCAGGTTCTCGTGCACGCTCAAGTTGGGGAAAACCTTACGACCTTCTGGCACCTGAATCAGGCCCTGCATGACCACCTGACGAGAGTGCAAACCGGTAATGTCTTGACCGTCAAAGCCCACTTGCCCTGCGCGCGCGGCCACCAGGCCGCTCAGCGTGAGGTTGAGCGTGGTCTTGCCCGCGCCGTTGCTGCCCAAAAGTGCCACCAACTCACCTGGCATGACCTGCAGGTCGACACCGCGCAAGACTTCCACTACGCCGTAGCCAGAGCGGAGGCCCTGCACATTCAACAAAGCGTTCATGCTCGAACCTCCTTCGCTGCTTTGGCTTGGGCCGCGCTCTTTTGCAAGCGCTCAGCCGTGCCGTGCCCCAGGTAGGCCTCAACCACAGCGGGGTTGTTCGTGATCTCGGCGGGCGTGCCTTGGGCAATCAGTTGCCCCTGCGCCAGCACCCAAACCTCTTGCGCCAGGCTCATCACCGCTTGCATGACGTGCTCGATCATCAGCACCGTCACGCCGCTTTGCGCAATGCCTTGCACCACTGGAATCATCTCTGCGATTTCTTGCGGGTTCAGACCCGCCAACACCTCGTCAAGCAGCAGCAAGCGAGGGCGCGTGGCCAGTGCGCGCGCCAGCTCCAGGCGCTTGCGGCCGGCCACCGTCAAATCACTGGCCAGCTTGTCCAGCTGTGGGCTCAGACCCACTTGGCTTGCGACCGATTCGGCAAATTCAAGCGCCTGGGCGCGATGCGGCACATGCAGATGCGCTCCCACAGCGATGTTTTCGCGGACCGTTTGCGCTGCAAAGGGCTGCACGATCTGGAAGGTGCGCGTCAGGCCCATGCGGGCATTCAGGTGCGGCGGCTGGCCTGTGATGTCCTGCCCCGCAAACACCACACGGCCCGTGTCCGGCGTCAGAAAGCCCGACATGAGCGCGAACAAGGTGGTCTTGCCTGCGCCATTCGGCCCGATCAAGGCGCTCAGACGCCCCTCGGTCACCGACAGGCTCACGTTTTGCACGGCTTTCAAGCCGCCAAAGGACTTGCTCACGCCCTCGATCTGCAGCAGCGTGCTCATGATTTGTCTCCGTCCGACTTGCTGCCGCGCAGCCACTGCAGCGGGGTGATGGTGCCCAAGCCCGCAATGCCACGCGGCAAGAACATCACGATCACGATCAACACCACCCCATAAATGACCATGTTGATACCCGGCAACTGACCAAACAGGTTGCGAGTCAGGTCGGCCAGGATGTGCAGACTCACCGCGCCCAAGATCGGGCCCCACAGCGTGCCCATGCCGCCCACGATCGCCCCCACCAAGGCCTCGACCGAGGTGTGCGCCCCAAAGGCAATCCCGGGGTCGATGTACTGGAACACCTGGACATAAAACGCCCCGGCCGCCCCCATCAGGCCGCCCGACAAGACCGTGGCGATCAGCTTGACGCTGAACGGGTTCACGCCAATGGCGCGGGCCGCATCTTCGTTGTCACGCACGGCTTGCAAATAAGCGCCAAAACGCGAATGGCGCAGCCAGGCGGTGATGCACAGCGCCAAAGTGACCAAGCCCAGCATGAGCCAAATGAAACCGGCGCGGCTGCCAAACTGCATGTTGGACGCAGACTCCTTGAGCGGCAGCATCAGGCCCACGCCCGCACCCGTGAAGGGCACCGAGGTGGCCAAAATGCGGAACACCTCGGCAAAAGCCAGCGTGACCAGGGCAAAGTAAGAACCCTTGAGGCCATAACGGAACGAGGCCGCGCCCACAAAGGCGCCCACACCCGCGGCAAACACCATGGCCAACGGCAAAGCCACCCAGGGGCTCAGGCCCCACTGCATTTGCGCGATGGCCTGCACATAAGCACCGGTGCCAAAAAACAGCGCATGACCAAAAGAAAACTGCCCGCCAAAACCACCCAGCACGTTCCAGGCTTGCGACAGCAAACACGCATACAAGGACGTCATGACAAAGTTGAGCATCACACCCGAATCGGTAAACAAGGGGACCGCCCCCACCAACACCACAAACAGCGCAATGTTGCGAAAGTCTTTCATGCCTTCGCTCCAAAAAATCCTTGCGGCCGGAGCATCAGCACCGCAATGAAAATCACAAAAATACCCACCTGGCCCAGCGACTCACCCAAAAGCAACCCGCCCAGCGACTCCACCACACCAATCAGCAAACCGCCCAGCAAGGCGCCGGCAAAACTGCCCATGCCACCCAGCACCACGATGGTGAAAGCCACCAGCACAAAACCGTTGCCCACTTGCGGGTTGACGTAATAGGCCGGCATCAAAAAGCAGGCCGCAGCGCCCAAGCTGGCCAGGCCCAAACCAAAGCACATGGCATACACATGGTCCACATCAATGCCCATCAAACGTGCGCCTTGCTTTTCTTTGGAGACGGCGCGGATGGCGCGACCCAAATCGGTTTTTTGGACGATGAGCAAGAGCACCGCCGACACCACCAGGGCCCCGGCAAAAGACACCAACTTGGGCAGGGCAATGAAGGCCGGGCCGATCTCGACAGTGGTCAAGGTGTAGGCCGTTTCAATGGTGCGCGTGTCGGATTTGAAGAACAGCAGTGCCAGGTTCTCCAGCACGATGGACACGCCCAGCGTGACCAGCAAGATGTTTTCATCCTTGCCGTGGCTGGCGCGGTTGATGACCCCGCGCTGCAGCGCATAGCCCAGCACGAACATGGCGGGCACCATGATGGGCAGGGCCATGTAGGGATCGACCCCGAACTTTTGCTTCAGCATGTACACGCCATACAGTGCCACCATCAAGGACGCGCCGTGCGCGAAATTGATGATGTGCAGCACGCCATAAATGAGCGTGAGGCCCAGTGCGATCAGCGCATACACGGCACCGGTGGTGATGCCGTTGAGCACTGAAGGAAACAGGATGTTGAAGTCCAGCATCGAGGTCTTTCAGATCAGCGCAGGTCAGGCCTTGAGCGGGAAAATCGGCTCGACTTCGCGGTAGTCACGCGGCACGATCACCTTGATGTCGCCTTTGTGGACCTGGGTCATCAAAGGCTGTGCGCCGATGTTTTGGCCATTGACAAACTGCGTGGGGCCGTAGGGCATGATGTGGTTGGAGAACTTGCTCGAAGCCAGCGCATCGATGATGGCGGCGCGGTCGGTCGACTTCGCGCGCTCAATGGCATCGGCCAACAGCATCATGGCGGTGTAGGTCATGAACACTTCATAGCTGAAGAACTGGCCTTGTGCTTCGACGCGCTTGCGCAGTTCGGCCGAGCGTTTGTCACGTGGATTAAACCAGTGGTTGCAGTCGATGATGCCGTTGGCCGCATCCGGGAACTCCTTGACGAACTTGTAGCTGGAAGCCGCGCCGCCCAGCACCGAGTAAATGGCCTTGGGCGTTATTTTTTGCTGCTGCAAGGTGCGCACCAGCAGGGCGTATTCGTTGTAGTAATTGGCCGGGATCAGGATGTCGGGGTTGACCTGCCTGATGCGCAGTGCGATGTTGTTGAAGTCACGCGTGGGGTTAGCGTGCTTGATGATTTCTTTGACTTCGTAACCATACCCGGGCAGCTCTTTGGCCAGCAAGTTGGCGGTGCCGGTGCCGAACAGCGACTCTTCGTGCACGATCATCACGGTGCGGGCGGGCTTACCAGCAGCGGTGTTCAAAACGTGCAGGCTGGAGACGGCCACTTCGGCGCATTTTCTGTAGCCAGGGCCAAAGCGGAAGGTGTTTTTCAGGCCGCGCTCGACGATCTGGTCGGCCACACCCACGTCCACCACATGGGGCAGGTTGTATTTGGCCGCCGCTTGCGTGGTGGCCAGGCAGATGGCCGAGGCAAAGGCACCGACCACGGCGCTCACACCGGCTTCGTTCATCTTCTCGATTTCGGCCGTGCCCGCTTGCGGGCTGGACTGCGCATCGCCCAGCATGGCTTCGATCTTGGCGCCGCCCAGCGACTTGATGCCGCCAGCCTTGTTGATGTCTTCAATCGCCATCAAGGCGCCCATGCGGCACTGCTGGCCCGAGTAAGCCAGTGCTCCGGTGACGGGGTGCAGAACACCGACCTTGATGGGCTTGGGCTGCGCCCCGCCCACCAGTGGAAACGCGAGCGCCGAGGCCGCAGCAGCGGACTGGCCCATGAAAGTGCGACGTGAGGTCATGAGAACATCCTTTAAGTAGATCAATGAAAGTTGGCGGACAGCTCTTGGCTTACCCACACCTTGGCATCGATGCTGCCAACGCGGGATAACTGCATCTGGTATTCGTACCGGTCCGGTCGGTACAAGCCATGCAGCCATTGGACGGGACG
>JAIYCB010000010.1 GCA_027488215.1 Comamonadaceae bacterium
CTCTAGGTCAGGTCACCCATGTCTGATTTAAGTCTTCAACTGCAGCAGGCCGCAAGCCAACTACCAGTTTCCACTTATTTCGATGAAGCGCTGTTTCAGCGCGAATTGAACACGCTTTTCCGCCAAGGTCCCCGCTACGTGGGTCACCAGTTGGCGGTCCCCAATCCGGGCGACTTTTACGCCCTGCCCCAAGAGGGCGAAGGCCGCGCTCTGGTGCGCAAGGCCCAAGGTGGGGTTGAGCTCGTCTCCAACGTTTGCCGCCACCGCCAGGCCGTCATGCTGAACGGTCGGGGCAATTTGCAAACCCAGCAAAAAGGCAGCGCAGGCGGCAACATCGTCTGTCCCTTGCACCGCTGGACTTACTCTCCAAAGGGCGAGTTGTTGGGCGCACCGCACTTTTCGCATGACCCCTGCCTGAACCTGAACAACTACAAGTTGCAGGAATGGAACGGCCTGCTGTTTGAAGACAACGGCCGCAACATCGCCGCTGATCTGGCGGGCATGGGACCACGCTCACAACTGAGTTTCGACTGCTACGCCCTTGACCGGGTAGAGCTGCACGAGTGCAACTACAACTGGAAAACCTTCATCGAGGTGTATCTGGAGGACTACCACGTCGGCCCCTTCCACCCGGGGTTGGGCCAGTTCGTCACCTGCGACGACCTGAGCTGGGAGTTCAAGGAACACTACTCGGTGCAAACCGTGGGCGTCTCGGGCGGCTTTGGCAAGCCAGGCTCGGACACCTACAAAAAATGGCACGAGGTTCTGCTCAAGTACCGCAACGGCCAACTGCCCGAGCGCGGTGCGATCTGGCTGACTTATTACCCGCACATCATGGTCGAGTGGTACCCGCATGTGCTCACCGTATCGACACTGCACCCCATCAGCCCGAACAAGACGCTCAACATGGTGGAGTTTTACTACCCCGAAGAGATCGTGGCATTTGAGCGCGAGTTCGTCGAGGCTCAGCAAGCGGCCTACATGGAAACCTGCATCGAGGACGACGAGATTGCTGAGCGCATGGACGCAGGCCGCAAAGCCCTGCTGGCCCGCGGCGACAACGAGGTTGGTCCCTACCAGAGCCCCATGGAAGACGGCATGCAACACTTTCACGAGTGGTACCGCCGCCAGATGAGCGCCCTCTGAACCTAAGGCGCCGATGCAAGCCTCCTGGATGATCCTGGCATCCTTGTTCTTTTCGATGATGGGGGTTTGCATCAAATACGCATCGGCCCACTTCCACACGTCCGAGTTGGTTTTTTTCAGGGGACTGATTGGCGTGTTGTTCATGGCCACCTTCTGCAAGGTGCAAGGCGTCACTTTGCGCACGCCGATTCCCATGATGCACGTCTGGCGTTCAGTGGTGGGTGTCGCTTCATTGGCCACTTGGTTTTATGCCATTGCACACCTGCCCCTGGCCACCGCCATGACGCTCAATTACATGAGCGGCATCTGGGTGGCGGTTTTTTTGGTGGGGGGCACCCTGGTCATGGGCAAACTGCAAGACGCGACCCGGCAAGGGCCCATCGTGCTGACGGTGATCGCAGGGTTTGGCGGTGTCATCTTGTTGCTGCGCCCCACCATCGAGCAAGACCAGTTGTTTGCGGGTCTGGTCGGACTGCTCTCGGGTCTGCTCGCTGCCTTGGCTTACATTCAGGTCGCGGCACTGGGGCGGCTCAACGAACCCGAAGCGCGCACTGTGTTTTATTTTTCCGTAGGCACCGCCGTGGTGGGTGCTGTGCTGATGCTGGTCACAGGAGTCAGCCCGTGGGTTTGGCCCACCGTGTTGTGGTTGCTGCCCATTGGTGTACTGGCCGCACTCGGTCAGTTGTGCATGACCAAGGCCTACAGCCTTGGCTCGACCATGGTGGTGGCCAACCTGCAATATTCGGGTATCGTCTTTGGAGCCTTGTTTGGCCTGATCCTGTTTGGCGACCAGATCCCGCTCATGGGCTGGTTGGGCATGGCCCTGATCATGGCCAGCGGCATTGCATCCACCGTGCTGCGAAACCGTGCCCTGCCCAGCGCCCCCGCTGAAGAACATTGAATTTTGGAGACTTGTCATGTACCCCCTGCTGATCAACGCGACCCAATTGCAAAGCCTGCGGCAGCAAGGCACCCCCTGCGCCGTCTTCGACTGCAGCTTTGACCTGATGAAGCCCGAGTTGGCGGATGGTTTTTTTGCCGACGAACGGATTGCAGGCGCATTGCCTGCCGATCTGGACAAGAACCTGAGCACGCACGAAGCAGGTCAGGCCGTGAATGGTGGACGCCACCCCTTGCCCCAGCGAGAAGCCGTGGCCCGGTGGCTGGGCCGACTGGGGGTGCACAACGGCATGCAAATCGTGGTGTACGACCGCAGCAAAAGCCAGTACTGCGGGCGTTTGTGGTGGATGCTCAAATGGTTGGGCCACGAGGCTGTGGCCGTGCTTGACGGCGGCTTGCAAGCCTGGAAAGACGCCGGTGGGGCCACCGAATCGGGCACCTTCACCCCCCCTGCGCCTGGGGTATTTGAGTTGAAAACACCCCTTCGCCAACTGGTGCTCACCGACACGATCGCAAGCCATTTGGGCCAAGCCACACAAACCGTGGTCGATGCGCGCGCCGGGGCCCGTTATCGGGGCGAAGTGGAGCCACTGGACCCTGTGGCAGGCCACATTCCCGGCGCGCTCAACCGGCCTTTTGCCGAGAACTTCACAGAAGACGGCCGATTCAAAAGCCCCGAGTTGCTCAAAGCCGAATGGGATCGGGTACTGGCTGGCCGCCCTGCCAGCAGCGTGGTGCACCACTGCGGTTCTGGCGTGACGGCTGTGCCCAATTTGATGGCCATGGAACTGGCCGGTTTCGGTCCCACCGCGCTGTATGCGGGCAGCTGGAGCGAGTGGTGCAACACACCTGGTCTTCCCTGCGCCAAAGGGTGATTGTTGCAGGAGCGCACCCCGGCGTACTGGGCGGGCACACGCTCCCTTGAAGAGCACCTTCAGTGCTGGTGGCCCGCCAAAGCACTGACCATCAGAACCATGCCCATGCCCACGGTTAGCCACACAATTTGAGAGGCAGTCTCGCGTGCAGACAAGCGCTTTTGCAACTGTGGGATCAAATCGGCCAGCGCCACATAAACAAAGCTGCTGCTGGCCACCACCAGAAAAAAGGGCAGCCAGTCGTGCAGGGCATCGACCAACACATAGCCGACGGCACCACCCAAAGCGGTGATGGCCCCAGCCATGGACACTTTGACAATGGCCGCCTTGCGACTGTTGCTGCCTTGGCGCAGCACAGCCAAATCACCCATGTGATGCGGCACCTCGTGCGCCAACACGGCCAAGGCCGCGATCACCCCCAGGCGCATGTCGGCAATGAAGGCCGAAGCGATCAGGATTCCGTCGCCAAAGCAATGCACGCTGTCGCCCGCCAACACGGCCCACTGGCCGCGTAACTTGTCCTCAGCGTGATGGGCATGCGAGTGGCCGTGGTCATGCGCTTTGTGATCATGGCCGTGGTCATGACCATGTTCGTGCCCGTGGTGCCAAAGTTCGGCCTTGTCGAGCAGAAAGAAAAACACCAGACCGATCAGCAGCGTCAGAAACAATTCGTGGGCCCCGGCCTCGCTCTCGAAGGCTTCGGGCAGCAGGTGCAAAAACGCCGTGGCCAGCAATGCCCCGGCAGCCAAGCTGAGCATGTGCTGGGTATAGCGGCTGAGCACACCAAAACTCAACCAAGCGGCCACCCAGACGCTGCCGATGCCCGCCACCAAAGTGCCCAACAAAATCGCCAAAAAAGTCATCATCAATCCACGAAGTGCCTTCAGAACCCCAAAACAAACCGCCCCGAAGGGCGGTATTCAAGAGCTCGCGCCCCAAGGGCGGTTGTTGCATCAAAAATCAGGCCACACCATGGCGTTTGAGCCAGGCCAGCAAGCGCTGCCAGCCATCTTCAGCCGGTCCCTTGCGGTAACTGCTGCGGTAGTCGGCATGAAAAGCGTGAGGAGCCTCAGGATAAACCACAAATTCACTGGCTTTCGCCGCCGCAGGTCCTTTGGCCAGTTCCGCCTTCATCTTATCAACCGTGTCAAGAGGGATGCCGGTATCGGCCGCGCCGTACAAACCGAGCACCGGGGCCTTGAGGTTACCCGCCAAAGCCAGTGGGTGTGCGGGCGTTTGTGCCGTGACATTGCCCACCAGTCGGCCATACCAAGCCACGCCCGCCTTGAGCTTGGGTTGGTGCGCTGCATACAACCAGGTGATGCGTCCACCCCAGCAAAACCCGGTGATCGCCAGCTTATCGGTGTTGCCGCCATTGGCCGCAGCCCAGGCCACGCAGGCGTCCAGGTCGCCCATGACTTGCGCATCGGGTACCTTGGAGATGATCTCGGCCTGCAACTTGGCGATTTCGCCGTACTCGTTGGGGTCACCCTGGCGCACAAACAGCTCTGGTGCAATGGCCAAATACCCAGCCTGGGCCAAACGGTGGGTGACATCGGCAATGTACTCGTGCACCCCAAAAATCTCGGAAATCACCAACACCACCGGCAAGCCCGTCTTGCCCGCTGGAGCAGACCGGTATGCCGGCATCTTGAAGCCATTCACGTTGATGGTCACTTCACCAGACACAAGGCCCGTCACCGGGGTTTTGATCGCGGTCTGCGCCATGATGGGCATGGCCGCTGCGGCGTAACCCACGCCCAGAGCGGCTTTCAAGGCCACGCGGCGGGTGGCGCCACTGGCGTCCACTCGGCCACCGAGCAAGGCTTGGGCATCGTTCATCAGGTCATTGTTCAAGGCAGGTCTCCGTGGAAAAATAAGACAGCGCTTATCTTGACACAGGCGCCACGGGTTTGCACATGGTTGACGATTTAAACTGCCGCCATGCCCCGGACTTTGCCCGTTCTCTACTCGTTTCGCCGCTGCCCCTACGCCATGCGGGCCCGCTTGGCACTGCACGCCAGTGGCATCGCGGTGGAACACCGGGAAGTGGTTCTCAAAAACAAACCCGCCCACATGCTGACTCTCTCGCCCAAAGGCACGGTGCCGGTGTTGTGGCTACCCGAGGCCGCAAGCGACCGAGTCCTGGAGCAAAGCCTGGACATCATGCTGTGGGCCCTGCGCCAACACGACCCGCTGGGTTGGCTGCCGGCCTCGGATGCGCACATGACCGATGCGCTGGCCCTGATCGCGCACAACGATGGGCCATTCAAAAAGCATTTGGACCGCTACAAATACCCTAACCGCTCTGGACTGGACACTGGTACCGCCGACCGCGACCTGGCTGCGGCTTGGTTGCAATCACTGGATGCCCACTTGATGACCCTGCCTTTTCTGGCGGGGCAGCAATTTGGTCTGCCCGACGCTGCCATCGCCCCCTTTGTGCGGCAATACGCTCATACCGACCCGAGCTGGTTTGCAGCACAACCTTGGCCTGCATTGGCTGCATGGTTGGCACGTTTTGAAGCCTCGGCGATGTTTGAGGCCATCATGCAAAAGCATGCGCCGTGGACAGCATGACGCTGGATTTGAACGTCCAGGCATGACGAGCAAAGTCTTTCTCAGTCATGGCGAGTGATCTCTTTCACCGTTGTGGCGAGCGATGTATTTCACCGTCATGGCGAGCGAAGCGTGGCCATCCAGCATCATGCGATCGATGGCACATTGGCGGCCGGATCCTGCAACACCTCTGGACTGCCGCGTCGCAAGCTCCTCGCAGTGACGGACTTTGAAAAACACAGGTACTGACCAGGCGCAAGAATGCACTTGGCACAGCATGGTCGCAAGCTCCTCGCAGTGACGGACTTTGAAGATCACATTTACTGAGCAGGAGCAGTAACGCGCCTGAGCCTGCTTCGTCGCAGGCGTCTTGCGGTGGCGGATTGGGCCGCCGATGCACTCACTCAACGCCTTGGCGGACATCCGAATACGTGTCAGTGTGCCTGTTCCCAATTCGGCCCAAAGCCCACTTCGGCCAGCAACGGGACCTTCAGGTCGGCCACACTGGCCATGATGCGCGGGATCTCGGTGCGCACCCATTCAACTTCTGACTCGGGCACTTCGAACACCAGTTCGTCATGCACCTGCATGATGACTTTGGTGGCCTTGCCTTGCTCGTCCAGTGCCTTTTGCACTGCGACCATGCTCAGCTTGATCAAATCAGCCGCCGTGCCCTGCATGGGCGCGTTGATGGCGGCGCGCTCGGCACCGGCACGGCGTGGGCCGTTGGGGCTGTTGATTTCGGGCAGCATCAGGCGGCGGCCAAACACGGTCTCAACGTAGCCCTTGGCTTTGGCCTGTTCGCGGGTGCTGTCCATGTACTGTTTGACCCCGGCAAAACGCTCAAAGTAGCGGGTGATGTAGTTCTTGGCCGCCGTGTTGTCAATGGAGAGCGCCTTGGCTAAACCAAACGCGCTCATGCCGTAGATCAATCCGAAATTGATGGTCTTGGCGTAGCGGCGCTGCTCGCTGCTCACGGTGTCAGGCGTTGCGCCAAACACCTCGGCCGCTGTGGCCTTGTGCACGTCCAGGCCCTCATGGAAGGCTTTGAGCAAGGCTGGGTCGTCGCTCAGGTGCGCCATGATGCGCAGCTCGATCTGGCTGTAGTCGGCACTGGCGATCACAAAGCCCTTTGGGGCCACGAAGGCCTCGCGCACTTTGCGTCCCTCGGCGGTGCGCACCGGGATGTTTTGCAGGTTGGGCTCGTTGCTCGACAAGCGGCCCGTCACGGCGACTGCCTGCGCATAGTTGGTGTGCACACGTCCGGTGCGCGGCAAGGCCAGCTGCGCCAGCTTGTCGGTGTAGGTACCCTTGAGTTTGGACAGACTGCGGTGCTCAAGGATGCGGGCGGGCAGCGGGTAGTCTTCGGCCAATTTTTCGAGCACCTCTTCGTCGGTACTGCGTGCGCCCGTAGCGGTTTTCTTGATGACGGGCAAACCGAGCTTGTCAAAAAAGATCTCGCCGAGCTGCTTGGGGCTGGCAAGGTTGAAGGGCTGGCCAGCGATCTCGTAGGCTTCGGTTTCGAGCTGCACAATGCGCTCCCCCAGCGCCTGGCTTTGCGCGGCCAGCGTGGGCGCGTCGATCAGCACGCCGTTGCGCTCGATGCGGTACAGCGCTTCGCTGGTCTGTATTTCCAGTTCATAAACAAACTTGAGCCCCGGGTGCACTTCGATCTGCGGCCACAAGCGCAAATGCACGTCCAGGCACTGGTCTGCGTCTTCACACGAGTAATTCGCCGCTTTTTCTATGTCCACCTGCGCGAACGGTATCTGGTGCACGCCCTTGCCACACAAGTCTTCGTAGGTCACGCCTTTGCGTCCCACATGCCGCTCAGCCAGGCTAGAGAGGCCATGCGGCTTGTGCACTTCGAGCACATAGCTTTCCAGCATGGTGTCGTGCGCATAGCCTTGCACATCGATGCCGTGGTTGGCGAACACATGGCGGTCGTATTTGATGTTCTGGCCTAGCTTGTGGCGGGCCGGGTTTTCGAGCCAGGGCTTGAGCTTGGCCAGCACGTCGGCCAGCGCCAGTTGCTCAGGCGCACCCGGACCGTTGTGCGCCAGCGGAATGTAAGCGGCCTCGCCGGGCGCGACACTCAGCGAAATGCCCACGATCTCGGCACGCATGGCATCCAGCGAGGTGGTTTCGGTGTCGATGGCCGTGAGCGGCGCTTGCTCGATGCGGGCCAGCCAGGTGTTGAATGCGGGCCAGTCGAGCACCGTGTCGTATTTCAAATCGCCCTGCACGGCGCTGACGGCACTGTCCAATTCGGGCACGGCCATTGGTTCATCTTCTTGAGCCGGGCCAAACAAATCGCCCATGCCCGTGTCTTTGGGCTTGGCCGTTTTGGCTTTGGATGCGGGCACAGGCATGACCCCACCCAGCGACTGAACCAGGCCCTTGAAGCCATAGGTCTGGTAAAAACTGAGCAGCTTGTCCTTGTCAGGCGCGTGCAGGTGCAAGCTGGCGAGAGACGGCAAACCGGGCACCCAGCCGTTCAGGTCGCAATCGGTTTTCATGGACACCAAAGCGCGGCCCTTGGGCAGCCAATCCACCGCCTGGCGCAGGTTCTCGCCCGCCACACCTTTGATTTCATGGGCGTGCGCCATCAAGTTGTCGAGAGAGCCATATTCCATCAGCCACTTGGCAGCCGTCTTGGGGCCGACCTTGGCCACGCCAGGCACGTTGTCCACGGGGTCGCCCACGAGGGTCTGGTAATCGATCATCAACGACGGCGGCACGCCAAATTCTTCGGTCACGCCCGCCACATCGCGCACCTTGCCGTTCATGGTGTCAATGATGGTGATGTGCGCGTTCACCAGCTGGCTCAGATCCTTGTCGCCGCTGGACACCGTGACCTCGACGCCCTGCTTCGCAGCGGTGTGGGCCAGTGTGGCAATCACGTCATCGGCCTCCACGCCCGGCACGTCCAGCACCGTCCAGCCCATCAGGCGCACCAGTTCATGGATCGGCTCGATCTGCGAGCGCAAATCGTCGGGCATGGGGCTGCGGTTGGCCTTGTACTCGGGGTAGAGCGCATCCCGAAAAGTCGGGCCTTTGGCGTCGAACACGCAAGCCGCATAGGTGGCAGGCACATCCTTGCGCAGCCGCTCCATCATGTTGATCATGCCGCGAATGGCCCCTGTGGCGGGGCTCGCCGGGTCGCCGGGCACGGCCCGCAGATCGGGCATGGCGTGGAAGGCGCGGTAGAGGTAGCTGGAGCCATCGACCAGCAAGAGGGTCGGTTTGGATGTTTCGGGGGTGTTTTCGCTCATGCCCCAATTGTGTACCGGGTTGACACCCCAGTGACCAAGAAGGATTGGGGGCTGGCCTGTGCCAGGGCGATGTGGCAAAGCGAAGCGCCTCTGAACCCTGGCACAGGCCCGGCCCCCTATCCCCCCAACCTAGGCGCAGGCCACACACACCATCGCTCTCAGGCGAAGGCAGACCCGCAAAGGGCTGGCGGCGCCGGGCCTCAGAGGCGCTTCGCTGTGCCACATCGGCCCAGCGCCGCCAGCCCTTTGCGGGTCATTGTTGGCTTTTCGCCCTCTACAATCCTTGTTTTCCCCACCTAAGCCAGTTCCCTCTGGCCCTTTGACGGCTCTTTCCCCCATGGCGGTATTCACCGAAGTCACCGAAACCCAGGCCAATGACCTGATGCAAGCCCTGAACCTGGGCCAGCTCACCGCCCTGCGCGGCATCGAAGGTGGCATCGAAAACACCAACTACTTCGCCACGACCACCGAAGGCGAGTACGTGCTCACCTTGTTCGAGCGCCTGACGCATGAACAACTGCCTTTTTATTTGCTGTTGATGAAGCACCTGGCCGAGCGCGGCATCCCGGTGCCGAACCCTGCACCCAACCGCGACGGCGATGTGCTGCACAGCATGAACGGCAAACCGGCCGCCGTGGTCAACAAGCTCGCGGGCAAGAGCCAGTTACAACCTCAGGCCGTCCACTGCGCCGCCGTGGGCAACATGCTGGCGCGCATGCACCTGGCTGGGGCAGATTACAACCGCAGCCAGCCCAATTTGCGCGGCCTGCCCTGGTGGAACGAGACCGTGCCGGTGGTGCTCCCCTTTTTGGACGAAGCCCAAGCGAGCTTGCTGCGCAGCGAACTGGCCTACCAAAACCACATTGCCAACAGCGCCACCTATGCCGCCCTGCCCCGTGGCCCGGTGCATGCCGACCTGTTCCGCGACAACGTGATGTTCGATGGCGAACAGCTGACCGGATTTTTTGATTTTTACTTTGCCGGTGTCGACACCTGGTTGTTTGACCTGGCGGTGTGCCTGAACGACTGGTGCATCGACTTGCCCAGCGGCGCACACGACGGTGAACGAGCTGAGGCCATGGTGCGAGCCTACAACTTGGTGCGCCCCTTGAGTGCGGCCGAGCGCGCATTGTGGCCTGCCCTTTTGCGCGCAGGGGCTTTGCGCTTCTGGATTTCTAGGCTGTGGGACTACCATCTGCCTCGTGAAGCGGCCATGCTCACCCCACATGACCCGACCCATTTCGAGCGCGTTTTGCGCGGCAGAGTGCATCACCCCGTTTCCTTGTCCGACCTCGTCTGAACACCATGAACCTGCAAATCGTTCCCGCCCGTGCTGGCCTGAAATGGGTCCGTCAGGGCATGAGCACCTTCTGGCGTCAGCCTTTGGCGCTGTCCGGACTGTTCTTTTTGTTCATGCTCACCGTCTCCCTTGTGTCCATCGTGCCCCTCATTGGGAACGCCTTGGCATTGATCATCTTGCCAGCGCTCACGCTGGGCATGATGGCCGCCACCCAAACCGCTTCGGATGGCAAGTTTCCAATGCCCAGCGTGCTGTTTGTGGCCCTCAAAAATGGCCCACACCGCCGGGCCATGTTTCACCTGGGTGGTCTGTATGCGTTGATCTTTCTGGTGGTGATGGGAGCTTCGGTGCTGGTCGACGGAGGTACCTTCGCCAAGGTTTACTTTGGCGGCGAAGCCATGACGCCCGAGGTGGTCACGACAGACTCTTTCCAGAGCGCTTTGTGGGTGTCCATGCTGTTTTACGTGCCGCTGTCCATGATGTTCTGGCACGCGCCAGCCCTGGTGCACTGGTACGGCCTGCCTGCCGTCAAAAGCCTGTTTTTCAGCTTTGTGGCCTGCTGGCGTAACTTCAAGGCCTTTTTCATTTACGTGATCGCCTGGGGTGTGATTTTCATGTTGGCCGGTATGTTGGCACTTCTGATCACCAGCCTGATGGGCAATCCGGGCATGATGTCGGCTGCCTTCATGCCTTTGGCATTGATGGTGGCGGCCATGTTCTTCACCTCGATGCTGTTTTCGGTGCGCGACTGCTTTGCCACCAACGTGCTCGACGAGGCTGCCCCCGAGCCGCTGAACTGAGCCCCGCACCGAACCGCCGGGTGTGATCAAGGGCTCGGCCGAGGGCTGATGGCCTGATCAATGGTGATGACCATGCGCACCATGCGCGTGGCGGTGGGTCACTTCTTCGGCGGTCGCAGCGCGCACCTCCAGTACTTTGAGGGTCAAGGTCAGGTGCTGACCCGCCCAGGGGTGGTTGGCATCCAGGATCACCTTATCGCCCTTGATTTTCACCACGTTAAAGACCCGCTCCTGGCCCTCGGCAGAGCGCCCACGCAACTGCCCGCCGACTTTGACGCCCGGAGGAAATTCACTTTTGGGGATGGTTTGCATCAGGCTCTCATCGCGCTCACCAAAGGCATCGGCCGGAGCCAGATTGAGCGTGGTGGTGAAGCCCACTTCCTGGCCCTCGAGCGCTTCTTCGATTTTGGGAAAGGTGTTGTCGTAACCACCGTGCAGGTAAGCCGTAGGCTCTTGCGTTTTGTCGAGCAACTGGCCCTGAGCGTTCACTACTTTGTGGTGCATGGTGACAACGGTGTCTTGGGAGATTTTCATGGGGTTCTTTCTCAAGGAGATCGCAAGGGTAACGAGTTTAGGAGTCTTACACCACGGTGAGTTTGGCCACGCTCAGCGCCAGCCATTTCACGCCGTGGCGCGGGAAGTTGACCTGGGCACGGGCATCGGCTCCCACACCTTCGACGGCCAGGACTTTGCCCTCGCCAAACTTGGTGTGGAATACATTTTTACCGGCGGTGATGCCGTGCTCAGGTGCGGCTTTTTGCGCCGGCATCGGCGGGATCTTGTAAGTTTCGGTGCTCAGGCTGCTCTGACCCCAGGCTGGGCGGGCGTGGCGATTGAAGGCCGGGGTTTGCGGCCAGCCGCCGCCCAATGCCCCGTTAACTGCGCCACTGGAGCTGCCCAGGTTGGAAAAGCCCGCATTTTTGGGTGTGATCCACTTCAGGCATTCTTCGGGCAACTCATCCAGAAAACGGCTTTTCAGGTTGTAACGCGTCTGGCCATGCAGCATGCGGGTTTGCGAATGACTCAAGTACAGGCGTTTACGAGCGCGGGTGATGGCCACGTACATCAGGCGGCGTTCTTCCTCCAAGCCATCAAAGTCGTTCATCGCGTTTTCGTGCGGGAACAGGCCTTCTTCGAGTCCCGTGATGAACACCGCGTCAAACTCCAGGCCCTTGCTGGCGTGAACCGTCATGAGCTGCACCGCGTCTTCGCCCGCTTGCGCTTGGTTGTCACCCGCCTCCAGCGAGGCATGCGTCAAGAATGCCGCCAGCGGGCTCATGGTCACACCGTCGTCGCTGAACTCGAAGCCATCTTCGCCGTCATCGCGAGGACCGAAGGAACGTGGCGATCCAGCACTGGACTGCCGCGCTGCGCTCGCAGTGACATCATCTTCGTCATCGCGAGGACCGAAAGGACGTGGCGATCCAGACAGAGACTGCCGCGCTGCGCTCGCAGTGACGTTCATGTTCAGCCCCTGACTGGCCGGGCTTTGCGACAAGCCTTGCGGCATGGCCACCGCGCTGCGGCCAAAGCCTTCTTGCGTGACAAAGCTCTCGGCGGCGTTGACCAATTCTTCCAGGTTCTCCACCCGGTCGGCGCCTTCTTTTTCGGCGCGATAGTGGTTGACCAAGCCGGTCTTGTCGAGCACCAAGTCAATGATCTCGCGCAAGGTCATGCCCTCGGTCTGTTCACGCATCACATCGACCATGGCCACAAAGGCCGCCAGATTGGCACCCGCCTTGCCGGTGGTGGCGCTCACGGCGTCGTGCAATGAGCAGCCTGCGGCACGTGCCGCATCTTGTAATTGTTCGATGCTGCGCGCCCCGATGCCACGCGGCGGAAAGTTGACCACCCGCAAAAAACTGGTGTCGTCGTTGGGGTTCTCCATCAAGCGCAAATAGGCCAGCGCGTGCTTGATCTCGGCGCGTTCAAAAAATCGCAAACCGCCGTACACACGGTACGGAAACCCGGCATTGAACAGCGCGGTTTCGAGCACCCGGCTTTGCGCGTTGCTGCGGTAAAGCAGTGCCACTTCCTTGCGCTCAAAACCGTCTTGCTTGATGAGCTGACGCAGCTCTTCAATCAACCACTGCGCCTCGGCAAAGTCAGACGGCGACTCCACCACCCGCACCGGCTCGCCAGCGCCCTGATCTGTGCGCAAGGTTTTGCCCAACCGGGTCTTGTTGTGGCTGATCAGGTGGTTGGCCGAATCCAGAATGTTGCTGTAGCTGCGGTAGTTCTGCTCCAGCTTGATCTGATGCTGCACCTGGAACTCGCGCACAAAGTCGGCCATATTGCCCACACGCGCGCCGCGGAAAGCGTAGATGCTCTGATCGTCATCGCCCACAGCCAGAATCGCCCCCTCGCTGCCCTCGCCCGGCAAACCTACCAACAGCTTAAGCCAGGCGTATTGCAGTTTGTTGGTGTCCTGAAACTCGTCCACCAGGATGTGGCGAAAACGGCGGCGGTAATGTTCACGTACATGCGCGTTGTCGCGCAGCAATTCATAAGAGCGCAGCATCAGCTCGCCAAAGTCCACCACCCCTTCGCGCTGGCACTGCTCTTCGTACAGCTGGTACAGCTCCACCTTGCGGCGGGTCTCGTCGTCGCGCACCGTCACATCGCCGGGTCGCTGGCCGTCTTCTTTGCAGCCCGAGATGAAATACTGCAATTGCTTGGGCGGAAAGCGGTCTTCGTCCACATTGAACTGCTTGCACAGCCGCTTGACGGCCGACAGCTGGTCTTGCGTATCCAGAATCTGAAACGTTTGCGGCAGCCCTGCCAACTGGTGATGCGCCCGCAAAAAACGGTTGCACAGGCCGTGGAAGGTGCCAATCCACATGGCGTTCACGTTCACAGGCAGCATGGACTGCAAGCGCAGCTTCATTTCTTTGGCGGCTTTGTTGGTGAAGGTCACCGCCAAAATGCCACCGGGCGAGACCTGCGAGGTCTGCAAAAGCCACGCGATGCGCGTGGTCAGTACCCGCGTCTTGCCCGAACCCGCCCCCGCCAAAATCAAGGCGTGCTCGGCGGGCAAGGCCACCGCCCGGTGCTGCTCGACGTTGAGCTGGGCCAACAAAGGGGATGGGGCGGCCTCGGGAAGCAAGGCGTTCGGGGAGAAATCAGACAGCATCTGGTGATTGTAGAAACATCACACCTGGTCCAGTGCGTGACACGGGAGGCACTGGCCCTGTGACATGATGTAAAACAGTTGACTTTATTGCGATGATCAACGCACCAATGCCCCCCGCTCCTTGTTCTTGCCTGGACCCCGGAACCACACGATGAAGCTTTTTTATGGCTGGCGCATGGTGGGGGCTGCTTGCGGCATCCAATTCCTGCTGGCCGCTTTCCTCACCCAAGCGCTGGGCCTGTACATCGCGGTCCTGTCCGACGAGATGGGCTGGAGCAAAACCACCTTGTCTGGTGCTGCCGCGCTGCAATCGGTCGAGGCGGCCATCATCGGCCCAGTGTTGGGCTGGGTGATGGACCGGGTGGGGCCGCAAAAAATGATCCGCTGGGGCATGTTTCTGTTTGCGGCCGGCTTGCTTTTGCTGAGCCAAGTCGACAGCGTTGTCACCTTTTATGCCAGCGCCCTCATGATGGCCGTCGGCGCCAGCCTGGGGGGCTACTTTCCGCTGTCGGTGGCACTGGTGCAGTGGTTCGAGAAATTTCGCGCACGTGCCCTGTCCATCATGAGCCTGGGTCTGGCCATGGGGGGGCTGGTAGTGCCACTCATGGCGTGGTCCATCCAGGTGTGGGGCTGGCGGGCCACAGCCGCAGGATCGGGTCTGTTGGTTTTAATGACGGGCTTGCCCATGGCCAGCATCATCCGCCGCCGACCCGAAGACCATGGCGAACACGTTGATGGCATCCACCCGGCTCAAGCGGCAGCGGATTTGGCACAAGGTCAGCCTGCTCCCCCGGTACAGATGGAATTCACCGTGGCGCAAGCGCTGCGCACCCGGGCTTTCTGGATGCTCGCCATCGGCCATGGCCTGGCCTTGCTGGTGGTGTCGGCGGTCAATGTGCATGCCATCACCCACATGAAAGAAGGCCTGGGCTATTCGTTCACCGCCGCGAGTTGGGTGATCTTGATCATGACCTTTGGGCAATTGGCTGGGGTGCTGATGGGGGCCACCATGGGCGACTGGTTCGAGAAAAGAAAGGTCGCTGCCCTGTGCATGCTGGCCCATGGCGTCGGCATGCTGTGCCTGACCTTCGCAAACCACATGGCCATGCTGGTGGCCTTCGGGGTGTTTCATGGCATCGCTTGGGGCTTGCGTGGCCCCTTCATGCAAGCCATCCGGGCAGACTACTTTGGGCGCAACGCGATCGGTCTGATTTTGGGCCTGTCGGCGGCCATCATTGCGCTCGGACAAATTGCAGGCCCCATGATCGCGGGTGTCCTGGCCGACTTGACGGGCGATTACCAGTTGGGCTTCACCCTGCTGGCCTTGCTGGCCGCTCTGGGTTCGCTGGCCTTCATGCTGGCCACCAAACCGACTCTGCCCCCGCCTGCTGAAACACCTGCTTGAAATCGGATCTGGGGCGCCAGTTCGCGGGGTGTTCGAACACGGGTAGAATCAGCCACCGGGCCCAAGTTTCTTGCGCCCGGTTTTTTGTTGGCGCCGCCCGCAATGGGCGACACACCGCGCAGCAAAGACCGGCCAGGCCAAGCGCTCACTCGTTCTTTCAACGAATCCTTTTAGGAGCTTGGTTTTCTCATGGAAATTTTTGACTACGACAACATCCTGCTTTTGCCACGCAAGTGCCGCGTGGAAAGTCGTTCCGAATGCGACGCGGGCGTCACCTTGGGCAGCCGCACCTTCCGCCTGCCGGTGGTGCCTGCCAACATGAAGACGGTGGTGGATGAGAACATCTGCTTGTGGATGGCAAAAAACAACTACTTTTACGTGATGCACCGTTTTGACCTGGACAACGTCCAGTTTGTGCGCGACATGCACGCCAAGGGTGTTTACGCCTCGATCTCGCTGGGTGTCAAGGCTCCGGACCGAGCCACTGTCGACCAACTGGCCAATGAAGGCCTGGTGCCCGAGTACATCACCATCGACATCGCACACGGGCATGCCGACAGCGTTCGTGACATGATCTCCTACATCAAGGGGAAGCTTCCCGCCAGCTTTGTGATCGCGGGCAACGTGGCCACGCCCGAAGCCGTGATCGACCTGGAAAACTGGGGCGCCGACGCCACCAAAGTGGGCGTGGGCCCCGGTAAGGTTTGCATCACCAAGCTCAAGACCGGTTTTGGCACCGGTGGGTGGCAACTGTCGGCCCTCAAATGGTGCGCGCGCGTGGCCACCAAGCCCATCATTGCCGACGGTGGCATCCGCAGCCATGGTGACATTGCCAAGAGCGTCCGATTTGGCGCGAGCATGGTCATGATCGGCTCGCTGTTTGCGGGCCACGAAGAATCACCCGGCAAGACGGTGGAAGTCGATGGCGAGTTGTTCAAGGAGTACTACGGATCGGCGTCGGACTTCAACAAGGGCGAGTACAAGCACGTCGAAGGCAAGCGCATTCTGGAGCCCATCAAGGGCAAGCTGGCCAACACGCTCATCGAGATGGAGCAAGACGTGCAAAGCTCCATCAGCTACGCCGGAGGCACCAAGCTGATGGACATCCGCAAAGTCAACTACGTCATCCTGGGCGGTGATAACGCGGGTGAACACCTGTTGATGTGAGTCCCTCCAAACTCAAACAAAAAAGGGGAGCCCGTGGCTCCCCTTTTTTGATCCAGGACCTCCTCCCCGATGTGAGCCATCTGCTCAACGAAAAGACCCCAGCGCCAGCATCAAACCACTGACCACCAGCAAGGCACAGATGATCTGGCGCAGTCGTGCCACAGGCACACGGTGAGCCATGCGGTGGCCCAGCCACACACCAGCCAGCGCCACGCCAATCAGCACGGTCCAGCGCTGCCAGATCCAGTCGCTGGACAAGCGCCCCTCCCAAGCCATGCCCAGCAGCACCGTGGCTGCCGCCACCGTAATGACCAGAGGGGTGCTGGCCCGCATTTGTTGAACATCCGTCAAGCGGCGACTGAGCCAAGCTACCACCAAGGGTCCTGCGGTGCCGAAAATCATCTCGACCAGACCAATGGCCGCACCCACAGGCCAAGCCCATGCAGGTGCTGTGGGCTGAGGCTGCGCAGACTTGGGTCGCAAGGCATTGATACCCACAGCCGCCACATACAAGCCCAACACGAAAAGGGGCCAACGGCTGTTCATGTGTTGCACCAGCCACAAGCCCAACAGCGTGCCCAGCACCATGCCTGGCAGCAGGCGACGCAGCTCGCGCCACTGCACCTGCCGCCAGTTCAGGCCGCTGTGAAAGGCCGAGGCGGGAACATCCATGAGCAAGGTCAGCGCCACCACCGCGGGCAAGGGCCATTGCCAGGCCAGCAGGGGCACCACCACCAGCGCCGAGCCAAAGCCTGTGAGGCCCAGCACGGTGTAACCCAATAAAACCACCCCCATCGGGTAAAGCCATTCCTGCATCCTGATTCCTTTTTTTTCAATCGCTCAAGTGGTTTTGCACAAACTCGCGAAACACCGACATGACGGGCAACTCGGTGCGGCCCGCCAAGGTGATGAGGGCCAGTCGTGCCTGGCCTTTCAGGGGTATTTGCATGGGCAACTCCACCAAACGGTCCTGGGTCAGTCCCTCTCGGGCCGCGCCCACAATCCCCAAGTAAATCGCATCGGTCTGGCCCACCACATCCAGCAAGCTGGCGATGTCCTCGCATTGCAAGGTGGTCATTTGCGCTGGGTTGGCCTGCGGGCCGTAATGGTCCACCAGTAAACGGGCCACCTCTTGAGACAGCTGGATGGAGGCGATGGGGTAGGCCAGCAAGGCATCAAAAGGCAAGCCCTTGGCGGCGCGCTCCAGCAAAGGGTGGCCCTGGCGGCAGACAAAACCTGCACGCATCTCGACCACCTGCGTCATGATCAAATCCGGCGCCGCTTCGACACGCCGTACATCCACCACCAGGGCATCGAGTTGGCGCTCGCGCAATTGAGTCAGTTGCAACTCGGTGGAGCCCCGCGAGACCGTGACCTGCACCGTGGGATGGTGCTTGGCCATGTAGACCAGCCAAGGCGTCATCAGCATCGCCCCAGGGCCAGAACCCAAACCCACACGCAATGCACCCAAGCCGCCTTGCTGCAGCAAGGCGGCGCCTTGTTTGAGCTCTTGGGCCTCGTGCACGATGCGCCGCGCCCGATCCAGCACGGAGCGCCCCAAAGGTGTGAGCTCGTTTTTTTTACCTACCCGATCCACCAGAGGGCCGCCCAGGTCCTCTTCAAGCGCCTGGATGCTTCGACTCAAAGCGGACTGGGTGATGTGCAGTTTTTCTGCTGCGCGGCTGAAGGAGCCGGAGTCTGCCAGCGCCAGCCAATGTTCAAGGTGTCGGAGGTTCATGATGCATTTTACGAATGATTATCAGAAAAATAAGTCATTGGACACATGAATTCAAAATTTTTAGCATCAATACAGGGTCCAGCTCAGCAACCCGAAAGTTCAACCCCACAGGAAACATCATGAACATCAAAATCCTTATCGGCGGCCTGCTTGTCGCCTTCAGCGCGATCACTGCCGCCGTGACGCAGACCTATCCCGTCAAGCCGATCAGCCTGATCGTGCCCTACCCTGCAGGCGGCCCTTCCGACTTTTTTGCCCGCAGGGTGCAGCCCGACGCTGCAGCCAAGTTGGGTCAAACCATGATCATCGAAAACATCGGCGGCGCAGGCGGCTCCATCGGACTGTCCAAGCTGGTCAATTCGCCAGCCGATGGTTACACCCTGAGCCTGGGCAGCCCCATGGAATTGGTCCTCGCTCCCATGGCCATCCAGGGTGTCAAGTACAAATCCGAAGACTTCAAACTGGTGGCGCAGTTTGCCACCACCACCACCATTTTGGCGGTGCGCCACTCGCTCAACGTCAAGACCGTTGACGAATTGGTAGCGCTGGCGCGCAAAAACACGGACAAGCCGCTGAGTTACGGCAGCGTGGGTCCCGGTTCGCTCTACCACCTGATTGGCGAGAAGTTTTCCCAAGTGACCAAGACCCAGATGCTGCACGTCCCCTACAAAGGCATTGCACCGCTGCTGACCGACCTGATGGGCGGCCAGATCGACATGGCCTTCCTGCCCATGGCGGGCTCCATTCCACAAACCCTCATTGACGGCAAAATCCAAGGCCTGGCTGTGACCGCCAAAGCCCCCCACGCCTTGTTCAAACAGTTCCCAGCCATGGCCGCGATGAAAGGCCTGGAAGCCATGGAATTTGACATCTGGGCAGGCGTGCAAGTGCACAGAAACACACCCGATGCTGTGGTCAACACCCTGAACAAGGCCTTCTATGCCGCGGCAGAAGTACCTGAAACCCGCAAGGCCCTGGAAGCCAGCGGCAACATCGTTTTGTCCTCGCGCACACCTGCCGAGTTGGCGCGTGTGTACCAAGGTGAAATCGAGCGCTACCGCGCCATCGCCAAATCGATTAACCTACAGGCCCAGTAATCGACGAGGTCTCTCCATGAACGCACCCAGTGACGCTTTCCTGCACGACAAACTCCAGGCACTGAAGGCCCAGGCCGATGAATTCATCGCGGTGCGCCGTGATATCCACAAGCACCCGGAGATGGGCTACAAGGAGTACCGCACCAGCGACCTGGTGGCCGAGCAGCTGAGCGCCTGGGGTTACCAGGTGACGCGAGGCTTGGGCGGTACCGGCGTGGTGGGACAACTCAAAAAAGGCACAGGCAAGCGCAGCATCGGCATTCGTGCCGACATGGACGCGCTGCCGATTGACGAGGCCACCGGCCTGCCTTACGCCAGCTGTAACACCGGCATCATGCACGCCTGCGGTCATGACGGTCATACCGCCATGCTGCTGGCAGCAGCCAAGCACATTGCCCAAAAAGCGGTGTTTTCCGGCACCGTCAACCTGATTTTTCAGCCTGCCGAGGAAGGCCTGGGCGGCGCGCGCAAGATGATGGACGACGGCTTGTTCACTCAGTTTCCCTGCGATGCCGTTTTTGGCATGCACAACATGCCTGGCCATCCGCAAGGCCAGCTGGTCTTTCGCGATGGCCCGGCGATGGCCTCGTCCGACAACGTGACCATCACCATCCAAGGCACCGGCGGCCACGGCGCCGTGCCCCACCGCGCTGCCGACCCTGTGGTGGCGGGCTCGGCCATTGTCATGGGCTTGCAAAGCATTGTGGCGCGCAACATCGACCCGCAAGAGATGGCCATCATCACCGTGGGTGCGTTCAACGCCGGCGTTGCCAACAACGTGATTCCGCAACACGCCACGCTCAAGCTGAGCGTGCGCTCGCTGAACCGCGAAGTGCGCATCCTGCTGGAGCAGCGCATCACCGAACTGGTCAATGCCCAAGCCATCAGCTACGGCGTGAAAGCCCACATTGACTACCAGCGCGGCTATCCCGTTCTGGTCAACCATTTGGCCGAAACCGAGTTTGCCCGCGATGTGGGCGAAGAGTTGGTGGGCGCATCGAACGTGACCCGCCAGGGCCGCGCCCTGACGGGCAGCGAAGACTTCGCCTTCATGCTTGAAGAGGTGCCCGGCTGCTATTTGCTGATCGGCAATGGCGATGGCTCGGGTGACGGCCACGGCGCTTGCATGGTGCACAACCCCGGCTACGACTTCAACGACCACAACGTGGCCGTGGGCTCTGCCTATTGGTCATTGCTGGTCGAACGGTTTTTACCCAGCCAGGCTTGACTGGCGGTCTTTTGAACACACCGCCAGCATGGCTTGGACCTGCGCCAAGCCATGCCTGGCGGGTCTGAGACAATCACCGGGTGAATCTTCCTGACCTGATCCAAACTGTCCTCATCTACGCCCTGCCGGTGATTTTTGCCATCACCTTGCACGAGGCAGCCCACGGCTATGCTGCGCTACGCTTGGGTGACAACACCGCCTGGATGTTGGGGCGCGTCACCCTCAACCCCTTTCCCCACATCGACCTGGTGGGCACCATCTTGCTGCCCCTGCTGCTGTACTTCAGCACCAGTGGGGCGTTTTTGTTCGGTTACGCCAAGCCCGTGCCGGTGCGCTTTGACCGGCTGCGCCACCCCAAACGCGACATGGTGTGGGTGGCCTTGGCGGGCCCCGGGGCCAACCTGATTCAAGCCCTGCTGTGGGGGGTGTTGTTTTATGTGCTGACAGGCAGCGGTGTCACAGAGCGGTTTTTCATCGAAATGTGCAAGGCTGGGATGCTGACCAATGTGGTCATGTTCGCTTTCAATCTGTTTCCCCTGCCGCCGCTGGACGGTGGGCGCATCCTGGTGGGCCTTTTGCCCTGGCGACAAGCCGTGCTGGTGTCTCGGGTCGAGCCTTGGGGCTTTTTCATCGTGATGGCGCTGGTCCTGACTGGCCTCATCAGTGCATGGTGGATGCAGCCTCTGATGGGGGCCACCTTTGAATTTCTCAAGTTCACCCTCAGCCCCTTGGCTGCTTTATTGCGCTGATTTCTTTGATTGTTTTTTTCTTTTACTCATGACATCCCCTCACCGCACCCGCGTTCTGACCGGCATCACCACCACGGGCACCCCGCACCTGGGCAACTACGTGGGCGCGATCCGACCCACCGTGCAAGCCAGCCGTGACACCCACACCGATGGTTTTTATTTTCTGGCCGACTACCACGCCCTCATCAAATGCGATGAGCCTGCCCGCATCCAGCGCTCTACGCTGGAGATCGCCGCCAGCTGGATCGCCTCGGGTCTGGACCCAGACAAAGTCACCTTCTACCGCCAGTCCGACATCCCCGAAATCCCCGAACTCACCTGGCTTTTGACCTGCGTGACCGGCAAAGGCGTGCTCAACCGCGCCCACGCCTACAAAGCGGCAGTGGACAAAAACAACGCCGCGGGCCATGACACCGATGCCGACGTGACAGCAGGCCTGTTCATGTACCCAGTGCTCATGGGCGCGGATATTTTGATGTTCAAGGCGCACAAAGTGCCCGTGGGCCGTGACCAGATCCAGCACATCGAGATGGCGCGTGACATGGCGTCGAGCTTCAACCATTTGTATGGCGAGCATTTCGTGCTTCCCGAAGCTGTGGTCGAGGAGTCGGTGGCCCTGCTGCCGGGCCTTGACGGGCGCAAGATGAGCAAGAGCTATGACAACACCATCCCGCTGTTTGCACCCGCTGCGCAAATGCGCAAGCAAATCGCAGGCATCGTGACCGACTCCAAAGCCCCCGGCGAGCCCAAGGCCACCGAAGGCTCGGCCCTGTTCCAGATTTACCAGGCCTTTGCCAGCGCCGAAGAAACCGCCGCCATGGCCCGCGCCTACGCCGAGGGCATCGGCTGGGGTGACGCCAAGCAAATGCTGTTCGAGCGCATTGACCGCGAAATCGCGCCCATGCGCGAGCACTACCAAAGCCTGATCGACCACCCCGCGCAGATGGACAAAATTTTGCTGGCCGGGGCCGACAAGGCACGCCAACTGGCCACGCCCTTCATACGCGAGTTGCGGCACGCAGTGGGCTTGCGCGCCTTGTCATCTGGCGTCACAACATCAGTGGCCAAAGAAAGCAAAACCTCCATGCCCAGCTTCAAGCAATACCGCGAAAAAGATGGTCAGTTCTATTTCAAGCTGGTGGATGCAAAGGGCCAGATCCTGCTGCAAAGCCTGGGTTTTGCCTCACCCAAAGAGGCCGGACAAACCATCGCCCGCTTGCAGTCAGAAGGACCGAGCGTGTTGGCCGAGCTGAAGTCGGTTCTTCACTTCGATCCCCTGAATGCTGAAACTTTGAGTGAAATTTTGTTGATTTTGAAAGCCCACAACGAGGCCAATCAAAAATGATTTTGTTGCTTTCAACAAAAAATCTGGTAAAAATCTTGAGAAGCTGATATCCTTGTACTTTCAGTTTAGCGCGGAGAATAAAACATGACTGTTTATGTCATTGACGACCACCCCCTGATGCGTGATGCCTTGACCATGCTGCTGCATCGTGTCAAACCAGGTCTGAAAATCATCCCGATTCACAAGTTGAATGTGGTGGAATCGACGGTTGAAAAAAACGGCATACCTGAGCTGTTTTGTCTTGACCTGCAACTGCCTGACACCTTGGGCATGTCTGGCGTACAGGTTCTCAAAGCCAAGTTTCCCGATATCCCTTTGGTGGTTGTGACCAGCTCCAGCGCCAACGAATTCGAAGCGCGCTGCCTCGAGGCGGGTGCCGATGCCTTCATCGAAAAGTCCAACAACCCCAATCAAATCATTGCGGCTTTGCGCAGTCTCCTGGTGACAGAAGAACAGGCTGCAAGTGAAGATGCCGCAACGCCCGCCGGTCCCACCAAACTGTCGAAACGCCAGAAGCAACTGATTCTGATGTTGGACCAAGGCCTGTCCAATCGCGACATCGCAGACAAGCTGGACATCAGTGAGCACACCGTCAAAGTTCATTTCTGGCGCTTGTTCCGTCGCTTGGGCGTCAACAGCCGCACACAAGCACTGCACTTTGCCCGCACCAACGGGTGGCTCGGCATTTGATTCGATCGAATGCCCGTCGTCTCGATCACCTTGCTGCCGGGGTATGACCCGGACACCCAGCACCGCATGGTCAATCGCGTGGCCAATGCGGTGCGCTCGGTGATCATCACACCCGAGGCGGGCACCACGGTTTTCATCAACGAGGTCAGCACCTACCGCCGTGATGGCCGGGTTTTCAGTGGTGCACGGGCACCCCAACCGGTGGCATCAGAGGTGGTGAAGTCGTTTTTGCAAGCCATGCAAGAACGCGACTTGCAAAGGGCCCAAAGTTTCTTGCACCCCGACTTTGCGATGTGCTTTCCCGGAGGGGTGCAGATGCGGGCCTTGCCCGAACTGAGTGCCTGGGCGCAGCAGCGTTACAGCGCCATCCGCAAAAACTACGAGCAATTTGAAGAGAGTTGGCAAGGCGATGCCACTGTGGTGTTTTGTCACGGCACCTTGCAGGGCACCTGGCTCAATGGCGACTCTTTTGAAAACATTCGCTTCATCGACCGCATGCAAGTGTGTGATGGTGTGATCACACGTCAGGATGTGTGGAACGATCTGGCCGAGCACCGCAAAGCCTGAGCCAAGCCTCAATCCTTTTTTTTGTTTTTGTCCTTGTCCCGGTTGATGATGTCCGGCGTGACCGCATCGACCACATTGACAGCCGTCTTGACCCCGTAAATCACGGTCGACGCGGCAACATCGGCAATGGCCAGCACTGTGCACCCTTGCAGCAAAGGCAAGGCTAAAAAGGCCAGCATCCAGGTTTTCATTTTCATCATCGTTCTTTCAGTCTTTCAAGTCAGAAAAAACCCCGCATAGATGCCTAGCGGGGTTGTTCTGGCTCACGATGAAGGATTGTACGAATAACTTGATCAGGTCTAACTTGATTTGATTATGATTCACCATGATCGATCGACGCCAGTTACTTGCCTTCTCGGCTGCCACCTTGCCCTTGCCCTGGGCATCTTTGCGGGCACAGACCAATCCAGACATCTGGGGCGCGGGTCGAGGCTACCCGATCGGGCTTGCAGGTGGCCTCAATCGCGAGCGCTACTGGCGCGTTGGCAATTACAGCGGCGGTTATGAAAAGATCTTCCCGTTTCACACCATCCGGGCTGCGGGCATGCCCATGCCCATGGTTTCAGCACCGCGGAACGATTTGTTCTACCGCTTTCGATTTTCAGAACGCACGCCACAGGACTATCTTCAGGCTTGGCCCATCACTGGCCTGCTGATCAGCCGGGGCGACCAGATCTGGTTTGAATCGCAGCGCTTTGACCGCACACCCGAGATGCGCATGACCAGCTGGTCGATGGCCAAGAGCGTGACCTCACTGCTGCTGGGTATCTGCCTGGACCAGCGCCTCATAGAGAGCTACAACGATGTGCCGGCACGCTATGTGCCCGCACTGCGCGACACCCTGCACGGCCAAGTCTCTTTGCGGCATCTGAGCAATATGTGCAGCGGCGCCAACGTCAACCACGACCGCGACAACCCCGTCATCTACCCCAAGGCTTTTATGGGCAGCGGTGCCAGCGTGCGGCGCACCGTATCCGAATGGAACGTGCGCCGCGAGGCAGCGGGCGCACTCTACAACTACAACGAATTGTGCCCGCTGACGATCGGGTTGGTGATTCGCGCAGTGACTGGGGTAAGTCTGTCTGAATTTGCCGAGAAAGTATTGTGGCAGCCGCTGGGTGCCGAGGCCGACGCCACTTGGACTTGCGACCGCGAAGGCCAGGAGTTCAACTGCATCGGCTTTGCCGCGCGACTGCGCGACTGGGCGCGACTGGGTCGCCTGGTGGCGCAGCGCGGTCATGCCAATGGTCGGCAAATCGTGTCAGAGGCGTGGATCAACGAATGCACCCACTGGGGAGAGCAAGATCAAGCTGGACGCCACGGAATAGCCATGCCCCAAGCGGGCTACAAGGCACATATGTGGCACGCCCGCGCTGACGGCAAGCGCCTGTACTTCAACGGCCACCACGGCCAACGTGTGCTGATCGATATGCCCACCCAGACCGTCATGGTCCAAACTGCCGTCGAACACGAGGGTCCCTGGTTCAGCGAAATGCTAGCTCTGATGGATGCCTGTGCAAAAGCATGATGGTGTGACCAGGCCCTTTGATCAGGACAATTCAATTCACCATTTCAGGTGCTAAATCAGACACCGCCTGAAAATGGCTGAGGTAGACCTGCCCATTCAGGTGCATGAGGAAATCGGTCTTCTGAAGCCGGTCCATCACCGGGCCCTTGACTTCGCTCAGGTGCAGGCGCACGCCTGCATCCGAGAGCCGCTGGTGGATCGCTTCGAGGCTTTCCAATGCGCTGGCATCGATGTCGTTGATGGCGGAGCATTGCAGCACCAGGTGGGCCAGCTGAGGCCGCTCTGCCACCAGCGCATTGACCCGGTCTTCCAGCACCCGGGCGTTGGCAAAGTAGAGGCTTTCGTCCACGCGCAGGCTGGCCAGATGCGGGCTCACCCGTACCTTGTGGCGCAGCACGTTGCGGAAATGTTCGGTGCCCGGCACCAGCCCGACTTCGGCGATGTGCGGTCGGCTGGTTTTGAAAAGATAAAGCATCAGAGACAGCACCACGCCAGCGATCAGTCCCGCCTCCACACCTGCGGCCAGCGTCACGAGCAGAGTCACCAGCACCGCGCTGAAGTCTGCACGTGAGTAGGCCCAGGTGATGCGCAGGATGCGCAGGTCGACCAGGGACAACACCGCCACCACGATGGTGGCCGAAAGCGTGGCCTGCGGCACGTAGTACAGCGCAGGGGTCAGCAGCAAGGCCGCCAGCAGGATGCCCACCGCCGTGAAGGCGCCCGCAGCAGGGGTCTGCGCGCCGGCATCGAAGTTCACCACCGAGCGTGCGAAACCGCCCGTCACCGGAAAGCCGCCAGTCAAGGCGGCGCCCACATTGCTCGCACCCAGTGCCACCAACTCGCGGTCGGGCTCGATGCGCTGGCGTCGCTTGGCCGCCAGCGTCTGACCCACCGAAACCGATTCCACAAAACCCACCACGCTGATCAACAAGGCAGGCACGGCAAGCTCTTTCCAAAGCGCCATGTCCCACTGGGGCCAGCTCAGGGGTGGCAGTCCTGCGGGCACCGAGCCCACGATCCTGACGCCTGTCTGGTGCCATTCAAAAAACCAGGTGAGCACCGCCGAAACGGCGATGCCAGCCACCGGTCCCGCCTTCGCGAGCGCATCGGCCAGGCGGGTGGGCAAGCCCCAGGACAGCAAGAGCGGTTTGAGCCCACGGCGAGCCCAGAACAAAAAGGCCACCATGGACAGCCCGATGGCAGCCGTGGTGATGTGGACCTTGCCCAGCTGCGATATCAAACCCCACACCAGCTCAAAAAAATGCTGGCCCTCAATCTTGACGCCCAGAATCACCTTGAGCTGACCGGCTGCGATCAGGAGGGCCGAAGCGGTGATGAAGCCCGAGATCACCGGATGGCTCAGGAAGCTGGCCAGAAAACCCAGCCTCAGCAGACCCATGAGCAACAGCATGGTGCCTGAGAGGAAAGCCAAGGTGATGGCGATGGTCCCGTACTGGGCAGAACCGATGGCCGCATGCTCGCCGATGGCCGTGGCCGTCATCAGCGAAACCACCGCCACAGGCCCCACCGCCAACACCCGACTGGTCCCGAAAACCGCGTACAACAGCAAGGGTGCAATGCTGGCATACAGGCCCACCTCTGGCGGCAAACCTGCCAATGAGGCATAAGCCAGACTCTGGGGGATGAGCATGATGGTGACGATCACCGCCGCCACCAGATCGCTGGCCAGCGTATCCCGGTGGTACAGGCGAGCCCATTCCATCATGGGAAGGGCACTGGCCAGAGCACGCACAGACATGCAAGGTACTCGCAGTGAATCAGGCGGCGGGCAAGGCACGGCGGCCCAGGCGATCGACCCATTCGAACACCAGCATGCCAGCGATCATGGCCACCACAAAGACGGCGGCCTTGGGCTGACCGGCAGCCATGCTGACAATGCCAGGGCCCGGGCAAAAGCCCGCCAGACCCCAGCCCGCGCCAAACAGCAAGGACCCCAACATCAGGCGCTTGTCAATGTCGCGGGAAGTGGGCAGGTGCAAGGCACCGCCCAAGAAGCTGCTGGTGCGTTTTTTGGCGGTGCCAAAGGCAAAGAAGCCGACGGCAATGGCGCCGCCCATAACCAGGGCCAGGGACGGGTCCCAGACGCCGGCCAGGTCCAGAAAACCAATCACCTTGCCGGGGTCGGTCATGCCGGAGATCAGCAAGCCCCAGCCGAACAGCAGGCCCACAAAGAATTCGCTCAGACGGTGTGCAGTGGTACGTTTCATGACCAATCCTTAAAACAGGTGACGCATCACATAGACGATGGCAAAACCGGCCGCCATGAAACTGCCGGTGGCCACCAGGGAGCGCGGCGACAGGCGCGAGAGTCCGCAGACCCCGTGGCCACTGGTGCAGCCCGAGCCCAGGCGCGTGCCGAAGCCCACCAGCAGGCCTGCGATGACCACGACCACATAACCCGCGTCGATCCGCGGCACGGCGATGAGACCGGCAGGTGCCACCCAGGCCAAGGTGGCCGGTGCCGCCAGCATGCCCAGCAAGAAAGCCACGCGCCACCCGGCATCGGCGCTTGGGGGGCGCAACAAACCGCCCAAAATGCCGCTGATGCCGAGGATGCGGCCATTGACCAGGATGAAAAGGGCCGAGGCCAGGCCCAGCAAAATGCCACCGGCCAGCGAGGCCCATGGCGTGAAGTGGTTCCAGTCGATCGTCATGGAAGGCTCCTGAGGTTGAAATGGCGTTCAGTTGTTGGGTTGGCAGGGATCGCTGCAGAACTGTTGGTACAGGGTCTGGATCACGGCCAATGCCTGCGCGCTGTTGATGCTGTAGTAGATGTTCTTGCCATCACGCCGTGTGCTGACCAGCTGCTCATCACGCAGCACGGTCAACTGCTGCGACAGGGTGGGTTGCACGATGCCCAGCAAATCCTCCAACTCGCCGACCCGTTTTTCCCCCTGTGACAACTGGCACAGGATCATCAGCCGGTCTGGGTTGGACAAGACCTTCATCAAGTTGCATGCCCGGCCCGCAGCCTGGCGCATGTCACTCAGCTCCAATGTCACATCGTTCATGTCAAAAACCCTTCTACATTTGCATTTTTAATATTATATTGACAGATAGTTTGTTTGTCAATAGACTATGTGCAACTTAATCGAAGGAATGCCCATGAACACCGTAACCCCTCACCACGCCAAGCCTCAAGTTGAAGGCTTTTTTGACAAGGGCACCTGGACCGTGACCTATGTCGTGCACAACGGCCCGGGATCGGCATGCGCCATCTTGGACTCTGTCCTGGACTACGACCCAAAGTCAGGTCGCACCCGCACCACGTCTGCAGACAAGGTGATCGCGTTCGTCAAGGCCCAGCAATTGAACGTCGAGTGGATTCTGGAAACCCATGCCCATGCCGACCACCTGAGCGCAGCGCCCTACCTCAAACAACATTTGGGCGGCCAGATCGCCATCGGTGACCAAATCACGCGCGTGCAAAAAGTCTTCAAAGACATCTTCAACCTCGAGCCCGAGTTCAAACAGGATGGCTCACAGTTCGACGTGCTGTTCAAAGACAACGAAACATTCCAAATTGGGGAACTCACCGCCAAGGTATTGGCGGTCCCTGGCCATACCCCTGCTTGCGTGGCTTATCAGGTGGGTGATGCCGTCTTCGTGGGTGACACCATGTTCATGCCCGATGTCGGCTCAGCACGTTGCGATTTCCCCGGTGGCGATGCCAAAACCTTGTATGCCTCAACGCGCAAGATCTTGAGCCTGCCGCCGCAGACCCGCTTGTTCATGTGCCATGACTATCCCCCCAACGATCGGCCAGTGGCCTTCGAGACCACGGTGGCTGAGCAGCGTGCCAAGAACATCCATGTAAACGACAGCGTGAGCGAAGCCCAGTTTGTTGAAATGCGCAGCAAGCGTGACGCCACGCTTGAAATGCCCGTTTTGATCCTGCCTGCGGTACAGATCAACATTCGCGCAGGTGAAATGCCGCCCAAGGAAGCCAACGGCACGGCCTATGTGAAGATTCCAATCAACGCGCTTTAACCCGCTGCACGCCCGTTTTCGAACTGGAGAATGCTTTGAAAGTCAAAACTCTGCTGCTGGCAATCCCAGCTTTACAGAACTGGTCAAAGGCCTTTTTTGACGAATGGATTGAATTCTTTCGAAACCTGGATTCGTTCTCCTTGAATTCAGAATGAACAACTAAACAGCACCATGATCGATACCTACATGAATTTCTTAGAGATGGATTTTCGAGGCAAAAGTGCGGCAACGTTCACTCGATGAGCTCAGGGTTAACGGTCGCGGTCGCTACCTGCCGCTCAAAGCTGGGCTGACCCACGTCATTGAAGAAGGTCAGGACGATCAAGCGGCGATCCTGCTGGTGCACGGCGCTACGGTTCCGGCATGGGAGTTCGACCGGCTGATCCCGCATCTCCGGGCAGCAGGCTGGAGGACCATCCGATTCGACCTGTTCGGGCACGGGCTGTCAGACCGCCCTGCAGTCCGATATGACTTCAGCTTCTTTCTTGAACAGGCGTTGGCGGTCCTGGACGGCATTACCTCCCACCGCCCACTGACCTTGCTCGGTCATTCGTTTGGCGCGGCGCTCGCGGCTGCGATGGCCAGCCAGCGACCCGAGCGCATCGAGCGATTGGTGCTGGTCGCGCCGCTCCTCGACTTCATGGCGAACTCCTTTTGGGGCCAAGTCTTCGCGCTGCCTGGCATTGGCGGCCTGATGATGCGCCATGTCGGCCTTCCGGTACTGGAGCGTCGCCGCGCACGCAGGTACCAAGCCATTGGGGCCGAGGATCTGACCAGGCGCTTCGTCAGCGAGGCGCGTGCGCCGGGATACGCCGAAGCCTTAGCCTCTATGTTTGCCAACCGAACGCTGGGGCCGCAAAGGGAGCACTAC
>JAIYCB010000017.1 GCA_027488215.1 Comamonadaceae bacterium
CGTCCAACATGCCGGTGATGATGGAGCTGCGCATCCGCGCCTGCCATGTGCGCGGCCAGTTTGTGGCCAAGGACAACCAGGCACCCCAACTGTCCAAAAAACACCTGATCAACGAGCCCGCGGGCTTCAACTACATGCGCCTGGCGCACCCGCCGGTAACTTTTGCACACGAAAAACGCAAGATCGAACACCGCCTGCCCGCCGCCCGCCAATACATCGCTGAGCAAGGCCTGAACGAGCACTTTGAAGGCAGCACCCACCGCCACCTGGGACTGATCGTGCAAGGCGGTTTGTACAACACCCTCATGCGCGCCCTGCAGCAGTTCGACCTGGCCGATGCGTTTGGCGTGTCCAGCCTGTCGGTGCTGGTGCTCAACGTGACCTACCCGCTGGTGCCCGACGAGTTGGTGAATTTTTGCAAGGACAAATCGGCCGTGCTGCTGCTCGAAGAGGGCCAGCCCGAATACATCGAGCAAGAACTGGCCCTGATGCTGCGCCGCCTGGACCTGCAAACCCCGCTGCACGGCAAAGACATGATGCCCTCGGGTGGCGAATACACCGCCGAAGTCATGGCCCAGGGCCTGTTGAAGTTTCTGGACCGCCACCAAGCGGACGCGGTGCCCGAAGCCACGCGCCAATGGCTGGCCACCAATGGCGAGCGCCGCCAGCAAGTGCAAACCCAGCTGGGCAGCCCCGTGCCCGCACGGCCACCGGGCATGTGCATTGGCTGCCCCGAGCGGCCCGTGTTCTCGGCCCTGAAGTTGGCCCAGCAAGATGTGGGGCCGGTGCACATCTCGGGCGACATCGGCTGCCATGCTTTGGCCACTTTCGAGCCGTTTTCAGTGGGCCACTCCATCCTGGGTTACGGCATGAGTTTGGCCAGCCGGGCAGGCGTGTCGCCCCTCATGAAGCGCCGCGTCTTGTCGGTCATGGGCGACGGCGGTTTCTGGCACAACGGCTTGCTGACGGGCGTGCAAAGCGCTTTGTTCAATGGCGACGATGCGGTACTGCTGATCTTCAAAAACGGCTACACCTCGGCCACCGGCACACAAGACATCATCAACACGCCATCGGACATCGCCAAAGAACTGGCGGGTGACAAGCGCCAAAGCGTGGTGCACACCAACCAGACCATCGAGTCCACCCTCAAGGGCCTGGGCGTGCAGTGGCTGCGCACGGTGCACACCTACGAAGTGAGCCACATGCAGGCCACGCTCACGGAAGCTTTCACCACCGAATTTCAAGGCCTGAAAGTGATCGTGGCCGAAGGCGAATGCCAGCTCGAGCGCCAGCGCCGCATCAAGCCCTGGCTCGCATCGCTGCTGTCCAAGGGCGAGCGGGTCGAGCGCGTGAAGTACGGCGTGGACGAAGACGTGTGCAACGGCGACCACGCCTGCATTCGCCTCTCGGGCTGCCCCACCCTCACGCTCAAGGACAACCCCGACCCACTCAAAGTGGACCCGGTGGCCACCGTGATCGACGGCTGCGTGGGCTGCGGCCTGTGCGGCGAGAACGCCCATGCGGCCACGCTGTGCCCATCCTTCTACCGCGCCGAAGTGGTGCAAAACCCCAAGCTGCACGAGCGCCTGTGGGCTCGCTGGCAAAGCCTGGCCACCCGCTGGCTGCAACCCGCTTGAAGCCACCGAACCGAGACACGATATGACCCAACCGATTTCCATTTTGTTGTGCGCCCTGGGCGGCGAAGGCGGCGGCGTGCTGGCCGACTGGCTGGTCGATGTGGCGCGCCACGCGGGCTATCCGGCCCAAGCCACCTCCATTCCCGGCGTAGCGCAGCGCACGGGCGCCACCACCTATTACCTCGAGGTCTATCCCCTGCCCCACAGCCAGTTGCAAGGCCGCTTGCCGGTGCTGGGCCTGAACCCCTTGCCTGGACGGCTCGACGCGCTGGTGTCTTCCGAACTGCTGGAAACCGCCCGCCAGATCAGCAACGGTCTGGCCTCGGCAGACCGCACGCTGGTCATCAGCGCCTCATCGCGGGCGCTGACCACCGCCGAAAAAATGACCATGGGTGATGGCCGCCGCCCCGAAGGCCCATTGCTCGATGTGATCGCCGCGCACAGCCTGCGCCACCACGTCATGGACATGGCGCGCCTGTGCCAGGAAAGCGGCACCCTGGTCAGCGCCGTGATGTTGGGGTCCATTGCAGGCAGCGGCTTGCTGCCCTTCAAGCGAGACCATTACGAAGCTGTGTTGGCAGGCCCCGGCAAAGCCGCACAAGCCAGCCTGCGCGGTTTTGCGTCGGCTTTTGACCTGGTCACGCGCCAGCGCGAACAGGCGCAGTATGTGGAGCTGGTGATGAAACCAACCTCACCTGCAACGGCGACGTCGTCCGTTTTGCCGGACGCTGTCGCTGCGAAGTTTCCAGCCGCCCTGCACCCCCTGATGGGTTTGGCACACCAGCGCTTGGTGGAATACCAAGGACCCGCTTATGCCCGCCTGTATGTGCAGCGGCTCGAACGCTTGCTGAGTGCCGAATCCGCCTCAACCGATACCACCCACCCCGTGACGGCCGAGGCCACCCGTTGGCTAGCGCTGTGGATGGCGTTTGACGACATCATCCGGGTGGCCGACCTGAAAAGCCGCGCCAGCCGCTGGGACCGCGTGACGCATGAAGTCAAAGCCAAAGAAGGTGATGTGCTCAAGGTGTACGACCATTTCAAACCCGGTGTGCCCGAGCTGGCGGCCCTGTTGCCGCAAGGCTTGGCCAACCGGCTGCTGCGCTGGGACCGCGCCCGTGTGGCGCGTGGCCAAGCGCCGTGGTCCATGCCGCTGAAAGTGGCACGCCATGCGATGTGGGGCATGGCCAGCTTGCGCCTCTTGGCCAGCTTGCGGGTCTTGCGTCCATTGGGCAGCCGCTATCAGACCGAGCAAGCCTTGATCGAAGAATGGCTTGGCGGCATCGAGGCCGCCACGCGCCAGTCGCCCGCACTGGGCCTGGAGTTGGCACGTTGTGGGCAACTCATCAAGGGTTACGGCAGCACCAACGAACGCGGCAAGGACAACCTGCTGCACATCCTGCGCCACGTTTGCGGCCCCAGCTCGGCCGTGCCCTTGGCTGAGCAAGCGCAAGCTGTCGCCCGCATCCGCCAAGCGGCCCTGCAAGACGAGGCAGGCCAAGCGCTCGACCAGGCCTTGCTGCAACACGGCGCTCCGGCGCGTCCGGTCAAGGAACAGCCCGTGCTGTGGATGAAAAATCCCAGGCTGCAAAAATCCTAAGGGGCCAACAGGCTCAAACCCCGGCCAGCTCGCGCAGGGCTTGTGGGTTGGGCAGGCCCAGCACGCGACCGCCACCGCTGATGAGTTGGCGCTCGCGCAAGTGGCGCAGCACACGTGAGAACGTTTCTGGGGCGATGCCCAGTTGGGCCGCAATCGTGCGTTTGCGTTCGGTCAGCTTGACCGCCAGGCCACCCGTCAAGTCAACGGGTTCGGCATGACGCAGTAGCCACTCGGCGCAGCGCGCATCAGCGTCTTTGGCCAAGCGGCTCACGGCCATTTCGGTTTGTTGGCGCTGTGAACGTGCCATGTCCATGAGCAGGTTCAGCGAGGCCTCAGGCAAAGCGTGCACCTCGGCCACGAAGTCGTCTACGCTCACGTACTGCACGTGCACCACGGTCTCGGCCACCGCGTCAACCGCATGGGGCAAGTCCAGCAAGCACGATGCGGCCTCTAGCCAGAACGGGCCTTCCACCACGCCCAGCTGGTGCGCCATGTGGCCATCCACCATCACCCCCAGCACCACGCGCCCTTGCATGACGTGCAGGATGCGTTCTACCGCATCACCTCGGTGCAGCAACACTGTGCCTGCTTCCACGGGGGCTAAGGGCTCGGACAAAGGGGGCAAAGAGGTATCCAACATGGTGGAGCGAAATGTGCCAGAGCCTGAAGACCTGGCAGTTGACTCACATCAAAGCAGTCGCTCGATGCGACCGATTCCTGCCATAACACCTGCTTCTCATCAAAATCACACGCAAGTGCCCGGGTGGCGGTCAGATCAGAGCTGCAGCGTGAAAGCCTCGTGCACGGCCGATTGCACCCCACCCCCCAACACAGCACCACCACCCGCGACGTAAATCCAGTCGCCGATGGCCACTGCCCCCACGGCGTGACGCGGTGTCGGCATGGCAGCGTGCGACTGCCAGCTGTCGGTCTTGGGATCGTAACTCTCCATTTGGCCAAATACAGTTTGCTGCCCTGGCCGATTGATGATGCCGCCCTCACCCCCCATGGCAAAAAACCGGTCGCGGTAAATCACCAGGCCATGGCCAGAGCGGGCTGTGGGCATGGGTGCACGCAGCTCCCAGGTGTCACGCTCGGGCAAATAAACGTGGTGCAAACCGGTGTTGTACTCGAAGGTGTTGAAGCGGCCACCCACCACATGGATTCGATTTTGATCCGCCACGCAGCCCACATGGTCACGTGCACCCGGCAACGGCTTGCGACGGCTCCAGCGGTCGGCCTGGGGATCGTAAACCTCATGCCAGCCCACACTGGCACGCTCGTCCGTGGGGGCAGATGCACCGCCAATCAAATGGAGCATGCCCCCCAGCGCAACGGCAGCTGCTGCGCCGCGCGGACGGGGCATGGGCGAGACGGTCGTCCACTTGTCCTGGCTGACGTCGTACACATAGGCATACGCATCGGGGTTGCGGTTTTGCTCGATGAACCCGCCAAAAGCATAAATGCGCCCGCTCAAGGTGACCACCGCCACGTGGTTGGCACCGCGTGGCAATGCCGCAGCGTTGTGCCATTGGTCGGTGATCGGGTTGTACACATGGTGGTAGCCCCGATCCACACGCCCTTCTCCATAGCCGCCCACAACATGCAGACGGCCCGCCCACTCGGTGGCCCAGGCCATCTCGCTGCGGGGAATGGGCAAGGCGGCTTTGGGCACCCATCGGCCTGCAGGGCCCTTGGGCGCAGGACTGTCAAAGGAGCGCTGTGCTGTCTGGTCTGCCGTTAAATGATGGGGCTGTCCCCCTTGCAAACGGGCATAAGGTTCTGCCGCTGAAGGCAACACCGGCAAAACGGGATGGTGGTGATGCGCCTGCGAAAAGGCCGAATCAACGGCCAGTGCGGATGCGGCTGCGAAAAATGATCTGCGACTGATGGCCATACCTTGTCTCCTCAGAAAATTACAGGACCAGCATGGCCCGGAAATCGTTCACATTGGTGTGTGTGGGCCCGGTGATGACCAGATCACCCAGCGGCTCAAAGAAGCCATAGGCGTCATTGCGCTGCAGGTGTTCGCTCACCTTTATCCCTTTTGCGGCTGCGCGCGCCAGCGTGTCAGGGGCGACTTGCGCCCCGGCGTTGTCTTCGATGCCGTCAATGCCGTCGGTGTCGGCCGCCAGCGCCCACACGCCGCTCTGGCCTTGCAGAGCCTCTGCCAAGCCCATGCAAAACTCACCCGCCCGCCCACCACGCCCTCGGGGCGCGCCTGCAGGCTGGGACTTGATCGTCACGGTGGTCTCACCACCGCTCAAGATCACGCAGGGCTTGGTGAACGGCCCCAGACCCTTGGCCGCCGCACGCGCCAACGTGGCGTGCACCTTGCCGACCTCGCGCGACTCACCCTCGATCTCGTCGCTCAGGATGTAGGCATTGAGCCCTTGCGCACGGGCAGCGGCGGCTGCCGCCTCCAGCGACTGTTGGGGTGTGGCGATCATGTGCACGCTGTGGCCCGCAAACATGGGCGAGCCGGGTTTGGGCGTTTCCCAAACACCCGACTGCAAGGCCTGCAGCACCGAATCGGGGACGGTGATCGCATAGCGCTTGAGAATGGCCAACGCATCGGCACAAGTGCTGGCATCGGGCACGGTGGGGCCGCTGGCGATGATGGACGGGTCATCCCCCGGCACATCGCTGATGGTGATCGTAACCACCCTCGCAGGGGCACAAGCGGCCGCCAAGCGCCCGCCCTTGATGCGCGAGAGGTGCTTGCGCAGGCAGTTCATCTCGGCAATGTTCGCCCCGCTGGCCAGCAGCTGACGATTGATGTCTTGTTTGAGCTGCAAGCTGATGCCTTCGGCTGGCAAAGTCAGCAGGGACGAGCCGCCGCCCGAGATCAGGCACAGCACCAAGTCGTCGGCTGTCAGGCCTTGGGTCAGTTGCAAAATGCGCTCTGCCGCTTGCAGCCCCGCCGCATCGGGCACAGGGTGAGCGGCTTCGACCACTTCAATGCGCTCAGGCAAGCCCGCTGGACGTGGCGGCGTGTGGCCATAACGCGTGACCACCAAGCCCGACAGTGGCGCGTCCTGGGGCCACAGGGCCTCGACCGCCTGCGCCATCGCTCCGCCCGCTTTGCCAGCGCCCAGCACCAAGGTACGGCCCTTGGGGGGCGAAGGCAAATGGGCAGCTGTGTTGTGCAGCGGCAAGGCGCGTTGCACCGCCACATCGTAGAGGTGGCGCAACAAGGCTTGAGGGTCGGTCATGGGCATATCGGCTCAGGCAAAGAAAACCCAAGGATAAAGGGTTTCGCTTTTGCCAAATTCATGCCCGTGGACGGCAACCCTTCAATCGGCCGTGATCTTGGCTTCCTGGATCACGCGGCCCCAATAAGCCAACTCCTTGCGGGTGTAGTCGCCCAACTGTGCTGGCCCCATGTGCTCGATCAAGGTCCCCGCGTCTTCGGCTCGCTTTCTCAACTCCGGTGAGGTCAGGATCTTGGCAATCTCGGTGTTGAGCAGTTGCACCACTTCGTTGGGTGTGCCCGCAGGGGCATACAGGGCAAACCACGAATCGAGCGTGAAGTCTTTGAGGTCCACCTCACGGGTAGTGGGAACCTGGGGCAATGAGGTCAGGCGTGTGTTGCTGGTGACCGCCAAACCTTTGAGCTTGTCGGCCTTGATGTGCTGAACCACCGAAGCTGGCGTGGTGATGAAGATGTCCACCTGACCGCCCAGCAGATCCTGCACTGCCGGACCGGCACCCTTGTAAGGCACATGGGTGATCGAGGTACCTGTCATCTGCTTGAAGAGTTCAGCCGCGATGTGCTGGATCGAGCCATTGCCGGAGGACGCGTAGTTGAGCTTGTCGGGGTTGGCCTTGGCAAAGGCAATCAACTCGCGCACATTGTTGACCGGCAGGTTGGCACGGGTGGCCAGCACCTGCGGCGCGCGCGTGAGCATGGAAACGGGCGCGAAATCCTTGATCGGGTCCCAGCCCGTCTTTTTGAACAGGTGGGGGTTGCCTACCTGGAAGCCACTGTAGGCCAACAGCAGCGTATAGCCATCGGGTTTGGCCTTGGCCACAATCTGGTTGCCAATATTGCCTGAGGCCCCAGCCTTGTTGTCCACCAACACCGGCTGGCCCAGCGCCCGCGACAAGGGCTCGGCAATGAGCCGTGCCGTAAAGTCGGTCGAGCCACCGGGAGCACTGGGCACCACGATGGTGATGGGCTTGTCAGGGAACTTGCCCTGGGCGAATGCGTTGTGCCCACAAAGCAGGGCCACCACGGCCCCTGCGGCACTCATGATCCATTGACGTTTTTGCATGTTTGTCTCCTGGGGTGAAAAAACTCGGAACAGAAAAGGACTGAATACAGCTTGAAGGTCGTCCCTCAATCGGTCGCACGCAGCCACCGGGTCAGCGCGGCTGTCACGGCATCCGGCTGCTCGATGGTTGAGAGATGGCCACAGGACTCGATCACCTGCAACTGCGCACCGGGGACACAAGCCGCCATGGCTTCGTGATCGGCCAGCGGCGTGACCGGATCTTGCCGACCGCACATCACCAATGTGGGCACGCGAACCCGCGCCAGATCGGCGTGTGAATCGGGCCTGCCCAGCATGGCCGTCTGCTGGTTGAACTGACCCAACGCACCCACACTGCGCGCCATGTCGGCCATCAGTTGACCCAGCGCTGCGTTGCCGACATGGTCTGGCAAAAGCCAACGCGCGGGCAGCTCGGGGATGAGGGCCTCAATGCCCCCCTGTTGCACCGTCGCGATGTCCTTGTGACGGCCTTGACGGCGCTGCGGGTGATCGGCCACCGCGGTGGTGTCGATGAGCACCAGTCGCTCCAGCCGTGGCAGTGCACAGCGGATCGCCTCAAAAGCAGCATAGCCTCCCAGCGACAGGCCAATCCAGGTGAATCGCTCCGGCATCGCCGACAGAACCTGCTGGGCCATGCCCGCCATCGAATCGTGATCGCGAAAGACGAACACGCTGCAGTCATACGCTGATTCAAGCGCTGCCAGCTGATGCGCATAGAGCCGCTCGTCCGTCATGTGTGCGCAGGCAAAAGCCAGCGCGGGTCGTCGGGTCATGGCAGCCTCACTTTCCAGGAGTCACTCATGCCAGCACGGAGAGCTCGATCAAATTGAAGTCCGGATCACGGACATAAACCGAGCGGATTTTTTGTGTGGCGCCTGTGCGCATCACCGGACCTTCCAGGATCGGCCAGTTGCAGGCCTGCAGCCGCGCGACCACATCCTCAATCGGGATCTGCACGATGAAGCACAGATCGAGCGCGCCCGGCACCGGCAGGTGGGCCTTGGGTTCGAATTCGCTGCCTTGCACATGCAGGTTGATCTTCTGGTTGCCGAACTTGAAAGCGCGGCGCTCGACCGGCGGCGTGCCGCCCACGAAGCTTTCGAGCTGCATGCCCAGCACGCGGGTGTAGAAGTCCACACAGGCCGCTTCGCGCGCGGTGGTCAGCACCAGATGGTCAAGGTGGTCGATCATGAGAATTCCTTTTTCAGTTCAGCCACCGAAGGTGGCGCAGGGTGCAGGTCGGTGATCAGGCCGCTTTTGGCCACCTGTCCGGGCACCGCGTGCCCGACGATGTCGGGCAGCTGGCCGGCAATGGGCAACAGGCGCTGCAGATTGATGCCGGTGTCGCAGCCCATGGCGTCGAGCATGTGGATGGCGTCTTCGCTGCAGATGTTGCCGCTGGCCCCGGGGGCATAGGGGCAGCCACCCAACCCGCCCAGCGAGCCGTCGAAACGGTCAATGCCCGACTGCACCGCCGCCAGCACATTGGCCAGGCCCATGCCCCGGGTGTTGTGAAAGTGCAGCGTGAGTTGCAGGTCGGGAAAGCGCTGCCGCAGAACCTCGCACATGGCGGCCACCTGGCGCGGCTGCGCCATGCCGGTGGTGTCGCAAATGGTCAGGCCACGCACGCCCAGATCGGCAAAGCGCTGCGACCACTGCAACACCTCGGCCTGCGGCACATCGCCCTCCATCGGACAACCAAAGCAGGCCGACAGGGACACATTGATCGGCACCTGAGCGCCAAAGCGTTCGATCACCTCGCGCAAGGCAGCGAAGCTGTGTTCACGCGGCATGCGCAGATTCGCCAGGTTGTGCGTCTCCGAGGTGGACATCACCAGGTTGAATTCGTCGGGCTTGACATCCATTGCCCGCTCGGCGCCGCGCAGGTTGGGCACCAGAACGGTGTACTCGACCCCTGGCACCCGCTGGATGCGGCCCATCACCTCTTCGGCATCGCGCAGCATCGGGATGGCCTTGGCCGAGGTGAAGGAGGTCACTTCGATCTTGGCATAGCCGCACTGGCTCAGGGCATCGATCAGGGCAATCTTGGCCTCGGTGGGCACAAACTCGGGCTCCATCTGGAAACCGTCACGCGTGACCACCTCATTGAAAAAGATGCGTTGTGTCATGCCTGTCCTCCCACAATGCCTTTGGCGCGCAGCTCTGCGATCTGCTGCGCATCCAGGCCCATCTCTGCCAGGATGCGGTCGGTGTCTTGCCCCAGATCTGGCGCATTGCGCCGGTGGCTGCCCGGTGTGCGAGAGAGCTTGGGCACGATGCCGGGCACCGTCAAATGGCTGCCATCGTCCATCTGCACCTGCTGCAGCATGCCGCGCGCCTGATAGTGCGGATCGGCGGCGATGTCGGCCACGCTGTAAATCTTTCCGGCTGGCACCGAGGCCTGCTCCAGCGCATCGAGCACGACCTGCACCGGACGCTGCGCAGTCCAGGCACCAATCGCGTCATCAAGCTCCTGCACCCGCGCCACACGCCCAGCGTTGTCGGCCAAAGTCGGATCGTCTCCCAGATCGGGGCGGCCAATCAGGGCCATGAGCCGCTTGAAAATGCTGTCGCCATTACCCGCGATCAGCGCGTAGGCACTGTCCTGGCAGCGGTAAGCGTTGGTAGGCGCGATGCCCGGCAAGGTACTGCCCGCAGCACCCCGCACCGCACCAAAGGCGCTGTATTCGGGCACCAGACTTTCCATGCAGTTGAAGACGGCCTCGTAGAGGGCTACATCGATCACCTGCCCCTGCCCAGTGGCATGGCGATGCTGCAGGGCCAGCAAAATGCCGATGACCCCGTGCAGGGCTGCCAGCGTGTCGCCGATGCTGACCCCCACCCGCACAGGCACTCTGCCCGGCTCGGCCGTGAGGTGGCGCAAGCCGCCCATGGCCTCGCCGATCACGCCAAAGCCCGGACGGTTGCGGTAAGGGCCCGTCTGCCCGTAACCGCTGATGCGCAGCACGATCAGGCGGGGGTTGCTGGCCACCAGATCGTCCGGCGCCAACCCCCAGCCTTCCATGGCACCGGGGCGAAAGTTTTCAATCAGCACATCGGCTTCCTGGGCCAGCTGGCGCACCAGGGCTTGTCCTTCGGGTGTGCGCAGGTCCAGTGCGAGCGAGCGCTTGTTGCGCGACTGCACCTGCCACCAGACCGAGGTGTCGTCCTTGAGCATGCGCCATTTGCGCAGCGGGTCACCGCTGCCGGGCGGCTCGATCTTGATGACCTCGGCACCAAAGTCAGCCAGGGTTTTGGCTGCGAAGGGGCCGGCAATCAGTTGTCCTAACTCCAGCACCTTCAAACCGGCCAAGGCGCTGGGCGGCACCGATGCTTGGGATGATGGCTTTTGCGTATTCATGCCGCGCAGTGTGACGCGCGGCAGGGAACGGGTCTATTTGTTCCTTGTTCAGTCAGCCTTCGCATTTTGCGAAGGCGTATGCAGGAAATCCCTGAAATCTTTGACGGCCGAATCGGCTTCCTTTGGGATCGCTACTTTCAGGAGCCGATGCGCCCAAGCATCGGTCAGAGGGCGCCAACCCAGCTTCATGGCGCGCACAATCGGCATCGCCGCTCGTTTGGGCAACAAAGCAATTCCCAAGCCCGACACGACCATGTGGCCCACCGCATCAAAGCTGCGCACCTGCATGCGCAATTTCAAGGTCCTGCCCGCAGCCATGGCGGCACTTTGCTGTTGTTGCAAAAGGGCGGCACCCGGGTTCAGACTGATCCAGGACTCGTCCAGGGCGTCCACAAACGAGACAGCCGAATTCGCCATCAGGGCATGGTCGCGCGGCAGGATCAACACCAGCTCATCCTTGCGGAAGTCGCGCACATCCAAGCCATCGGTATGCGGGCCCTGCACAAACACCCCCACATCGGCCCGCCCCTCCCTCAAAGCCAGCACCACTTGTTCTGACACTTGCTCCTCTAAATCAATTTGCACTTCTGGATGCAAGCCCCTGTACTCGGCGATCAAAGGGGGTAAAAACTGATTGATGGCCGCTGTTCCGGCAAACAGCCTCAAATGCCGTACAACGCCCATTTGCAAATCGGCCAATTCGCTCACCAGGCCATCCATTTCCTGCAGCAACGCCAGGCCTCGCCGCATGAAAATGCGCCCGGCTGCCGTCATGGTCAAGCCGCGCGAATGCCGATCGAACAACTGGCACCCGATGGCGGCCTCTAATTCCTTGAGGCGACGACTGGCTGCGGGCAAGACCAGGTTGCATTGACGAGCGGCCGTGGTCAGACTGCCCGTCTGAGCACACAGCACGGTCAATCGTATCGACACAAAGTCGAATCTGGCCAGGTTGTAAACGGGTGATGCCATAGGGGAGCCTCAGGAAAGAACACACTGGCACATTCTGACCTGAACATGACCCCACCAGCACAGGCATTCACAGCCTTGCCAGACAGTCGACAAAACCGCTGCCCTTGGGGCCTCAATCCGCGTAAATGCCACCGGCCCGAATGACAGGCGCCCACTTGGCCACTTCAGACATCACAAAATTTTTGTGGCCTGCAGGGTCATTGCGTGCATCCGTGATCACGGTGGCGCCACCGCCTTCTTGCTTGCGGATGAAATCCTGGTCTTTGACGGCCGCCTTGAGGGCGTCATTGAGTTTCTTCAAAACCGGAGCAGGCGTGCCCTTGGGGGCATACAAGCCTTGCCAGATGGTGACCGAGAAGTCTTTGAGTCCGGCCTCTTGCATGGTGGGTGAATCTTTCAGGGCAGGTGCAGTCAAGCGGGTCGGTGTCGTGACCGCAAAAGACTTGACCTTTTTACCTTCGATTTGGGGAATCGTGGTGGTGGTCTGGTCGCACATCAGGTCCACCTGTCCCCCAATCAAATCGGTCATGGCCGGCGCTGTGCCTTTGTAGGGCACCGAGGTCATGTCGACTTTGATGGTGGATTGGAACAACATGCCGCACAGGTGCGAGGCCGAGCCTGGACCTGCGTTGGCGATGTTGATCTTGCCTCTGTTGGCCTGAATCCAACCCATCAGCTCGGTCATGTTGTTGGCCGGCAGGCTCGGGCGTCCGATCAGGTTCATCGGGTTTTCGCTGACCAAGCCAAGGTACTCGAAATCCCGTTCCACGTTGTAGGGCAAGTTGCGGAAAAAGGTCGGCAAAGTGGCCTGGGCAATGTGCGTGAACAAGAGGGTGTAGCCGTCCGCTGGCGCCTTGGCCACTTTGTTGGCACC
>JAIYCB010000012.1 GCA_027488215.1 Comamonadaceae bacterium
AACATCTTGCTGTGCTCGACCATCATCGAGACCGGCATCGACGTGCCCACGGCCAACACCATCGTGATTTCACGCGCCGACAAATTCGGCCTGGCCCAGCTGCACCAGCTGCGCGGGCGCGTGGGCCGCTCACACCACCAAGCCTATGCCTATCTGATGGTGCCCGAGATCGAGGGCCTGACCAAACAAGCCGCCCAGCGGCTGGACGCGATCCAGCAGATGGAAGAACTGGGCAGCGGCTTTTACCTGGCCATGCACGACCTGGAGATCCGAGGTGCGGGCGAGGTGCTGGGCGAAAACCAGAGCGGCAACATGCTCGAAGTGGGCTTTCAGCTGTACAACGAGATGCTGTCCGAAGCCGTGCGCAGCCTCAAAGCAGGCAAAGAGCCCGACCTGCTCAGCCCCTTGTCGGTCACGACCGACATCAACCTGCACGCCCCCGCCCTGCTGCCCAACGACTACTGCGGCGACGTGCACCTGCGCCTGTCGTTCTACAAGAAGCTGGCCACCGCCAAAACCAGCGACCAGATCGACGCCCTGCTCGAAGAGCTGGTCGACCGCTTTGGCAAACTCCCCCCCCAAGCGCAAACGCTGGTGGACGTGCACCGCCTGCGCGTGCTGACCCAGCCTTATGGCGTCATCAAGGTCGATGCGGCTCCAGGCGTCATCCAGATCACCTTCAAACCCAACCCGCCCGTGGACCCCATGGCCATCATCGGCCTGATCCAGAAAAACAAACACATCAAGCTGGCAGGCAACGACAAAATCCGTATCGAGCGCGAACTGCCCGACCCCAAGGCGCGGGCGCAGATGGTGCGGGATGTGCTCAGGAGCTTGGGCACACCAAAGCCTGAGACGGTGTTGGCCTGAGCGAGCAGCTGACTGCGGCTGCGCTCAGCTGATTTTCGTGATCACAAATAGGTGCCATAATATTTTCGAGCGGCTGGATTTCTGATCCCTTCGCGTCGAGAAAATAAAGGTGCCAGTCCGAAGCGCCCACAGGAGACCCAAAATGTCGTTCCAGATTTTCCGCCGCAGCCGCCGTGTGCTGCTGCTTGTCCTTGCCACCCTGGCGCTCGGCACTTCGGCCCAAACTTGGCCCGAGCGCCCGATCAAGCTGGTGGTGCCTTTCCCGCCAGGTGGCGGCGCCGATACGGCCGCCCGCATGTACGGCGAGAAGTTGTCGGCGCTGCTGGGGCAGCCTGTGCTGATCGACAACAAGCCGGGCGCCAGCGGCAACATCGGTGCCGAACTGGTGATGCGCGCACCGGCAGACGGCTACACGCTCCTTTTTGCGAACGAGTTCCTGGCCACCAACCCGCTGATGTTCAAAGAGATCCGCTACGACTCGCTCAAGGACTTTGTGCCAATCGCGAAAGTGGCAAGCAATGCCACTGCCATTGCGGCGCACCCCAGCATCGGCGTCAAGACGATTCAGGAACTGATAGCTCTGGGCCGGACGAAGAACCTCAACTACGCGTCACCCGGCGTCGGCACCGGGCCGCACCTTTTCGGGCAGCTGATCGCGATGCAGACCGGTGCGAAGTTCACCAACATCCCTTACAAAGGGTCAGCTCCTGCCACGGCGGATGCGGTGGGCGGACAGGTGGACTTCATCATCTCCACCTTGTCGCCGATGGTGCCGCACTTCAATTCCGGACGGCTGCGTGGCCTGGCCATCACCGGCGGCAAGCGCTCAACGCAAGCACCCGATGTGCCGACGCTGACCGAATCCGGCTTGATCAGCCAGCGGTACGAAGTCTGGTATGGCGTGGTGGCGCCCGCCGCCGTTCCGCGTCCCATCACCACGCGACTTCAGCAGGCATCCGCTCAGGTGCTGCGAGACCCTGAGCTGCTGAACAAGCTGCGCAACGCCGGCTTCGACGTGGAGCCGAGCATTGGTGACGACTTTGGGGCTGAACTTCGTGCAGACATTGATCGCTGGGTACGCATCATCCGCGATGGCAAGATTCCTCGCGAATAGGAGAAAGAACATGAAATCATGGTGGATTCGAACGGCCGACAATGCGATGGCTCTGGAGCTGCGCGACATTCCAATACCGCAACCGGGTCCCGGTCAGGTGTGCATTCGCATCCGAGCTGCGGCGCTCAATCGTGGTGAGTTCATCGCGGGCCACGGCCTACACACGGCGGCTACGGCACGGCCTGCAGGTTTCGAGGCGGCGGGAGAAGTGACTGCGCTGGGCGCTGGTGTCACGCGCTGGAAACTCGGTGACCGGGTCATGGGCCGCTGCGACGGCGCTTTCGCCGAACATGGCTGCATGAATGCCGAGGAAGTTTTTGCAGCTCCCGAGCGACTGACTTGGGAACAGGCGGCGGCGACGACGGTGGTGTTCCTCACGGTCTACGAAGCCTTGATGGCGCATGGCCGTCTGGCTGCGGGCGAAACGATGCTGGTGACCGGCATCTCATCTGGTGTGGGTGTGGCTTCGCTGCAAGTCGGCAAAGCCCTGGGTGCGCGGGTGATCGGCACCTCCGGGTCATTGGAAAAACTCGAGCGCCTGAAAGCGCTGGGCCTCGATGTCGCGTTGTACACCCGCGCGCCCGACTTCGTCCCAGCCGTCATGCAGGCCACCCAAAACAAGGGCGTGGACCTGGTGGTGAACACCGTGGGCGGCAGTGTATTTGCCGCATGCATTGAAGCCATGGGTTTCCAGGCGCGACTGGCCATGGTGGGCTATGTCGACGGTCAGGTCGATGCGCGCATCGACCTTGGCGCGCTGCACAGCAAGCGTTTGCAGCTGTTCGGCGTGTCCAACAAGATGCGCAACATGTCTCACCGCATTGCCGCGGCTCAGGCCCTGGAGCGCGACTTGCTGCCCATGTTGGCCGATGGCCGCGTGACGCCATTGGTCGACCAGGTTTTCGCGCTCGATGACCTGCCAGCCGCACAGCAGTGCATGCAGGGCAACCAGCACCTTGGCAAGCTGGTGGTGCGCGTCGACTGATCAGAGGCCGTCACAGACTCGGTGTCATGCCCCATTCAAGCGGCTAATTTTTCTATTCCTCAACCCACTCGGAGACACAGGATGATCAAGCAAATAACTGCCATTGCGCTGGCACTTGCCGTTGGATGGGCCACACAAGCCCAAGCCCAGGGCTATCCCAACAAACCCATCCGCGTGGTGCTGGGCTACACCGCCGGCGGCGCAGCGGACGCTGTCGCACGCCCACTCATGCGTGTGCTCGAGCCGCTGCTGGGGCAAGCCATCATCGTCGAACCCAAACCGGGCACTGCCGGTGGCGTAGCGGCAGAGTTCATCAGCAAGGTGGCGCCGGATGGTTACACGCTTTACTTTGCCGATGGCGGACCCTTCACCACCGCACCACACCTGACCAAAGTGGGCTACCACCACCTCAATTCGTTCACCCACATCGGCCATGTTTGCAGCACGGGCAGTATCATGGTGGTGCATCCCTCCTCGCCATTCAGGAGCGTGGCCGACGTGGTGGCGGCATCGAAAAAAGAACCCGACAAATGGAGCTACGGCACCTCGGGCATTGCCGGTCCACACCACTTTTCCGGCGAGCTGCTCAAGAGTGTCACCGGCGCAAGCCTGCTGCACATTCCCTACAAGGGCGGCGCGCCAGCGATGACCGACCTGATGGGCAACCAAGTGCCGATGCTCTTTTCTTCACTGGCTGCGGCTGTGGGTCCCTACAAGTCCGGCAAGCTGCGCGCTTTGGCTGTGACTTCGCCTAAACGCTCAGGTGCCTTTCCGGATGTGCCCACCATGGACGAGCTCGGGTACAAGGGTTTTGACTCCACCGGTTGGTTCGAGCTGGTGGGCCCGGCTGGCATGGCGCCAGAACTCGTGGCGCGACTCTCACAGGCGCTGCTCAAGGCGGGCGAAGACAAAAATCTGCAGGAGCAGTTCAAACAGCTGGGTTGCGACGCTGAATTCCTGACGCCCGCTCAGACGGTCGAGAAGGTCAAGAGCGACCATGCCAAATGGGGCAAAGTCATCAAAGACGCCAACATCAAGGCCGAATGACATCTAAGTGCGGCCTCAGCAACGAGATCAAGAGAACACAAGCGGCAAGTCAAACACGTCGGCGGCACTGTTTTAGGGGGTCAAGACCAGTGAGGTCTCGTAGACGGTCTGCATGTGGAAGATTCACTCAAATCACATTCGCTTGGGTCACTTCTTTCAAATTGACTTTTCAAATCTCCTGATACAAAAAAATCTTGATAACTATGAGGACTTTACGGCGAAAGGTTTTTTTGGCCTACCATGGTGATTTGCTTTGAAACAAGACATATGAAAATCTCTCTATCAATCATTGCAACAGTATTTTTTGCAAACGGTGCGTTGGCAAACGATTTCCTAAAACCGGACCAAATTCAAAATCTACTTGTGGGGAAGAAGGTTCTGGGCCAAGCGTCAAATGGCAGCATATTTGACTTCCAAATGAATTCCGACTTCACGGCTACCACTTCCGCTGCGGGTGGAGACACTGGTCGTTGGAGGCTGTCTGAGGATGGTTATTGCTCGACATGGACCAAAATCAGACAAGGAAAAGAGGCGTGTTTCAAAGTTTCCAAGGTGGGTGCCAACTACTTCGTGGATGGCCCTGATGGGTCACGATCGCGCATCATGCGCATTGACTGATTCAACTGCCACAGTTCCCATTCAGCCGGTAGGGAAAGATCTCGTTAAAGAATAGTTCATCAACTGGACACCTTCAGGAACATACGATTTAGCGGAGTGTAGTTTCACAGGGTTTGCAGCCTTTCCTTCAACCTGTTTGTTCTGGTTGATCACCCACTGGCCGTGATGGCATTCGCGGCCAGGGTTACCACCTGCAAATCGAGCTCAGTACTATGGTTAACCATAAAAATTATAAAATTTTAATTTTAAATTACTTAAAAATCAATTTTTATTAACGCCTGCCATCTTACCGAGGCCTGAAGTTTTACAGGTCGTCATGATCGCTGTTCCCGCCAAAATGACGCGGCCTTTGTACAAATGGCGTTTACCGTCTTGATAGTCAAAGAGATGCTGCCTGTATTACCGCGCCACCACTTTGCCTTGTGGATTGAAAAGATCAGCCTTTAGGCTGTCGCCGAGTTGTTTGAAATATCTGGCGCTGCCTCCAGTTGAAGGTCAGCAAGCTTCAGCGGTTGACCATCACGATCTGATCAGCAGCAATGGTTATTTCAAACTCAACCAATTCACCACCCTTATGAAGCTTAGGAAATCCAACGCCTGCCACATTGAACCACCCCGGCTTGGCAGCAGGTACAGCGCCTTTGGACAATGCACCCTCCCCCCGAGTCAAAGGCTTGTTTCCGTCGCACACTGACAAAAGAGCAGCCTCAGTCAGCTCAACAGTTCGGACCTGAGTCAATTCAGATTTATTCTTCACCGGCAAGATGCGTCCGACATGATCCAAAAGACGCACCGTTTGAAACTGAGGTGCCCACACTGAGTTGTCCATGCGCCCGGCAGTAATGCAAGTAGAAGCCTGAATGCTCATTGGCAAAAGACATGCGGTTACCCAAAGCAATTGCTTGGAGATTTTGAAAGCGTTCATTTGAAGCATCCGATCAAGGAAGCTCATCATAAGTCGCAGACTGGCGAGATCGCTTAGAAAGCCTGAGAACGTTCTCAACATTTCAAAAATTTATATATCCAGAGTAGGGGTTGTTTTTAAAAAGTAAGAGAGGGTGTTCGTATTTAGCCCAAAGGGCAATCGGACAAGCAAATTAAAGTGCATAGACACAAGGGAGTCTCTACTTAGGATTGGGGGGGGTGGGGTTAGGTTGGGGTCTGGCTGGGGATGAAATTGGAAGTCCCCGGACAAGCCCAGAAATTCAACCCGTTGCTCATTGAATCAAGCAGCGCTCAATAGGGAAACCGCCCACGGCAGTCTGTAAATCCCAAAAAGCAAAAAGCCCAACCGATAGGGGTTGGGCTTTTTGCTTGATTTACTTGGGGTGGCTGATGGGGCTCGAACCCACGACAACAGGAATCACAATCCTGGACTCTACCAACTGAGCTACAGCCACCGCGAAGCCAAAATTATAACCCGAAGTTGGGTACAAATCTATGCGGAATGGGCAATTATGAAGCCGTCTTGTCTTTGGATTTTTTCACCAGAATTTCCACCTTGAACTTGGTCTTGAGGTGTGACAAATAAGCGTTGGCCTCTGCATTCCCCAGCAAACGAGCAAATTGCTCACGGCTTTGTGCTTGTTGCTGTGCATTAGGCTCTTCGCGTGGCACCAATTTGTTCACACGCACCAAGGCAAAGCCTTGTGCGCCCAAGTCCACGCCCACCAAGACCGGCATCGCGGCCGGGTCAGCGCGAAGGGCCGCATCCACCAAAGCTTGAGGCAGGCCCTGGGTTTGATCACGTGAAACCACGGCGGGATTGCCCACTTGGGCTTGTGCGGGCTGGGCCTTCCATTCATTCAGTCGAGCCTGCCCTTCAGCTTTAGCCTGGGCTCGGGCCTGCTCCAAGATGAACTGAGTGCGTACCAGGTCTTTGACTTCGGCAAAGGGCCGCACTGCTGCCGCGCGATAGTTGACAATGCGTGCTGATACCAGGGTGTTGTTACCCAACTCGATCGCAGCCGTGTTGCGGCGCTTACTGATCGACTCTTCCGCAAACAAGGCTTCCAGAATTTTGGGGTTGGCCATCACACCTTGCGTCGCGGGCGTGGGGTTTCGGCCCAGGCCTTGAGCCTGCTGGACATTGAGCTTGAGCTTCTCGGCCACAGGCTTGAAGGTGTCTGCTTGCTCATAAACACTGTTGCTGAAGGTCTCTGCCAATTCTGCAAATTGACGCTTGGCTTGTTGTTCACGCAAGTCGGCCTCCAGCCTTGGTCGCATGGATTCCAGGCTGGGTGCAGCAGGCGCCTTGATGTCGGTGAGCATGATGATGTGGAAACCGAATTCGGACTCCACGACCGGACTTATTTCACCTTTTTTCAGACCAAAAACGGCGTCCTCAAAGGACTTGACCATGGCCCCTTTGGCAAAGTAGTCAAGGTCGCCGCCATTGGCCGCCGATCCCGGATCGTCAGAGTTTTTGCGAGCCAACTGGGCAAAACTTTTGGGATCTTTGCGCACATCAGCCAACAGTGCATCTGCTTTGGCTCGTGCCTTTTCGCGATCTGACGCTGATGCACCCTTGGGCGCATTGATCAGAATGTGGCTGGCTCGGCGCTGTTCCTGACCGGACAGTCGCTGAAGATTTTGTTCGTAATAGGTTTTGATGTCCTGCTCGGGCAACTGGATGTTTTTGGCCAGAGTGGCGGCATCCAACACCAAGTATTCCACGTCCACTGATTCAGGCGATCGGAAACGCTCAGACTGTGTCTGGTAAAACTTTTCCAGATCAGCTTCACTGACCTGAACCTTGGCTGCAAAAGCGGCAGGCTCAAAGCGTTGGATCTGGATTTCCCGACGCTGCAAATAAGCTTGCAAGGCACTCTCGGTTTGGCGCTGCGAAGCCACTGCCGATGACTGCAAGATCGCCAAGACCTGTTGATTGGACAAGTCGCGTCGGACACGGGCTTCTAACATTTCAGGTGTCATGCCCTGACCAGCAGCCAGTTGACGGTAGCGCTCCATGTCCAGCTTGCCGTCAGGTCCTCGCAAGCTGGCGATCGAGGGGTCTTGTTGCAGGTAATTGGCCAGGCGTTGGTCACTGGTGACGAGCAACTGCTTTTCTGCAGCAACAGCTATCAAACGGTCATTGACCATGCGCTCCAAGCTGGCGTAGCGGGCCGTATCAGAACCGAGCAGTTTGACATCCAGGTTAGGCGAGGAGGCGCGAATTCGATCTACTTCTTGTTGGTGCATTGCGTCCCATTCTTGCTGGGTAATTTCAATGTCACCCACTTTGGCAACAACAGCACCACGGTCACTCATGTTGCTGTAACCATCCACACCAAACAAAACAAATGAGGGAATGATCAGCAAGACCAGTACGCCCATGAGGATCTTGGAATGATTGCGGATGGTGTCAAACATGTCTGAAGTCTCGGGTTGTCAAAAAAAAGGCGAACCTGGGGTTCGCCTTGTGTTGAGAGGTGGTGGGCGCTGACGGTCTCGAACCGCCGACCTACTCCGTGTAAAGGAGCCGCTCTACCAACTGAGCTAAGCGCCCTCTCAAATGTCTTGTCAGTTCAAAGCATCCTTCAAGCCCTTGCCTGGACGGAACTTTGGAACATTGGCTTTCTTGATTTTAATCGCAGCGCCAGTGCGCGGGTTACGGCCTGTGCGTGCAGCACGCTTGCCCACAGCAAAAGTGCCAAAACCCACCAAGGAAACGGTGCCACCTTTTTTCAAGGTTGTGCGCACTGCACCGATGGTGGCTTCCAATGCACGACCAGCAGCAGCTTTGGACAGATCGGCATGCTTTGCAATGTGTTCAATCAATTCAGTTTTGTTCACAAAAAACCTCTGGGTGTTGATGCCGTTCTAAGCGGCATGGGGTCAGTAGACAAATCAACATGCTGAGCAGGTTGATGCAAAGAGTTAGGGCAAACTGGGCCCTGAGCAATTAAATCCACACCTTGTGGGTATGTCAATCGGTGTCAGGCACTACCCATTGAGCGATGGATTCTAGCCTTGAAAACACAGCAGGTGGGCGGGTTGCAAAGATTTTTTGACTAACAATCGCAGCGGCCCTCGACTGCAAATCACAAAGCCTCTGATATGGCTTTACCCACATCAGAAGTACTTGCCTTTCCGCCTAAATCCGGAGTACGAGGCGCATCGGAGCCTGCTGCCAGCACTTTTTCAATGGCTGCCAGGATAGCATCGTGCGCGTCTTTGTGGCCCAAAAATTCCAGCATCATGGCGCCACACCAAATTTGACCGATCGGGTTGGCAATGAATTTGCCCGCGATGTCCGGGGCCGAACCGTGCACCGGTTCAAACAGCGAGGGAAATTTACGGTCAGGGTTCAGGTTTGCGCTAGGCGCAATGCCAATAGTGCCTGTACAAGCTGGCCCCAAATCACTCAGGATGTCACCAAATAAATTGCTGGCCACCACCACATCAAAGAAGTCAGGGCGCTGCACAAAATGCGCTGTCAGGATGTCGATGTGAAATTTATCGACGTTGATGCCCGGAAAACTCTTCGCCATCTCGGCCACACGCTCGTCCCAATAAGGCATGGTAATGGCGATGCCGTTAGATTTGGTGGCGCTGGTCAGGTGCTTTTTGGGGCGTGACTGCGCCAATTCGAAAGCGAACTTGAGCACACGGTCCACGCCGATGCGGCTCATGATGGTTTCCTGCATAACGATCTCGCGCTCGGTGCCAGGGAACATGCGACCACCTACGGCCGAATATTCGCCCTCGGTGTTTTCACGCACAATGTACATGTCGATCTCGCCAGGCTGACGTGCGCTGCCGTCACGACGTACCACAGGGGCCACGATGCCAGGCATCAGGCGCGCTGGGCGCAGGTTGATGTACTGGTCAAACTCACGGCGAAAGAGCAGCAAAGAGCCCCACAAAGACACGTGGTCAGCGATTTTTTCGGGCCAGCCTACTGCACCAAAATAAAGCGCGTCGTGGCCACCAATCTGGTCTTTCCAGTTGTCCGGCAGCATCTGGCCATGCTTTTCAAAATAGTCCCAGCTGGAAAAATCGAAATGATCGAACTGCAAGTCGATGCCAAACTTGCGGGCTGCAGCGTCCATCACGCGCAGGCCCTCGGGCATCACCTCTTTGCCAATGCCGTCTCCTGGAATCACGGCGATACGATGTCTTGTCATGGGGTGTCCTCAGTTAAATCTAATCAAAGCGGCAGCGCCGTGGCGCAGCCGGTAAAATGGCGAGCATACAAGCACATTGGCACTAACAGGTTCACCGAGGTGACGCCCTGACCACCAGGCTCACGCCCAAAGCTGTGAGCGCCGTGCCCACTAGCGTGAATGCCGTGATAGTTTCGCCAAACAGCAACCAGGCCATGATGGTCGTGGTGGGCGGCACCAAGTACATCAGGCTGGTCACCGAGGCTGCAGCCCCACGCTGGATCAGTACATACAAAAGCGAACTGCCGCCCAGCGTCAACCCCAGAACCGACCAAGCCATGGCACCGACCAGCTCTGCGCTCCAGTGCATGGCCTCGGGTTCGGCCAGCGCCAGCGGCAAAGTCACCAGAAAAGCGGCCATCAACTGCACCGTGTTGGCCGAACGTACATCACAAGGCTGCACAAAGCGCTTTTGGTAGAGCGTGCCCACCGTGATGCTGAGCAAGGCCCCGATGGCCAAAGCCATGTTCACAGGGGTCACATGGTCCATGGGCGAGCCCAAAGTGAGCTTGCGCCACACCACCATCAGCAAGCCCACAAAGCCCAAGCACAAACCCAGCCACTGCCGTGGAGTGACGCCCGGCTGGTCCGATCCGCGCAAGCTGTACGACAGCCAAATCGCCGTGAGCACCGGCTGAAACCCCACGATCAGAGAGGAGAGCCCCGAACCCATGCCCGCCTTGACAGCAGCCCACACGCCGCCCAGATACGCGGCGTGCATCAGGATGCCAGTGACCGACAAATGCAGCCATTGCATGCGGCTCTTGGGCCAATGCACACGCGCCAGCCAGATCCAGGGCAAGAAACATGCGATGGACAGAAAGTAACGTACCAAAAGGAAGCTGAACGGCGGAGAGTGGGGCATGCCATAGCGGGCCACGATGTAGCCAGTGCTCCAAATCAGCACAAACACCACCGGCGTGGCCTGTAGCCACGCCGTGCGCTGCTGCGCGGCGTTCATTTAACCCGAGCCCGAATTTCAGGCAAGGCCTTGCGCATGTAGTAGACCATGGACCAGATGGTCAGAATGGCTGCCATCAGGATCAGCACCGCGCCCCAGCCGCGGGTGTCAATCACGTCAAATAATATGCCGTCATAGAGCAAGAATGGAATGGCCACCATCTGCACCGTGGTTTTGAGTTTGCCCACCATGTGCACCGCCACACTCTTGCCCGCGCCAATCAAAGCCATCCACTCGCGCAGCGAAGAAATGGCGATTTCGCGGCCAATGATGACCAGGGCGATGAGCACATGCACCCGGTTCATGTGCACCAAAATCAGCAAAGCAGCACAGACCAGAAACTTGTCTGCCACCGGGTCCAAAAAAGCCCCGAAGGCCGAGGTTTGGTTGAGCTTGCGGGCCAAATAGCCGTCCAGCCAGTCGGTCCATGCAAAGAGGACAAACATGACCGTGGCGATCAGGTTTTGGGTCTCGACCTTCAGGCTGTCCAGGTAATACACGCCAATGATCAATGGAATCGCGACGATGCGCGTCCAGGTCATGAGGGTGGGAATCGTGAAAAACATGGTCTTGATTGTGGCACGCCCTGACAACAGCTCGATGACAGAATCTGTTGGATCAGTGCAGGGCGTTGTAAATGGTCTCGGCCAGCTCGTGCGAGATGCCTTCCACCCCGGACAGGTCTTCAACGCTTGCTGCCTCGACCCCGCGCACACCACCGAAACGCTGTAACAAGCGCGCCCGTTTGCGCGGTCCAATGCCCGGGATTTCTTCGATCTTGCTGCCGCCCATGCGCACTTTGGCGCGTGCGGCACGCATGCCGGTGATGGCAAAACGGTGCGCCTCGTCGCGAATTTGGGCCACCAACATCAACGCGGCCGAGTCCTTGCCCAGATAAACCTTCTCACGGCCGTCGGCAAACACCAGTTCTTCCAGGCCCACCTTGCGGCCTTCGCCTTTTTCCACGCCCACAATGCGCGACAGGTCCAGCCCCAGGTCGCTGAAGACTTCTTTGGCCATACTCACCTGCCCTTTGCCACCGTCGATCAGCACCAGGTCGGGCAGCCGGGCTGTGCCCTCGCCTGAGCGCAGGGCCTCGGCCAACTTGCCGTAACGGCGCATCAGCACCTGGCGCATGGCGGCGTAATCGTCGCCCGGCGTGATGCCCTCGATGTTGTAGCGGCGGTAATCGCTGCTTTGCATCTTGTGCTGGCGAAACACCACACAAGACGCCTGAGTGTTTTCGCCCGCCGTGTGCGAGATGTCGAAGCACTCGATGTGCAGCTGGTCCAGATCGTCTGGGGCCAGGTCCAGCGCCTCGGCCAACGCCCGGGTTCGGGCCTGCTGCGAGCCCTCTTCGGCCAGCAAGCGGGCCAATTGCAGTTCGGCGTTTTTTTCGGCCATCTCCAGCCACACACGGCGGTGTTCGCGCGGCTGCGTCACGGTGCTGATCTTGACACCCGACTGCGCCGACAATGCTGTGATCAAGGCTTTGTCCACAGGGACGCTCAAGATCAGCAGCGGTGGCACAGGTACGCCAATGTAGTGCTGTGCCAAAAACGCCTCCAGCACCTGCACCTCGACAGGACGCTGCACTTCACTCTCAACTTCGCCCTCTTCCAGCCCCAGCAGGTCTTGGGCGTCCTGGACATGCACCGGAAAATAAGGACGGTCACCCAAATGCCGCCCGCCGCGCACCATGGCCAGGTTCACACAAGCGCGACCACCTTGCACCCGCACCACCAGGATGTCGGCATCGGTGTCCACCGCCGTGTCGACCGACTGTTGGTGCAAGACCCGTGACAGGGCGGTCATCTGGTTGCGCACCTCAGCCGCCTGCTCAAACTCAAGCCGATCGGCGTGCGCCATCATGCGCTGCTCCATCTCGCGCATCAGCGCCTGGGTCTCGCCATTCAAAAACTGTTCGGCATGCTGAACATCGGCCTTATAGTCCTCGGGGCTGATCAGGTTCACGCAGGGGCCCGAGCAGCGTTTGATCTGAAAAAGCAAGCAAGGCCGAGTGCGGTTGGCAAACACCGTGTCCTCGCAGGTGCGCAACTTGAACACCTTCTGAATCAGCTGAATCGACTCCTTGACCGCCCAAGCGCTGGGGAAGGGGCCAAAGTAACGGTGCTTCTTTTCCACGCCGCCTCGGTAATAGGCCACACGCGGGTAGTGATGTGCCTCAGGCGTGGTCACGACGGCAGGAAGCGCCGCGCGGCCATTGCCCGTGAGCTTGAGGTAGGGGTAGCTCTTGTCATCCCTGAACAGGATGTTGAAACGCGGGCTCAGGGTTTTGATGAGGTTGTTTTCGAGCAGCAAAGCCTCGGCCTCGGAACGCACCACCGTGGTCTCCATCCGGGCAATCTTGCTGACCATGTGGCCAATGCGCGTGCCGCCGTGGTCCTTCTGGAAATAGCTCGAAACCCGTTTTTTGAGCTGCTTGGCCTTGCCCACATAGAGTACGTTACCCTGCGCATCAAAGTAGCGATACACCCCCGGCAAAGCCGGGAGCGCGGCCACCTGGGCCAGCAAGGATTCGTCGTGAGCCGCTGTCATGGCGCGTATTGTGACGGGGAAACAATTTGCCCCGACAATCCCCAACCATGCACTCGCGCCAAACTGGGAAAATTTGGGATATTTTCTGCACCGTCATCGACAACCACGGTGACCTTGGTGTGTGCTGGCGCCTGACCCGCCAGCTGCTGGCAAAAGGCCTGCGGGTGCGCCTGTGGGTGGACGACGCCTCAGCCCTCGCCTGGATGGCCCCCGAAGCCCAGGCCATACGCAAGCTGCAAGTGCTACCGTGGAACGATGCCAGCCAAAGCGAAGTGTTAACCCGCTTGCAACCCGCCGACGTTTGGGTCGAAGCCTTTGGCTGCATCTTGCCCGAAGCTTTTGTTGCTCACGGCGTAGCCACCCGCACGCAGCAACCCGCCTGGATCAACCTCGAATACCTGAGCGCCGAAAACTGGGTGCCCCGCATGCACGGACTGCCCTCGCCCGTGATGAGCGGTCCCGCCAAAGGCTGGACCAAGACATTCTTTTATCCCGGCTTCACCAGCGACACCGGCGGCCTGCTGCGCGAAACCGACTTGCTTGAGCGGCAGGAACGCTTTGACCGCAATGCCTGGCGCCAGCAACACGCCCCCAACCTGGCACCCGGAAGCCTGCTGATCAGCCTGTTCTGCTACGAACCCACCGTCCTGCCCCAACTGTTGCATCAACTGGTGGACACACCTCACCACCTGCTGGTCACCCCCGGCCGCCCGCTGGCCGCGGTGCGACAAGCGCTGGCCCACATGCCCGTGCCCCCCAGTTGGAGCGCCCTGCCCTACACAGACCAGAACGGCTTTGACGAGATGCTCTGGACCTGCGACCTCAACTTTGTGCGCGGCGAAGACTCATTGGTGCGAGCGCTTTGGGCTGGCCAGCCCTTCATCTGGCACATTTACCCCCAGGGTGACAATGCCCACCATGCAAAGCTGGAGGCTTTTTTGGAATGGATGCAGGCGCCGGAGAGCCTTCGGCGAGCGCATCGGGTTTGGAATGGGATGGAAGCGGGCAAATGGCTCGCAATCAGTACAGCCGCGCTGACGGACTGGACGACCTGCGCACAATCCGCACGTCAACGTCTGCGCGAACAAGACGACCTGGTGCAACAGCTGATCACTCACAGTGGGACCTCATGCGCAGCACCTTGAAGGTGTTTTGCTCGGCCACAGCTCCATGGACCCAATGATGCGCGGTGCAGCTGCCCTCCCTGAGTGTGGCACTTCCTTTCATGGCGACCACCTTTTTGACCGCCAAGCTCTTGAGCTGGGGCCTGAGCAGCGTTTGTCCGGGCCCGGTTAGAATGATGGGCTTGGCAACAAGCCACCCCCTTTCATTTCAGACTCAATTCCTATGAAAACCGCTCAAGAAATCCGCGTTGGCAACGTCATCATGCACGGCAAAGACCCCATGGTCGTCCTGCGCACCGAATACCAGCGTGGCGGTCGTGGCTCATCCACCGTGCGCATGAAGCTCAAAAGCCTGATCGCCAACTTCGGCACCGAAGTGGTCTTCCGCGCTGACGACAAGATGGACCAGGTCATTCTGGACAAGAAAGAGTGCACCTACTCTTACTTCGCTGACCCCATGTACGTCTGCATGGACACCGATTTCAACCAATACGAAGTCGAAGCCACCAACATGGGCGACGCCCTGAACTACCTCGAAGACGGCATGGAACTTGAAGTGGTGTTCTACAACGAGAAAGCCATCTCGGTCGAATTGCCCACCACTGTTGTGCGCGAGATCACCTGGACCGAGCCAGCCGTCAAAGGCGACACCTCCGGCAAAGTCATGAAGCCCGCCAAGATCGCCACCGGCATGGAAGTGCCAGTGCCTTTGTTCGTCGACCAAGGCGACAAGATCGAAATCGACACCCGCACGGGCGAATACCGCAAGCGCGTCTGATTTTTGGATCACTCCTCCGACAAAAGCCCCGCAAGGGGCTTTTTTCATGGGCGCAACGATTCGGCTGTGTTTCGGATGGGGTATGGCTACGCTCACATTACTGTCGATGCACAATGCGGTCATGCAATCCAGACAAGACCTTTCTGCCCCATCCCTGCCCCACGCTTGGGCCGATTTGCAAGCCGAAGCCCAAACATCGGATTGGCTGGAACCTGAAGCCAACCGCCTGGCCTTTGCCGACCCCGAATTTTTATTGCGCCGTGAGACGCGCGGCATCCGCTTCCAGCTGGAAATGCTCAAACCCGACTTGGCGCAAACCGAGGCCAAAATTGAACACACTGTGGTGGTTTTCGGCAGCGCCCGGTTCATGGACATGGCCAGCGCTCAAACACAACTGAGTGCGGCGCAGAAAGTAGGCCAGCCGCTAGAGATCGCCAAAGCCCAGGCAGCGATTTGCAATGCCCAGCACTACGAAAACGCGCGCACCTTTGCGCAATTGGTGGCCCGCTCTTGCTCTTGCCTGCCCAATGATGAAAAGCTGTTCATCTGCACGGGGGGAGGCCCTGGCATCATGGAAGCAGCCAACCGGGGCGCACAAGAAGCCGGTGCGCCGTCGGTCGCACTGAACATCGCTTTGCCCCACGAGCAAAAGCCTAACCCCTACGTGACACCCGAGTTGAGCTTCAAATTTCACTACTTTGCGCTGCGCAAAATGCACTTCATGATGCGAGCCAAAGCCTTGGTCGCCTTTCCGGGGGGCTTTGGCACGCTCGATGAATTGTTCGAGGTGATGACGCTCGTGCAAACGCGCAAATCACGCCCAGTGCCCATCTTGTTGTTCGGCACCGAATTCTGGAAGCGGCTGATCAACATGGATGTGCTGGTTGAAGAGGGCACCATTTCCATCGAAGACCTTCAACTGTTTCGCTATGTGGACACGCCTGAGGCGGCTTGGCAGACCATTTGCGACTTTTACCAGCTCAATGTGCCTGCGGCTTGAGCACCCCCATTTGAGGCCCGAAAGCCCTTCTTGTGCAAGCGGCTGAGCCCAAACCTTAATGGCCTTTGCCGGATCGAAGTCGCCAAGCTGCGCGCGATCCCGCGCCCACCGCTGCCCCCACTACCCAAAACACGGGTGCCACGCCAGCTACTGCCCCCGCCACGCCAAACAGCATGGGCATGAGGACACTGGAGGCATTGATGGTCATCAAGCGCAGCCCCAGCGCCTCACCCTGACGGTGTTTGGGGGTGATTTGGTGCAAGGTGCTCATGATCATGGGCTGTACTGCGCCCAGCGCAAGTCCCAACATCACCGAGCACACACCCATGCTCCAGGGTGTGGGCATAAAAGGGTACAAGGCAAACAGCAACCCGGTGCAGACCATGGCCCCGGTGATGATCTGGTACTCATGCACATGGCGCGACAGCCAAGGCAAACACACCCGGATGAAGGCCGCAGATATGGCGAATGCGCCCAGAATGGTGCCCACCACTGAAGCGCTGTAACCCCGTTCGTGGCCCAGCACTGGCACCACAAAGGTGTGCACATCCCAGCAAGACGACAGCAGCCAATTCACGCCCAACAAGCGACGAATCATTGGATCGGCCAGCAAGTCCAGCGCGCGGCGCGGCCCGGCATTTTCCGGGGACGAAGGCGTAGGCAACTCGTTCACCCGACGCACCCAAAACCAGGTGCTCAGGGGGAACACAGCCATCAGCAAAAAAGCCCAGCGAAAACCGGTTTCGTGGGCTGGTGAAGGCCCGGCAAAATCGATCAGCAATCCCGCCAATACCGGCCCCAGAAAATTGGACACTGCCGGACCGATCGACAGCCAGCTGAAGGCTGCTTTGAGCTCGGCCGGATTTTGGGCCATACGGCCCACATGCCGCTGCAAAGCAATCACAGCCATGCCGGTGGCTCCACCCGTGGCCAAGGCACTGACACACATGATTGGAAAAATCGGCCACAGCACTGACAAGCCCGCCCCTGTGGAAGCGATCACCACGCTGATCAAAATGGGCGTTTTCAAACCCTTTCGGTCGGCATAACGCCCCGCGGGCAAAGCAAAAAACACCTGAGTGAGGGCAAACAAGGCCAGTAAAGCCCCCACAGCCAACGCGCTGAAGCCTTGCTGCAAAGCCAGCAAAGGCATGGCCATGCGCATGCCTGCCATGCAGGCATGCAAAAAAATTTGACCTGCAATCAGACGTGCCAGTTCACGATTCATGCATGAACCTTGTCATGGCCATGCTGTCCCCGTCATGACATGTTCAGGTCAAGCATGACCACCTGCATCAGCACCAGGCAAAAGAGCCTGGGCTTCGGCTTCGGGCAAGGCATCCACCTGGCGCAAAGCACGGTGCATCACGTTGCTGCGGGTTTGAGCCTGGTCCAGCGTATTGAGTACGGTTTGCGTCTGGTTACGCACCCTGTCGAGGACATCGCCAAACTTGCCAAACTCGGTCTTGACAGCGCCCAGCACCTGCCAGACTTCGCTGGAACGCTTCTCCAGAGCCAGAGTTCTGAAGCCCATTTGCAAGGCATTGAGCATGGCCATCAAATTGGTCGGGCCCGCCAACGTGACGCGGTGGTCGCGCTGCAGGGTTTCCATCAAACCTGGACGGCGCAACACCTCGGCATACAAGCCTTCGGTAGGCAAGAACATGACCGCAAAGTCGGTGGTATGCGGTGGTTCCAGGTACTTTTCGGCAATCGACTTGGCTTCGAGCTTGATGCGTGCTTCGAGGGCCTTGGCGCACAACTCGGCTTGCACCGGGTCGGCTCGGCTTTGGGCCTCCAACAGACGCTCGTAGTCCTCGTTCGGGAACTTCGCGTCAATTGGCAGCCACACGGGCTGACCGCTGTCCGATCGGCCCGGCAAACGGATGGCGAAGTCCACACGGTTCTTGTCACCGGGGCGTGTGGCCACCTGCACCGCGTATTGATCAGGCGAGAGCACTTGTTCGAGCAAGGACGCCAGCTGCGCTTCGCCAAACATGCCGCGCGTCTTCACATTGGTCAGCAGATGTTTGAGGTCGCCCACACCTTGGGCCAAAGTGTGCATCTCGCCCAGGCCTTTGTGCACCTGTTCCAGCCGTTCGGCCACTTGCTTGAAGCTCTCTCCCAAACGCGCTTGTAGCGTGGCCTGGAGTTTTTCATCCACCGTGAGGCGCATTTCATCGAGCTTGGCGGCATTGCTTTGTTGCAACTGGGCCAGCTGGGTTTCCATGGTGCCGCGCATCTCGGCCAGGCGCCGGGCGGTGGCTTCAGACAAGGCGTTGACCTGCTGCGCCAGGCTGTCGGTCAGGCTTTTTTGCAACAAGGCCAGCTGCTGGGCCAATGCGTCGATTTGTTGGTTCTGGGTGCGGGTGGCCTCGGCGCTTTGCTGCAGCAGCGATTGCTGGAAAAGCGTCAGCGTCTGCATGGCCTCTTGCCGCCCTTGCACGCCCGACTGGCTGATTTCGTTGCGCAGCTCACGCTCCAGGCGCTCTGTCTGGGTTTGTATGGCCGCAAATTGTTGTTGATACCAAGCGTTTTGTTCAGCCGTCTGCATGGCTGTTTGCTCGGCAAGCAACGCAGCAGTCTGCTGCGCTTGTTGATCGGGCGATGCACTGCGGCGCAACAGCAGCCAGACCACCAACAACAGATTCAGCCCCCCCAGGGCCAGCAACACCCAGTCACTCATGCAGCGGGGCCAGCCACGTTGTTCAAAGGCGTCAGCGCCTGGCCACGGGTCAGGTAAGCCACCAGGTTGTCGGCCGCCAGCTGGGCCATGGCCTTGCGAGTCTGAATGGTTGCGCTGGCGATGTGCGGGGTCAACACCACATTGGTTACCTTGAGCAAGTCCGGGTGCACCGAGGGCTCGCCCTCGAACACATCGATACCCGCCGCAGCGATTTGGCGCGCCGCCAGGGCTTTGGCCAGGGCCGCGTCATCCACAATGCCGCCGCGTGCAATGTTGACCAGCGTGGCGGTAGGCTTCATCTGCGCCAACTCTGCCGCGCCAATCGTGTGGTGCGATTCGGCGCTGTAAGGCACCACCAGCATCACATGGTCGGCGGTTTGGAGCAGCTCTTGCTTGCTCACATAACGGGCTTTGCAATTGGATTCCAGCTCGGCGCTCAGGCGAGACCGGTTGTGATAGAGGACCTGCATGCCAAAGCCATGCGCCGCCCGGCGGGCAATGCCTTGCCCGATGCGGCCCATGCCAATGATGCCCAAGGTCGAGCCATGCACTTCAGCCCCGGCAAACATGTCGTAGCTCCACTTTTTCCACAAGCCGGCACGCAAATAGTGCTCACTCTCGGTCACGCGCCGGGCGGTGGCCATGAGCAGTGCAAAGCCGAAGTCGGCCGTGGTTTCGGTCAACACATCAGGTGTGTTGGTGGCCTGCACGCCGGCGGCGGTCATGGCGGGCACATCAAAGTTATTAAACCCCACAGCCATGTTGGCCACGATGCGCAGTTGCGGGTTGGCCTTCAGCAGCGCGGCGTCGATGCGCTCGCTGCCGGTGGTCAATGCGCCCACTTTGTCCTGCATGCGGCGAGTCAGCTCTGCAGCTGACCAGACCTCATCGGCCTGGTTGCTCTCGACTTCAAACACCTGCGCCAAAGACTGCAGGACCTCGGGGAAGATGGCGCGCGCCACCAAAATAGAAAGTTTGGACATCACTGGAACCAGATCAAACTCATGACCACGAACAACGGAATCAGAACAGCGCCTGACCACAACATGTAACCAAAGAAACTCGGCATCTTCACACCACGGTCTTCAGCAATCGCCTTGACCATCAGGTTGGGCGCATTACCAATGTAGGTGTTGGCACCCATGAACACGGCACCCGCCGACACGGCGGCCAATGTCGGGGCCAACGTGGTCATCAAGACTTGTGGATCGCCACCAGCGGTGTTGAAGAACACCAGATAAGTCGGGGCGTTATCCAGGAATGAACTCAAAGCACCCGTGATCCAGAAATACATCATGACATCGGGGCTGCCGTCGGGCTGGGTCACAGCCTGAACCACTGCGCCAAATGGGCCATTGACACCCGCCTTGAGCATGGCAATCACCGGGATGATGGTCAGGAAAATACCCGCAAACAACTTGGCCACCTCTTGCATCGGGGCCCAAGAAAACTGGTTATCGGCATGCACTTTGGCAGGCGTGATCGTGAGGGACAAGAAAGTCACAGCCAACAGGCCAACGTCACGCACCACGCCGGGCAGACCAACCTCAGTGCCATAGATATCGAAGGACACGTCGGACTTCCACAGACCGCTCATCAGCACCAAGCCCACCACGACGGCCAACAAAGCGAAGTTGATGCCCCCATCAAAACCGATGGCCTTGGAGTCGGGCGTCGGGTCTCGCTGCATAAGCCCTTCACGGCGGTTGAAATACCAACTGTCCAGGAAGTAAAAAATGGTCAGCAAGCTGCCCAGCAAGAAAAATGTTTCAGGGAAGATGTGTTTCAAGGTCCAGAAGAAATCCACGCCCTTCAAGAAGCCCAAAAACAGCGGTGGATCACCCAACGGGGTCAGCGAACCGCCCGCGTTGGAGACGATGAAGATGAAAAACACCACCACATGGGCCATGTGTTTTCGGTGTTCGTTGGCGCGGATCAAGGGACGAATCAGCAACATCGAAGCCCCAGTGGTGCCCATGAAGCTGGCCAAAAACGCACCAATACCCAAGATGGCCGTGTTCAGGCCGGGGCTGCCTTGCAGGTTACCGCGAATGAAAATGCCGCCCGACACAGTGAAGAGTGCGGTCAGCAAAATGATGAAGGGAATGTATTCAGCAAAAAGCGCGTGCACCATATTGGCACCCGCCATCGCTGGCCCAAACATCACGGCAAAAGGGATCAAAAATGCCAAGCCCCAAGCGGCAGCCACTTTGCCGTAATGATGGTGCCAGAAATGCGGCGTCAACAAAGGCATCAAGGCAATGGACAACAAAATGCCGGCAAACGGCACGCCCCAAATCACAGACAACTGCGAACCGTCAAAATCGGCGGCCCAAGCCCCACCAGACATGGCCAGCAACGCCGGCAAAGCCAGCCAGGTGGTCCATCTTGATCCCAAAAGCCTCATGGTGCGCGTCTCCAATTGAAAGAATGTGATGTTAAGGTGAAAGTAACCGATTCAGGCGCTGGGTGTCACTTCAAACACCTGACGCAGATAAGCCAGGTATTTTTCATCATCACACATACCTTTGCCAGGCGAGTCTGAAAGTTTGGCGACGGGCTGACCATTGCAACGGGTCATTTTGATGACGATCTGCAGCGGCTCGTATCCCAGGTCATTGGTCAAATTCGTTCCCACGCCAAAGGCCAATTGGCAGCGGCCCCGGAATTGCTCAAACAACTCGATGGTGCGCGGAATGGTCAAGCTGTCGCTGTAAATCAAGGTCTTGGTTTTGGGGTCCACCCGGTTGTGTTGGTAATGCGCGATCATGCGCTCACCCCAGCTGAAGGGGTCGCCACTGTCGTGGCGGGCACCGTCAAAGAGCTTGCAAAAGTACAGATCAAAGTCGCGCAAGAAAGCGTTGAAACCGTAAACATCGCTGAGCGCAATGCCCAAGTCACCCCGGTATTCCTTGGCCCAGGACTCAAAGGCAAAAATTTGACTGTCGCGCAAACGAGGCCCGAGGGCTTGGCAGGCCTGCAAGTATTCATGCGCCATGGTACCCAATGGGGTTAGGCCAAGGGAATACGCGTAATAAACATTACTGGTTCCAGCCAATTGGCCACTGGGGCCGGTACCGAGTCGGGCTGACAGCACGCGCAAGACCTCTTCGTGCCAAGCCCGTGAAAAACGGCGGCGGGTCCCGTAGTCGGCAATCTTGAGGGTTTCCAGTCCTGGGGCCTGCAACTGGGCAATTTTGGTGTCCAGGCGGCGGCGACCTTCCATCAGATCAGGCACTTTTTGGGTGTTGCGGAAGTACACCTCGTTGACGATGGCCAAAACCGGAATCTCAAACAAAATCGTGTGCAGCCAAGGGCCCCGGATGGTGATGTCAATCTCGCCCGAGGGCAAGGGGGTCACTTCAATGTACTTTTCATTGAGTTTGAACAGACCCAAAAAATCCACAAAATCGCTCTTGATGAAGCGCATGGACCGCAGGTACTGCAACTCGCTTTCCTTGAATGTCAGGCTGCACAGGGAGCGTATCTCTTCTCGGATCTCCTTGACGAACTGGGCCAAGGGCACGCCCGGATTGCGGCATTTGAACTTGTATTCGACCTGCGCCCCTGGAAACTGGTGCAACACCACCTGCATCATGGTGAATTTGTACAGATCGGTGTCGAGCAGGCTGGTGATGATCATGGTGTTTTGTCTCTGGCGGCTGAGGCCACTCGTGGTTGTGGGCCAGTGTAAGGGATGACCAAAGGACTCAGGTGGCCTGATGCGGGCTAGAGACCTGTTTGTCTAGTCGCCCGCTGGCCAGCTCCAAGACCCGCTGCGCGTGGTGGGTCAGGATGTTGTTTTGCTCGGCCACCAGCATGGCCACGCCTTCTCGGGCCAGTTGCAGCAAAGCATCCCGCATGGCCGCCACCAGCACCGGGGCGATGCCCTCGCAAGGCTCGTCCAGCAACAACAGGCGCGGGCCGATCATAAGGGTGCGGGCCAACGCCAGCATTTGTTGCTCACCACCGCTCATTTGGCTGGCCGGTCGGTGCAGCATGGTTTGCAGCTGTGGGAACAAAGCCATCACGCGGTCAAAGCGTTGCGCGGGCGTTACCTGAGCGATTGAACCCGAGGGTGCGGCGATCCACAGGTTTTCCTTGACTGACAAGCCGGTGAACAATCGCCGGTCTTCGGCTACAAAACCCAAGCCCGCTCGGGCGCGTTGGTGCGCAGGCCAATCCTCAATGGAAAGGCCTTGCCATTCGATGCGCCCTTGCGCACGCGGGCCGATGCCGATCAGGCTTTGCAGCAAGGTCGATTTGCCCGCGCCATTCAAACCCTGAATGACCACCAACTCACCCTCGCCCACCGTCAGACTCACGTCGAACAAGGCTTGGGCCTGGCCGTACCAGGCGTTGAGTCCCTTAACGGTGAGCATCGAGCAGGCCTTTCATCTCGAAATCTTTCCCCAGATAGCGTTCGCGCACCTGCGAGTCTTGCGCCACCGCTTCAGGTAATCCATCGGCCACCAGGCGCCCTTGCATCAGCACCAACACCCGTTCGGCCACGCCAAATACGGCGTCCATGTTGTGTTCGGTGTAGAGCACCGTCACGCCTTGGGATGCCACTTGGCGAACCAGCGCCATCATGTCGGCCCGCTCGGCCAAGGCCAGCCCAGCAGCAGGCTCGTCCAGGAGCAGCAAAGCGCCCGATGGATCGGCAGCTGTTTCAGGCAAGCCCGCCAGCGCCATGGCCAGCTCCAGCCGTTTTTTCGCGCCATAAGGCAAATCGGCCACCGTGTGGTGGGCCAGCGGCTGCAAACCCGCCTGTGCGGCCAAGTGCATGGCGCGTTCGGGTTGCCGCCGGTCCAGCTGGTCCCACCAAACCAAGGGCGCTGCACCGCGCAGCACCAACTGGATGTTTTGCAGGACCGTGAGCGCCTCAAAGGTCTGCGCCACCTGAAAAGTACGAGCCACGCCCAAACGCTGACGCTCGGCAGGGGCCTTGCCCAACAGCGACTGACCTTGCCACAGAACATCACCCGCCGTGGGCACCTGCTGGCCAGCCAGGCAGGCAAAACAGGTCGATTTGCCCGCGCCATTGGGTCCGATCAAGGCCACGCACTGGCCTGCGGGTACAGAGAAGTGCACGCCGTCCAGCGCCCGCACGCCGCCAAAGTGCTTGGCCAGGCCCTTGACCTGCAATGTCTGCTCGTCACTCATGAGCGGCCACCCTTCCGGGTCATCCAGCGGGCCATCAGCATTTGCACTCCCCCCAAGACACCACTGGGGGCCAGCACCATGACCCCCATGATGACCAAGCCCAACACCCCGCGCCAGTACTCGAGGCCCTGGCCAAGCTCAGCCCCACCCCAGACCAGCAGCGCACTGCCGACGGCTGAGCCCCACAACTGGTGCACGCCGCCCAGCAAAATCACCAGCAAAGCATCGACCGACATGGCCACCGAAGCCACCGAAGGGAATACCGCTCCCTTGAACGCGGCCCACAAGCCCCCGGCCAAACCCGCCAAAGTGGCGCTGCCCACAAACACCTGGTAACGCAGTGCCTGCACCGGCAAGCCACTGGCCGCCGCCCGCAAAGGCGCATCGCGCAAGGCCTGCAAAGCCGCGCCCCGGCTGGAGCGAGCCATCCGGGCCATGCCTGCCAAAGCCAGCAACAATCCCGCGCACAACAGCGCATCCCACAAAGCCCGCGACTCAGCCGCCATCATGCGCAGACCGATCAAGCCGTTGTCTCCGCCTGTCAAGCCCACCCATTGGGTGGCCCCGGCCCAAATCGTTTGCGCCAACGCCAGCGACAACATGGCCAGGTACACCCCGCTGCTGCGCACCACCAAGACCCCAAACACAAGCGCCACCGACATGGCCAGCGCCATGCCTGCGGTCAAGGCTGTGATCAGGCCTGCGCCCCAATGCAAATGCGCCAACGCCGCGCCGTAAGCACCCAATGCAAAAAACGCCGCGTGACCAAAGCTGACCAGACCACCCAAAGCCATCATCCACTGCAGGCTCAGGCCAAACAGCATCATCACCATCACGTCTTCAGCCAGACTGCGTCCGTAATCACCCTGCCCCCAGGCCAAGAACGTCAACCCCACAACCGCCGCCACCATCACCCCACGCCCAACCTGACTTGCAGGCCACAAAGAAAACACCGGCACCGTCTCGCGCTGTTCGGCATGCAGGGTCGATCCAGCCAAGCCCTGCGGACGCCAGACCAGCACCGCCGCCATGGTCAAAAACACCAGCACCAAAGTCGCTTGCGGGAAAAAGCTCAGGCCCAAGGCGTGAATCAGGCCGATCAACACCGCCGCTGCAAACGCCCCGCCGATGCTGCCCAGCCCCCCGGTGACCACCACCACAAAGGTCTCGACCACCACATTCACATCCATTTGCAAGTGCGCAGGCTCGCGTGGCAGTTGCAAAGCTCCGGCCAGCCCCGCTAAGCCGCAGCCCAGCATGACCACCCCCAGCATCAGCGGCGCAGGATTCACCCCCAGGGCGTCCAGCATCTCTCGGTCTTGCGTGGCGGCTTTGACACGCTGGCCCCACAGGGTGCGCGTGAGCAGCAGATGCAGCCCCAGCCAGACCAAGGGCCCTAGCACCAGCGTGAACAACTGCCAGGTGGGGAAATACGACTCGCCCAGCTGAACCGCACCTTTGAGGCCGGGGAAGCGCGGCGCAAACACCTCTTCCGGGCCAAAGTACCAGCGCATCGCGTCATGCAGTGCCAGTGTCAGGCCAAAGGTGGCCACCAATTGGTACAGCTGCGGCGCGTGGCGCATGCGCTTGAGGAGCAGCACTTCGGTCACGGCCCCCAGTAAGGCCGCCACACATGCCCCCATCAAAATGACAGCGCCATAACCCCAAGCCGTTTCGGCCATCGCGGGCCACCAGTTCGCCACGGCATGGGCGGACCACAGCGCACCCAGCATGAAAAAACTGCCGTGCGCGAAGTTGACGATACGGGTCACGCCAAAAATCAGCGTCAAACCCGAAGCCATTAAAAACAAGGTAGTGGCGTGGCTCAGTCCGTTGAGCAGTTGCAACGCCAGTGCTTCAAACCCCAATTGATCGCCTTGTCATCACAAAAAAGATCAGTCCACCCAGTGGGTGAAGTCTTGCGCGGACACCCGTGTGGTCTGGAAGGTGTTGACCAAGGCCGACTCGTCGGCGTAGCCGAGCGACATGCCGCAAACCACCATTTCATTCTCACCCGCGCCCACCAAAGGCAAGATGATTTTGGAAAAGCCGTTCCAGGCCGCCTGCGGGCAAGTGTGCAGGCCGCGCGAACGGGCCGCCACCATGATGCTTTGCAAAAACATGCCGTAGTCGAGCAAACTGCCCCGACCCATGACTTTATCGATGGTGAACATCAGACCCACGGGTGCGTCAAAGAATCGGAAATTCTTTTGGTGCTGGGCGTGCATCATGGCCTTGTCGCCCTTGCCAATGCCCAGTACGCCGTACAAACCAAAACCACACTCACGGCGGCGGTCGATGTAGGGGCTGACCCATTTTTCGGGGTAGTAGTCATAGGACTCGGCATATTCAGAGGCCAAAGCCGGATTCGCGCTGATGGCGTCATGCGCGGCGCAGGTTTTAGCCACCAGCTCATCACGCTTGGCGCCTTGCAGCACATACACCTTCCAAGGCTGGGTGTTGGTGCCACTGGGCGCGCGCGCGGCGATGCCCAGCACCTCTTGCAGCACAGCGCGGTCCACCGGCTTTTGCAAATAAGCTCGGGCCGAAAAGCGACTCAGGATGGCCGCGTCCACGCTGGCCGGATCGTTCACGCGGGTGCTGACCTGGGGGCCGATGGGGGAAATGCTCATGTCAATGTCTCCAAAAATCCTTTGAGTGGGGTCGGCAAGGGCACAGGTCGGCGAGTTTCGCGGTCCACGTACACATGCACAAAATGGCCCCGGGCAGCGCTCATCTCTTCACCTTGGGCAAACAGGCCCACCTCGTAGCGCACGCTGGACGTGCCCAGCTTGGCCACGCGGATACCCGCGTCGATGGTTTGGGGGAAGGCCAGCGGTGCAAAGTAAAAACACTGGGTTTCCACCACCAGGCCAATGGTGCTGCCCGCGTGGATGTCGAGCACGCCACGCTCAATCAGCGTGGCGTTCACGGCCGTGTCAAACCAGCTGTAGTACACCACGTTGTTCACATGGCCATACACATCGTTGTCCATCCAGCGGGTGGTGATCGCACGAAACGCTTTGTAGCTGCTGCGGGCGTCGGATTGGGGTTTAGCAGGCGTGTTCATCGCCCGAGATTGTGCCAGCGTTGCCACTGCTGCCAGTAGGCCAAGGCCACGTCCCAGGTCTGCATTTGCACCTGCACCGTGGTCTCGATGTCGTGTCCGTAGCCACCGCCCATGCACAGCACCACCGGCAGCCTGCGTTGCCACGCCCAGTCCAGCACCACACGGTCTCGGGCTTGCATGCCATCCGCAGTCAGTTTGAGCCGACCCAGCCGATCCCCCTCGTGCGGGTCGGCTCCGGCCAGGTAAATCACCAGCTGCGGATCGAACCGGTCATGCAGCGTTTGCAGGGCTTGGTGGAGCGCCTCCAGATAGGGCTCGTCGGTACAGCCGTCGGGGAGACCTACGTCCAAATCACTGGGCTCCTTGCGGAACGGGAAGTTCTTCTCGCCATGAAGAGACAGCGTGAACACGCTGGGGTCGTTGGCAAAGATGTGCGCCGTGCCGTTGCCTTGGTGCACATCCAGGTCAATCACCGCCACATTCAAGGTCTGTCGCTGGTGACGCCAGGCTTCGGCCTGCATCAGGCGGGCCGTCACTGCAATGTCGTTGAACACACAAAAGCCCCCGCCCTTGTGCGCGTAGGCATGGTGCGTGCCGCCAGCCAGGTTGCCTGCCACGCCTTGATTCAGCGCATCGCGGGCAGCCGCCACAGTAGCGCCCACCGAGCGACGGGCCCGTTCGGCCATGGCGGTACTCCAAGGAAAGCCAATCTCGCGCTGCAAGGCGGGCTCCAGAGTCCCGTTGCTCACACCCTGGATGTAAGCGGGCGTGTGCACCAGTGCTAATTCACCATCGCTGGCCGCAGGCGCTTCGCGCATGAACACTCCCGGCAGCTCTTGTGTGAGGCGGTCACGCAGACGGCTGTACTTGCGCATGGGAAAGCGGTGGCCTTCGGGCAAGGGCAAAACAAAGTGGTCTGCGTAATAAGCGTGCATGGGTGACTCAGGTGGGGCCTTGATTCTAGAAAACCCTCTCTAAACTGAGCCACGAGTGTGCACATCCCCTTGCAATACCAGGTAGAAACCCTAAAATCCAAATCATGCTGCACTGCAACAAAGTTGTACGGCCTAGGCCAGTTAAGGCGCAGTCTTCTTGAAACCGAACTTTTATCTGGAGCCCCTCATGATGACACCCGAGCAAATCGTCGCCTCGCACAAAGCCAATGTGGAAACCCTGTTTGGCCTGACCGCCAAAGCATTCGAAGGCGTGGAAAAAATGGTGGAGCTGAACCTGAGCGTGGCCAAGGCCGCCCTGGACGAGTCCGCCAACAACACCCAAGCCGCTCTGAGCGTGAAAGACGCCCAAGAGCTGCTGGCCATGCAAGCCAACCTTTTCCAGCCTTTGGCTGAAAAAACTGCCGCATACAGCCGTCACCTGTACGACATCGCGTCGGGCACTGGCAGCGAGTTCACCAAAGCCTTCGAAGCCCAAAGTGCCGCTGCGCAAAAGCAGTTCGCCACTTTGATGGACAGCGCCGCCCAAAACGCCCCTGCCGGTTCTGAGCAAGCCGTGGCCATGATGAAGGGTGCCATGACCGCCGCCAACAGCGCTTTCGAATCGGTGCAAAAAGCCGTCAAGCAAGCCACCGACCTGGCCGAAACCAATCTGGCTGCCGTCACGCAATCGGCTGCACCCAAGGCTGCCAAAAAGAAGTGATTTTTCACGGCAGGCCGGTTTTGCAAGTACCGGCCTGTCGTTTTGCAAGTTGTCTCCTCGGATCTCTTTGCATTTCATCTGGGAAACAGGGATCCCTTCTAGGGCTGATCGCAAGATCAGCCCTTTTTTTGGCTACGCCATGTCGTCAGGAGATCGTTGGTCCTTGTCACCTCCCAGTTGTTCGGGGGCCCACCTCAAGTCACTGGCCTTCTTCAAACTGAGCCATGCGGGCTTTCAAAGCGGGCAAAGCGGCCCGCATCGCGACCCTGCCCGCTTCGATGGCACGCTGGCGTGCACCAAAATCAGCGCTCTTGACACCCGACAGCGCTGGCCGAACCACCACGTCGGCCTCCTGCAATGCCAAAGTGTTGATGCTTTTGCCCATGATGGCAAATGTCTGCATGAGGATCTGGAAGGTGTCGCCGTAGGGGTTGCCCTCCGGATCGCTGGAGATGTCCACAGCGATCACAAAGTTGGCCCCCATTTCGCGTGACTGACGCACCGGCACCGGGGAGACCAGGCCCCCGTCCACGTATTCACGGTCTCCCAGGCGCACTGGCTGGAACACCGCAGGCACGGCACTCGACGCACGCACCGCTGCCCCCGTGTTGCCGCGCCTGAACGTGATCGCCTGACCACTTCCCAAATCAGTGGCCACGATCCCCAAGGGGATCTTCATTTGCTCCAAGGTCTTGCCACCGACCTGCGCATTCACATACTTGGCCAAGGCCTCACCACGCAAAGCGCCCCGATTCAGGATCGGCAGCATCCAGTCCGTGATCTCGGCCTCCTGCATGGACTCGGCCACACGCACCAAATCAGAGGGACTTTTGCCGCTGGCGTACAAAGCCGCCACCAAGCTGCCCGCGGAGGTGCCCACGACAAGGCTGGGTTTGAGCCCAGATTCTTCCAGCACCTGAATCACCCCTACGTGTGCGAAACCTCGCGCAGCGCCGCCCCCTAGCGCCAGACCCAATTTCACCTCACGCCGCTCGGTGACAGGTCGTGCGCCAGGCTCTTGGGGTTTGATGGGGTCCAAACTGCTGCACGCGGTCAAAACAAACAGCATCAACACCATGCCCAGTCGCTGACCTGCTTGCTTGAACCGGCCTCCCAGCCTGTGTTCTTCTGCCGATTTGACGCACAACATTTGGCCCATTCCCTTCAATTTATGCATGTTTCCCTCAAATCTTATTGATAATGATTCGCATTTGATTTACACTCTGGAGATCTAACCCGCTAAAAGACTCCGTGACACCGTCTAAATCCTTGTTGACCATCACCTGCTTCCTGAGTGTCGCATCGGCCATGGCACAAGACAGGGTGCTGAACATTTACTCCGCTCGCCACTACCCCAGCGATGAAGTCATGTACAGCGACTTCACCAAATCCACCGGCATCAGGATCAACCGCGTTGACGCCGACGATGCCGGTATTCTCGCCCGTCTCAAGGCAGAAGGCACTGCTTCGCCTGCCGATGTGATTTTGTTGGTCGATGCTGCGCGATTGTGGCGCGCGGAAGTCGATGGCCTTTTTCTGCCCGTCAAATCCAAACTCCTTGAAGAAGCCATCCCGGCGCACCTGCGGGCGAAAACGGCAGACAACGGCGGCACGGCCTGGTTTGGCCTGTCTACCCGGGCACGTGTGATCGTTTACGACAAGCTCAAGTTCAACAAAACCGATCTCGACAGTTACGAAAAATTGAGCGATGCGAAATTCAAAGGCAGCCTGTGCATCCGCAGCGGCTCACACCCCTACAACCTGAGCCTGTTCGGCGCCATGACTGAGCATCTGGGTCCGCAAAAAACAGAAAGCTGGCTCAAGGGCCTGGTGAGCAACATGGCGCGCAGCCCCAAAGGCGGTGACACCGACCAAATCCGAGGCGTGGCCTCGGGGGAATGCGGCGTGGCCGTCACCAACACCTATTACCTTGCACGCCTGATGCGCTCCTCCAATCCGGCCGACCGCGCCGTGACCGAAAAAATCAGCGTGGTCTTCCCCAACCAAAGCAGCTGGGGCACCCACATGAATGTGGCTGGCGGCGCAGTGGCACGCCACGCCAAAAACACCGAAAGTGCCATCAAGTTTCTGGAATACCTGGCCAGCCCTGCCGCGCAAAACCATTTTGCCAACGGCAACAACGAATGGCCTGCCGCCAAAGGGGTCACCTTTGACAACCCTGCCCTCAAAGCCATGACCGGTGGAAGCTTCAAAAGCGAGTTGCTTCCGGTCAGTGCAGTCGGCATGAACCAGATCAAGGTTCAGCAAATGCTGGACCGGGTCGGTTTCAAATGATGGCCAGACCGATCAAGCCGTGACCGCTTCGGCCTCCTTGGCCGGCACTGCTGGCAAACGGATCAGATGGTCAAACGCGCTCAGGGCAGCTTTTGCACCTTCGCCTGCAGCGATGACGATCTGCTTGTAAGGCACCGTGGTGCAATCGCCCGCCGCGAACACGCCGGGCACGTTGGTGTGGCCCTTGGCATCCACCACAATTTCGCCGAATTTGCTCAACTCCACGGTACCACGCAAGAACTCGGTGTTGGGCACCAGACCGATCTGCACAAACACGCCTTCAAGCGCCACCCAATGGTCGTCGCCGCTCTTGCGGTCCTTGTAGCGGATGCCGTTGACCTTGCCTTCTGCACCCGTGATTTCGGTCGTTTGGGCGTTGGTGTGGATGCTCACGTTGGACAAGCTCTTGAGCTTGCTCACCAGCACCGCGTCGGCCTTGAGCTGGTCGGCGAATTCAAACACCGTGACATGCGCCACGATGCCTGCCAAGTCAATCGCCGCTTCGATACCGGAGTTGCCACCGCCAATGACGGCGGTGCGCTTGCCCTTGAAGAGCGGACCGTCGCAGTGGGGGCAATACGCCACGCCCTTGTTTTTGTACTCTTGCTCGCCGGGCACGTTGACATTGCGCCAGCGGGCACCGGTGGACAGGATCACCGAACGGGCCTGTAGGCCCGCACCATTGGCCATCTGCACTTCGATCAGGCCACCCGGCTCGGTCGCCGGGATGATTTTTTCAGCGCGCTGCAAATTCATGATGTCCACCTCGTAATGGCGCACTTGCGCTTCCAGAGCCGCCGCAAACTTGGGGCCGTCGGTCTCGAGCACCGAGATGTAGTTCTCAATCGCCATGGTGTCGTTGGTCTGGCCACCAAAACGCTCAGCCGCCACACCCACGCGGATGCCTTTGCGGGCCGCGTAAACAGCTGCGGCCGCACCTGCAGGACCACCGCCTATGATCAAGACGTCAAAGGGGTCTTTGGCGCTGAGCTTGGCCGCTTCGCGTTCACCAGCGTTGGTGTCCAGTTTGGCCACGATTTCTTCCACCGACATGCGGCCTGAGCCGAACACCTGGCCATTGAGGAACACCATGGGCACCGCCATGATTTGGCGCTCTTCCACCTCTTGCTGGAAAGCGCCGCCTTCGATCACCACGGTTTTGACCTGCGGATTGACGATGGCCATGAGCGACAAAGCCTGCACCACGTCGGGGCAGTTGTGGCAGCTCAGCGACATGTAGACCTCGAAATTGAAGTTCCCTTCAAGGGCCTTGATGCTGTCGATGACGTCGGCCTCGACCTTAGGGGGATGACCGCCGGTCCACAGCAGCGCCAACACCAGCGAGGTGAACTCGTGACCCAAAGGCAATCCTGCAAAACGCACGCCGGTGGTCTGGCCTTCGCGGGCCACTACGAACGACGGCTTACGGGCATCGTTACCAGAGGTGTCCAGGCTGACCTTGTCCGAGAGGTCCGCAATGGTTTCCAGCAGGCTCTTCATCTCAGTGCCGGTCTCGCTGCCGTCCAGCGAAGCGATCAAACGAATCGGTCGGCGAAGCAAGCCAAGGTATTGCTGAAGTTGGGCTTTGAGGGTGTCGTCGAGCATGGTTTTCTCCTGTTTTTGGCTGCATTCATCCCAAGCCCACGCTTATGGCGAGGCCTCGGACAGACGGGGGGTTGGGGGAAATCGTTGAGGACAGCACACACCCGGTTTGTGGCCCTGTTGTGCTGTGCTCAACGCCCTGCGATACAGGGTATTCGTCTGTCATTGCGAACGCAGTGACGCAATCCATGGATCGCCACGCTGCGCTCGCGATGACGCAGTTACATCAGATCTTGCCGACCAGGTCGATGGAAGGTGCCAAAGTCTTGGCGCCTTCTTTCCACTTGGCTGGGCACACTTGGCCGGGGTTGGCGGCGGTGTACTGAGCGGCCTTGAGCTTGCGCAGGGTCTCGGACACGTCGCGTGCGATCTCGTTGGAGTGCACTTCGGCGGTCTTGATCATGCCTTCGGGGTTGATGATGAAGGTGCCGCGCAAGGCCAGACCTTCTTCTTCAATGTGCACGCCAAAAGCGCGTGTCAGGGTGTGTGTAGGGTCGCCAACCAAGGGGAACTTGGCCTTGCCCACGGCAGGCGATGTCTCGTGCCACACTTTGTGCGAGAAGTGGGTGTCGGTGGTCACGATGTAAACCTCGGCACCGGCTTTCTGGAACTCGGTGTAGTTGTCAGCCGCGTCTTCGATTTCGGTCGGGCAGTTGAAGGTGAAAGCGGCGGGCATGAAAATCAGCACAGACCACTCGCCCTTGAGGGTTTCGTTGGACACTTGCACGAATTTGCCGTTGTGGAAAGCCTGGGTTTTGAAAGGCTGGACTTGGGTATTGATCAAAGAGGACATGGTCATTTCCTTGGGGTTGGTTTATAAAAACTATCGAATGAGAAAACTCATTGGTCGCAATCATAATGCAGCCTAGGGTTTCTACTCATGAATAGTTCCTATCGACCTCATAGGAAAAAGCTTTCAGCTCAAGCCTGTCGATTGGGTCTTCTATTTACCCGTGCCAAACCCATGGCCAAAAACAGCCAAGCCAATATCCAAGCCGTACCGCCCCATGGCACCAGTGCGCGCAGGGCATCCCAATCCAAAACATGCCGTGCATAGAGATTGAAGCTGAACAAGACCAAGCCCACCAGCATGAGCCAGCCCGCTGCCTGCAGCCAGCGCGATACCCCGCAGACCCGCAGCGCCAGCCCTGTGAACAACAAACCCAGCGAATGAAATTGCTGCTGACTCAAAGCGGTTTGCACCGCCATGGGCACGCCCCCGGCAAACACGGGCAAATGCGCAAAGGCGGCGCTGAACACCACACTGGTGCAAGCGCTGATCGCCCCCAGCGCCAAAAACCACCGGGCCGACGTGGGCCAGACTAAAGGCGAGTCAACAGAGGTAAAAGCAGAGGACGGGCTGGACATGGGATGCTGGGCACAGAGCCAAAAATGGGAACCCGCGCATTGGAGCACGTTTGTGGGCCCCATGAACCACCAGAAAGAACGCTTACATCATTGGCCTGCGGTAACCCCCTGCCCGCCCGCCAGGTGACAAGACCACCTGCCATAGCTGGTTGTCCCGGGCGCGGAAAGTGCCCGCACAGCACTGCAGGTAATAGCGCCACATGCGGTAAAAACGCTCGCCGTAGCGCTCCTTCAGTGACGGCCAGGCCGCTTCGAAGCGCGCATGCCAGGCCATGAGGGTTTTGTCATAGTCTTCGCCAAAGTTGTGCCAGTCTTCCATGACGAAATCTTCCTCGCTGTAGTAGGCGATTTCAGAAGCCGAAGGCAGCACACCATTGGGGAAGATGTATTTTTCGATCCAAGGATCGATTCCAGCACCTGCGCGGTTTTTGCCGATGGTGTGCAGCAAAAACAAGCCATCGTCCCGAAGGCTGCGTCGGGCCATGTCGAAATAGGTGCGGTAGTTCTTGTGGCCCACATGCTCAAACATGCCAATGGACGCCACACGGTCAAAGCGCTGCTCACCGTAGGGATTGAACTGCCGGTAATCGGCCAGCTCAAAACGCACTGGCAAGTCACGGGCCTTTTGCGCACCCAAGCGGGCTTGCTCTTTGGAGATGGTCAACCCCACGCACTGCACACCATGCTGGCGGGCGGCATGGAACATCAAGCTGCCCCAGCCGCAGCCAATGTCCAATAACGTCATGCCCGGCTCGAGTTGCAGCTTCTGGCAAATCAGCTCCAGCTTGGCCTCTTGCGCCTGCGCCAGCGTTTGGGCAGCGGGCCAGTAGCCGCAGCTGTAGGCCATGGACGGGTCCAGCATGGCCTCGTACAAATCGTTGCCCAAGTCGTAATGCAGCTCGCCCACTTGCCAGGCGCGGTGCTGCGACTGCAAGTTGGTCAAGCGCGCCTTGAGCGACGCCCACAGCCACCCCGCTCGGCCCACCTGCTCGTCCAGCCGCGCCCGCAAAATGCGGGTGATGAACTCGTCCACTTGGTCGCAATCCCACCAGCCGTCCACATAACTCTCACCCAGGCCCAGACTGCCGCGCGTCAGGATCCGGTCAAAGGTGTCGGGGTGGTGCACCCGCATGTCCCAAGGCCTGCCGCCCCCAACACGGATGTCCGCCGTGGCCAGCAATTCGCAGGCACGCCGCCAGTTGCTGTCGGTGTGCACCAAAACCGTTTCGTTTTTGTCCCAAGTGAGCTCTGAAGCCATGCGGTTCTCCTGTTCAGATGCCAACCGGGCCAAACACCGGTGACCCTGTCCATGCTAGAAAAAGGGACACCGTTTGGACATCCGACCAAACCGGTACTCGCTTACCGTTTTTGCGGTAAGCCCTCTGGGCCCAGCACATGACCAACGGGGTCGTTACGACCCTATTTCAGACGAGCTGCTCTTTGTTCATACCTTGCCAAAGGGCATAATTGACGTTGACGTAACGTCAATCAATTTCAGGAGTCGAACATGGACATTCAAGGCAAAGTTTTCATCGTCACCGGCGGCGCATCGGGCCTGGGCGAAGGTACGGCCCGCATGCTGGCGGCCAACGGTGGCAAAGTGGTGATTGCCGACATGCAGGCTGAAAAAGGCGAGGCCATCGCCCAAGAATTGGGCGGCGCATTCGTCAAGTGCGATGTCAGCAACGAAACGGATGGCCAAGCCGTGGTCGCCAAAGCCGTATCCATGGGCAAGCTGATGGGTCTGGTCAACTGCGCGGGCATCGCCCCGGCTGAAAAGACCGTTGGCAAAAACGGCGCACACAACCTGGCCGTCTACACCAAGGCGATCATGGTCAACCTGGTCGGCACCTTCAACATGATCCGCTTGGCCTCTGAAGCCATGTGCAAAAACGAGCCCGAAGCCACCGGCGAGCGGGGTGTTTTGATCAGCACCGCCAGCGTGGCGGCTTACGACGGTCAGATTGGCCAGGCAGCCTATGCAGCGTCCAAAGGCGGCGTGGTCGGCATGACCTTGCCCATTGCCCGCGACCTGGCTCGCAACGGCATCCGCAACATGACGATTGCCCCCGGCATCTTCGGCACCCCCATGCTGTTTGGCATGCCGCAAGAAGTGCAAGACGCCCTGGCCGCCGGCGTGCCCTTCCCCAGCCGCTTGGGCACCCCACAGGACTACGCCAAGCTGGCCAAACACATCATCGAAAACGACATGCTCAACGGCGAGGTGATTCGCCTGGACGGCGCGATTCGCCTGGCTCCAAAGTGAGCCCCCCAACAGGCCTGCTGACTCAAGCCGCCATGCCCATCCAGCTCAAACCCAACCAAGCTGCGATGTAAATGCTCACGAAAGCCTGCACAACAGGCATGGCGGCCTGACCGGCCACCCGCTCAGCCAGGATGCCCGCCAATGGGATGAATTGCTGTGCATGAACGGCCAAAAAATGCGCGGGGCGCAAGTCTTGCCAGGCATGCCACCCCACCACCGGCAAACCCACCCCAGCAGGCGGTTGCCTGCCTCCCAACATGAAGCCACTGGCGGTGGACAACACAAAGGTGAGGGTCAGGCCCAAAAGCACCGCCAAGAGGGTGGGTGTCATCACCGCCGTCCCCAAACCCCTCCAAATGAACCAAGCCAGCCAGGCTTTTGATGCCACCAAGCCCACCGCTGCAACAGCCATCAGGCCAAACAAGATCGCCCGGACAGGGTCGATGGTGTTGTAGTGAGAGCCTTCACCGAGCGATGCTTGGTAAGTGATGTAGACCACCTCGAACAATGACGTGACGATGATCAAGCCAGTGATCCACTGAAAGCTTTGGCCTTGACCCACCCTGCCAGGCACCAGCATGGTCAACCAGACGGTGGTCCACGCAAACAGCGCCGTGCCCGCCATGAACTTCATCGGCTTGGCCCAGATGCCCACCTCGCGCAGAGTCCGCACATCCACCCAAGACAAGACCAAGGTGGGCAGCAAAACCAAGGCCATCAACGCCCCGTAACCATAAAGTATTTTCTGTGCCGTGCTCAGCCCCGACCACCCCAGTACAGAGCCGCCCAGGCTTTCGGCAAAACTTGGAAATGACATGCTGACCCCATTGTTGACACTGTCTACTATTGTGATTTAAACTGTTGACACTGTCAACAAATGCTTCGAAAAACGCGAACATGGCCAAAACCATCCATGACCTGGACCTGAAAGAAGCCTGTATTCAAGCGGCCCGCGAGGTGATTGCCGAGCAAGGCATCGAAGGCCTGAGCCTGCGCGATGTCGCCCGAAAACTGGGGGTTTCCCACCAAGCGCCTTACCGGCACTACCCCAGCCGGGACCACCTGCTGTCAGCGATCATGCAGCGCTGCTTTGCGGATTTCGCCAACTTTATGGACCAAGCCTCCAAAGCCCACGGCAGCGACGCACTGCTGGGCATGGGCCAGGCCTACATGCGTTACGCCGCAGATCACCCGCTTGAATACCGCCTGATGTTTGGCACCCCTTGGCCCGAACCTGCGGCCCATCCCGATTTGGTGCGCCATGCGGTGCATGCTTTTGACTTGTTGCGTCACCTTCTACAGCAGCAATTGCAACAGCGCGCAAGCGGCACACAGAGTGACATGCTGGCCCTGTTGGCTGAAGCGGAGTTGCAAGTCCTCTTCATCTGGTCGGCACTGCACGGCATGGCCAGCATCCAGCAGGCCAATGTCATGCAACACCTGGCACTCTCGCCGGGTGTTGCAGCCATTGCCGAGCCTTATTTGATGGGCATGATGCATACCGCCCTGACCCACGGTCCGACCCAGGCCTCCCAAACCGCCTCAGGATCGCCTAAGGTCGGCCGTGAAGACTGAAACACAGCGCCCACCGATCGGAAGTGCAACGCGCTGATTTTTTGACCTGGACAAGGGTTTTGCCTCTCAACCTTATCCGTTGAATGTGCGTGAATTTGCTTTACAGTCCAAAAAGCATCTCAGACGCAACGTGAACCACGTTACTGTGATCAGCATTTTCCGACTGAACAAAAACAAGCCATGACTCCCACTGTTTTACGTATTCCAATCTTATTCACCTGTGCCTGTCTTTTGAGTGGATGCACATCCTGGTCCATATCTTCAGCACCAGCCAACGCCTTGCGCTACAGCGTGCCCGATCAAACCATTCAACCAGAAGCGGCCAGTGGCAACACCACAAAACCCGGCTGGGCCTTCAAGCGCCAGGCCGTGGCGGCGGCCAACCCGCTGGCCACCGATGCAGGGCACCAGGTGCTTCGCGCGGGCGGTTCGGCGCTTGATGCTGCCATTGCCGTACAGATGGTTCTGGGCTTGGTCGAGCCGCAGTCGAGCGGCATTGGTGGTGGCGCGTTTTTGCTGCACTTTGATGGCCAAAAGGTCACGGCGCATGACGGGCGCGAAACCGCCCCTGCCGGAGCACGCCCCGACATGCTGCTGAACGAGCAGGGCCAGCCATTGTCCTTTCAGGACGCGGTGCAAAGCGGACATGCGGTGGGGGTGCCCGGAACGGTGCGCATGCTCGAAGTAGCGCATCGACAGCACGGACGCCTGCCTTGGTCCCAACTTTTTGTGCCCGCGATCTCGCTGGCCGAGCAAGGCTTTGCGGTCAGCCCTCGACTGCACACCCTGCTGCAAGCTGATCCTCTCCTGCGCAATGACCCCTTGGCCATGCGTTTTTACTACCAGCCCGATGGCCGTGCCTGGCCCATCGGTCATTTGCTGCGCAATCCAGAGTACGCCCACGTGCTGCGCCGCATTGCCAACGAAGGCAGCCGCGCCCTGCATGAAGGGCCAGTGGCTCAGGCCATCGTGCAGCGCACGCAAGCCCAGCCCCGACCCGGCAGCCTGAGCCTGCAAGATCTGCGCGACTACCAGCCCAAAGCGCGTGAAGCCCTGTGCTTTGAGCACAGCGCCCAGTCGCGCCAATACCGCATTTGCGGCTTTCCGCCGCCTTCATCCGGCCAAATCGCCATCGGACAGATTTTGGGCATGCTTCAGCACACCACGACACAAGGCACTGATAGAGCCCAAGGCCTGGCATCGGCCGACTGGCTACACCGTTACAGCGAAGCCTCGCGACTGGCCTTTGCCGACCGAGCGCAATACGTGGCCGACCCCGATTTTGTGGCGGCGCCCGCAGGCCACTGGCACAGCTTACTGGCCCCAGACTATCTGCGCCAGCGCAGCCAATTGATCGGCCCGCGCGCCATGGCAAGCGCACCGGCAGGCCAACCCTCAGGTGCGCGCAGCAGCTGGGGCCCAATGCCCACCCAGCCCGAGTACGGCACCAGTCATATCAGCGTGGTCGATGCCCAAGGCCGTGCCGTGGCCATGACCACCACCATTGAGGCAGCCTTTGGCGCGCGTCGAATGGTCAGCACTTCCGCAGACCGAGCTGGCGGCTTCTTGCTCAACAACGAACTGACCGATTTCAGTTTCGCTCCAAGCGATAGCCAAGGTCGCCCCATCGCCAACCGTGTCGAGCCCGGCAAGCGTCCGCGCTCGTCCATGTCGCCCACGCTGGTGTTCGACTCTGCAACGGGCCAATTGCTCATGAGCGGCGGCAGCCCCGGTGGCGCACTCATCATCCACTACACCGCCAAGCTGCTCATTGGCACCCTGCACTGGGGCCTGAACGCACAGGAAGCCATTGATCTGCCCAACTTCGGTTCCCTCGGTGGCCCGACTGTGCTGGAAGCCAAACGATTTGAAAACACCACACTGGAAGCCCTCAAGGCTCGCGGCCACGAAGTGCGCGAAGTCGACATGACCAGCGGCCTGCAAGCCATAGAGCGCACCGCCTCAGGTTGGTTCGGTGGGGCTGACCCCCGGCGTGAGGGTGTGGTGTTGGGAGACTGATCCTCAGTCGCAAAAGCGACCGTGCAAAGGTGCCAGCTCAGGTTTGCCCTCTTGTCAGTTCACGCCGCTTCCATTGGAATGATCCAATCCATTTCAACAGGAGACCCCAATGAAAACATCAGGCACAAGCCGTCGCACCTTTGTTCAGGCATCTGCCGCTGCCGCTGTCACGGTGGCCTTTCCCCCATTGGTACAAGCACAAGCCTTTCCGGCCAAGCCCATCAAACTGATTTGCCCCTGGCCTGCAGGCGGATCGAGCGATGCCGTGATGCGCGCCCTGGCCGAAAGCGCCAGCAAGGCCCTGGGTGGTCAAGTGATCATTGAAAACAAACCCGGCGCCAGCGGCATGCTCGGCCCCAATGAACTGGTGCGCGCTGCGCCCGATGGGTACACCCTGTCGCAAATCACCATTGGCGTGGCACGGCTGCCGCACATGCAAAAGATGCAGTTTGATCCGCTCAAGGACTTCACCTACATCGCCTGCCTGACCGGCTACACCTTTGGCGTGGTGGTGCGGTCTGACTCGCCCATCAAGTCCATTGCCGACTTGGTGTCTTTTGCCAAAGCCAACCCTGGCAAGTTCACCTATGGCTCGACGGGCAACGGCACCACACCGCATCTGGCCTTTGCAGAGTTCGCCAGCAAAGCCAAGATCGACGTCACCCACGTGCCCTTCAAAGGCAGCTCTGACGGCCTGCAGGCTGTGATGGGTGGCCACGTCATGTCACACAGTGACGCCACCGGCTGGGCTCCACAGGTCGAGGCAGGCACCATGCGCCTGCTGGCCACCTACGGCAGCAAACGCACCAAGCGCTGGCCCAATGTGCCCACGCTCAATGAGTTGGGCTTTGACACGGTGTCAGACTCGCCCTTTGGCATCGGTGGCCCCAAGGGCATGGACCCGGCCGTGGTCAAACGCCTGCACGATGCCTTCAGGCAAACCCTGCAAGACCCGGCCGTCCTCGCCAGCTTTGACAAGTACGACCAGTCGGTGATTTACATGGGCACCGAGGAATACACCCGGTTCATCCACAACACCTTCCAGTCCGAAAAGGCGACCATCGAGCGTTTGGGCTTGGCCATGAAAACTTGAAAAAGGTCAAATCGCCAAGCATCCTGTTCATGCAATCAGGATACAGACCCCAAACAAAACGGCAGCCTTGGCTGCCGTTTTGCATGGATGCCGGATCAAGTCCGGCATGACAGATGGGCTCAGTAAGCCTGCCCCAGCTGACCCAGGATGGCGGGGTTTTCCAAAGTCGAGACGTCCTGCGTGATTGCTTCGCCTTTGGCCAGCGAACGCAGCAAACGGCGCATGATCTTGCCAGAACGGGTCTTGGGCAGGTTCTCGCCAAAACGGATGTCCTTGGGCTTGGCGATCGGACCGATCTCTTTGGCGATGTGGTCGCGCAACTGCTTGGCGATCGCCTTGCCTTCTTCCCCATTTGGCAACGAGCGCTTGAGCACCACAAAGGCGCAAATCGCCTCGCCGGTGGTGTCGTCGGGGCGGCCCACCACGGCGGCTTCGGCCACCAGCTCGGTGCAGCTGACCAAGGCAGATTCGATTTCCATGGTGCCCATGCGGTGACCGGAGACGTTCAGCACGTCGTCAATGCGGCCGGTGATGGTGAAGTAACCGGTTTTTTCGTCACGGATCGAACCGTCGCCTGCCAAGTAGTACTTGCCCTTGAAATCTTCCGGGTAGTAGCTCTTCTTGAAGCGCTCAGGGTCGCCCCAGATGGTGCGAATCATGGATGGCCAGGGGCGCTTGACCACCAAAATACCACCTTGGCCGTTGGGCATGTCTTTACCGGTCTCGTCCACGATGGCCGCTTGGATCCCGGGGAAAGGCAAGGTGCAAGAGCCGGGCACCATGGGCGTGGCACCAGGCAAAGGCGTGATCATGTGGCCACCGGTTTCGGTCTGCCAGAAGGTGTCGACGATGGGGCAATTACCGCCGCCGACGTGCTTGTGGTACCACTCCCAAGCGGCGGGGTTGATCGGCTCACCGACCGAGCCCAACAAGCGAAGGCTAGACAGGTTGTAGCTCTTGGGGTGCACGGCATCGTTGGCTTCAGCGGCCTTGATGAGCGAGCGGATGGCGGTCGGTGCGGTGTAGAAAATCGAGACCTTGTGGTCCTGGATCATCTTCCAGAAACGGCCAGCATCGGGGTAAGTGGGCACGCCCTCGAACACGATCTCGGTGCCGCCCAAGGCCAGTGGGCCATAGGTGATGTAGGTGTGACCCGTGACCCAGCCGATGTCTGCGGTGCACCAGAACACGTCGTCCGCCTTCAAATCAAAGGTCCACTTGGTGGTCAGCGCCGCATGTAGCAAATAGCCGCCGGTGCTGTGTTGCACGCCTTTGGGTTTGCCGGTCGAGCCGGAGGTGTAAAGCAAAAACAAGGGGTGCTCGGCACCCACCCACTCGGGCTCGCAGGTGGTGGCTTGTTGGTCCGCCAGATCGGCCATCCATACGTCGCGTCCTGCGGTCATGGCTATTTCAGCGCCAGAGCGCTTGACGACCAAGACATTCTTGATGGAGCCGCAACCGCCCAAGTTGATCGCATCGTCCACGATGGCTTTGAGGGGCAGCAACTTGCCACCACGCACTTGGTTGTCGGCGGTGATGACGGCCACGGCGCCGGTGTCTTCGATGCGGTCACGCAGCGACTGGGCCGAGAAACCACCGAACACGACCGAGTGGGTCGCACCGATGCGGGCGCAAGCTTGCATGGCGGCCACGCCTTCGATGGACATGGAGATGTAGATGACCACGCGGTCACCCTTTTTGATGCCCAGACTCTTCAGGGCGTTGGCGTATTGGCAGGTTTTGGCCAGCAGCTGGCTGTAGGTGACCTTGGTCACTTCGCCGCCGTCGGCTTCAAAAATGATGGCAGTCTTGTCGCCCAAGCCTTTTTCGACGTTGCGGTCCAGGCAGTTGTAAGAGGCGTTCAATGTGCCGTCTTCGAACCACTTGAAGAAAGGTGCATTGGACTCGTCCAGCACCTTGGTGAAGGGGGTTTTCCAGCTGATCAGTTCTTTGGCCAGACGGGCCCAATAGCCTTCGTAGTCGGTTTCGGCCTCTTTGCACAGCGCTTCGTAAGCCGGCATGCCCGAGATGTGGGCATTTTTCACGAAATCGGCGCTGGGTTGATAAAGGGTGGAACTCATCAGATTTGTCTCCTCAATGACATGACATCGTTTAAAACTGGTGCAAATGTCTGCTTTCGCTCTTACAAAGCACTGACTGACGCCAGTCTTGCACAAGTTTCGCCTGTAAGCACCCGTCTAAGCCCTAAAATTCGGGTTTGCCCGAAGTCACGGACTTCCCATCCTGGAAAACCATGTCCAAACCCACACCTCCGACAAAAAGCACTTTGAGCCCGCTGAGCAATTTCATTTTCGCCAGCCGCTGGTTGCAATTGCCACTTTATCTGGGCCTGATTGCTGCCCAAGCCGTTTATGTGTTCCATTTTTGGGTGGAACTGGTGCATTTGCTGGAAGCGGCTTTTGGCAGTCAAACCGCCCTGCAGGCCCTGATCACCAGCATCGGCTACAAAACCGACGCGCCTATCACCTCGCTCAATGAGACGGTGATCATGTTGGTGGTGCTGGCCTTGATCGATGTGGTCATGATCTCCAACTTGCTGATCATGGTCATAGTGGGCGGTTACGAAACCTTTGTCTCGCGCCTGAATCTGGAAGGCCACCCCGACCAGCCCGAGTGGCTGGACCATGTGAATGCATCGGTACTCAAGGTCAAACTGGGCACGGCCATCATCGGCATCAGCTCAATTCACCTGCTCAAAACCTTCATCAATGCGGCCAACTACGATGAAAAAGTGCTGATGTGGCAAACCATCATCCACATGGCGTTCTTGCTCAGCGCCATCGCGATCGCCTATGCCGACCGCCTGATGTCGCACCACGACAAGGCCCACTGAGCGCCTGCCCCATCACGATTTTTGATTTTCACGGGATCACACAACCATGACTACACTGATCAAACAAGCCGACCTGATTGAATCCGTCGCTGCCGCCTTGCAGTACATCAGCTACTACCACCCCGCTGACTACATCGCCCACCTGGCCCGCGCCTACGAGCGCGAGCAAAGCCCTGCCGCCAAGGACGCAATTGCGCAGATCCTGACCAACAGCAAGATGAGCGCCACGGGCCACCGCCCGATTTGCCAGGACACCGGCATCGTCAACGTCTTCCTTGAAGTGGGCATGGACGTGAAGTTCGACGGCTTCACCGGAAGCCTGGAAGACGCCGTCAACGAAGGCGTGCGCCGGGGTTACAACCACCCCGACAACATGCTGCGCGCATCCGTTGTGTCCGACCCGCATTTCAACCGCAAAAACACCAAAGACAACACGCCCGCCGTGATCTTCACCCGAATCGTGCCCGGCAACAAGGTCGATGTGACCGTCGCGGCCAAGGGCGGGGGCAGCGAAAACAAGTCCAAGATGATCATGCTCAACCCCGGCGACAGCATCGTGGATTGGGTTTTGAAGACCGTGCCCACCATGGGCGCGGGCTGGTGCCCACCGGGTATGTTGGGCATCGGCATCGGCGGCACGGCTGAAAAAGCCGTGCTCATGGCCAAAGAAAGCCTGATGGACGACCTGGACATGTACCAGCTGCTCGAAAAATCGAGCAAAGGCGAGAAGCTCGACCAGGTCGAGGAAATGCGCCTGGAGCTGTACCACAAGGTCAACGCCTTGGGCATTGGCGCGCAGGGCCTGGGGGGCCTGACCACCGTGCTGGACATCAAGATCAAGATGTACCCCACCCACGCGGCCAGCAAACCTGTGGCCATGATCCCCAACTGCGCGGCCACTCGCCACGCGCACTTTGTGCTCGACGGCTCAGGCCCCTCTTACCTCGAAGCGCCCTCGCTCGAACTGTGGCCCAACGTCAACTGGACCGCCGACACTGAAAAAAGCCAGCGCGTGGACCTCAACAACCTGACGCCTGAGCAAGTCGCCGCCTGGAAGCCCGGCCAAACTTTGCTGCTCAACGGCAAGATGCTCACGGGCCGCGACGCCGCGCACAAGCGCATCCAGGACATGCTCGCCAAAGGCGAGAAGCTGCCTGTGGACTTCAAAAACCGCGTGATCTACTACGTGGGCCCCGTGGACCCTGTGGGGGACGAAGCCGTGGGCCCCGCAGGCCCCACCACAGCCACTCGCATGGACGGCTTCACTGAAATGATGCTGGCCAACACCGGCCTGATCGCCATGATTGGCAAGGCTGAGCGAGGCCCGGTCGCCATCGAAGCCATCAAGAAGCACAAGTCGGCTTACCTGATGGCGGTGGGCGGCGCGGCTTACCTCGTGTCCAAAGCCATCAAACACGCCAAGGTCGTGGGCTTTGCCGACATGGGCATGGAAGCCATCTACGAATTCGACGTGGTCGACATGCCCGTCACAGTGGCAGTCGATGCGGGCGGCACCAGCGCCCACATCACCGGCCCCGCCGAATGGCAAAAGCGCATCGCCACCGGTGAGTTCAAAGGCATCGGCGTCAACGCGGGCTGAACGTGAACGCCCCCATTGGCGTTTTTGACAGCGGCATTGGGGGCCTGAGTGTGCTGCAGGCGCTGCAAAGCGCCCTGCCCCATGAACACTTTGTGTACTTGGCCGACAACGCCCACGCGCCCTATGGCGAGAAAACCGATCTGTTCGTCCGACAGCGCACGCACGCCATCACCCGGTATTTGCTGGCGCAGCACCAGATCAAGGCGCTGGTCGTGGCCTGCAACACCGCCACCGCTGCAGCGATCCACGAGCTGCGCGCGCAACACCCACAACTGCCTTTGGTGGGGGTTGAGCCCGCCCTCAAACCCGCCATGGCCCTGAGCCAGACGGGCCACATTGGCGTGATCGCCACCCGCGGTACCATGGCCAGTGACAAGTTCGCACGTTTGCTCGACTCGGTGCAGGGAAAAGCCCGGTTCACGGTACAAGCTTGCAATGGCCTGGCCTTGGCCATCGAACAAAGTACCCTGCCCCAGCAAGCCACCCAAGCCCAGGAACGCATCACCGAACTGCTGGTGCAATACACCTCGGCCATGGGCACTTTTGGCACAGGCCCAAGCCAGATGGACACGCTGGTGCTGGGCTGCACGCACTACGTGTTTGTGGAAAAGCAACTCCAAGCGCTGTTGGGGCCGGATGTGCGTCTGGTATCCACCGGCGAGGCGGTGGCCCGTCAGACCCGGCGCTTGCTGGAAGCCGCAGGCTTGTTGCGTTCAGACCCCGATCCTCCATTGGCAACGCAACGAATACAGCTTTTCACCACTGGTAACTTGGACGGCCTTCAGGCCGCTGCCGAGCGCTGGCTGGGTCTGTCGGCAGATTCCTGTCACCAAGCTCCGCCGCAAATTTGAAGGCCGAGCCCAACAGGCGCGCTGCAGATCAGGCCGCGCCCTGCCCCGTCGCCATGCGGCGACCTCGTTCCACATTCAAGGGGATCAGCAAGACCAAGCCCAGCACAAACAACAAAGAGGTGGCGCCAATGGCCAAGCGCTGGTTGCCATCGCTCAACCAAGTGATCAGGCCGTACATCAGGGGGCCCAAAATGCTCGCCAGCCGGATCGCAAAAGTCCAGAGGCCAAAGAACTCACCCAATCGCTGCGGCGGCACCATCAAGCCCGCCATGGCACGGCCCGAGGATTGGCTGGAGCCCATGCAAAAACCTGCGATCCCGGCGGCCCACCAGAAGGTGCCTTTGTCGGTGGACAAAGCGGCGATGAAACAGGTGGCCACCCAACCCAGCAAAGTCAGGGACAGGGTCAGCTTGTGCCCCAAACGGTCTTGCACATGACCAAAGACCAAGGCTCCGACAAAAGCGGCGATGTTCAGCACAAAGATCAGCACCATCGTCTCTTGCGGCTGAAAACCAATGACCTGCTCGGCATAGATCGCGGCCAGGGTGATGGCCACGGCCACGCCCCCCTGATAAGCCACAGCGCAAGCAAGTAATTGGGTGAAGTCTCGGTAGGGCAAGGCATCACGTAGGGTCTGGCGCAGCCGGCGCAGGCTTTGCGCGACCGACTGCACAGGAGTCTCAGGCCGAGCGGGAGAATGCTCACGCAACAGTGCAAAAGTCACCCAAGTCGCAACGCCATAGACGGCGGCGGTGATCAGCATGGTCACCGGCACAAACTGGCTGCCCGACTCGCCACGCGCTTGTGCGGCCAACACATAGGCCAGGCACATGCCCAAGGTGAGCATGCCGCCGATGTAGCCCAGCGACCAGCCCCAACCACTGACGCGGCCCATGGCCTCAGGCTTGGCCAGTTCGGGCAAAAACGAAGCGGTCAGCGATTCGCCATACGAGAAGAAGGTGTTAGACAGCACCAAAATGCACAAAGCCAGCACCACCTGCCCTGGCCCCACCAACGACAAAGCGGCGGTGCTGATCACACACCCTGCCGTCACCCACATCAACAGGCGTTTTTTGCCCGCCACACGGTCAGCCCATGCGCCCAAACCAGGCATGGTGAGCATCACAATCAAATAAGACAGGCTCAGGCCCGAAGTCCAGGCCAGGGTGGCCCAATCTGCACCATCGGCCACACCGCCCACAAAGTAGGCCGCAAACACCGCTGTGATCACCACCGTGGTGTAGCCCGAGTTGGCAAAGTCATACATGGCCCAGCCGAAGACCTCGCGCAAACGAACGCCTGGGTTCAGCGCAGAACGAAGACGGTCAAGGTTCATGGGGCGCTCCAATCAGTGCAAATGCCTGGGGCGACGACCGCCCCCACCTCCGCCATGGCCGCTTGAGCCCCCCGGACCCCGCGGCGGTTTGCCGATCTCGAGGGAGCTGACCAAGCTGTCAAAACGTTGGCTGAACAACTTGTCGATTTCTGACACCACCCCCGACAACTCGGCCCCATCAAAATGGCGCTCCATCATGTTGACGACATCGTGCACCAGCAAATCGCGCTGGGCTTGCATGATGGCCCCCGGATCGGGGCCGACAAACAGCATCACAAAATCGTCTCGCGACTCGGCCCCGCCGGCCTCGTCCTCGTCGTCAAATTCGGTGTCGTAGAAGGTCACCTCGATCTGGGTGCCCGCCGCCGACAAGTCATTGAGGTTCATGCACAAATCGTCCAGAACCATGCGGAAGTCTTCGTCGCCGCGCACGGTCCAGCACAGGTTCAGGCGTTGGGTCTGGGCGTCAAAGCGGATGCCAGGCTCTTCTTCGTAGAGACTCACGCTGCCTTCATTCAGGCTACGCGCCCCTGCGTAATGCCAAAGCGGCTTGAGCGCTTCCTGGATCGCCTTGAAGTCGGTACCAGGCTTGATGGGCACATCACCATGCACATGAATTTCAAGCGGAGCGTTGTCGTGTTTCATGAGGGTGCTTCAGTGTCGATGGTGCCCCGAACCGGAATCGAACCGGTACGCCCCTGTTACGGAAGCAACGGATTTTAAGTCCGGTGTGTCTACCAGTTTCACCACCGGGGCAGATGTCTTATTGTGCCTTGATTAAGCGCTGATTCTCTTTCAGTCGATGTGCAAATTCAGCATCGCCAAGGCAAACAAGCCCACCACGCTCAGATAGGCGGCAGACCACACCATGGTGCGCCATTTGGCTTTGTCGGTGACATAAAAAAACACATAGGCCACGCGCATCGCTACAAAAAACAGGGCCAAGGCATCGACGGTTGACGGATCAACCCCGGTGAGCAAGGCCAAAATGATGCCGACAGCGAAGAAGGGAAAGGCCTCAAAACAATTGGCCTGGGCCGCATTGGCTCGCGACCTGAACCCCGTCTGCCGGGCCAGCCAAGCCCGGGGGTCGCTGTTGTCATAGCCTTTGAAGCCCGACTTGGCAATGCCCGCACACACCACCGGCATGATGCCCGCCACCAACACGGCGCCATAAGAAATCAACATTACGCTCTCCTGAATCAGGGGCCGCACCCTCTGGCTGATGCGTCAAAAACCGAAAAAAAAAGCCACTGAATTTTTCAGTGGCTGGGCGCTGACCCGGCATAAAACCAGGTGCACCGGCTTCAACCGCCCTTTTTGGAACGCTTACCGGGGTTTTTCTTGCTGCGTGTGGCCACACCACGCTCCAGGCTCACGCGTTGGCCACGGCCGCCGGTGCGCAAGGTCACGCCAGGCAATGCAGGCAGTGGAGGGGTGAATTTACGATCAGCTTCGGTGACGATTTTGTTGCCCATGTGTGGCTCCGGATAAAAATGCAAAACCGATATTAAGCCACAAGAACAGGTCTGTTTGAGTCAAGGGCCCGGCACGACCAAAGGATTTCGGGGCTAAGTCCTTGCTTGATGCCAGACGCTTGCCACTCTTGCCGTGCTTAGTGACATGGCAACAGAGGCCACCCTCAGTCCCTGCGCAACGCCACAGCGAAGCCTTTTTGCACTGCAGGCCGCGCCATCAGGGCCTGGTACCAGCGCTGAACATGGGGAAACTGCTGTAGCTCCACTTGGTGGCGCGGGTGACGCCATACCCAGCCCAAGATGGCAAAGTCTGCAATTGACAGATCACCGGCAAAAAAGTCGTTTGCAGCCAAGCGTCGGTCCATCACGCCATACAAACGCAAGGTCTCGGCCATGAACCGATCAAAACCGTAGCGTTTGTCGGCCTCGTTGCTCAAGGCGGCGTAGTGGTGCACCTGTCCCGGCGCGGGGCCAAAGCCGCCCACCTGAAACATCAACCACTCCAAGGTCGCCACACGGCCAGCGCCTTGGGCGGGCAAGAATTTACCGGTTTTTTCGGCCAAATAAATCAAGATGGCACCGGACTCAAACACCGTCTGGGTCTGGCCATCAGGGCCTTCGGTATCCACCAAAGCCGGGATCTTGTTGTTCGGGCTGATCTTCAGGAATTCCGGTTCGAATTGTTCCTTTTGGGTGATGTCGACCACCTGCACCGCATAGGCCAAACCCATTTCCTCCAAAGCCACGGTGATTTTTCGGGCGTTGGGCGTGTCAAAAGCAAAAAGCGTCAAAGCCATGGTCTGCATCTCCTGTGTGGATAAGGCAGTTTATGCAAAACAGCCCCTGACCAAGCCATTGGGCGACCAGTTGGCGACTGCCCAGCCGGATTCCGGCACTTAAGATGTCTGATTTGACCCACAAAAGGCAGACCCATGAACCGCGTTTTGGCACACACTGGTGCCCGCTACCCCATCCTTCAAGCCCCCATGGGCTGGATCGCTCGCAGCCCTTTGGCCATGTCCGTCTCGCGTGCAGGGGGATTGGGCATCATCGAAACTTCATCCGGTGAGACCGACAACTGCCAGCGCGAAATCGCTGCCATGCTCGCTTCTGGCTTGCCCTTTGGTGTGAATTTACCCATCCGTTTTTTGAAAGACGACGCGATGCTTCGCTATGTCTGCGCGTCAGGCATCCGCTTTGTCACCACCTCGGCAGGCAGCCCAGCCAAGTTTGTCGCTCCTTTAAAGGCCGCTGGCATCGCGGTTTACCACGCCGTGCCGACGCTGGAGGCGGCCCTCAAATGTGCTGAAGCAGGCGTTGATGGCCTGGTGGTGGAAGGCTCCGAGGGGGGCGGCTTCAAAAACCCGGAAGAAGTCAGCACCCTGGTGCTGTTGCAAGCCATTCGAGAAAAAACAGATCTGCCCCTGATTGCGGCAGGCGGCATCGTCGACGGGCGCGGCATGGCGGCGGCCTTTGCCTTGGGCGCTGAAGCCATCCAGATGGGCACTCGCTTTGTGGCCAGCGCTGAAAGCCCGGTTCACAGCCACTTCAAGCAAGCCATTGTGGCTGCTCCGACCACCGGCACTTTCATGCTCAACACCCGCTCCTCCCCCTGCATCCGCGCACTCAAAGCACCTTTCACCCAAAACCTGCACGAAGCCGGACTGATGGGCCCCGACGCTTTCAAAGGCATTCAGGACGTTTATTTTGGCGGCGACATGAACGCTGCGCCCGCGTTGGCGGGCCAATCAGCGGGTCTGGTGCACGAGGTCTTGGCGGTGGAGCAGATCATTACTCAGACTGTGGCCGAGTTTCATCGCATCAGCGCGCGAATGGGACAACTGGCCCAAACTGCCAGCTTCGGATAAAGACAGCCAGCTTGTCCCCAACGTGAAACCCTGACCAACACTTTTACTCAAGAATCCAACCATGAAAACGCTTCTGAGACTCAGCATTGTCAGCGTGTCACTGATCTGGCTGGGCAATTCGCCCGTTCGGGCTCAAAACGCCATCACGGCCGCCGCTGCCCAGGAGCCTGGGGCACAAGTCACCGCCTCGGGCATGGTCTACCGCTCGCTCAAGGACGGAACCGGAGCCAGCCCCAAAGCCTCAGACAAGGTCAAAGTCCACTACCGGGGCACCTTGCCCGATGGCAAGGAATTCGACAGCTCCTACAAACGCAATGAGGCCATCGAGTTTCCCTTGAGCCGCGTCATCCCCTGCTGGACTGAGGGTGTGCAGCTGATGAAAGTGGGCGGCAAGGCCAAGCTGACCTGCCCGCCCGCCACCGCCTATGGCGATCGCGGTGCGGGTGGCGTGATCCCGCCCAAAGCCACCTTGTTGTTCGAGGTCGAGTTGCTCGCCATCAACGGCAAGTGACCGATTTTTCAAACTCCTCGGAATACCCCATGAAACGGCAATCTTCCCGCATGGATTCGGTGGACAGCCCCATCATCCCCACCATCGCCAAGTTGGTCCGCGACAATCCCGGAACCATCTCCTTGGGCCAAGGCGTCGTGAACTACGGCCCTCCTGTGCAAGCCGTGGCCGAATTGCCCAACCTCATGGCCGATGCCCAGCTGAGCAAATACCAAGCCGTGAGCGGCATCGCCCCATTGGTCGACCGCTTTCGGCAAAAACTGGCGGATGAAAACCACATCCATTGCGGCACCGAGTCGATCGTCATGGTGACGGCAGGCAGCAACATGGCGTTTCTCAACAGCGTGCTGGCTGTGGCCGACCCGGGTGACGAATTCATCTTGCCCATGCCGTTTTATTTCAACCAGGAAATGGCCATTCGCATGTGCGGCTGTACGCCCGTGCCTGTGCCCACCCAGAGTGACTGGAGCCTGGATGTTGACGCCCTGGCCGCCGCCATCACGCCCCGCACCCGTGCCATCGTGACTGTCTCGCCCAACAACCCCACGGGAGCCGTTTACAGCGAAGAGAGCCTGCGAGCGGTCAATGCCTTGTGTGCCCGCGCAGGCATTTACCACTTCAGCGACGAGGCCTACGAATACTTCACCTTTGATGGTGCCAAGCACTTCTCGCCTGCATCGATCCCAGGTGCACAAGGCCACACCCTGTCGTTTTATTCGATGTCCAAAAACTACGGCATGGCCAGCTGGCGTGTGGGCTATGTGGTGTTCCCGGCCGACCTGTTTGGTGCCATGAACAAGGTGCAAGACACCAACTTAATTTGCGCCCCGGTGGCTTCGCAATTGCTGGCGCTGCAAGCGCTTCAGTTGGGCCGCGAGTGGGTGCTGCCCAAAGTGCAAGCCTTGGCCGAGGTGCGTGCACAGGTCAACAACGCACTGCAAGGCCTGGGGGACTTGGTTGAGTTTCCGACCACACAAGGCGCTTTTTATGTGCTGATGAAGTTGCCTGGGCTGGCCGATCCCATGGCCTTCAACCGCGCCATGACCGAAAAACACCGCGTGGCCACCCTGCCCGGCTTTGCCTTCGGTCTGAACGATACGATCAACGCCAACTACCAGCGCCTGTCTTATGGGGCGCTCGATGCAGCCACCGTGGCCGAGGGTGTAGCGCGCTACGTGGCAGCAGTCAAGGATTGGTACGCCGCCTGACAAGTTTGATTGACCCTAAGCCAACCAGCCTCGCTCATTTACCTACGACAGGACCCCGCCATGACCTCTCTGACCCTCGAAAGCTTCACCGCCCAGTCCCTTGATGAGGGCTTTGATGAAATCATCGTGCGCGAGTGGGACGCTCACCTCAAACTCGATACCCACACCCACCCATTTGATGTCAGCGCGCATGTGGTGAGGGGCGAGTATTGGCTGACGGTGGGAGACGAGATCAAACACCTGAAGGCAGGTGATTTTTTCCGTCTGGCCCGCGATGTGCCCCATGCCGAGCTGTATGGACCCGAAGGGGCCACCGTTTGGGTAGCACGTGCCAACTGAGTGAGCAAGCAGGCCATCTGCATGAGTGGCGGGCCCAGGATCGTTCTCCACAGACCAGCCTCAAAGTGGGCAAAAAAAATGCCCCCGACTTTTCAGCACGGGGGCATTTTTGTTTGGAGGCGCGACCCAGAGTCGAACTGGGCTCGACGGATTTGCAATCGAGGAAGACCCCCAGAAGCCTTATTTCATGCGGGTTTCAGAGCCATGATTGAACTGCTACGCATGAGCTACGAATTTTGTATACCGTAGTATGTAGTGCAACATGACGATTAGCTCGGGTACGTTGATCATTTTCTTACTTCAAACCCTTCAGATTCGGCACCAAATCGTCCTGCAAAACCTAGTGGTCAAGTATGCGTGAAATATAGAATGGTTCCGAACGTACCTTCTTCTGAGTACGGGAGCAAACCTCATGCAAAAGCAAAACTGGGCAATTAGATGCCTGACGGTCATCGTGACAACACTTCACTCAGTGAGCTTTGCCCAAGCACCAGTTATCGATTTACCCGAGAGGCGGTGCACCCTGCAAGAGGTCATCGGCCACCTACAATTTCAATCCATTGATAGACGCGCAGCAATAGCGGAACAAACCCTCCCTTTACTGAAGACCGTTGAAGCCCTAAATAACAAAGGCAAGGATCCAGGGAAACCCATCGGGGAACAACTTTCAATTTCTGACCTAGAAAAATTCAGCCGAGCCAGCCAGCGCATGCAGACGATGCAGTTGACATCACTGATGGAAAGCCGCCGATTGAGGGACCTGAAAGCCATAGAACGAATGGCCATCTTGGCTGACCAAGAATACCGGTGGACTCAAACACCCAAAGACGGGACTGACGATGCGGTGTATCACGCGGCGTATCAAGTCATCAAGCTGCTCAGTAAGAACCTAGAGTTGACAGAACCAAAGACAAAACAATGCACGCTTGAATTTGCATTGCACCAGCAGATGTTGGAACCTACGGCAAAACTCGAACCGTTGTTACCTCAGGTCCCAGTTGCCTCCAGCTTTGTCAAGTCACTAAATTCCAAATACAAGATGGACCCCATTGACAGAAAGAGGCTGACAGCTTCCGAACGAGCCAAATACGACGACCTCGAAACCAACTTGTTTTCTGTCTTTAGGAAAAACTACGAGTACATGAGGGACATCCAATCGATCAAAGTGATGGCAAACGCCTTAGAGTTGATGCACCAGGCAAGTTTGCAAGACATCGCAATTGGCGGTGGCTCCTTCGATGCAGTTGGGAAAACAATTCAGCGCAACATTCAAAACAAAGCCTACGACGAGTCGACCCAACTTGCCATGGGGATGTGGACCAAGATTAACGAAAAGATTCCAAGCCAAGATATAACGGATTGGAAAAAATTAACTTCGAATTAACTAGTCGTGGTTGTGAACATTTAATCCGCGAACAAAGTTAAATTAAAGGTAGAAAATGTTTAATATCTTCGACAACTCACATATAAACAAAAATCCTCTTTTGGCTTCGGAGTTTGTAAAAATTGTCCCGGCTTTTGAACTCGTCAAACATATTATTCAAACAAAAAATGAAGATCGCTCCGAAAAAATAATAAATAATGAAATAATTAAAAATGGAATTTTAAACAGCGACCGCGATGACTTAAAACTTGTTTTAGCAACATACGGGAAAGTCCTTGAGTTTTGGGATTCAAAAGATTTTTTAAAATTGTATGATAAAGGGACAGCGTTTAAGGCTGCACTTTTTAGCAATTCAAACATTGACTGGTATCGGCTAAGTGATTTTGATAAAGTTGAAATTTTACACAAATCAATATTAGCCGATTTCGAAGATGAGACGAATAAAAATCTAATATTCGCCATAGCATCAAATCCAAGAATGGATCGCAAGGTAATTGCAAATGCGCTTCTTGGTACAGACGGTTTTGAGGAATTACCCATAACTACTCGGATTTTGATAGCTGCAAAATCCATAAAAGTCGAACCAATAGAAGCTGACTACTGGCCAGGTAAGGACTCACCGGATACACATGAGATTTACTTCTCAAATGTAAATGAGGCCTTTTTGCGAATGGTTAAAGATGCAAAGAGTGGAATGACTGAGGTTGAATTTAACCGATACACGAATGCTTTACTCTGGGAGCTTCCGTATGCTCAATTGGATATTAAGTCTGAGTATTGGTTAAGCGCCAATGAAATTGCAAAACTTGAAGAAAAATTTTCGTCTTTTGAATTTATTGAAAAATATTACAAGATTAGACGCGTAGCACTCTTGAGTGCGTTTCAATTTTTTGAAGATTGGTATGATGTTACTGAAGGGTACCCTGAGACAACAAATCAAATCAATCGCGCAGTATTTCCAATATTGGCAATAACTTCTTTACTTCGAAATTACTGGCTAAAAGATGATGTCCATGAAATAGTAAATTATCTATTATCATCGCCGTCTCTTATTATTAGAGCTGCCGGATATGCAACGATTTTTAATAATATATCCGTAGAATCAGAATCCGATAAAGTATCCGAATTTTTTAACCTTTACCCAGGGAACTCTCTTGAAAAATGGATTGGCATAACTAGCACACCGGGATTTTGGCTTTGTGATGGCTATGGCTCTAACGCAAAAGTTATTTCAACCCACATGAAATCAAGTGGTTATCACGAAAAAATTATTAAAGCCAAAGACGATATGTACCAATATTTATTTTTGCACTCATTTTCAGAAAATTTAGAAAAACACAATTCTTTGCCAAAGTTTGATTTGTTGGAGTCAAAAATTAAGACGCAAGAGTTGGTCGCAACACCATTCACAATTGACGAAAGCAAAATAAATTTGAACAAGCCTGAAAAGAGTTTTTTAAAAAAATTATTTAATTAATTTCTGCAATTTAAATTCAATGGAATAAAAATTTAAAATAACTATGAAGTTCATATTTATTGCCATGGTGGCATTACTGACTGGATGCTCGACGAGCCAGATAAACCTCCCATACGAACAACCTGTTGGTTGCAATAGTTCTGACGCAATCGCTCAGTGGAAAGCCCGGATGCCACAGTACACGAAAAAAAGAATTCTTTCAGAATTGCTGATGGGCAACCCTGATGCCAGAATTATGGCAACAGGTGGAACTACTAAGACTGTTGAAAGACGGGATAAAGACAATAAGCAGGTTGAAGTTGTAGTGAACGAACTAGGCAATATAGTTCGTGCAATTGACTCAAGAACAGGTTGCGATATCGGCCCATTGGATTTTGCCAGGCGAGGCGTTAAATTGTAGTCACTGAAGAACCTACTTTACGCCCTTGGGCACAGACAATCGGCTTCGACCGCTGTGTTACTGGCTGACAAACAATATTTTAGATAGCGAAAGGCAGGCTTTGACGAATAGTAACTATCCAATCGAAAGCCATGCATCTAAGAATTAAATCGACAGTTAAAATAAACTTTTTACTTTTTCAGCTTCTTTGGAATTCTGAATTTTTCGTATTGAAATACTTTTAACGCCAACTTCTCCAACACTAATAGATCGTAAACTTGAAGGGCACATGTTTGAAATCCAATCACTCATTCTAGTCTCAATTCGTGAATCTACTGAAACCTCATCCACCCAAGTCGAAATAATTGAACCGCTTGTTACCTTAAAATTTGCACCGTTTCTATAGATACATTGCTCATCTTTTCTATTATTATTTTCTTTACCAGGTCCAAATTTTTCAGCAATCTGTGCTTTCGTTCGATCATACACACTCGAAACACGCTCGAAACTTATATTAAGGGAAATAAGCTCATCGCCTTTAAATGCAAGAATAACAGAGAACGGCTGTGAGCTTAATGGTGTAGTAATTTTTGCATCAAACTGATCAACGCCTTCAACTTGACCACCATGTCTATATATAAAAGTTGTCATAGGCGATGATAAATAAACGCCATCCTTTTCGGTAAGCTGCACAATAGCTTCTCTACTCATGCCAATTTTTATTGGCCCAAAACCATTTGGACCCGTAGGAGTCCGAGACGAAGGTGGCGTGAGAGTAGGCGTCACTTCTTTCGTTTGATTTTGATTTGAATTGGAAAAGCTCTTTGAATCAGGCTGAACTTGTGCTGTACAAATACCAACGGTAAAGCAGAGAACAAACAATGAAAAAGTCTTATTCATCAAATTTCCTTCGATCAAATATTTTCATTAAAGAAATTTCCAGTGGTTAAAATTAATCCGAATCGATAACCAAATGGTGTTGACCTCAAAACCCAGTACCGCCGTTAGGTTCAATTTACCGCTCGTAATACCTGAATCGCTTGGCTGGCAGGTAGCCCAACAGATTGGGCGAATGGTCTCAATTGTACTCATTGCACCACGTGGGTGTTGCAACCGATGCAGTTTTAACCATGTGTCCCGAAAACTGATGATCAGTCGAGTTCTGAGAAATCAAGTGTCTAAGCTAATTGCAGGGCGCAAGTCACGGTCAATCAAAATTGATAGTGCTGGTCAAAGAACCCTCAGGGTCAAAACCTATAGAAATAATTATTTGATGAAAAGATCACGACCCATGCCGATCAATGATCCAAGCCTGGCCACGGGGAATGTCATCTGCCTGGTGGCAATCGAGACATGAGTCCAGCCCCCGTCCTGTGACTTCAAGAACTCTTTGATCAGAAAAGATAGCCCTCCGTCAACCAGCGTTTAATCTTGCTGCTAATAGGTCAGTTTTAACTACTGAACTCGAACTGGTCCCAAACCAATAGGACAGTACGGTCATGGCAATTGCATCCAGCAATCCCAAAACGCGCCCAACGACAAGTTCACTGGCGCCAATAGGCAAGCCAAAAACAAGCACGGCAACCTCCGTTCCCAGGCATATCGCAAGCAACAGCACCGACAACCAAAACAGCGGCCTTTGTGTGCCTCCGGTGGCGTTGGCTTGACGGGCGCTGTCACGGTCTTTGAAAGCGAGCTCCGCATACTTAAAGCCGCGCTCGCGCTCGTTTTCTTGGAACTGCAACTCCAGCTGACGCAGCTGGCTGATCTGATCTGCCGTCAGCCGCCCCCCTTCAATGGCTTTGCGCACGTCCTCCTGCCCTGCCCCACCGACGATGCCGATCAGGGCCGCAACAGCCTCACCGGCGAGCGGTCCCGCCAGTGCGGCTGCCACGGTGGGAGCCACCGTCTTGAGGGTTTTGAGCCAGTCCATCAAACGATCCCCACGTTGTATCCACTGGCGGTGCGGGTGATGATGCGATTTTGCGGCTTACCGGGGACCACTAGGCTCACGTGTACCCAGCTGCTGTACTCCAAAATCAGTTGCCCTATCTGCAAACTGTTCACTGCAGAGGCCAAAGCCCGACAAACCATCTGCGGAGAACCAAACGCCGGAGCCCGAAAGTCCACCGCCATCATGCGTTGATGATCCGACTGCCCTGCCCCACCTATGGCCGTGTTCAGCGCGGGGCATCGATAGCCGCTGGTGATCACGACCGGGACCTGTTTACCAGCCAAGTCGGACAGGTAAGCTCGAATCCGCTCCATCAGGTGTGCCATCTCCAACGCCTTGTTGGTCAGTTGCGGCGGCAGGCTGTTGTCGATGTCCAGACGCAAAGCTGTGTCCGAGCGTGTGAACTCTGCCAGGGTGAAATGTGGCGATAACTTCATTTGCCAGCACGCTCAATCAAGCGGTCCAATTTGTCATTGATGCGGTCCAGCTGGCTGCGCAGCACGGAGGACGTTTCCTTTTGATAAAGCATCTGCGACTCCACCACCGCCACGCGTTGCTCGATCTTGTTGACGTAGACGATGGCTGAAATCGCGACCGTCAGCGTCGTGATCAAGTGCCCCAACTGAATTTCCTTTTTCAGGTGCCAGCCCTGCAGCCTGCTGGGCTCCGTTGCCTTGTCTGTCATGTCATCCCCTTTTCAGTCAATATGTGGCAAGTCACTTCAGCCAATGAAACAATTCACTGATCCGTTGTCAAAGAGCTCCGTCCCACCCACGGTAGTCAGGCGCAAGGAGATCAAATCGGTATTGAGACCTTTGTGGCAAACCGTAGTGCCCACAAAGCCGCTGGCCCCGTCTTCGGCGTAAACGCTGGCGGTGATCGTGTACAGAAAACTGGTGGGGTGTTGGCGCAAGATGGTGATGTTTCCATAACGCTTGGTGCCTGCTGTAGCGCCCGCCAAGATGGCACCCGCTGTGCCGCTAACCCAGTTGCTGCTGGCACTGCTCGACTCGGTCAACGCACCCACGTAGGAGGTGTTCTCGATCCCACCAGAATCGCCCAACTGCAACAAGACGCGGCTGGTCCCGCTGGTGGAGACCCCATCAAGGGCCAAAGTGACACGGTTGATGCCCGTGGGGATACCAGAAATATCCACGGAACTACCTGTACCGACGCTGTTGACGCCCAAACCCACCGGTAAGAGCACCGGACCGTGAACCCCGTTGAACCCACCATGCCACGCCTTGACGCTGAAGATGGTGTAGGTGCCGGTCACAACCTCAAACATACGGGCGTAGCTTTCTGGCTTGTTCCAGTTGGTTGTTGCAGTGGAACTGCTGACCGCTCCTGTTTGCCGGTGCACCACCACATAGTGGGTGTTGCTGGCCGTCAAACTCAAAGTCCCATCCGCAATAGTCAAACCGCTCCACAAGCCGCCGTAGTAGCCCAACACCAAGCCCGAGCTGGTTGCCGGGTTGCGCGTCAGGCACGATGCCCATTCCAGGGAAGCAAAGTTTTCATTGATTGGGATTTCCGGGCTGGCCTGGTTGCCACTGATGTTTTGCATGAAATTTCCTTTTTAAATCTTGGCTTGCGCTGGCCAGCCCCGACCCACCGTGACTGACAACTGGTAAACCTTCACGTACAAAACCGTTTGCAACGCCCCAAAGTCAGCAATCTGCTGGGCCGCCGTGTAAAGCACTGCATTGGTGCTGGCAGTTACGGTGCGTTTGATGCTGGCGTAGGTCAAATCGGCGTAAATCTCAACTTCGTACACCTCGGCGTTTTCAGCCAGCGGCGCTGACGGAACCAAGGGGCCAACGAAACGGGTTTCCACCCGAGTGCGGCGCAGCCACTCAATCGTGATCGCCCCATCGGTTTGCGAAATTTCTTTGTGCAGGTGCACAGGCGCTATTGGTCGCAGGTACAGGCCATAGTTGTTGAACGAAACGCGCGTGCCGTCGCTGTACTTTTGGTCGGCGCTGACCGCCACCCAGTTTTGCTGTGTTCCCAGTGCAGACAGTGTTTGGGGCAAGAATTGCGTACCGCCGTTGGTCTGCAACAAAGTGAATTCAGAGCCTGTGAAAGCCACGTAATTCATCGCAAACTCTGATCCGTTGCGGTAGCGCAGCAGATTGCGCAGACGGTATGTTTTGGCTGCAATCAGTTCAGCTGTCTGAAACTGGAACACCTCGTAGCCCAGCACGGCCAAGTTCAACGTGGGGTCCTTCAGCAAAGCCTCACGCGTCACACTGGAAAGTGAATCGGCCGCTGTTAACAATACATCCACCGTGCTGCTTTGATCCATCACGCTGCCATTTGTCCAATCGGCCAAGGTGTTCAGACTCTTGCCCATGATGGCGCGAATTGAATATTGCCCGACGATGGTTGGTGCAGAGCCGTTGTCCGCATACACCGTGCAGCCCGCCCAATCAGTCGCGTCACTGCCCACGGCCACGTAAACGCCAATCCGATCGGCAAAAGGGTCGAGCACCGTGGGCAAAGTGGTCAAGACACGCATCTGGGTTTTGGCGGGTGGCAACACCGTGACTTGTGAGCCATCGGTGATGGCGGCAACTTCGCCACTTTGAACCAGGACACTGGCGTCTTCCTTGACCCCAGTGAAAGTCAAAATGCCATCGGTTTCTTTGCGCGACAACATCCGCATGTCGTAACTGGAGCCATCCCGATCCACCAAACGCAACACATCATTGGGCTCAAAAGCGTAATACTTGCGCGACAAACTGATCGTGACTTGCAAGGCCGACAACACCCTGTTCAGCAGCAACGTCTCCGCAATCTCTTTGGCTTCGTTGGGCGAAAAACTCAAGGGCAGTTGCAGCGTGGTGGTGTTGTCTTGGGTCCTGACCAATCGATCGGCATATTGCGTATCTGTTTGGTAATCGCGCTGTGGGCAGATGTAGGTAACCGCCAATTTGGCAGGGATTTCCAGTTCATCCACTTGCGTCAGCGGCATCGGATCGTGATCGCCTTCACGTTTGTCACTGGCGGACATGTCGGTATACGGCACCGTGACCACCGCATCTTGCCCCCGGTGCCGGAAATACAGCTTGTCGCTCAAATGGCAGTCGAAGAAATAGGCTGTGGCCAATTGCTCCAGCAGCACGCGTACGCTGGTGACTTGGCCTGACATCATGCCGTTCACAATCTTGCTGCGCGAATCCAAGTTGCTGGCGTCGTACTGTTCGGGCGTCAGACCAGCACGTGCGCAAAGATTCTCAACTACTTGCCGCAGGGTTGGAGACGTGGCTGTGCTCAAACCAAAAATCAGCGGGATCGGTTGACTGGCAATGCAGAGGGTTTCGTTTTGACGCAACACGTTCCAAACGTTGGTTGTCGGATTCCAGCGATAAATCTCTCCACGATCTGAATCAACGATGTAGATGTGTTCGTTGTCCACGTCATAGGCCATGAACTGCATGTAAGAGGCAACCACCGGGCTGGTGTATTCGTCCACATAAGTCAGCGTGACACTTGATGGATAAGTGGTCACGGTGGTCACATCAAATTCCAAAACACGGTTGTCGTATTGCATGCCCAAATAGGCTTTGGTGTTGTCTTGACTGAATACCAAATCACCAGCTTCGTCGGCAACAGTAAAGTCCCCAGGCCACGCCTCTACCACTGCGTAGCTGTACATGTCGATGCGCCACAAGGATTCGGTACAAAAGAACAAGAAGTTATCGTCAGCACTGAAGGTGCCACCGCCTGCGTCTTGCGAAGTGTCACTCGTAACTAGAACATCAGCGATCTTTACGCGAGTGGCTGTGTTGTAGATGTATAGCCTCGTGATGTCATTGCCGAATGGATCGATGAATTGCATCGGCATCACCAATCGGGTTCCAGCGTGGTTTAAGTACAGTCTCCAAAAGAAATTGGTGGACGCATCTGGGAATGGAATCGTGAAAGCCTCAGTGGCTGTCTTGGCTGCGGTGTCAATTTCAAAGATGAACGGGTGGTCAACAATCAGGTAGTACACCTTGCTGTAATCGGGTGAAATCACCATCCAACCCGGCACGTTGTAGGTGTCTTTCATGCCAAGACTGATTCGTGAGAGCGTTGCCCCGGTAAGACGCGACTTTTCAAAAACAGAGAACTCAATGACCGAGCTGTTGCCGTTTTCGTCAGGCAGGCTTTCGGTGTACGCGGCAACCCAGAAACTGTCCGTCACCGGGTTGTAAACCGCTGCAAACTCAAAGTAGGTCAGGGGCTCTTCGATGACTTCACGCGTAGCAGGATCATCGGGAGACAAAAATCCGACCGTACCGCCATTGACGCCGCTGACCCCGCGAACACCAAAATCTGAGGTCAACCAGACCGATCCGGCGGTTACACCTTGAGTGCAGACTTCAAAGGTCAAATTGGGTAACGCACCAGATGTTCCAAGCCCGAAGTTTTTGAAAAAGATGGAGCCACGGCCCCGGTAGGCTGGCGCATTAGGATGACCATCGGGATCGGGCATCTGGTTCGCAGCACCCGTGTACACCGTCATGCGCGTCCAAGCGTTGGTGTTATCGCTGGCATCGACCGAACTGCCTTCGGCGGCATTGGATTTGTTGTAGATCAGCTTGCCGTTGGCCCAAATACGGGTTACATCGAAAATTTCCACATCGGTCAGCAAGAAGTGCAGATCCACTTCGTAGGTGTACGTGGTTTGGCTCACGCCTCCCCCACCCTTCCCGCCCTGCTCTGTGGTGGTGGCAATTTCGCGCTTTTCGCTTGCCCAGATCAACTGACCCGACATGCGCATCGTGCCTTGCAAATACGGGATGGGGGAGCCATAAGCGCTGCTGGAGACCGTCAAGTCTTCTATGCGCGGACCCGAGATGTTTTGATCTGGGGCAAAGGCCATGCCCAACGCATTGCCTGCCATCCAGCCCCATGAAGCACCCGTGGTGCCGCCCACGGCAAAGCCCACCGCTGCTCCAGCGGCCGAAATGATGAGTTGGGACATCAGTGAACCCCTGGAAGTTGGAATGCTGCGACAAAGAACATTGCTTTGCTGAACATGAGCCGCTGCTCGACCACCTTGCCGTAGGCTGAGGCTGCGTGGATGATGCTGAAACCGCCATGCCGGTAATCACCGATGATTCCGAAATGCTGTGGCAGCTTGTCAAAGCCCACCACCACGACGTCACCGATCTGCAGCTGATCCAACGGAACCCATGTCATCTTTTCTCTGGCCATGGCCATCAGTGCACGGCCATCGGGATAGCGGCTGTAGCCGGTTACATCAAAGTCCTGCTGCACCATACCCAGCTCACGGGCCACACCAATGACCAGACCAATGCAATCAACCCCAACTGCTTTTAAGCGGGCCTGGTGATGAAAAGGTGTACCCAACCAGTCGCGAGCAGCTGCGACAACTCTTGTGCGATCGGTCATCAGGATCCCCCATTGCTGGAAGTGGTGCCCCGCCGACCCACAATGGCCGTGATCTTGTCGATGCCCGGCACATGAGGCTCACCCTGAAAATTCAAGCCGTTGTTGAATTTGTCTATGCAGTCTTCGAGATAGCGCTTTTTGCAGCCAGCTGTGGCCACAAAATAATCACCCACCTCGGGTTGCACGATCAAGGGCAGTTGCAGGGTGAAGGTGTTGCTGGTGTGGCTTTTCACCACCGCTCGCATTTGGTTGCAAGTGCCGCCTATGAAACCCACCGTCCCGTTTTCAAAAAAACCATCGGGCATCGGGTTGAAATCTTCGATGAAGGTCTGTTTGTCGATCACGCTGCCGACACGGCAAACCTTGGTGATTGGATTGAGATCGACCTTGCACAGGCTGTCGCCCAGGCGGGCACGGCAAGTGGCCGAGACCACGGAGCCCACCGGTTGCTGAAAAAACTGCTGCAGACCGCGCAACTCAACTTTGACCATGCCGTTGCCAAGGGTGACTTCGCCCAGCGTGCCTACCATGATGACTTCAAACCCGTCTTGCAGCGCCTCGTAGTTGTAACGGGCAATGGTGAACTTTGAGTTTCGCCACAGGCCTCCCAAAATATCCACCCGAGTGAACAATGTGCCATCGTCCAGGGTGCTCAGCTCCAAGTTGTCCACACTGAAACCCGAGTTCATCTCCAGACTGGAAATATTCAAACCCTGCGAGGATTGGTACAAGGTGTTGTCAAACTCAATGGGCTCGTCTGCGCTGGTAAAACCGTAAACTCGAAAATCGGGGCGCTCGATACGCAGTGCATACGCCAAAGTGGTCGAGCCCAAAGCGTAGTGCGCGGCCAAAGCTGGGGGTAGGGTTTTCATGACTCGCGCACCTCTTCCAGTACCACTTGAGGGCCAGCGACCAGCCGGTTTTCATAGTTCCCACCCAACGCCAGGTCCCAATCAATGGAGTCATCCATAAAGTGGACTGGCACATAGAAATTGCCTTGCCACGTCAAAGTGTCGGTGGCCTGAGGGTGTAACTCACCCAAAGCACTCAAAATGGTCATTCCGGTGGTGTTTACCGCGAGCGTGACCGTGAGACCCGTGATGTTGGTGATCTCGTGGGACCGGTTGTTCAGCACCGATATCGCGGTTCCCGTGACCCCGCTCAAGTAAAGCCGTTTGCCTACGGACAATTGGGCAACGAAACCCGATGAGGGAAATGCGAATGTCGTGACTGCCCCTGGTGTGGCGGTATCGGCGGCATTGGAAGCCATGGGGACAAACGCGACGATACCCGTCAGATAATTGAACGTGTATTGCCCGGGGGCTGTTCCCGAACTGACCAAGATGCCGTTTTTGTAAATGGTCGGCACAACGATTGGGCGGGTGATTTTCCGATCCCGAAATCGGGTTGTGCCGGTTAACGTGTACCGCTTCATCAAGTTGTAATAGGGCAGCCCGTAGCCTTTTCCCGACTCACCCCAATTAAGACCAACAGCTGAGCCGTATAGCTTGCCTTCGGTGGCTGCGACCGTGTCGTCCTTGGGATCACGCAATAGCATCCCGTAGGCACCCCCATCGGTCACTTCGTACAGGGCTTCAATTTGTTGCCACTGCTCGATGAGCATCGGGACCACCCCCAGCTCGTACTGGCGAACGGTGCGGGTCCAATTGACGTTGACCTGCTGCTCGCCGTTGTATGTGGTCACGCGGGTGTTGTTGCGCATGTTTTTGCCGCGCACCCCGGCTGCGATCACACTGTTGGGGATGATGATGTCGGGTAAAACAGTGATTGCCATTTAGGTGTTCCTGGCCAGTGCACGCTGCACGCTCAAACCGGCCTGAGTGGCGATTTGGGCTTGTGTGCGGCGGTCGGTGGGACTGTTGAAGGTGAAGTTGTTGATCACGTTCACCGTGGGGGGCTGGTCGGCGTAGGGAATGACCTGGCCGTTTTGGTCGTCCATCAGCAGGTATTCCCGCCCAGAGGAGACTCTCAAAAGCTCAGGTCCCTGCTCGTTGACCTGGTACAACCCATTTGCAGAAACAGGACCACCCGAGGCCAAGCCGGGAATGGTGCCAAAGCCACCCGTCAAGGTCAGCATGTTTTCCAATGCATCGCCACCCATGGTGCTGGCTACCGCCGCCGTTCCAGCCGTGCCAAAGAGCGAGCCAGCGGCCATACCCAAAATCGATCCAAGCCAACCCATGCCGCCATCGCCGCCTAAGGCAGCGGCCAACTGCTGCTTGATGATGATTCGGGTGATGTCAGCCACGATCGAATTGGCCAGCTCGGTGAAGCTCAGCTTGCCAGTGGTGACAAACTCCACCAAAGCGTCTTCCATGCCCTGAAAGGCACGGTTCATGGCGCTTTCGACCTGCGTGGCCGCGTCATTGGCTTCTTCTTGGTACTTGCGCACCGCCTCCGACGCACCAAAAATGGCTTCGCGCTGCCGGTTGTAGGCCAACTCAATCAGTGAAGAGGCGTTGGCGGTCTGTATGGCGGCGTTGGCCATCGCCTCAGAAGTGTCAGCCTGAGGGTCTTGCTTGCGCAACTGGCGAATGCGCTCTTGCAAGTCCAGCTCGATTTGACGGGCCGCCGTGAGCTTGAGCACTTCCAGCGTGGTCTTGCCCAGTAGCCCGATGGCAAACAAGGCGTTGGCGTTATCTAAGTCTGCCAGGCGGGCACGCTCACGGGTAGCCAGATCAAACCGTGCTTGCACTGCCAGCAACTTGAGCTGTGAGTCGGTGATGGCCTGATTGGTCTCTATCTCGGCCGCCGTGCGCTTGCGCATGGCCTCCTCCGCCCGATTACTGGCTTCGGCCATCTGCACTTGCGTAGCGCCTCGGCGCGCCATGGCCTCTTGAGCCAGGCGGATTTCCTCATCGTAGGCTGCGCGCACAGTTGCCAGGTTATCGGCCAAGAGCGCTTGCTTACGGGTTTCCGCTTCGCGCAGAGTGATGTATTCCAGACCATAGACATAGTCGAGCATCTGTTCACGGCTTTTGAGCAACTTGCTTTCAGCTGCGATGGCATCTTCCAGCGCCTTGATCTGGCCATCCAAAATCTTTTTGAACGGGTCGTCGCGAAACCTGTTCTCGTTTCCCAAACTCGAAACGTTCGGCACGGGTGGCAAGGCTTTGGGAACGGGTGGCTTGGTTGGGGTTGCCTGATTGCTTTGCATGAACTGCTCGCGCAGCGCAGTGGTCAGCACAGTGCCATCTTTAAGCAGTGCGGCATAGCGCTCATTGGCTTCCTTGAGAACAAGGGCGCGTTTGTCTAGCGCCGCACGCAAATCCTGGCTGCTGCCCTGCCCTAAAGTTTTGACTTCGTCCCAAAGTTTTTTGCCGAATTCAACGGCCACCACCGAATCGGCGATCACGACCGCTACGCTGGCGCTCAGTGCACTGATGACCCTGGCTACGCCGACCACTGCTTCGGCCACCGTAGCCAAAAACAACACCGCTTGCTGTGCCCAGTTTCTGATCGAGTTGTCCGCAGCCAAGGTTTGCATTGACTGACGCACGCCATTTGGGGCGCTCTCCAGCTTGAGCAGTGTGCTCAGCAAGTCGTTGAAGACCGGCACCAGTTGGTTGGCCACCGACTGAAACACACTTTGGCTGACCAGTTGCAGCCGCACCATGTTTTTTTGCAATTCGTCGGCTGCCTGTGCTTGCTGCGCTGTCACGCGCAACTGAAACTCCCCTGCAACGCCAAGGTCCTTGACGACCGTCAACAGGTTGGCACCGCTGCGCCCCATAAGCACCTGCGCAATGGTAGTTTTCTCCACACCGTCGCGGTACTGGTTGAGCTGCTCGGCCAGACGAAGAAACACCTCATCAGGGCCTAAGCCCCGCAACTGCTCGATCGACAAGCCCAGTGCCTTGAAGGCACCGGCAGTTTGTTTTCCGCCGTTTTGTGCATCAACGACAGCACGCGAGAGTCGCTGCAAGGCGCTGCTCAGGGCATCCATGTCGGTACCCGAGAGACGAGCTACCGACGCCAGTGTGGAAAGCGTCTCCACGGTGCCACCGGTTTTGTCCGCCAAATCGTCCAAGTCGCCCGCGAGTTGTATGGCGCGCTCGATCTGGTTTTTGACTTGATTAACCGCCAGCCCGACTGAGACCGCCAAGCCCAGCGTCTGCAGGCCACTTTTGACCATGGCCACGGCACGGTCGATCTGCGCCATCTGGCGCTCAGCCATCTGGGCAGCGCGGCCCAAGTCCGACTCGAACTTGGCCGTGCTGGCCGACATTTCAACGACAACAGAACCGAGAGTGGCCATGGGGGTGCTTCTTTGTTAATCAGCTCTTTTTGCGAAAAAGCGACTTGATCAGGGCCGACTGCGCCTTGGGGTCGCTCAGCAGCTTGCCGTCGGTGCGTTTGGCCAGGTGGCGGTGTTGCTCATGCCAAGGGATAAAGTCCTCGGGCACATAAGGCTCAGGGCGGCGTTTGGCATCGCGCTGCAGGTTGGCCGCCAATGCCTGGCCAATGCCATGACGTTGATCGGCTACCAGATCGCCAAAGGGCTCCAGCTTGTAGAACGCACGCCACTCACACAGCTCCAAACTGGACGTCTGGGTCAGCAGCTGGCGCACCGTCATGCCCAGAGCCAGCGCCAAGCGCAGGTAAAACCTGCGCTCAGGCTGGCCAATCAGTTTTTTACGGCTTCTTCCTCGGCCTTGACGCCCAGCCCGTTCAATCGCTGCGCCGCCTCAAACACCCTCTCCAGAGCGGCTGCTGATTTGAGGGCCAAGCGGGGGATGTCACCTACGTCAAAGAGGCGGTTACCCGCTGCATCGACCAAAGTAAGCGCCACCAGCTTGGCACGCAGATTTCGCATGTCAGGCATGCGGCTGCCATCTGCATTGACGGTGACCATGCTGGCCTCAAAGGCATCTCGATCTGCACCGGTCATAGAGCGGACAAAGACCGATCCGCCCCACTCGGGCACCTCTACCTGCAGGTTTTGCAGGTCGCTCGCTTCCAGAATTTGTTCTTTGGTTAAGGTCATGGGGTGACTCCTTACAAACCAGTGACCGCGCCTGTAATGCGCAGATCAACCGAGGACCGCACCACCGCATCGACGCCGCCCGCCAAGCTGAACTTCTTGACGTAGGCATTGAAGGTGATCACCGTGGCATCGGGCAATGTCATCTTGAAGTTCGAGAGCACGCCCGAGACTTGCTTGGAGCGCAGCGCCACATGACCGGAGTTGTCCGAGTCGTAATCGATCTCGAAAGTGAATTGACCCGAATCGACCAAGCCCAGCACGAATTCTTTGGCCACGCTGGAGAGGTTGGTCACATCGATTTCGCTGGCCGCACCATCAAAACCGCTGAAGCTGCGCACATTCACGATCGAAGTAAATGTCACCGACGTGGCTGTACCCGCTGCTGTGATGGTCTTGCCGCTGGTGTCGATGTAGATGGCAAAGGTGTTGGTCGTGATGTTGCGAACGCTCACCGTCTGACCGTTGAGCACCGAGGCATCGGCGCCAGTCAGTCCAGCCAAGTTGACCACATCGCCATTGGCAAAGCCGTGGGCTGTGGCAGTGATGATGGTGGGGTTGCCCAGGCTGATGCCTGTGATCGTCTTGGCGGCACCCGAACCGGTGCCGATGGACAGAACGCTGCCCTGCGCAGAAATTGCAGTTGAAGTCATTTGGTGCTCCAGAAATGAAAAAACCCGCACGAGGCGGGTGGAGGGGGCGAAAAAAAACCCGCTCAAGGCGGGTTAGTGAGGGAACGGAAACGGGCGGCGGCAATCAGGTGTGCCAGATCGAGTAGTCCGCCATCACGCGGTGCAACTTAACGTCGCTTTCGTAGATGTCTTGGGCAAGGATTTGGACGTTGGGCAAAGCCCAGCCGTCCATCAATCCGGCTACAACGGTGGCGATCTGCTGCGCTTGCGCGTAGGTGCTTGCATAGACATCTACCTGTAAACGGGTATTGGTCAGGCCCGTTCGCCCGGACAACACGTTTTCGACGTTTTGCGTCACGCGCTGATAGACGATGTAGGGCCGCTCGACGTTATCGGGGGCAATTTGGGGATAGACCCGGTCTTGTGCATCGGTGGCGTTTTGCACCAGGGCTACAAACAATTCCTGCATGCTCATGACTGACGAGCCTTTTGAACTTCTTGGGGCAGACGCTGCAGCATGTATTCGCGCATGGCCTGTACCGATTGGTATTTCTTGGCTTCGTAGGCCGGGCGCAGGAAAGGATGCGGTGGCACAAACACCCCGGTGGCGTGTTGATGGTGGCGGTGGCGCTTCCAGTTGGTACCGCTGGGTTTCGGGGCCACGTAGTGGTGACCCAGTTCAACCCAGGCACCGTAAAAAGCGTCCTGCGACTTGTTTTGGCGCTTACCTTGGCCGCGATACTTCTTACCCTGCCGCACGGTCACGTAATACATGGCCTGCTGGGCATTGGATTTTTCTGGGATATAGGCCGTGACGATCGACCGCTTGAGGGTGCCTGGAGGCTGGTGACCCATCACCGCCAAGGGCATGACCGGTGCATTGATACGGGCCTGATCGCGCACCAGGCGGGCACCAGCGTTGACCGAAGCACGCAGCACATTGCGCTGAATGTTCTTGGGCAAGGTTTGCATGGCGCGCTTGAGTTCAGCAAACCCTTTGATGTGCACCAATTCAGCCATCGCTCAGACCCTCGGTCACAAGCAGGGTGATCTGGCGGTTGCTCTCTTCGTCGTTGATTGCCGCTTGGATGTTGAAAATCCGCTGGCCAAAGAGAATGCGTAGCTTGGGCAAATCCAATGGATCGGAGAGACAACGCGTATAGCGCACCACAATCTGATGCGTCAGCTGCGCAGAAAAGGCCTGTGCGGTCAGTATTTCGCGCCCGCTCAGTGGCGTGATGGCTGCGCGCAACTGAGCCACATCGCTCCAGGTGGTGACTTGTGCGCCGTGCGAGTCCCTTTGGAGATCGCGCCGCTGCAGCACAATGGTTTGACTCAGGTGACCCGCTTGCATCTCAAAACTCCAGCAAACGGTATGGCGCCAGCAGCGCGTCCACGAACGGCAGTGGAGCAAGCGTGATGGCGCGACCAGTCAGCACTTCTTCACGGTTTTCGTATAAGGCACCGATGCGCAGTAGCATCCATCGCTTGATCGACTCAGGTACCGAATCTGGATTGCCATAACCACAGGTGTAGGTAACGGCCACCGCATTGACTTGAGCCCGCGTGGCTGGCCAGCTGTTGCCGTAAGCGGGCACCAAACGGCAAGGTTCGGTAATGGCGTCCAACTGGTACGCACCTGCGTCTAATGTTTTATTCACTCCGTCCGGGTCGGTGTAGACCACAGAAACCACCGTCGATACCGGCGCATGGTCCAGCGTCACCACGTTTTCGGGGAAGACGTCCAGCGCCAATTTCCAGGTCTGGGTGACCAGAGCGCGGCGTGTGTCGTGCTCGGCGTGTTGACGTGCGGCCGTGATCAAGGCGCGAATGAGCGCGTCATCAGCGTTGTCATCGACCCGCAGGTGGAGCTTGGCTTCGGCCAGAGTCACGGGCTCTGCCGTGGGCGCAGTCACCAACACGTAGGGCATTACTTGGCCTCAGCCTTGGTGGCCACAGGGGCACGCACAGGCACAGCCTGCACGCTAGGCACAGCGGCGCCGCTGGCAATGGCGTCACACGCCACCTGGTCCTCGGCCATCACATGCTCGCCCGCCTTGTGGGGGCCGAAATCTTGCAAAAAAAGGACGTTTTTCATGGGGAACTTTCCAAAGAAAAACCCCAGAACGCACCAGGCGCCCCGGGGTCGGGTCATCAAGCTGTAGCGAACTTCAGGACCTTGATGGCTTCGCTGTTAATCAGCGCACCACCAACTCGCTTGGTGGTGTAAAAGCCGATGTAGGGCTTGTTGCTGAAGGGGTCGCGCACGACACGGGTGCCGATGCGGTCCACAATCAGATAACCCTGGCGGAAGTTTCCAAAGGCCAATGACAGGCTGTTGGCGCCCTTGGCGGCGATGTCTTCGGCTTCCACCACGGGGTAACCCAGGATGGTGTCGGCCACGCCCGGCGCGGTGGTCGGGTTGAACACATAACGACCTTGGTAATCCTTGAAAGCCATCATTTCAAACAGCAACGCCTTGTTGGTGACCCAAGAACAACCAGCGCGGTAAGCCGCCTTCATCTTGCTCACCACGGTGAACAAGTCGTCAGCAGGGTTGACAGTGGCTGAGAGGGTCTTAAAGGCACCTGAGGTGCCGGTGGCGATGTGCTCGATCGTGCCAAAAGCACGGGAGCTGTCAGCCGTGGCAGCCGTGGCGCCTGCCAAAAAGCCTGTAGGCTTGTTGGTGCCGTCGCCCGAGATGAAGGCAGCGCCCTCAGCCCGAGCGAACTCGGTCGCCACTTCGGTGGCCAGCCATTGCTCGGCGTTGAAAAACACGTCGTCCAGCATCTGCTGCGTGGCCTGCGGGTTGGCATACAACTCGCCCATGGTGGGCTTGATGTCGGCCAGAACCGAGGTGGCAGTTGACGGACGGGCATCCGTTTCACCGACCCAGCCAGAGACCGTGCCGTGTCGGTTGACCAATTTATGGTAATCGGTCGTGCTGATTTGCACCACGCTGGCCAGTGCACGCATTGGACTCACGTTGATGGCCAGCTCGGCGATCATGGAGTCAATCGTTTTGGGCACGGCGTAACCACCGTCGGCACCACTGTTGGTGGACCAAGCGTAGGCTTTGGACTCCAAATCGGCCAAACCATCCACCTTGCCTTTGCGCATGAAGCCGTTAAAGGCTTGTTTGTGCTCAGCTTCGGCCTGGTTGACTTCTTTGCCATCGCCACCGAAATTTGGCCGCTTGGCTTTGGCCTCCATGTCTTCGATGACTCGCTTTTGATCGGCCATGTCTTTTTGGATGGCCTCCATCTTGGCTTGCATGTCGGCGGTAGCGCCGCCTTTTTTCAGCTCTTCGATGCGCACATCGTTGACTTTTTTGAACTCTTCAAACGCACGGTTCGAGGTTTCAATGGCTTCAAGGATTTCTTTACTCATTTGGTTGCTCCAGAAATGAAAAAACCCGCTCAAGGCGGGTTCGTTGGGGGATTGCAGGGACTGCTTACGGAGTCAGCATCTGAGTTCGCAGCGCAAGCGCTTTGATCAGTTGCCGGGTTTCGTCTTCATCCACAGACTCACTCTGGGTCAGACACTTAATCCGTGACACAAGGGCCACGGCTTCAGAGCGAGAAAAGCCACCTGCATCGCGCAGGAGACGCTCAGCGCTCTTGAAATCAACGACTTCTTCAATTGACTTGATGTGCACGATGCGTGCTGCATCGTTCATGGGAAATGTGACCAGGGAGACCTCCCAGAGGTCGCCTTTGAGAATGGTCCGAACGCCGCTCTTGCGATCGAAATCATCCTCTTTGGTCTGAAAACCGATGCTCATGCCGCTGATGGCTTTCATTTGCATCAACTCGTAGGCTTCAGCTCCGCGTTGGGTTTTGAGGGCCAATTTGCCCTCAACGTAAAGGCCATGATCGTCCTCGCGCATGGTGGTGAAGGTGCCAATCGGCTCAGACTGCTTGTGCTGCCACAACAAAGCTGGCAAGCGTCCTTTGGCACTGTGAGACTTGAGCGATTCGGCAAAGGCTCCGGGGGCGACGATGTCATCGCCTTGATCAAGATTGCCGTACACGCTGCCGTAGCCAGCAAAAGTGCCACTTGCCGAGACATCTTTGATCTCAAAGGGTTTGTCGAGGTGAAACATTCAGGGCCTCATTCTTGGGAAATAGTGGGTGAAGCATCGTCTTCGGTGGACGATTCGGGGTTGGACTCGGACTCATCTGGCTCCGGCGGGCGGGTTCCGTCTTCCATGTTCAATGGAATGAGGGGCAAATCGAGCCCATCGATCGGACCAAGCACGATGCCCAGCTCACTTTCGGCCGCGCGCGCCTCGTTGCGGGTCATCCAACCATCCAAAATGCCGTTGTGATACAGCGCGCTTCTTGCGCTGGCATCCCCGCGCAGCAAGCCCGAAACATTGAATTTGGCAGTCATGGTTTTGCGCTCGGAAGGCGTCATCAGGTCGCGTTTGATGGCTTTTTCAATGCGCACCAGCCAAGGCATCAGCGAGTAGTTCACGAATTCGAGCGACTGCTGCTCGATGTTGCTGAAGGTCGCCTTTTCCAAGTCGCCGATCATGTGAGGAGGCACGCGAAAGATGGCGGCGATCTCGCTGCGCTGGTACTTACGAGTTTCGAGAAACTGGGAATCATTGGCGCTCAGCGAGATGCGCGAAAACTTCATCCCCTCTTCCAGCAGAGCGGTTTTGTGCGCGTTGTCGCCGGAATGGGCTTCATCAAAGCTGGCTTTGATCCGCTCATAGGAGTCTTTGGACAGCTTGCCTGGGTGCTCCAGCACGCCGCCCATCTTGGCGCCGTTTTTAAAGAGTTGCCCGCCAAAGCGCTCAGTGGCCAATGCCAGACCAATGCTTTCCCGGGTGTAGGCAATTGGGCTGATGCCCAGCCACCCATTTAAGGTCAGGCCTCGGATGTGAAAAATCTCACCCACACCCAGACGCTTGAATGCGCCATCGGGCATGGATACCCGGTACTCCAAGCGAAAATCTGTGCTCATCTCCACTTGCACCATGTCAGGCTGCAGCGGCAGCAATTCCACAACTTGGCCCGATCGGTTGCGGTTGATGTAAGCGTAAGCGTTGCCGCGCAAGTTCAGCGAAATGACCATCATTTCCCAAAACTCGACACTGGTCATCCAATCGTTGGGCTGATCGTGAATCAGCGCATGCAGCGGGTGCTCGGCCATCAAGGTGCGCGAGTTGTTGGCTTCTTTTCGGTACAAGTTCAGCGGCAGCATGCCGATGGATTCGGCCAAAACTTTGATGCTGGAATACACGGCCGCACTTTGCATGGCCGATTGCGGGCTTACCACCACGCCGCTGGCCGACGTTCCGCCGCCGACGGCCCAGCTCAAATAACGCTCCAAGGTCCCCCAGTCCGGTGCTGATGCGCTTTTGCGCACCAGCCCGGTGAGGTTTTGCCAAAAACTTGCCATGCGCTGCCTTATTGGTTGCTCAAGATCGACAACTTCATGCGGGCCACCAGAGTGTTGCCCGTTGAGGTTGTGAAGGTCGCCAGCACGCTGTAAAGCCGAGCCGTAGTGGCGTTACTGGAGGTTCCGCCGCTGATGCGCACCTGTACGACCCCACCCACCTTGCCCAGCTTGCCGTCGGCATAGCGAATTTGGGTCGTATTGACCACAGGCGCACCAAATGTGAGTGCGTCTGCGCCGGTCATGACCGGGAAAAACGACATCACAGGGCTGCCCACGATGGTTTCATCGAGCGCCAAGTTGTCGGTGCAGTCGAAATCGAACAGGATCGATTCGGCGGCGAACTTTTCCAGCGTGATGCTCATTGGATGGCTTCATGTATGACCCGCTGACGCGAGGGAATGTGAAAACAGAACGTCCGAGCCTCTCGGGTGTGCCGTGCGCGCGCAGAAATGTGCACGTTGTATGGATTAGCGTCCTCAAAGGCCACGGTGATCAAGGCAGTGCTGCCCTGACCTTGTGTGCCATAGGTGCCAAAACCTGTCGTCAGTCGGCGATCCAACAGCATTTGGCTTGGCACCATTTGCCAGTCGTAGCTGCCGGTGCTGCCGTACAAAAACCGGTCGTAGTGAATTTGGCTGCTGGTGCCAGCTCCGGCATACGTGCCAACCTGGCTCAAAAGCACACGCCCTTTGGACAGTTGCGCCGCTTGGCCCACGATCCCCACAGCCGAAGCGCCCAGACTGAGGACCCGGCTGCGGCGCACTTGTGCTGCTTGGCCGGTGCCCACAACCGCTGCGGCTGCCGCTTGAAGGACTTTGCTGCGCTGAATCTGCACAGCACCGCCGGTGCTCAAATAGCTGCCGGTTTCCGCTTGCACAGGGAAAACGGACAGTTTCTTTAAGTTCGCGTCTTGTCCTGTGACGGCATAAACAGCGTAGGCGCCATTGACAAAGGAGCCACGGAAAAAATCAACGCTTGAGCCACCCAGGGAAAAGGTGCCAAGCTGCGCGGACAGTGTCCGAGCGGTCAAGGCATTGCTCATGACCCCCGTGACCGCGTAGCTGCCCGCCTGTGCGTTCAACCCGTAGACGTTGACCTTAGTCAGCGTGGCGCTTTGGCCGTTAAAGGTGAACGCCGCAGCTTGTGCATTGGCGTTGCGGCTCAAATATGTGCCCGCCGTCAACCCAAAAACTTGCAACGCTTCTGGCTGCGCATTCAAAATCCGGCCGTTGCTGAGCGTTGCGGCTGCACCCGAATATGCAAGTGTCGCTGCGTCTGAGATCAGCTTGAATACGCTGACCTTGGTCAGGGTGGCATCAAGTCCCGCAAAGTTGAAAGTGCCCGCTTCGGCATTGATCTGGCGGGTCTGCGTGTAGACCAGCGTCGCCGTTTGACCCAGCCAGGACAAATCCCCTGGTTGTGCATCCAAGGCGTAAACCTTGACCCGGATCAGATCGGCATCTTGTCCGGCGAACGCGAAATCCGTTGCTCCAGCGTCCAGCACCGTTCCACGGACAAAGCTGTTGCCCTGCCCCGTGGCCGAAAAGGCTGCGAACTGCGCGTCCAATGCGTAGCGATTGAGCTTCGTCAGCGTCGCGATTTGTCCATTGATCGTATTTGCGCCTGGTTGCGCATCCACACTGCGCGATCGCAGCCCATTGGCGTCTGCGCCCGCGACATTGAACGCAGTGGGCTGAGCATCCAGTGAATACGACAGCCGCTTGGCCAAAGTAGCGTCTTGACCGTTGATGGTCCATGAGCTCGCATTCGCAGACACCAAGCGAGCGGCTGACAGCGTAGCGGCTTGGCCACTGAGCGCTTCGCTTCCCGCATCGGCTGAAAGCGTAAATGCTCCGGTGGCCGTGCTTTCGCGCAGTCGCACGAACACAGAGGGACCACGGGCGTTGGTTACAGTTCCTGCAGCGGTCGCAAGCAAGTTGACAGTGCTGGATGCACCATCGCTGGAGCTGACACTGGAAGTGACGACAAAACCACCACTGTCCGTGCCTAGGCTGCTGCTGATGAAATACTGCTGTGTGAACGAACCAAACGTGGTGCCTGTTTTACTGGCACCGTAGGCGCTGTAACTTGTCACAGCGTCGGTTGGGACACCGAATGCCCCGATGATCAAATCATTTGCGGCTAAGGCTATGCTGGCGTTGCTGATGGCAACAATGGCAACACCAGGAACTCCATCCCCACCCGCTACGCCCACTGGCATTTCATGACCGATGGTGGACCGCACCACCAAAATCGCTCCCCAGGAGACGTTGTTGGTGGATAGCGCCGCGCTCACACTGCCCGTCAAGCCTCCCGCTGGCACCGAGCGGTAAAAGGCCGACATGTTGCTGTTGCCCTGGTCGTTGCCCAGCGATGCACCAAACCCCCCCTGCCCGCTGACGCTGGCAAGGGTGCCGTCCCAACCAGTGGGCAGACCGATCGTGCCGGAGTTGGCTGACGAGGGTTTTTGGTGAATGACAGCAATCAGCAAATCCCCCTCCAACAGCCCCGTTGGATAGGTCAGCGAAATGCTGCTGCCCGAAACGGCACTGTAGAAGACGCCACTGGAGCCTGCAAATGAAAGCGCCATGGCTCAGCCCCTGTTTAAGCTAGGGTCAGGATCGCACCAGGCGATGTGTTGGAGAACTTGACCGTGAAGGTCTCGCCCGTTGCCAGCGAGATGGGTGTGCCGTAATCCCAGGCACCCACCAAATTCTTGGATGTCGAGGTGTCGTTGTACAAAACTGCGTACTGAAATGGCCCCACCGCACCGGTGGCGGTGAAGACCACTTCCGTGCCCGACACCGTGGTCGTGCCCGTTACTTCCGCGACAGTGATCGTGGTGGTGTTACCGCCAGCGGTGTAGCCATTACCGGCGGCAATTTCCGCCAAATCGGCCTTTACAGCATCCAAACTGGCGCTGGGGGCAGCGTTGGTCAGATACACCTTAAAGGTGTGGGCGTCAAAGTCGTGGATACCGCGAATGAGTTGTTCGCTGAAGTCTTGAAATTTGAAAAAAGTGGCCATGAAAAATTACCTCCGAAATTTGTAAATATCGATCAATCAGGTGGCTTGGAAAACACCGTTGATGCTGTCCAAAATCACCGTGACGGTTTCCCCGACGTTGACCGTTTGAGTACTGCCGTAATCCCAAGCGCCCACGGGTTGGTTGGTGGTGGCGTTCCACAAAATGGCGTAGCGGAAATTGAAACCAGCGCCAGCAGCCGTCCAAATAGCCGGGCTGACCAACACCAACTTGTAGGTGCCACCGGTTTGGGCTGAACTGGTCACCGCGCAAGCGTTTCCTCCCGCTGTGTAACCATTGCCGGTAGGCAGATCGGTGGTGCCAGGTGTGAACGTGGTGTCTGCCAAGTTGATGGTGTTGGATAGGGCCACCTTCCAGGTGTCCGTGCCCATATTCATGCCTTCGAGCATGGGCTCGATTGCTGCGGTGTACTTTTGATACGCTGCCATTGCTGTGCCTTAAAAAGAGATGACGCCTCGTTCCTCGTAAACCGAGGGGCCGAGACCTTCGTTGGGCATCATTGCGACCGCCATGGCGAGTGCCACCATGCCGTCGATGCGTCCGTGTTGCTTTTTCTTGTCGAACTTACGCGCCCCAGAGTCACCTACCACCACCGCGTTTCGGGCACACATCTCCAAGATTGGGTGGTTGCTGTGTTTGAGGCGCTTGCCCAGCAACTTGACTTCCAACTCCCGTAAAGCCGGGGTCATCGACAAGGTGCCTTGGCCGTAGGGGATGAACTTTTCCAGCTCGAAGTCTGAAAAATTCGCCTTCACCAGCCAGGGCTTGAGGTGCACGAACAAGGCCCGGTCAAAGGCGATGGCCTGCACGTCGCACCGGTCAAACAAGCCACGCATGAACTCGGCCACGAACTCATACTCAATCGCAGCGCCAGGAGTGGTGTTCAAAAACCCTTGCTTGGCCCACAGGTCGTAGGGCACATGGTCCTTGCGGCTCTTTTCTGCCAAGCCATGGCTGGGCAACCAGAACTCCGAATGCACATCCCCCTGCTCGGATACGAGCACCAGGGCTGTGAGGTCGTTGACGCTGGACAAATCCAGACCGCCCCACACTTTCTGACCCTCAACGGACTGAGCCGCCGCTCCGTTAGCTTTCCAGACGGAAGGTGCGACAAAGGGGCTGGACGCTTCCACGCGCTGATTCAAGATCAGGTTGCGAAACTCCGGCTCGTTGGCGGGCATCTCCATGGCCTGGCGGCACTGCTTCTCGATGTCATTGATCGAGCGAAACTTGCCCATGGCTGGATTGGCTGCGGCCCAGGCCTGCCGATCGTCCATCTGGCAATCGGCTGGGGCTTCGTAAATGTGCGAGACCACCCTCGGGTCTGGCGCGTTCTTTTGCGCATCGATCCAAATGCTGAACAAGTCCGCATCTGTGGGCGCTTGCGTCGAAATCGCGATCAGCAGCGGGTTTTCATAAGCCCCCTGCGCTGTGGTGATCGCTGAAACAAATTCATCGGTCGGGCCCGCAACTTGACCCACTTCGTCCAAGATGGCCAAGATCGGGCTCAAACCGTGGGCAGTTTTACCCTCAGCAGCCAGCGCTCGGTACAAGACATTGCGGTTCAGTCCGATCAGACGTTTGCCCGAAGGCTGCACACGCACCACCTGGCTGAGCGCTGGCGACATGTCCACCATTTTGCGAGCCAGCTCAAACACCACGGCGGCCTGATCTTTGGATCGGGCGCCGCTGATGATCTGGCTGTTTTGAACGGCCTCGGGCCCTGCCAGGTGCGCCAGCAAGATGGCCGCGATCAGACCCGTCTTGCCGTTTTTACGGGCGATCGACAAGTAGGCCGTGTGGGTCTTGTACGGGTTGTCGTAAATCTCCAAGATGAAGCGCCGCTGAAAGGGCTCCAACTTCATCGGCTTACCGATGTGCTGCCCCTCAGGGGTCACGCAATAACTCTCAATGAACTCACAAACCCGCTCGCCACGGGTCAGTTTCTTTTTGCTCACTGTGCCAACAGCCCGTCGTCTTCCAACTCGGTCCGTATTTGATGCGCCTTACGCTCAATGGCTCGTTTGCCCGCCTGGTCACGCGCATCCCCTGCGATCCGACCGCCCATGCGCAGCGTTCGCATCAGAGCCATTTCGCGACGTGACAGCTGCTCCAACACAGTTACACGTGGATTCATGATCTGGGTGCCTTTGGCGTTTTCCACTACTGTCCCCTCGTAGTTGAGGATCTGTTGTTCTCTCTCAATATCGGCCTGGCAGCGGGCCAATTGGGCAGCGACCACCAAGTCAGACTCGGTCCATTCGTCTCGCGCGCGCGCACGAAGGACCCCTTCCCAAAAGGGATGGTCCGTCTCCCGCAGCTGCACATGCTCTGGCAAGGGCAAGGGAGGAAGAGCCGCGTTAACCATGGCCTTAACGGCGCTGGCCGCAGAATCAGATCGAGTGCGTTTCATGGTGAGTCGTGGGTTAACGATAAAACGAAGGACCTACTGCGGTCTGATGCAATGCAGCGTTAGGGATTTGTACCCCCTCCCTCACTTCTGATGTTGAATCCATCTTGATTAAAAAGGTGCAGGAGACTTGCATTGATATGATTGGAAGACCAGACTTTGGAAATCGCCGAGGTCACTAGAAAATTTTCATTTATGAAATTTCGATTTGCCTCGTTTTTCTTCGCACTATTGCTGGCATCAGCTTCAAGCAGTGCGCGAGACTTCGTAACCAACACGACCGTAATAGGCTGTGGCCCTAAGAAGCCCGAATTTTTCTCCTCAGTGGAGATGATCAACGCCTATAAGTACTTCTTTGTTCACAAGGCAAAAAATGGGGACTACGTCATTTGGCACGACAACTTCCAATATGCGTCATTTGAGCAAAAGCAATACCACCAACTTTATGTTCAAAACGGTGGTCATACTTCAACAACGATGCAGGTAGTTGAGGGAATAGAACGCTATTCGCTCAACTTTAGAGAAACAAGTGGATTGACTCGAACACGCATACTCTTGATTGATCCCAACAACATGACGTTTGTGAGCAGAATTGCCGGATTCCAACCAATGATGGGTGTTTGCTGGCTAGAGAAAAACTGACAGCTGTTACCAAACGACTTTCCCTGAATAGTCAAATTTAGCTCGCTCACGCGTGCCGTTCTCTTGCCGTGCCTTGTCGCTGTCGTGATGCGCTTTGCACAAAGCCTGCCAATTGGAACGATCCCAAAACAAGGTTCGGTCTCCACGATGCGGCACAACATGATCGACAACCTCAGCTGCCTGGGTCACACCCTCTGCGGTGCACATGACGCAAAGCGGGTTTTTCATCAAGAAACCCTTGCGTGCACGCTGCCAGGCAGCGCCATAACCACGTTGGTTACTGGTGCGTTTTTCGTTGCGCCAACTGGTCGGGTTGTCATTCATGGCGATCTCTCAGATGTCCAACACACCCCGCCGCTGGCCCAAGGAGGCAAGGCGCTGGTGCGGCGGGGTGGCTGGTGGCCGCGATTTGCCCATCGCTGCGCGGGCCTGCTTGGCCTCACTGCTTAGACCGAGCGTCCAGCAGGTCAGTTGTGTGCAGGATTTGGGCAACAAAAAAGCCCGCCGACATCGCTGTCGCGGGCTGAAAATATTTGGTGCAGTGGCCTGCCATTAGGCATGCCACATCACTGAATTTGTATCAGGTAGCTCTATCCTGCCATATATATTTTCTTATGTCAACTCTTTGGATGAGGAATTCTTTGATTGCTCCCACCGTTCAACATCTTCCATTCTCCAAGCCGTTAGGGATGGTCCAAGGCGAACTGGTTGAGGAAAGGTCCCCATCTTGACCCATCGCCAAATGGTTGCGTGTGACACTGGCAATCTGCCTTTGATACCTGGAACGCCATCACGGTCAGGCCTACTTGCTAATTGACGGATTCGGATGTATTTGGTCTGCATGGTTTTCCTTTGGTTGATCCTTGCCACCTTGGCAAGGATCAAATTTCAGCAGAGCACTTGACGACAGCGTAAATACATACGAATCGATTTAGTCATGACTCAATCGGCTCAAAATGTTCTCAAACATCCGTAAGCCACGCAGGTGACGCTCCTGGCAAAGCCGGGGTGGAATGTGCGCTATGCGCAGCTGGGCCTCTATCGGTAGGCGCTGCGGCACGTAAAGGATCGTCAGGACCTTGCGCTCCAGCTCGGGCAAGTGCGCCAGAGCCCGCTGACAAGCTAAGGCTTCATCAATGTGTTGCAGAATTTCGCGAGGAGCTCTGTCTTCATCGTCCTGAAAGCTCCGATATCGTCCTTCAGCACTGCCACAGCGTTGCCGACGCAGGCGTTCCATGGCCCAGCGGCCGTAACGCGTCAGGCGTTCATCGGCCTCGCGCAGGTTCAGCGGAATCTCCGCAATCAGGTTTTGTCGCATGTTGCCCCCTTGCTGTCTTCATGAATGTCGCGTGCGAGCGCTGCCCAGGCTGCCACCGACCCCTCCACGGTCCACTCGTAGTCGTGCCACTGAGCTGCGTGCTGCATGCGCAGGTTGACCGCCAATGGCCAAACCCCTCGCCAAGCTCCTCGGTCAAGGCGGTAGAACAGCACCGGCAGCTCGCCCCGGGCTTGTGCCACGCATTGCCCCCACCAGGTGGCGATGTCGGCGCGGCTGGCGCTGGCGTAGCGTTTGATTTCGACCGACCAGCCCGGCACGCCTACCAGGTCACTGTCCCCAGCAGCGTTGCGCACGCGCCGCTGGACTTGCCAGCCGGTGTGCTCACGGATCACAGCAGCGGCTTCACGCTCACCGACCTTTCCTTTGGTGCGTTGCATACGTCCCATCAGGCCGCCCTCACTTGTATTGAGCGAGTTTGGGGTGATGGGGTGATTTGGGGTGATGTTCTAGCCCCTGTATATAGAAATGCTCTCCCTGCAAATCTCACGCGTTCGGTTGAAACATCACCCCTTATCACCCCATCACCCCAAGAAATCGCCTGTTTTTTCAGCACAAATCACCCCCAGTTTTCGCATCCGTGTTTTTCAGCGTCCATTTCGCGGCTAACTTGCCCCCGTTGACTTGGTTCACGGTCAGCTTCAGCCCCCCGGCGATCCGGTTTTTGTGAGCCCGCAGCCAGTAGCCCACCTGTGCTGATTTCGTCGGGTCGTTGCACCCCGCCTGCTCCAAAGCCTCCCTCAAACCAAAGTGGCCGCTGGCCCAAATAGACAGATCGCTGGCACGGAAATCCACGTCGTGGCGTTGACCCAGCTTGGCCTGTGCCACGCTTTGGATGAAAGCGAACACCGCTCCAATTTCAATGGAGCCGTCGTTGCTGTAATCCACCGCCGCCACCGGGTCCTCTTCACCCAGCCAGACCAGCGCATCGCGCACGCGCCATGACCAGTCCTCAAAGGAATCGAGCGGGGGCAGGTTCAGCGGCTGCGGGTGCAGCGCGTAGGCCCGCAACACTGTCAGCGCAGCGTTGATGTAACGCGCCCGGTTCTGCTTGATGTAAGTGGCCAGACTGGGGTGGTCAAACACCACCTGCCGGTCTTTCAGCGACTCCACCTCCAACTGCAACTCGCAGACGATGGTGCGGCGGGCGTTGTCGCTGCCGAGCACCACGTTGTTGCCGGTCAAAACGAGCCGGGTGCGGTTGTGGAACTTGACCCGCTCCGATTCACCCAGCTTGCGGTCGGCGTAATCGTCGGACGTGGCGAACTGCGACAGGGCCGGACTCTTGATAACGGCGCCGTTTGGCAAGTTGTCAAACACCACCACCGGGTCCCCCGCCAGCAGCACCGAGGTGAAGACCTTTTTCAACTCTTCCTCGTTGCCGTTTGGCCAGGGGTGGGTGGTGGCGTGGCCATAGGCGATCAGGTTGGCGATCGAGGCCATCAGCGTCTTGCCCGACCCGGCCATGCTGGCGGTGTAAAGCACGACCGGAGACTTGGGCAGCGTGGGTCGGGCCAGCGCCGTCAACACGTCGGCCAGGAACACCGAGCGCGAGACCGGGTTGGCGAACGGAAACTGTTTGACCAGCTCGCACAGCTCGTCGAGCGCGGCTCGAGCTTCCGTGTAGCCCGGCTGCAGCGGCAACTGGGGGAAGTTCAGTGTAGGCGCGTAGTAGATGCCAGTTTCGCTGTCGTAGCCGGGCACATCGCACACCGAGCCATCGACCCGCAAAAACGGCGCGTTGGCCAGGGCGGTCAGCGGCTGGAAAGTCAGGTCGTCGGTGCCGCTTTCCAGCGCCGCTGCCACGTTGGTCGGGCAATCGATCACCTTGTAGTCGTTCATGCGTCGGTCCCAGCGCTGGAACTCGGCCCGCTCCGTCAACTCGCGCACCAGCCAATAGCGTGTGACCGGCAGCACGATCGGCTGGCTGCTCAACCGCGAAAGGCCGTCCTGCACTTCCGAGCCTTGCCCGATGCGCACCAGGTACATGCCGCGCTTGAACACCACGTCGTCCAGCAACTGAGCGCATTGGCGCAGCACCGACGGCAGCACACCGGGGTCGATGTAGATCACCGGTTTGGGAGGCGCCGCTCCGCCACCTCCTCCGCTGCCGGAGCCACCCGTGCTGCCACCGTTGCCGATCTCCTCCGGGTCCGGGTAGTCCACCTCTTCGCCCGCCCCGCCATCGTCGGGATCGAGGAAAGAAAAATCCTCCGGGTCGTGCGCCTGTGGCTGCGCAAAAGGCAGCCGTGCCCGGTCGATGCGGGCGAGATAGATGCGGTGCTGGGGCGGCGTCACGCTGTGGCCCTGCTCCAGCAGCCAGCGGTACACGTCACGCGGTGTTTGGCTGGCGCAGTGCCCGTGCAGGCACTTCCAGGTCCAGCTGCCATCGGCCCGCACCTTGACGGCGGTGCCATCGTCCAGAGCCTTGGTGTGCAAGCGGTGCTGGTGGCAGGTGATGTCCCACCACCCTGAGCCTTTTTGCTGGGCCGACTTGAGCAGGCCAGCGGCTTGCAGGGCCTGGATGAGCGGGTGTTCGCCCGACTGCGCTGCTGCTGCAGCGGGGACCGCGTTGATCTGCGGCACCTGGTCCAAGGACTGGCCAAACCAGCCTGCGATTTCTTGCGCGGAATACGCCAACTCGGGTCGCCAGCTCACCAGGCGGTTCTGCCAAGGCTGGCCCAGCGCCAGCTTGAGGTTGCGCCCCTGCGGCAACTTGCACAGTCGGGTGATGCCCTTGGCACCCTGATCGGTCAACAACTGCCCTTGCACCGGCGTGGCCAGCACCTGCTTGGTCAGGAAACTGGCGACCGAGACATCGCAAACTGTTTCGCTGAGGCGGTAAAACCACTGGTGGTTGCCAGGCGAGGTTTCGATGATGGCGGTCGGCTCACCCAAACCTAGCGTGCGCGGATCGACCGCCACTTTGGTGCCGATGTCATCAAGCACCAGAAAGTGCAAGCCGCCAAAGTATTCGATTTGGCGGTAGTAGATGCCCTCCGTATCCCGACGAAAAGCAGAGACGCATGTGTAGTTCTGCCGCTGCGGGTCAAGGTAAAAGTCCCGGGAAAACTCGATCGGGCCACCGCCCCACATGCCCGCCTTGGCCAGTTCGTTGTCCGTGTCGGGTGGGGTGGTGTTGGAGCAAACAAAGGCGTCATCGAGCGCAGTGCCGAACATCAGCCGCAGGAAATCGTCGTTGGTGACCTCCTGCAGGTCGGTGGGCACTTCGATCACCTCGCCCGCCTCCTTGGACTCGACGGCTGCGGGACTGACCGGCTGCCCTGCGAGCATGGGTTTCATGCCATCGCGCAGGTCGTACACCTTGAGCCAGCCCTTTTCCTGCACCTCCACCCCGGCCTTGCGCAAGCGGCGCAGCTCGGCCTTGCCCAAGCGCTGGCGGTCGTGGATTTCGCGAAGGGCTTGCCCGTCAGTGCCAAAGCGCAGCACCAGCGAGGCTTCGCGGGTGACGCCCATGGGCAGCGCCAACACGCCCGAGCCCTTGGTCAGACTGACCGCCAGGCCCCGGTCACCTGAGAAATTGCGCGGGTTCTTGTCGGTACCTTTGGCCACGGCTTCCGTGTCGATTCGGCCCTCGCTCAGCACCGTAGCCGCCCCGCCCACCCCCAACACCTCCAATCCCAGCGCCTGCAACTGCTGCACCAGGGTGTTGTGGTGCGGGCTGTACGGCACGTCAGTCTGCGCCAGCAGCAACTGGGCCTGCAGCACGTACCAGTCCACGTCCACATCGTTGGCCCCCGGCCAGTGGGTGTCGGCCAAGTAGGCGAAGCCTGCCTCCAGCGTCTGCTCGGCAGCGGCGCCGGTGGCGTCCTTGGTGATCTTGGGCAAATCAGTGCGGTTGGAGCGGTAGACGCGTATCAACTTGCCCACGGCCTCACCGCCCACGCGCAAGCAGCTGCCTGGAGCCGAGCGCATTTCAGTGAAGAGCAAAATTCCCCGCCGCTCTGCAGCTGCCCGGATAAACTCTTCGACCGGCGTGCCATCCAGCATCTGCTGGCCGATGGCCTGACGCACCACGAGTGCATCGTGGTTGGCCGAAATGCCGGGGTCATGCGCCAGCAGGCCTTTGCTTTTGATCTCGGGCGGTCCGTCGCCTTCACGCACCACCTCAATGTAGGAGTTGATGTTCAGGCCTCGGTGCGCCAGCACTTCGGTGCGCTCCATCTGAAAGCCGAAGGTGGCTTCCCAGTCGGCTATCACCTGCGTTACCCGCTCTTCGTCACCTTGGGCGACTTGCAGCGCGATGGAGTCGGTGTTTAGCGAGACCACCCGGGTCTCGTTGGTGGGCTCAGTCTTAAACATGGGCATGGCTTTCCAGGGGTTGGGTCAGGCGGGCACGCTCAGCCAGCGCCAACAGGCACAGCTGGCCGCTGACTGTGATGGCGAGGAAGGCGTCGGGGGAATACAGCAGCGAAAAGCCGAAGTTGTAGGCCCCGAAGGCACTGTTGAGCACCAGCTTTAAGGCGTTGGAGGTGGCTTTGTCGCCCGCCTTCTTGGCTTGCAGGCGGCGCTCGATCAAGCGGCCATAGATGGCATGGAACTGCGCCTCCTCCAAGTGGGTCGGCGTGCAGTCGGGGTGCATGATGATGTGCGGGTACAACGAGGCCACGTCATAGCTCACGCCGCTGAAGCGGCAGGCGCTGTCTTTGGTGTGCACGCCTCCCAGTCCAAACGCCGCCTCCAGCCCGTCTTCTTCGGATAAGCGGATCAGCTCCGGCCAGGGACGGCTCAGCGGCTGGCGCACCCCGTCCACCACCGTGAACTCGGTGCCGTCGATCGCGTCGGCGATTCGCTCCGCTTGTGTGCCCTGAATGCCTGACCTCACCCAATCGGGCACGAAGAAGGTGAATGCGCAGTTGCGCATGCGTTGCGCTGCCGCCTTGATGTCGGCCAGTTCGACCTCCGGGTTGGCCCGCAGGTACTCGGTGACGATGATGGTGGCGGCCACGTTGGCGGCGGTTTTCTTTGTCAGGCCGGGCAAATCGAACATGTGCTCCAACACCAGCCGGGCCTGCACGTCCCCCTCCACCGCATGGCGCAAGGTCTCGGTGGCCACCAGATCGTGCTCCAGGTAGCGGATCACTTCGGGCAGCTGGGCGTCGGTGATGGGCTGATGCGGATCGAACGGCAAATCGACGATGGCCAGCCCTAGCCTTCCTTCGTAGTCCTTGAGCCGCCCCCGGGGCGTGTAGTGCATCAGGTCCAGCTCGTTGAAGTTGCACCGGTCAACCCCGTAGCTGCTGGCCACCTGCCAGGCGGGCGCTTTGGTCGTGATGATGTCCTGCGACAACTGGTGCAGGTATACGGGTTCGGCGCCGTTGAGCGCGGCGTTCAAGATGTAGCTGTCAAAACCGGAGTTGTTGTAGCCGCACAGCTCCCGGCCACCGCCCAGGCGCTGGTCGATTTCGGCGGCGGTGTCAGGGTCCAGCGGAGCCTCGATCACCACATGCTCGGGCGGCTGTCCTGGCGCCTTGATGCCCAAGATGGTGCGGTTGACGGCGATTTCCAGGTCGTAGACTAGACGGATGTCAGGCTGCTGCATGGGCCACCTCCGCTTTGTTGAAACGATGACGGATGTCCAGCGCGTCCAGAATGGCCCGCTCGCTGTCTTGCTTGGCCTCCAATGCACGAAGCGCCATGAGGTCGAGCCCGACGTCGGCCACCAGGTTGACGATCGAAACCGTCTTGGTCTGGCCCGAGCGCACCAGACGGGCGTTGAACTGGGCTCGTTGCGCCCAGTCAAAGGAATGGGTGTGCCAAACCACGGTGCGTGAGCTGCCATGCTGCAGGTTGATGCCGTGCCCCATGGCGCTGGGCGCGGCCAGCAACACCGGGATGCGGTCGGCGTTCCAGTCGGCGATCAGGCGGGCGCGTTCGCCCGGTGGCGTGCTGCCGACAAAGGCTTGCGCCTGGCCACGCAAACGGCGCAGCAAGGCCTCCACCTCGGCGCGGTAGAACACCGCCACCAGCACCGGCCCCTGTGTGCCTTCGATCAGGTTTTGCAGCGCGTCCATGCGGGCGCTTGAAAGCATGTGGGCGTGGCTGTCGCCCTCCCCGGCATAGACCAGGCCCGAGGTCAGTTGGCGCAAGATGGCCAGGAAGGCGCCTTCGGACTGCGCCTGGCGTACCTTGCCGCCAGGCAACTCCACCTCGTTGGTGGCCAGAAAACGCTGGATGCGCTGCCGGTGAGCGTCGTCCCATGCAAAGGGGTGCACGCTGTGCAAGGGCTCAGGAATGCCTTTGGTGGCGTCTTCCAGTTTGATCGCCACCGCATGCTTGGCCAGTTCGTCGCGGATGCACTTTTCAGTCTGGTGGTTTTTGGGGCGCCAAGAATACTCGGTGACCTGCACAAAGTGCCGGTTGCGCCAGGCGAAGAATTCTTTGCTCATTGCCAGAACTCCCCACCTTTGGAAACGATGCGCCCAGGCGACCAGCAGTCGATCGGGCCGTTGGGGGTTGGCGTGCCTGAGAGCAGCCAGGTCGGCACATGCTCGGCCACCACATGCAGGGCCATGGTTCGGGTGGCGGTAGCGTTCTTGAAGAACTGGGACTCATCGACCACGATGCGGCGCACGGGCATGACGCTGCGGCGCTGGACCTCATGGGCAAACTTGATCAGGGTATCGGGGGTGCAGGTGACCACGTCGGCGCGGCCGTCAAACCACAGGCGGGCACGGTTGGCGCCGGAGTGATGGTGAGCTAGGTCAAAAGTCAGGTGTTGGGTGTGGCTCCACGCCTCGGCTTCGGTGGGCCAGACGGTGTCCAAGATTATTGCGGGCGCCACCAGCAAGGTGCGGCGCGACTGTTGGGCCATGGCCGTCAACGTAGTGATGGTTTTGCCGCTGCCGGGTTGAGCGCCAAGTAGCTGGAAATCGTGGGTAGTCAAGATTTTGGCGGCTTTGCGTTGCCATTGGCGAAGTTGATCGGGTGTGTGCATTTGCGTGAGTCCTGTTCAGTGAAAAAGGGGCGGCTTCCACCGCCCCACCGAACTCAGGCTGCTTCGCCTGTGCCGTCGTTGAAGCGCAGACGGCTGCGGTCGATGCGCTGCACATTGGCCCCTGCTCCGCTGCCACGCTCGATCTTGGTCTCGCCCTTTTTGATAAGCCAGATACGACCCAGGCTCAAACCCACGCCTTGCGACTGGTTGCTGTACCCGTAGGCGCTGATTTGCAAGACAACGTGATCGCCGCCATTGATTTCTGACGGATCGATTTCGGTCTCATTAGGCCCCCAGACACACTGCGGCTGGTACGCCGTCTTGGCGCGGATCACCATGCCGCCTGGCACGCGAAACGCCGGATGTTTGAAGGCGAATTCCCCGGCATGGTTTTTCTCGTTGGAGTCGCGCAGTGGGTTATGGGCTCCTGGCGGAAGTTGTGGGCTGCGGAAGGTTTCCACACACGCAGAACTGACCAGCTCTTCGAGCTTTTTTTGGTCCTCAGGGTCGCTGATCAACACCAAGGTGTTGTATTTCCCGCCGGACTTGTCATCCGGGGTCACGATGGAGGGGTAAGCCAGCACGCCAAGCACTTCGACCGGTGCCAGTGCGGCGGTGGGCGCGGCTGCGGCGGACGCGGTGCGTTGAGCGGGGGAAATAGAAGACTTGAAAGCAGATGTAGCCATTTTGCAATTCCTTTAAAGGTTGAAATTGCCACCGCCGAAATGGAGGGGCGGTTATGGATTGAATACATGAAAACGTGACGCGGCACCTGAACGGCATCACACTTCACTGGTCAATGACGTGCCACTTCCCTCTGGCGCAACGCATAGAAAACCCAACTCGATTTGCACTTTGTGAACTCTGGGTTTCGACGCGTCACACCCTTCGGTGGGCAGGGCAAACCGCTTTTGCTGGGCACCATTGGCAAGCCTCATCACTGGGTGTGGGTTCAACTGAAGGGGCATCAGTAAGGCGTGCGCGTTCGCCTGCGTACCGCGAGAAGTCACGCAAGGTGTCAACTGTCGTTTCCCACAGTGCAGCACGGTTGCCGTAGACAGGAGGTTGAAAAACGGCCAGCAGTACGCGGCGCGGCGTGAACTTCAGAAGGGCTTCAGCCCCAACGGCGTAAGCCAGCAACTGGTCGTTGAATTCGACCTCCACCCTGCCCCGTCCTGTTTTGAGGTCTCCGATTAGCAGCGTGCCTGTAGATGGATCGGCGGAAATCAGGTCGGCGGTTCCCCAAAAATCTGTGCGCCCGATGACAGCGCCGGGATCAACTCGCGTCTCCGTCAAGAATTCAACTAGGTTGTGCTGCTGCATGGCAGTTCGGGCAGCCACTTCGGCTTGATTGACAATTTGCTGCGCGCGAGCCTGGCTAACGTCAAACTTCGCAAGCAGTTCGATCTCTTCCTTTGTGAAGTCGTGTTGATTCAGTAATCTGCGCTCGAACACCGCGTGCATCAAGGTACCTGCCGCTGCAGCAGGTCCGCTTGGCCTCGGGGGCAATAGCTCAGTCAGTGAGATGGAGGCTGGACACCTAAGCCAGCGATGGGCGCTGGATGGCCCCAGCCTGGCATGAGCGTCCCCCATCAGTCGATCAGGCTGTAAACGTCTTTGGCCAACCAGTAGCTGGCGTTGGTAAGTACATACCGGGGTTTGATCTGAGCCTGATAGGCTAGGCGGTCAAAATCGGCAGGCTCTACTCCGATGATCCTGGCCGCATCGTCGGTGCACACCAGTCGATCGGGTGGCAATCGTGTATTCATGGTGCTAAGCAACATGACACGGTTAAGAAAACTCTCCCCTGCCTTTTTGGCAATGGGGTCACGTACCAGTAAAGAATCCCGAAGGAAGCGCAACGAGGGGTGGAGTTCCAGCGGATCGGCGATTTTTCTCATGTGCTGATTCTTCATTGGCACTTGTGACGTGACCACCTCTACGCGTCACAGTGCAAAAGTTTTCCAACTTGTAATGAACCGTTTGCCTCGAAGACGGCAGTAACATGGGCAAAACGGCGGTAAGGTACTTCTCGCTGATCTCCACCAAATTTGTTGCGGGTGCACTGTCGATCCGTGTGTAGTTGGCTTGCATGATGGCATCCATGAAGTCACGCGCCAAGGACTGATCCTTACGAATCGTGTCTTTGCTTCGGTTGGTGGAGCCAAAAATGGAAGCCACCATTTCGTTTTCATGGCGTCGCAATGCTTCCATGCTCATGGTCGAAAACAGGGGCAAGGCGTATTCCCAGTTTCTTGAGAATTGAACGCGGTCCAACCCATGCCGTAGCAGGCCCATCATTTTTGAAAACACCAAGGGATCGATTTCACCTGCGTTGCGAGTTTCACTGAGTTCAGTTTTCGCATTGCTGATCATCCGGTCGGCACGCAAGGCTTGCTTGGCTCGGTGGGCATCGGCCCCCACCACCCAGTCACTTTCCTCAACGCACGATTGGCTTGCGAGAGCCAACGCCACTTCAGTCATTGGGGCCAGATGCTGCAAGCAGTTGGCCACTACCAATACCGGTTTCGGATTGGATTTGTAATTTGCCGGATATGCATGCGTATAAAGGGTGTCGGTTAGCTTCCACTCGCGGGTATGCAAACCGTCAGGCGTGACAACGCGATCGGTCATGATGACCGTTTGCGTTTCGCGACTGACTGGTCCGACACCCATGACTGATCGCTCGATGCCTGTAGCTCAGTCCAGGTTTACGTTATGAAGGGCAACAAGGAGTTCTTGCACACGCTCCGCGTCTCCTGCTGTCATGTGATCTGCTACCCAGATACATCCTGGCAATGCGTTGGCTGCAGCAACGGCCACCTTCTTCAACTTTTCAAGCTGGTTCAATACAGGCTCGGCAATCTCTGCACTAAGTTGCTCATGCCGCCGAAGGTGTTCTTTGGGTGTGAGGCCACTCACCACGATTTCTCGCGGCTGGTGGATCACTAGTGATAAGTGATTGCGAGCATTAGTTGTTAAGTCAGTGTGAATTTGCTCTGGTTTCTGCACTGACAAATTGACTCCGGTGGCGCATGAAAACGCCACTACATCAAAGCGTTTGGCATCAGCGATCCAAAATCGGCCACGGACCAGACGAATAACATCCGAGCGTCGCAGTTGCTCTTTATGTGACCGCAGAAAGTTGTGCATTGCCCACTTGCCAGATTTCAGCCGAAGTTGTGGATATTTGTCTGTAAATCCATCCCAGACATCACTGGCGTTGTGCCACTCTTGCAGTTGATAGTGGTTGTTTTGTTGAGCAAGCATTCGATTCTCCTATCGGGAATTCCCACGTAGTTCACGTTGGTTGATGTTGGGAATTCTGCGAGACGATCGAAGGTGCAAAAGTGCAAATGCACCGTTTGCACCGCTTGCACTCGGTCTTGCACTAGGTTGTGCACTTCGGGATGCACATAAAAAAAAGGGGCATATTTGGCCCCTTTTTTATACTTATTTACTCTTTAAAAGTATGACAACAAGAAGGACCATCGTCCGAGATGGTGCAATCGAACCTGACTGCACAAGATCAGCAGGTTGTTGTAGAGGTTGTTGTTGGTGTCGCACTGCTGATCGATGATCAACACGCCCTCTCACTTTTTTTCGTCTTCGTCGGGTTGCTGAGGTGAGGCGACGGTCATGGGCGGGCGCATCAATCCAATTAATTTATTGGCTAAGGCGAACTTTTCATCAATGTTTCTTTCCTTGGCGCGGTACAAATTGGCCAAGGTTCGCTCAAAGTTCTCGACCAAACTCGTTTGCCCCCGATAGTCGGGGTGCTTGTTCGCAGTTATCTTGCCTTGAATGAACCACAGCAAACCAGCAATAACCGTTATGTAAGCACGCTCGTCACGATCAGAAAGAGCAGTTTCTTGCTCTATGTCGATAGGCCGTGTTTGCCATACAGAGCCTGTAATCGATGTGATTGCGGTTACTTTATTGGCTGCTTTTGATTGTTCACCCGGAAACGTCGCTTCAGGGATGGGCTCATTTTTTAAAGCCTCAAAGTCGGGTAGATGCTCTCGCGGCCATCCAAAGGTGACAAATTCTCGGCCTTCGAACAGTTCATCGTAGAGTTCGATATTCTTGTTAAAAATAATATTCAGTCCGGCAAGCACATTGTCCAGTGCTCGCACTTCGTCATGCTCATTGCGGTACTTGGTCATACGTCCATGCGCATCGTGGCCGTAGATGCCAAATTTTTCAATCGCTGTTTTTACAAGACCAGTGTTAGCACGACCGGTAAAAATCAGTCGTCCCACTGTGATCATGTCGTGCCGAAATAGCGCTCCACGTATTTCAAGCCGATGAAAGGTTTCCACCCAGCGCTCTTCGTCTGAGGTTCTGAACTTTGGAACATGAGCTTCAGGCCAGCCAAGTCCGTATAGCGGATCTTCTTCCTGATACCAATCCAAATAATCTTGGGGCGGTGGATTTCTTTCGTGCAACAGGTCGATTGAGAGCCCCGTTAAAGCATTCACGGTTTCTTGTGAGTCGGCGCTGTAGCGCACAAATCCTTTACCAGGAACCTTTTTCCACACCCCACTTCTCTCTACCTCCAAAGCAATCGAAGTGTGGGGCAAAGGCTCTTTCCGATTGAGGAGCTGGTGAATGTTCACAAAAACAGGGCGAAGTTCTTTTTCAATGCCCACCAAATCAGGCACCAGGTATCTTGGCCAACCATAAAGGTCACCGCCCTCTTGGATACATTGCTCTAAAGTCCACTGTTTTGGCCCAAAAGGATCGTTGTATCTCGCGTAGGCGTCCAAATAACACAGCGCTTGCAAAACATCTTCCTCGAACCCGGAATTAAGTTCCGGCCCTTTGGCGCTTATCGTGAAAATGCCGTGACGTTCAATCGCTGTTTGCAATACGTCATATTTGACATCATGCATAACCAGCAAATCGAACAATGTGTCAAAACTCGAGTTAAGGTGGTTGTCGCTAGTGTCGGCGGCGCTGGTCATAGTGTTGGTAATAATGAAATTTCGTCTTGATAATAACCAAGACCTTCAATCCCCCAAGCAGTTTTTTTGATTGTGTGAAGCCATTGAATTGGCACGTCACGTCGGCTTCGATTCAATCCAGAACATGAACTCGAAGATTGAAACGTGTCCGACATGAAACCCATCTTGACCGCACAAGAAGTGGCCGAGCTGCTGTGTTGCAGCGTCAAGACCGTGGAGAATCACGCCCGCGCGGGTACGATTCCTGGGGCCAAATTTGGCGATGGGTGGGTGTTTGTGTCCGAGCTGGTGATCGAGGCCGTGAAGGCCATCAGCCAACAAGAGGCCGAGGCGCGCGCTCAGCCCCAGCGTAAAGCCAAGGGCTTCAAGGTGATGGAGAACAACCAGCGCAAGCCGCCTGGCATGAAACACCTGTCAGAAGAAGCGATCCGACAAATCCTCACCCCTCAGTGAGGCGTAGCGTAGGAACATATCGGTCTTAGTCCAGCCCATGATTTTGCAGATTTCGAGCTCGCTCCACATCCAGCCGTTGTCCGCTTTGTTGCGCATGGTGGCCCAGCGGCAAGTGGCCTCGTGGCGCAGATCATGCTCGGTGAAATCGGGCATCCCGGCGTAGTTAAAAAGGGTTTTGAAGCGGCTGGACAGCGCGCTGGTGACTTTGCCCAAGTTGGCAGGGTCTCCATCCCAAAATGGGAAAACCAAACCCGTCTTGCCAGCGCAGCGTGCACGCAACTTTTCACGCAAAGCGGGCACCACCGGCACCAAACGGGGCTTGATCACACCGCCGTGGCCTTTGGTGCCGCGCACGTGCAGCAGGCCCCTGCCCTGATCAAACTCTTCGCAGCGCAACCAATACGCCTCACGGAGCCGCAGTCCCGTATTCAAGATCAAGTCAAACAGCAGTGCCAGGTCTTCATCGACGGTCAAGGCGCGCTGCCGGTCGGGGGCTTTGATGCCTGCCAATGCGTTGCAAATCTTTTGCTCTTCACCCGGGGCCAACCGGCGGTCACGTTTGGTGTCCTTTTTCGGTTCTTTGCCGGTTTGCACAAGTGCCTCGGCCTCTTTGGCCGTGTAGACGCTGTATCCCCTTGGCATGACGCGCAAGGGATTCACGGGCGCGGGCTGGTCGGCCGGGGTGGTCTTGCGGTTGTGCCAATCGATCACACGGGCCAAAGACTCCACCCTTTTTCGGATGGAGCCCGGTGCCAGGTGCAGTTCCAATTTGAGCTTGGAGACCCAAATATCAGCCCATGCGGCGTTGATCTTGTCCACGGTGACTTGGCCAACTTCGTCTTGAATCCGGGCCAGGGTGGCCAGATCGGACTTGGCAGGACCTGGTGAGCTGAGGCGGAAATTTTCGATCAGCGTACTGATCTTGTGACCGCTGCGCTTTTGCGAGGGCTCCACCAGATCGAGCGGCACCACGCCCCGCTCCAAGAAGCTGAGCATGTAGGCTTGGTAGTTCTGCGCCTCCGACTCGGTCAAGAAGGTGGCGAAGTGTTTGCGGGGCAGGAGTTTGTTTTCGAGACGGACCTGCCATTTTCCGCTGCGTTGGGTGATTGCCATGCCTACAAGATGGGGGACGAATGCTCAGATGTCAACTGGTCTCATCGGATTAGATGATCCGATTATGCGTAGCATGACTACGGATTCGCGTAGCAGAGGCAGGGATTTGGGGGGATTTTCAAGGAAATGCGGGCACAAAAAAGCCCACCAAAAGTGGGCTAAGTTGTTGATTTCATTTAGAAATCTTTGGAGGCGCGACCCAGAGTCGAACTGGGCTCGACGGATTTGCAATCCGTTGCATAACCGCTTTGCTATCGCGCCAAAACCAGCTTTTCAAACAGGAAGTTTACGCTTCCCATTTTTCTGAAAGAACAAATTCTTTCATGTCACTGGAGCGGGAAACGAGGCTCGAACTCGCGACCTCAACCTTGGCAAGGTTGCGCTCTACCAACTGAGCTATTCCCGCACATTGATGATTCAAGTGAAAGATGTTGGCACTTCTTTCAAGTATTTGGAGCGGGAAACGAGGCTCGAACTCGCGACCTCAACCTTGGCAAGGTTGCGCTCTACCAACTGAGCTATTCCCGCATACTTCAGAGAACTTGGCATTGTGCACCACGTTCGATGTTGTGCCTAAATTGTAATGCAATTTCAGGCCGCCTTTGAAGGCGCACCTGAAAATTTTGCATCAATGCTTTACCGCATCGGCATTGACTGTGGAAGGCACGGCTGTCAAAGCCGCAGCGGCCACTTCTTCGTCGCTCAAGGGCGTGGGCTTGGATTCAAGGGCCACATCCAGCACCTGGTCAATCCACTTGACCGGTACGATTTCCAGACCGTTTTTGACATTGCCGGGGATATCCTGCAAGTCTTTCACGTTGTCTTCGGGAATCAGTACGGTCTTGATGCCACCACGCAAAGCTGCCAGCAGCTTCTCTTTCAGGCCACCAATGGCGGTCACCTCACCGCGCAATGTGATCTCGCCGGTCATGGCCACGTCAGCACGCACCGGAATACCCGTCATGGCCGACACCATGGCCGTGGTCATGGCAGCGCCGGCGCTCGGACCGTCCTTGGGCGTGGCGCCGTCAGGCACGTGAATGTGCAAGTCTTTCTTTTCAAAAACCTCGTCCTTGATGCCCAATAGGCGCGAGCGGCTGCGCACCACAGTGCGAGCAGCTTCCACCGACTCTTTCATCACATCACCCAGAGAGCCTGTGCGCGTGATCACGCCTTTACCGGGCATCAGGGCTGCTTCAATGGTCAGCAAATCACCGCCCACCTCGGTCCAGGCCAATCCCACAACCTGTCCCACCTGGTTCTTTTGCTCGGCACGTCCGTAGGTGTACTTGCGCACACCCAGAAAGTCGTTCAGATTGTTGGCGTTGATCACCACCTGCGGCGCCATTTGCTTGAGGAGCAAAGCCTTGACGACTTTGCGGCAGATCTTGCCCAATTCACGCTCGAGCGAGCGCACTCCGGCCTCGCGGGTGTAATACCGCACCACATCCCGCACAGCCTCTTCGGTCACGTTCAGCTCGGACGCTTTGACGCCGTTGTTGGTCATTTGCTTGGGAAGCAGGTACTTCACGGCGATGCTGGTTTTTTCATCCTCGGTGTAACCGGACAAGCGAATCACTTCCATCCGGTCCAACAGGGCCGAAGGGATGTTCATCGAGTTGGAGGTGGCCACGAACATGACGTCGCTCAGGTCAAAGTCGACCTCGACGTAGTGGTCGCCAAAGGTGTGGTTTTGCTCGGGGTCCAGCACTTCCAGCAAAGCGCTTGAAGGGTCGCCCCGGAAATCCGTGCCCAACTTATCGATTTCATCAAGCAAGAACAGCGGGTTCTTGGTGCCCACTTTGTTCAAGTTTTGCAGAACCTTGCCCGGCAAAGCGCCAATGTAGGTGCGGCGGTGACCCCGGATCTCGGCCTCGTCACGCATACCGCCCAAAGCCATGCGCACGTACTTGCGCCCTGTGGCCTTTGCAATGGATTGGCCCAAGGAGGTCTTGCCCACGCCAGGTGGGCCGACCAGACACAGGATGGGGGCCTTGACCTTGTCCACCCGTTGCTGCACCGCAAGATACTCCAGGATGCGGTCTTTGACCTTGTCCAGGCCATAGTGGTCCTGATTGAGCACATCTTCGGCATTTGCCAAATTGTGTTTGAGCTTGGTCTTTTTGCTCCAAGGCAGGCCAATCAGCACATCCAGATAGTTGCGCACCACAGAAGCTTCGGCCGACATGGGTGACATGAGTTTGAGCTTTTTGAGCTCTCCTTCGGCCTTTTTACGGGCTTCGGCAGACATCTTGGCAGCCTTGATCTTCTTTTCGATCTCCTCGATGTCCGCACCCTCTTCGCCATCACCCAGCTCTTTCTGAATGGCCTTGACCTGCTCATTCAGGTAGAAGTCACGCTGATTTTTTTCCATCTGGCGCTTGACGCGGCCACGGATACGTTTGTCCACATTCAGGATGTCAACCTCATGCTCCAACTGGGCAAACAGGTTTTCAAGACGTGATTTGATGTTGGCCAGGTCGAGCACTTGCTGCTTGTTTTCAAGCTTGAGTGGCAAGTGGGCCGCGATGGTGTCGGCCAGGCGACCAGGATCATCAATGCTGGAAATCGAGGTCAGGATTTCCGGAGGAATTTTCTTGTTAAGTTTGACGTACTGGTCAAATTGCTGCATCACCGCACGGCGCAGGGCTTCGATTTCGCTGCTGTCATCCGACTGCTCGGAAACCGGGTCCACTGGGGTCACAGCGGCCACGAAGTGCGCTTCACCATCTGCGATGGATTTGACCAAGGCGCGCTGCTGACCTTCGACCAACACCTTCACGGTGCCATCGGGCAATTTCAGCATTTGCAAAATGGTCGAGACACAACCCACGTCGAACATGTCGTCAACGGCAGGTTCATCCTTGGCTGCGGTCTTTTGGGCAACCAGCATGATGCGGCGCTCAGCGGCCATGGCCGACTCCAGCGCTTTGATGCTTTTGGGGCGCCCCACAAACAACGGAATCACCATGTGAGGGAAGACCACCACATCGCGCAACGGCAACATGGGCAACTCAATCAGGGTGGGCGGTAAAGGTGTGTGTCCAGACATGGTATGTCCCTCGGGTCAATTCAGCTACACATGGATGCTGCACCCGCGATTTCAACCCGGCAAAAGCAAAAGGCAGAAAGCTCGGTGCGGCACATGTGGGTCAGGCCTGCTTGGCCGACTCGCGGTAAACCAAGAGTGGCGGCTTGTTGTCGTCAATGACAGACTCATCTACCACCACTTTTTCAACGTTCAGTTGGTTGGGCAATTCAAACATGGTATCGATCAAGGCCTGCTCCATGATGGAGCGCAGGCCACGGGCACCTGTTTTGCGGGCCAGTGCCTTGCGGGCCATGGCAGTGAGGGCATTGGGTCGCACTTCGAGCTCGACGCCCTCCATGGCCAAGAGTTTGGTGAATTGTTTCACCACAGCATTCTTGGGCTCGGTCAAAATTTGAACCAGCGCCTCTTCACTCAATTCGGCCAAAGTTGCGACCACAGGCAAACGACCCACCAATTCTGGAATCAGCCCGAATTTGATCAGGTCTTCCGGTTCAACTTCATTGAACACGTCGGTGAGCGAGCGTTGCTTCTTACTTTTGACGGTGGCAGCAAAGCCAATACCACCCGATTCGGTGCGGTTTTCGATGACTTTTTCAAGGCCGGCGAAAGCGCCACCGCAAATGAACAAGATGTTGGTGGTGTCGATCTGTAAGAAATCCTGGTTAGGGTGCTTGCGCCCGCCTTGCGGGGGCACGCTGGCCATGGTGCCTTCAACCAGCTTGAGCAGCGCCTGCTGCACACCCTCCCCAGACACGTCACGCGTAATCGAGGGGTTGTCGGACTTGCGGGTGATTTTGTCAATCTCGTCGATGTAGACAATGCCGCGCTGAGCCCGCTCGACATCGTAATTGCAGGTTTGCAGGAGCTTGGCGACGATGTTTTCCACGTCTTCGCCCACATAACCGGCTTCGGTCAAGGTGGTGGCGTCTGCCATGACAAAAGGCACGTCGAGCATGCGAGCCATGGTCTGGGCCAACAAAGTCTTGCCCGAGCCCGTGGGGCCGATCAGCAAGATGTTGCTCTTGGCCAACTCAACATCGTCTTTCTTCGCGCCCTCTTTGTGCTTGAGACGCTTGTAATGGTTGTAAACCGCCACGGCCAAGCTGCGCTTGGCTTTTTCCTGACCAATCACATAGTTGTCGAGGTTGGACTTGATGTCGAGCGGAGTGGGCAAGCCTTGCTTCGCACCCTCACCCACAGTGGTGGTGGAGGCCAGTTCATCACGCACAATGTCGTTGCACAAATCAATGCATTCGTCACAAATGAATACCGACGGCCCTGCGATCAGTTTTTTGACCTCATGCTGGCTTTTTCCGCAAAAAGAGCAGAAAAGGTTTTTTTCAGTGCTTGAGCCTTTTTTATCGGCCATAAATGTCGCCTCGGTATCCAGAATTCGTCAATGATAACGAAAGAAAAACGGCGTTCACCTGTTCGGGTCAACGCCGTCTGCAAGGAGCCGCACAAACCGGCCGCACTCAAGACCGTTTGGAAATCACTTCATCGATCAAGCCGTACTCTTTGGACTCGGTAGCAGACAGGTAGTAATCACGCTCGGTGTCGAGTTCGATCTTCTCCAGTGGCTGGCCCGTGTTCTCGGACAAGATGCGATTCAGGTGCGCACGGGTTTTGACGATCTCGCGTGCAGCGATCTCGATTTCAGTGGCCTGACCGCGTGCACCGCCCAGGGGCTGGTGAATCATGATCTTGGAATTTGGAAGAGAAAAACGCTTGCCCTTGGCGCCTGAAGACAGCAAAAACGCGCCCATGCTGGCGGCCATGCCGTTGCACAAGGTGGACACATCGGGCTTGATGAAGTTCATGGTGTCATAGATCGCCATACCAGCACTGACTGAGCCACCCGGTGAGTTGATGTACAGCGAAATGTCCTTTTCAGGGTTTTCGCTCTCCAAAAACAGCAGCTGGGCCACGATCAAATTGGCCATGTGGTCATTGACCTCGCCCACCAAAAAAATCACGCGCTCCTTCAGCAAACGCGAGTAGATGTCATAAGCTCGCTCGCCACGGCCAGATTGCTCGATGACCATGGGCACCATGCCCAAGTTTGTGATGTCCAGTGTGCTCATCATTTCTCCAAAAATTTGAATGGGACTTTACCCCGAGTTCTCAAGCCCACCAATGAGATGGGGCTTGTCCGCCGAACAACAAGTCCAGCACAAGCCCCATTCTCAAGGGAATCAAGGACCGATCAGGCCTGTTGACCCATCAGTTCTTCAAAAGAGATGGCTTTTTCGACCACTTTAGCTTGGGCCAGAACGAAATCGGAGACATTGCTCTCGATGACCACGGCCTCAACTTCAGCCATCCGCTGGTTGTCACTGTTGTACCAGCGCACCACGTCATCCGGACGCTCATAACTGGCAGCCAGCTCCTGAATGTGAGCCTGAATCTGTTCAGGCTTGGCGTGCAAGGTATTGCCACGGACGACTTCGGCCACCACGAGCCCCAAGCGCACGCGCTGCTCGGCCTGCGGGCGGAAGATGTCATCAGGAATTGGGGCCTTGTCGGCATCCTTGACGCCGCGCTGCTTCAAGTCGGCACGGGCGCCTTCTTTCAGGCGCTCGATTTCGTTTTGTACGATGGATTGGGGCAAGTCCAGCTCAGCCTTGGCTACCAAAGCATCCATGGCAGCCTGCTTGTTACGGGCCAGCAAACGGAATTTCACTTCGCGCTCGAGGTTTTTGCGGATGTCAGCGCGCAGGCCTTCGACAGTCGCGTCTGCAATACCCAGGGACTTGGCCAAGGCTTCATTGACTTCAGGCAGGTTGGCTGCTTCGATTTTCTTGACAGTGACCAAGAAGTCGGCAGTTTTGCCAGCCACATCTTGACCATGGTAGTCGGCAGGGAAAGCCAAGGGGAAGGTCTTGCTCTCACCGGACTTCATGCCGCGCACGGCGTCTTCGAATTCCTTGAGCATCTGGCCGTCACCCAGGATGAACTGGAAGTCGTCGGCTTTGCCGCCAGAGAAGACTTCACCATCGATCTTGCCTTCAAAGTCGATGGTCGCGCGATCGCCGTCTTGAGCCGCAGCGTCTTGAGCGCGCTGAGCAAAAGTGCGACGCTGCTTGCGCAGAATCTCCACCGTCTTGTCGATCGCCGCATCAGACACTTCAGCGGTCAGTTTTTCGACTTCGGTGTCGGTCAGGTTGCCCAGCTTGACTTCAGGGTACACCTCGAAGACGGCTTCGAAGTTCAACTCACCCTCAGGCGCGCCTTCTTTTTCAGAAATGCGGGGCTGACCAGCGACGCGCACTTGGGCTTCATTGGCGGCCGCGGCAAAGGCCTCGCCGACTTTGTCGTTCAGCACTTCGTACTGGACCGAGTAGCCATAGCGCTGTGCCACGACGTTCATGGGTACTTTGCCTGGACGGAAACCGTCCATCTTGACGGTGCGGGCCATCTTCTTGAGGCGGGCATCCACTTCGGACTGGATGGCCGTCACGGGCACAGTCAGGGTGATCTTGCGTTCCAGCTTTTCCAAGGTCTCAACAGTCACTGTCATGGTCATTCTCGGTTAATTGAATTTCTCTCATGCCGCCAGGTTGCCCCATTGGCCCAAAGTCGGTTGGTGCGCGGGGCGGGACTCGAACCCGCACAGTGTTGCCACCGTCAGGACCTAAACCTGGTGCGTCTACCAATTTCGCCACCCGCGCAGATCCAAACAAAAAGGGCGTCAGGCGCGCTGGTCGGCGTCAAAGCCGCCTCACGCACCTGACCGCCCGGTTGAAATCGGTCAACTTTCTATTTTAGCCGCTTCATTAGTCCAAATTCAGACTCGGGCTTGATTTGGCCGCTCAATTCTGAACCACGCAGCGTACATCGCAGGCAAGGCCAGCAAAGTGAGCGCCGTCGCCACAATCAAGCCGCCCATGATGGCCACCGCCATCGGGCCCCAAAAAATGCTGCGCGACAGCGGGATCATGGCCAGCACCGCCGCCGCTGCGGTCAGCACGATGGGGCGCAAACGGCGCACGGCCGACTCGACAATGGCCTGCCAAGGCGCCATGCCCGCGGCCCGATCCTGCTCAATTTGGTCAATCAGGATCACCGAGTTGCGCTGAATCATGCCCATGAGCGCGATCACGCCCAGCAAAGCCACAAAGCCAAAGGGGCGATCGAGCACCAGCAAAGCGCCTGCCACCCCAGCCATGCCCAAGGGCCCGGTCAAAAACACCAACATGGCGCGGCTGAAACTTTGCAACTGCAGCATGAGCAAGGTGAAGGTGATGAAAAGCATGACCGGCACGCCCGCCGCAATCGAGGCGGAACCTTTGGCGCTTTCTTCCACCGCGCCGGCCACCTCAATGCGGTAGCCGTTCAAGCCCTGTGCTTGCCAGGTGGCCTCGGTCTTTTTCAACTCGGGGAGCAACTGCGCGGTCACGGTGGCGCCCTGCAGGCCTTCCGCGATGTCCGACTGCACGGTGATGGCAAACTGCCGCCCTTCGCGCCACATCACACCCGGCTCCCACCCCATCACTGGGGTGGCTATTTGCAGCAAGGGGATAAAACGCCCCGAGGCCGTGGGCACATAGGCCTGACCCAGATCCGACAAGGCATCGCGCTCGGTCAGCGGTTGGCGCAATACGATCTCAATCAGCTTGTCGCCATCGCGGTATTGCCCCACCGTAGAACCTACCAACAAGGTGCGCGAAGCCTGTGCAATGGACTGGCTGCTCACGCCCAAAGCGCGGGCTTTGGCTTGGTCCACCTCTAATCGAACCGATTTCACCGACTCATTCCAGTTGTCATTGACGCCGCGTGTGTTGGGGTTCAGGCGCATCTGCGCTTTGATTTCATCGGCCTTCAGGCGCAAGACCTTGGGATCCGGCCCCACCACCCGGAACTGCACCGGGTAAGGCACCGGCGGTCCATTGGGCAATAGCTTGACCCGCCCGCGCACCTCGGGAAACTCCTGCGCCAACAGGGCAGGCAACTGGGTCCGCAGCACCTCGCGGGTTTTCAGGTCGGTGGGCATCACGATCATCTGCGACACGTTGGTCTGAGGAAAGACCTGGTCAAGCGGCAAATAAAAGCGCGGCGTGCCCGAACCCACCCAAGATGTGACCGACTTCACACCGGCTTCCAGGGCCAAGCGCTGCTCCACGCGTCGCGTGATGTCCTCACTCGCCTTGACCGGCGAGCCTTCAGGGAGCCACAAGTCCACCATGATTTCTGGACGACTGGAATCTGGGAAAAACTGTTGCTGCACCTTGCCCATGCCCACCATGCCCAGCGCAAACAAAGCGATGGTGATGCCAATCGTCTTCCAGCGGTGTGTAACGCACCAGGTCACCCAGGCGCGAAAGTGCCGGTAAAAGGGCGTATCAAACATTTCTGCAGAATCCAGGTGTTCCTCCGACACGGCGTGGACGGGCGGCTTGAGCAGCCAGGCCCCCAGATAAGGCACAAAGATAACCGAAGCCACCCAACTGACCAGGAGCGCCACCACCGTGACCGCAAAAATCGCAAAGGTGTACTCGCCGGTCATGGACTTGGCCATGCCAATCGGCAAAAAGCCAGCAGCCGTGATCAAGGTGCCCGTCAGCATGGGCATGGCTGTCAGTTCGTATGCAAAGGTGGCTGCACGCACCTTGTCATAGCCCTCCTCCATTTTGCGCACCATCATCTCCACCGCAATGATGGCGTCGTCCACCAGCAAGCCCAAAGCGATGATGAGAGAGCCCAATGAAATCTTGTGCAAGCCGATGCCAAAGTAATGCATGGCCAAAAAAGTCACCGCCAGCACCAGTGGTATCGTGATGCCTACCACCAAGCCCGGACGGATGTCCAAAGTCCAACGCCGCCACGAAGAATTGTCACCGGGCCGCTTGTGCAGGCCCAGTGCCAAGAAGCTCACTGCTAACACGATCACCACCGCCTCGATCAGCACTTTGATGAATTCATTGACCGAACTGGACACCGCGCTGGGCTGGTCCTGCACCTGGGTCAGACTCATGCCTGCAGGCAAGCTGGCCTGCTCAGCCGCAATGGCCACCCTCAAGGATTTGCCCAGAGCGATGATGTCACCGCCTTTGGCCATGGACACACCCAGCGCAATCACTTCCTGTCCATCGTGTCGCACCTTGACGGAAGGCGGGTCCGCGTAACCCAAGGTCACGCTGGCGATATCCGACAGGCGAATTTGCGTGCCCGATGCCCCACGGATAGGCATGGCCTTCAAGTCGGACAAGCTCTGGAACTGGCCACCTACGCGCACTTGGACCACATCGGCAGGTGACTGGATGCTGCCGGCCGACTCCACCGCGTTTTGTTGATTCAGTTGAGCCAAAACGGCACCCATGTCCAAGCCCATTTGCGACAGCTTCTTTTGGGACACCTCGACAAAAACCTTCTCGTCCTGCACGCCAAAGAGCTCGACCTTGGCCACATCGGGCACGCGCAGCAAGGCTTGGCGCAAGTTGTCGGCCTGCAGTTTGATTTCTGCCGGCGTGAACCCCTGGCCGCCCAAGGCGTAAATCACGCCATACACATCACCAAAATCGTCGTTGAAAAACGGCCCCAGCACGCCCGGCGGCAAGCTGCCGCGCATGTCGGCCACCTTTTTGCGCACGGTGTACCAAATTTGCGGCACATCACCCGGATTGGAGTTGTCCTTGATCTGGAAAATGATCTGCGCCTCACCCGGCTTGGAATAGCTGCGGATTTTGTCGGCATAAGGCACCTCTTGCAGTGTGCGCTCGATCTTGTCGGTCACCTGCTGGGCCACTTGCTCCGCGGTGGCCCCCGGCCAATACGCCCGCACCACCATGGCACGAAAGGTGAAGGGCGGGTCTTCGTCTTGTCCCAGCTGAAAATAGGACGCCATGCCCAGCACCATCAGAACCACCATCAAGTAGCGCGTCAGGGCTGGGTGCTCAAGCGCCCAGAGGGAGAGGTTGAAACGGGTGTTCTCGGTGCGGCTCATGAGATCACCGCTTCTCAGTGACGACAGGCGCTGCGCCGTAGACGGTCACTTTCTCGCCCGAAGTCAACACATGCACGCCCGCGCTCACCACCTTTTGTCCTGGCTTTAGGCCCGCAGCAATCACCACCTCGTTGCCATCAATCGGTCCAAGCTGCACACTTTGACTGCTGATGGTCATGCTCGTCTCATCCAACACCCAGACTGCCGTGCCCTGCCCCTCTTGGCGCAAAGCGCTGGTGGGCAATTTGATGACGGAAGGCGCGCTGCCGGGCAACCCATTCACCACCACATTCAGCGATGCGCCCAAAGGCAAGCGCTCACCGGCCTCCAGCGCCAGCTTGACGGCGTAGGTGCGTGTCACGGGATCGGCACTGGCGGCCAACTCGCGCACCTTGCCTTGCACACTTTGGCCCGTGCTGAGCAGCTTGGCCTGCATGGTTTGCCCCACCCTCAGAGCCAAAGCCATTTGTTCAGAAACAGCAAAGACCGCATCACGCGGACCATCGTGCGCCAGACGCAGCACGGGTTGACCGGCAGAGACAACCTGCCCCACCTCAGCCTCAACCCCAGTGATCACACCCGAATGGCTGGAAGTCAAACGCGCATAACCGGCCTGATTGCCTTGTGCCTGGGCTTGGGCTTTGGCCTGGTTCAGAGCCGCTTCGGCCGACTTCAATCCTGCTTCGCGTCGCTCCAGCTCAGCGCCACTGATGAAGTTCTGTGCCTTCAAGGCCTCAAAACGCTTGAAATCGGCCGCAGCCAAATCACGTTGACTTTGCGCAGAACTCACCTGCGCTTGGGCTGCCTGAGCGGCCAATTGGTAGTCTTGCGCGTCGATCAAGGCCAACAACTGCCCTGCGGCCACACGTTGTCCCACCTCGACAGGACGCTGCACCAGTTTGCCACCCACCTGAAAGCCCAGCCGCGACTCCACACGCGCCCGCACTTCTGCCGAAAACTCCCCACCCACGCTCAAATCGCTGTCGGACACGGTAACCAACTTGACCGAACGCAAAGGCGCTTGTGGTGCCTCGGACTTGGAACACGCCACCAAAGTCATCAAACAGGCCGAAAGGGCACACAAATGGAAAACTCGCCGCGCGGTGAGTGTCATGAAGGATGGCATGGGATGTCCAGAAAATAATAATGACTGACCGGTTAGTAATCTATTCAATGCGAGGTCTACTGTCAAGCGACAATACGGATTAACCATGCTCAAGCACTCCCTTTTTTCGTGGCCTCATCGCGGTGGACTGAACGCCGAGCAACGACAACTCCTGGGACAGGTCTCGCGCTCTTTTGACCTGTCCATTCGCCTGTTGCCCGCAGCCCTGCAAACACCGGTGGCCATCGGCTATTTGTTGGCCCGTGCCACCGACACCGTGGCCGACACCACGGCACTGCCCCTGGCCGAGCGGCAAGTTTTGTTGACACTCATGAGCCAGGCGATCGAAACAAGCCAGGTCTGCACGAAACGGACAACGCAACTGATACGCCTTACCCAAGCCTTTGCCGCACAGCAAACCGCCCCGCACGAGCGTGCACTGATGCAGGCCCTGCCCCAATGCTTGCCGCTCTTGTACACCCTGAGCGAAGCCGACCAAACCAGTGTGCGCCAAGTGCTGAGCCACATCACCCATGGCCAGCAGCTGGACATGGCCCGCTTTGGACCCGGCCTGCACGCCCTGACCACCGAGGCCGAATTGACACACTACACCTGGCTGGTGGCAGGTTGTGTGGGCGAGTTCTGGACCGAACTCTGCGGCCGCCACTTGCCCGGTTACAGCCAATTGCCGCAGGCCGAGATGATGCGCATCGGCCGCTCATACGGCATGGGTCTGCAGCGCCTAAACATCATTCGGGACGCTGGGGCTGACTTGGCCGCAGGGCGCTGCTATTGGCCTGTTGAGACCTTGGAGCAAGCCGGCTTGTCGCCGGAGCTGCTGGCCGAAACAGCCCGATCTGGAAGTACAGAGGGCATGCAAGCCTTGGCCCCGCTCTACACCCGGTGGCTGGACCAAACCCAAGACCAACTGGCCGACGGCATGCGCTACGCGCTGGCCCTCAAACCACTGCGCCTGCGCCTGGCAAGCGCCCTGCCCGCCTTGATCGGTGCGCGTACCGTGGCCCTGCTGCGCCAAGCCGGCCCTGCTGCACTCAAGCACCACGTCAAAATGCCACGCCACGAAATCCGCGCATTGATGGCGCGCATCGCCTTGGGCCTGGCATCACCCACGGTTCTGGACAGGCAATTTCGCAAAATGTCTGGCGACGCCTCGCCTTGAGCACCCGCTTTGAGTGCGAGAATCCCAGCCCATGAGCCCGCAAGACTACGTCCAGCAAAAAGCCGCCGCCTCGGGCAGCAGCTTTTACTATGCTTTTCTTTTTCTACCGCCTGAGCGCCGCGCGGCCATCACGGCTTTTTATGCCTTTTGCCGCGAAGTGGACGATGTGGTCGACGAAATCAAAGACCCCAGCGTGGCCGCTGCCAAACTCGGCTGGTGGCAAAAAGAAGTGCTGCAATCCTATTCAGGCCAGCCCTCCCATCCGGTTATGCACGCGCTCATGCCGCACACCCAGCCCTTTGGCATTGAAAGCCACCACCTGATGGCCGTGATCGAAGGCTGCCAGATGGACCTGAACCAAACCCGGTATCTGGACTTTGCGGGCCTGACGAAATACTGCCACCTGGTGGCGGGTGTGGTGGGCGAAGTCGCCGCCCGCATCTTTGGCCAGACCGACGATGCGACCACGGCCTATGCGCACAAACTGGGACTGGCTTTTCAGATGACCAACATCATCCGCGACGTGGGCGAAGACGCCCTGCGCGGCCGCATCTACCTGCCGCTGGACGAACAGCAACGCTTTGGTGTCAAGGCACAAGACCTGATTCAGCGAAGTTATTCGGAGAACTTCACCGCGCTGATGAAGTTCCAGACCGAACGCGCCCACGCCCTGTATGACGAGGCGCTGGCCCTGTTGCCGGCTGCTGACCGCCGCGCCCAAAAACCCGGCCTCATGATGGCCAGCATCTACCGCACCTTGTTGCGCGAGATCGAAGCAACAGGCTACCAGGTGCTGCACCAGCGCATTGCGCTCACGCCATTGCGCAAGCTGTGGCTGGCTTGGAAGATGCAGGCGCTGGGGCGGTTTTGATCACTTCATGGACCGCGCCTGCGCATGCGCTGGTCGGTCCAAACACTGCTTGAGCCAAACCGACACTGCCGGGTACTGCGCGAGCAGCGCAGCGGCTGGGCGACCCCAGCTGGCCACGCTGGCCACACACACATCGGCCACTGTAAATCGCTTGGCGGCCAGATAGGCTTCCCCTCTGTCTTGTTGGGCTTTCAGTTGTTGATCCAGCACAGCCAGTGGCACTTTCAAGCGACTTTCAGCTTGGTCTGCCAGCTCAGGCTTGCGCTGGTCTTCGGGCAAAGCCATGCGGTGCATCAGCACGGTGAGCGCGTCTTTTTCAAGTTCGGTCACCGCCCAAAAACTCCAACGCAAGGCCTCGGCTTCTTCGCGGGGTGTGGCAGGCGCAATCGACTGGCCATCCGCCTTACCGTGCACTCGGGCGATGTACAAGGCACAGGCCATGCTCTCCCACACGGTGACGGCGCCATCGGGGCGCTCATCGATCAGTGCTGGGATGTGCCCATTGGGGTTGATGGCCAAAAACTCGGGCTTGCGGGTAGCACCACCCGCATAGGGTGTGGCGATCAGCTCAAACGGTAGGCCCAACTCCAAAGCTGTCCAGATGGGGCGCGCAGCGCGGGATGGACCAATGCCGTAAATTTTCAAAGTCATGTCGATCTCCTCATCGTCCTATTGCAAAGATGCCTTGAAGGGGCCAAAGCCACCCGCCTAAACCCGGTAGTCGGGCCAGCAGGCACATAGCGCATGCAAGTCTGGCACCTCCAAGTGCGGGCGTACATCGCCGTGGCGCCATTCATGGCCTTCGCGATTGAGCCAAGCCACCTGCATGCCAGCAGCCAGTGCCCCCACGCAGTCGGCATGGGCGTCGTCGCCAATGTGCAGCACCTCGTCGGGCCGCACACCCGCCGCTGCGGCACCCGCCACAAAAATCCGCACATCCGGCTTGGCCACGCCCAGCGACTGGGCGCTCACGCTGGCGTGAAAGTGCTGGCCGATGCCCACGCGGTGCACATCGGCATTGCCGTTAGACAAGGCCACCACCGGGTAGCGTTGGCTCCAAAAGGCGAGTGCGGGTAAGGCATCTTCAAACAAATCCACCCGCTGGCGCTCGGCAAAAAACACCTCGAAAGCGGGCTCAGCCAAATGCACCGGGTCACCGGCTTGCAGCAACAAGGCCCGAATCGACTGCAAACGTAAAAAAGACAAGTCGTGCGCTCGATCGGCATGGCGGGCATTGATCTCGGCACGAACCGCCTGCTTCAACCCCAAGTTGGCAGACAAGGCCGCCGTACTGGGCGCATGGTCAGAAAGCCATGCCTGCAAACCAGCTTCGGCACGGGCAATCGTGGGCCAAACGGGCCACAAAGTGTCATCCAAATCGAGGGAAATGGCTTTGATTCGGGTAATGTCAATCATCGTGGTGGGAGAATACAGCATGGCATTTCAACAAGAACCCTCCTTTCAGCATGGTCAGGCAGCGCGCACGGCCGTGTTGTACTGCAACTTGGGCACGCCCAGCGCCCCCACGGCCCCTGCCTTGCGCAAGTATTTGGCCGAATTTTTGGGCGACAGCCGCGTGGTCGAGATCCCCAAACCCATCTGGTGGCTGATCCTGCACGGCATCATTTTGCGTGTGCGCCCCGCCAAATCAGCGGCCAAATACGCCAGCATCTGGACCGCGCAGGGATCGCCCCTGAAAGCTTTCACCGAACAGCAAGCCCACTCACTGGGCACTGCCCTCCAAGAGCGCGGCCACCACGTCAGCGTGCGTTACGCCATGCGCTACGGCCAACCGTCGATCCCCGAACAGCTCACAGCCCTCAAAGCCGAAGGTATGCAACGCGTGCTGATCGTGCCCGCCTACCCCCAGTACAGTGGCACCACCACGGCCAGCGTGTTCGACGCCGTTTACCGTTGGGGCCTGAAAACTCGTCTCATTCCCGAGATGCGCTTTGTCAACCGCTACCACGACGACCCGCGCTACATCGCCGCGCTGGCGCAAACGGTGCGTGAACACTGGGCCACCCACGGCCAGGCTGAGAAGCTGGTGATGAGCTTTCACGGCGTTCCCGAGCGCACCCTGCAACTGGGCGACCCCTACCACTGCGAATGCATGAAAACCGGACGCCTGCTGGCCGAGGCGCTGGGCCTGACAAAGGACCAGTACAAACTGACGTTCCAGTCACGATTTGGGAAAGCCAAGTGGCTCGAGCCCTACACCGAACCCACGCTGATCGCCATGGCGCAGCAAGGCATGAGAAAAGTCGACGTGATCTGCCCAGGTTTCACCAGCGATTGCCTAGAGACGCTGGAAGAAATCCAGCAAGAAGCGCAAGAAGCGTTTTTGCACGCGGGCGGCGAAAGCTTCAATTACATCCCCTGCCTGAACAACCACGCGCAGTGGATCGAGGCATTGGCTGACATCAGCCTGAACCACATGCAAGCTTGGGACTTGTCAGCCCCCGACCCTCAAGTTCTTGCAGCCAATCGCGCCCGCGCATTGGCCCTTGGAGCCAAAAACTAAAGAGGTTTTTTTGACCACCACCCCGGATACCCCCTCATTTGGGGGTTAGAATATGACCCAGTCGGAGCGTAGCGCAGCCTGGTAGCGCATCTGCTTTGGGAGCAGAGGGTCGCGAGTTCGAATCCCGCCGCTCCGACCATTTCCTTCAATGCTTGACCAGTGCATTGGCACCATTGAATCCAATAACAAAGGCCCATCAAGGGCCTTTTCTGTTTATTCTGCCCGTAGCTCAGTTGGATAGAGCAACAGCCTTCTAAGCTGTGGGTCACAGGTTCGATTCCTGTCGGGCAGGCCAATCGCCTTTATCCAGACAAGCGCTCCAAGAAAAACAGCCTCGTCAAGAGGCTGTTTTCCAAAAAAGTGGAGCCCGTCAGTTGGAATAACGCATGGCTGGCTGGGTCTGGTTCAGCAAGCTGGGCAGCGACTTCCAGGCCTCAGCAATGTCCTTGATCAGGCTTTGCACTTCGTCCAAAGCGGAGACGTCGTTGTAAGCATTGACATGAAACAAACGGCGTGTCACGTAGGCATACAACTCGTTGAGGTTTTGGGCCAACTCACCACCACGCTCGAAGTCCAAGGCCCCCTGCAAACCCACCACAATGCGTCCTGCGCGTGACAAGGCCTTCGACTTTTCTTCAATTGCGTTGTTCAGGATATGGCCTTTGGCCGAAGCCAGGCTCTCGGTCAGACCGTCAAACAGCATTTGGATCAGCTGGACATTGTCTGCTGTGGCCACGCCTGTGACCACTTGCACCGAACCGTAACTTTGAGCTGCTCTTGAATATGCACGCATGGTGGAAAACCCTTTATCAACTGCTTGTACAAACAGTATCGGCCAGGGTTGAGAAAACTTGAGCCCCGAGGGCGCAACCGAGGACAAAAATTCAGGTTGCCGAAGGGGGGCCTAAAACAGGCAGATCGGCCTCGGACCGTGGCATCAAGCTCTCAGACAAGGGTTGGTCCAAATTCACCATTGCTTTGCCGTACAGGGTTTGACCCGCTTCATCAAGGGCAAGACGTACCGCATCGAGCTGGTCTTCAGGCAACTGGGCACTGTCCAAGCCACATTTGTAAAGGGTATTGACCTGTGCCGAAGGTAGCCAAGACTCCACCGAGCCTCGAGAAGTGCTGATCAACTTGGTGTTTTTAGGCTCACTCAACATCCCAAGCTGACCGTCCTTGACGCCGTCTTGAAAAATCGCGTCAACGTGCTTGTGCAAAACCATCTCGTAGAGCGCCCGAAATTCATCGACCGCTGTCGCATCGAACCCATCAGGCACCCGTCCTGTCATGGCATCCCAGAGTTTTTTGGAGCTCAAGCCGGCAAAAGGCCCAACCGGAGCTGCCTCCTTTTGCGTTTTCAGGGTTTGGGCAAATTGCCGGGTTTCCTTCTCGAGTGTGTTCACCCGGTCCAACAGATAAATGATGAAAACCAAAAGCACCAAGATGCCCATGGCCATCAAAGCAGACACAAAGGCTTCCATAAGGGCCCACTCCGGTCAGGGTGTCAAGACATCAGGAAAGTCCTGAAGAAGCCTCATTATCAGGTGATTGAGCCAGTTCGTCGCGCAAAAATTGCAAAACTTGGAAGGGCTCTGCCAATTTCAACTCGTAATGGCACAGTTGATTGGCCAAACCCTGCATGGTCTCAATGGCCTTGAGCGCAGGAATTTCAGTGCGTTGGTAGCGCCCACCCAGGACAAAAGCTTCATGGGCATATTCTTCGGGCAGGTAAACATAGACTTCGTTCTCACCCGCCTTGATTTTTTGAAACACGGAAGGCTCAGGCAGCGGTGGTTTGTCTTTTCCATTGGCGATGGCCGCAGAAGCCAGTTCTTGCCATGCCGCCGTTTGTTCTGCGCCAGACACAAAGCATTTGTCCATGTGTGCACGACACAACAGACCCATGCGCACGCGCAAGTTCCTGATCTCACGCGAATCCGAATCCGAAGAGGTTATCTTTTCGAAAAGCGCTTGCGCTTTCCTCATTTCTTCTTCAGGATTTTTTTGGGAAAAGAGGGAGAAAAAAGATGCCATATCGCGGCAATCTTATCACTCTGTCATCCGACCTGAAGTGTGAGTCGCAATTTTTTGACCACCGTGGAAAGGATTTGGCTGACCCGTGACTCGCTGACGCCCAGCACTTCGCCAATTTCTTTCAAGTTCAACTCTTCCACATAGTAAAGGTTCATCACCAGCTTCTCGCGCTCAGGCAATTCGTCAATGGCATGCACGACGGCATCCATGAATTCAGCCTCCTCCACCATGGCCTCAGGCTGCAAGGCGCTGTCACCCGGCATGCTCATGACTTCGTCGCTGACCACTTCCATGGAAAAGGTTTCAAAGCGCTTGGCCTGGCCACGTTCACGTTGGAACTCGTCAAGCTCCTTGCCCATGAACAAGGCCAATTCGGACTGGGTCGGCGCTCGGCCCAACTCGGCGGCCAACACGTGCACCGCCTCGTTTTCACTTTTATTGAAAGCGACCGCCGAGCGGGGCAAAAAGGATTGCCTGCGCACTTCGTCCAGAATGGCTCCACGAACGCGGCTCAAAGCGAAGTGCTCGAACTCGAAACCTCTGGTCGGATCAAACGAGCGCGCCGCTTCGATCAGCCCGACCATCCCCACTTGGATAAGCTCGTCTAGCTCCATGAACGGGGGAACGCGGGCTTTGAGGTGAATGGCCACACGCTTGACCATCGGCATGTGCGCAATGATCAGAGACTCGTGGCGGTTGTCAACCTGTTCGTAGAGGGATATGGAACTGGACACTTCGATCACCTCTGCGAAGAAACGCGAAGCATGCGCTCTGTGAAAAACTGCAGTCGTCCCGACGGCCCATCCACTGGAGGCAGGTGATCGATGGCATCGGCCAAAGCCCTGAAGTCACGGGCTGCGGCGCTGCCAGGGGCAAATTCAAGCACCGACTGGTATTTGCGCAGGGACTGCAGAACCAACTCATCGGCTTCAATGGAATGCAAGAACCTGACCGAAACCCCCAAGAAACGATTGCACACATCGTTCAGTCGGCGATGCAGTTGCCGCCCCTCGTGGGCACTGCCCACCATGTTGGGAATCAGGTAAATCTCATCCAAAGACTGCTCGGTAGACATGACTTTGATCAAGCCATAAGCATCGGCAATGGATGAAGGCTGGTCACACACCACAACAAAACGGCGCTGACAAGCGGCCATGAAATCGAGCACGGCCGGGGCGATGCCCGCCGCCACATCCACCACCAGGTAATCCACCGGCTCTTGAAGAGTATCAAAGGCACGAATCATGCTGGCAATTTGCTGGGCATCGAGCGCAGCGATGTCACGCAAGCCCGAGGCCCCCGGAACCAAGCGAATGCCCTGCTTGGTGGTCACCAAGACCTCATCCAGTGTTTTTTCGCCTTTGAGTACGTGGCTGATATTGAACGGGGCAAAAGCACCCAGGGCAATTTGGGCATTGGCCATCCCCAGGTCGGCGTCAAGCAGCATGACCTTGTGACCACGCAAGGCCAAGGCCACAGCCAAGTTGATGGACACCGTGGTTTTACCGGCGCCCCCCTTGCCGCTGGCGACACCGATGACCTGAGGAAACACAGGCTTATCCATGCGCAACTTTCAAAACGGTAGCGGCTTTGGCTGATGAACGTCGGGCGGGGGTCTGAGGCCGGTCGCCCATGAAAGTCGGGATCAAAATGTCTTCCTCCATCACGTTCTCTTTGAGCAACTTCTCGGGCTTGGGGAGGGATTTACTGGCTTTGGCAACCAATGGCTTTTTGGCACGGGATACGCGAGCTGGGGCCACACTTGTCACAGGCGGCACCGACATCGCAGGCATCGCGGTCTGCGCACCTTGGGACTGCGACACATGCTGCATCAAAGGGGTCAAAGCCAATTGCACCAGACGGGATGCATCAAAAGGCTCTGCCGCATGATCCACCCGGTTAGAGCCCGACATGCAGGTAACACCCAAGGGCTGCTCGCTCAAGCCTTTGATCAACGCCCAGGGATAAGCGGCCTCATCCACTTTGCTCAGCATCAAGGAAGACCAGCTCATAACGGAATTGTGAAGAATCTTTTGCACACTGGTCACTGTAGCATCAACCGGTAACACAGCATGGCGCAAGACCTTCGGATGCTCGTTTTTCAACAGCTCGGCTTGCGCACTGAAATCGGTTCCACAAGTGTCGATCCAGACCGTTTTTCCTTCCAGCTCCTGCAACAAGGTGCGCAACATGTCCGAGTTGGCGGCGCGGAAACAAGTCACACCGGACTGTGCAGCCAACAACTGCATTTGGGCCCAAGCGCCTGGGCGTTGGTCGGCGAAACTGACCATGGCTTGGTTTTCAACCCCATGCACTTGCGCTGCGGCATAAGCCAGGCGAGCCACCATGGAGGTTTTGCCTGAACCAGAGGGCCCACACAAGGCATGAAATCCAGACTCAGGTGGCGCCATGGCCGGACGGTTCAAGGCATTGACCAGCAGACTTTGCATCACGGGCCAAGCGTCCCGAACACTCTCGAGCTCCTGGATGCTGTCGGTCAGTAATGCACGCAAACCCGCAGGCACGCCCACCTCGCTCATGGCCAAGGACAATTGCTGAATGGCCGGCGATAGCCTCAGGCCATCTTGCCAAGGCATCATTTGGCGCGACAGGCTGAACTCTTTGCGCAGCGCTGCCATTTCAAGGCGCAGCAGTTCCACGATTTCCTGACTGCGTTGAGCCCCGTGGCGCATTTGCTCGGCGCCTGCTTCTTCCTGTTTCAAGACCAGGTCAGGCACCACGACGGGTGGCACGGCAGCAGCTGCCTCCAGCGGCTTGCCAAGTTCCGGCAAAGGCTCATCGGAGGTCAAAGGTGCAAAAGAGCTGGCGCTTTGAAACAACTTGGAAAAAGGCACAAAAGGTGCCTCCGCCTCAGCTGGGCTGCTCCCCACACCCTTGACTGGCTCGGCAAATTCTGACTCAGGCATGGCATCCAGGTCCACGGCCACGATCAGCTCAGTTTGATTATCCAAACGCTGGGTGGAGATGATCAACACGTCAGGTCCATACAACTGGATGGCTCTTTCGTTGGCAGAGCGGCTGTCGCGAGCGAGGATGCGTTTGAGTTCCATGATCTATCAGACTTTGGTAACAGAGGGGTTGTTTCGGGGATCGGCTTGCACCGTGTTGATCACTTTGACCGGCTGGTCATCCGGAATCTCGCTGTAGGACAACACCGTCAGGTCGCTGACACGAAAGCGCACGGCCTTGGACATCCAAGGACGTATCGCCGGCGAAACCACCAACACGGCCGGAAAGCCCTGCTCTTCGGTGGTTCGGGCACTGTCGCGCAAAGCCGCAAAGAGGCTTTCGGCCAGACTCGGCTCCAGCACCATGCCAGACGAGCCATTGTTTTGTTGCAGCACGTTGTGCAACAACTGCTCCAAATGCGGATCCAAGGTCAGCACTGACAAGGTGTCGCGGTTTTCCAGCAAACCCTGAACAATCATCCGGCCGAGTTTGGGGCGAACCAGCTGCGTCAATTGGTCGGGATCTTGCGTGCGACCGCTGACCTCGGTCAGGGCCTCGACCACCGTGCGCATGTCGCGGATGGGTACAGACTCCTGCAACAAGTTTTGCAGCGTGCGGGTCACCACCCCCAAAGACAACTTGCCGGGCACCAGCTCTTCGACCAGTTTGGGCGACTTGGCCGCCAGCTTATCCAGCAATTTTTGGGCTTCATCATGGCTCAAAAGCTCGTGAGCGCTGTCACGCAAAACCTTGTTCATGTGGGTGGCAATGGCCGTGCTGGGGTCTACCACGGTATAACCCAAAGCGCGGGCTTGATCTCGCCAGGCCGGCTCAATCCAGACAGCCTCCAAACCAAACGCAGGCTCCTTGGTCGGTTGACCCTCCACTTTGCCGTACACCTTCCCGGGGTTGATGGCCAACTCCCGACCCACCTTGACTTCCCCTCGGCCACGCACCACGCCATTCAAAACAATGTGATAGGTGTCCGGCTCCAGATTCAGGGCATCGCGAATGCGCACCGGTTGCACCAAAAAGCCCAACTCGGCCGACAGCTTTTTACGAACACCCTTGACACGCGTCATCAACTGCCCGCCCGACTCCTGGTTGACCAAGGGAATCAAGCCGTAACCAATCTCCAAACCAATCAAATCGACCTGCTCTACATCATCCCAGTCCAACTCTTTGGGGGCATCGCTGGCTGTGCTTACAGGCGTGGCAGCCTTTTGCTCTTGCAGCATTTCTTTGCGCATGATCATGAAAGCAGCGCCAGCCGTGGCAGCAGCCAGAGTCAAAAAAACCAGATGCGGCATGCCGGGCACCATACCCAAAATGGTCAAAATGCCCGCCGAAATGAACAAAGCCGGCACATTCGACAATTGGCTGGAGGCCTGCTCGGTCATTGACTCTGAAGTCGTCACCCGGGTCACAATGATGGCGGTCGCCAGTGACAAGAACAGCGCAGGGATCTGGGCCACCAAGCCATCACCAATGGTCAACAGCACGTACAAACGGGTGGCCTCGCCCACTGGCAAGTTGTGCTGACCGATACCAATGGCCAAGCCCCCGACGATGTTGATGATCAAAATCAGCAAACCTGCAATCGCATCACCACTGACGAATTTAGAGGCACCGTCCATGGATCCGAAGAAATCAGACTCCTGCGCCAATTCTTCCCGGCGTTTTTTGGCGGTTTCCTGATCAATCACACCTGCGTTCAAGTCGGCATCGATCGACATCTGCTTGCCGGGCATCGCATCCAATGTGAATCGGGCATTGACCTCGGAAACACGCCCCGCGCCCTTGGTCACCACAAAAAAGTTCACGATCATCAAGATCACGAAAATGATGAAGCCCACCACATAGTTGCCCGCGATCACGAACTCGCCGAACGCTGCAATCACTTTGCCGGCCGACTCAGGGCCTTCGTGGCCATTGACCAGCACCACGCGCGTGGAGGCCACGTTCAAGGCCAAACGCAGCATGGTGGCAAAAAGCAAAACCGCCGGAAATGAAGAAAATTCCAGCGGTTTGCGGATGCCAATGGCAATCATGATGACCACCAAGCCGATCATGATGTTGAACGTAAACAAAATGTCCAACATCAAAGGGGGCAGCGGCACCACCAGCATCGCCATGATCAGCAACACCAAAGCGGGCAAACCCAGACCTGCCAGATCGTAGCGCGACAAATTCTGTCGGATCGTTGACAGGGACAAGGTGTTCATGGTCAAAAGGCCGCTGTTTGAAGGGGAAGAATCAGGTTTTATCGGTTTATCAACACCTTGAAGCAATCTGTGTGCCAGCAGCCATTACGACATCGCCGATCCCCAAACCAGGACTTAGGCACGAACCAAGCCAAGCTGGTGCGCAACTTGCTCAATAAAGGGTCAAGCCACATGAACGGCAAAAATTGGCCGCCTCGAAGGCCACCGTAGTTTCTTGAATCGACACCTTTGGAGAAGCCCAACCTATGACCATCACCCTCAGCGACAATCTCAGCCAGGCCGGCGCCATCCAAAATCCCACTACTTTTGAATTCAAATCAGACGCCAGCACCCACCACGAGGGCCAAAGCTTTGGGCAACTCATGTCTGGCATTTTTCAACTTCAGACCGACAACCCAAGCGAGATCGACCAAGAGAAAAAGAAGCTCACAGAAGAACCAGGGCAGGAAGTTGCCGTTCCCATCAACCTGATGGGCCAAGCTACGGTGCTCGACTCGTACGCCAGCGCCTTGAACGCCGTGACCCTGAAAGCCGTGACCTTGGGCCCCCACCTGAGTGTCATCACGCCAGAAGCTTCACCCCCGGATTCACAAAGCCTAGAAGCATTTGCCCGCGCCCAAGGCCTTGATGAAAACGCAGTTCATTGGCTTTTTGGCAGCCCTGCAGCAGCCCTGCCCGCCACCTCCATCGCCAATCCGATCAGCAGCCATGCACTGACCGATGAGCTTGGCATCGGTGCAAGCGTGAGCATGAGCAAGGCCCAAGGCACTCCCCCGCAAGTTCCGCTCTTGATGCAAAGCGGTTCCTCGACTGGACAAGCACTGGCAACCGCACAGACCAGCGACCTGACAGGGCAAGCAGCGGCCACCCCACAGAACACTGCATTAACAGCCCAAACCACCGCCAATGGACAAAACACCGGAGCGGTTACAAGCTTAGTTGGCAGTGCCTTGGCCGGCGCGCAAGCCCTCTGGGCCATGGCCGACGAGCCTGGTCAGGCCCAAAAATCCAGCATGCCCCCCGTCCCGGAAGAAGTGTTGCCCATCCCCATGCTGCGCATGCCGCCCCCGGCAGCCGTATGGATGCAACGCAACGTCTTCCAAAGCGTGCTGCAGAACAACCAGAACAGCCCCAAAGAGGCCACCATCAGCCTCAGCGAATTGGACTTGGGCGCTGACTGGGGTGGAGAAACACTCCAACAACTGCTTGGAGTCGAAGGCGGCACCAACGGCTCCAGCAGCACAGGCACCCACGGTACCGCCTACGCCAACTTCGCCGCCCGTTGGGACGCACAGGCCAACCACCGAAGCGACCAAGCCAATGCCAACGGCACCTCACCTGACCTGCCCGACACCAACGCCCGCAGCGAAAACATCCAAAACCTGGCCGAAAAAATGGGCCAAGCTGTGGGACAACGCATCCTGACGGAAATGGAAAAAGGCCAATGGCACCTGAAACTTCAACTGCGCCCCGCTACATTGGGCCACATCGAAGTCGAAATGAGAATGCGAAGCGGGGAATTTGAAGCTGTTTTCATCGCACCCAACGCCACCACCCGCGACCTGCTGCAAGATGGCATGGCCAAACTCAGGGAAACGCTCAACCAAATGGGCATGGATGTTGCTAATATCCATGTAGGTGGCGGTCAGTCGGGCCAAAGTGGCGGAGACTCGACACCTGGTTTTTCAAGAGGCAAGACCACGCAGGCGAAGGAAAGTGCCCAGGAGACCACCTCAGAATTATCAAGAGCACCGCGCGTCAAGGACCCCAAAGATGGTCTGGACGTTTTGGTCTGACAGTAACCCAACGAGGACGAAACATGGCAGCAGCAGAAGAAGATACCGAAGTTGAAGTCAAAAAGAAATCACCATTGATCAAGATCATCTTGATCGCTGTTGTGGCCATCGTGGTCTTGGCTGGCACCGTCGTGGGCACACTTTTTGTGACTGGCTTTTTTGACAAAAAAGACACCTCTGCTGCCGAAGCCCAACTCAAGGCGCTTGAGGATCAAGCGGCTGGTGTCAAAAACCCCGCCAGCGATGCAATTCCCAAAAAGGTCACCAAAGAGTCCCCCGAGTTGACCCGGTTCGAAAACCACTACATGGAACTTGAAAAAGACCTGGTCGCCAACCTCACCAATTCACGCAAAGTGATCCAGGTGAAACTGGCCATCATGACCCACTACGACGAGCGGGTATTCAAAAACGTCAAGAAACATGAATTTGCACTGCGCGCCACAGCACTCGATGTGATGCGCCTGACCACGGATGCCGATTTGAACCAGCCTGATTTCAGGAAAAAAATGGCTGAAAAAATCCGCCTTGAACTCAACGCCGTCCTGGAAAAATACGAAGACTTCGGCGGCATCGAAGAAGTTTATTTCACCAGCTTTGTGGTGCAGTAAACCCATCAGACTCATTGACCATGGTTGATTCCCAATCCCTTTTGTCCAGTGGAGAGCTGGCCGCTTTGTCGGCCAGTTTCAGTGACGAAAGCATCAGCGCAGCACCAGGTTACAACCTGGATGTGCAAGTGCGCAAACACGACCTGGCCGCTGAAGACAGCAGCCTGGGCGTCAACGTTGCCTCACTGGACATGATCAACGAGCGGTTCATCCGGTTGTTTCGACTGGGTATGCTCGAGGTACTGCGAACCAGCCCACGCATGAACCCCACGCGCACACAGATCATGCGCTTTGGTGACTACCTCAGAGACCTCAAGTCCCCCTTGTCGGTCAACATCGTGCGCATGAGCCCCCTGCGCGGCTATGCCATGGTCGTCATTGAGCCCACCGTGGTATTCAGCTCCCTGGACAGTTTCTTTGGAGGCTTCGGCCGCGGCGTTGGACAACTGCCCCCTGGCAGACTGTTCACCCCCACCGAAACCCGGATCATCAAAATCATTTTGCAAGTGTTCTTCCGTGCGTTCAAGGAAGCCTGGTCTCCTCTCACCCCGGTCGACTTCGAGCACATCAGCTCTGAAATCAACCCTCAGTTTGCCCAAATCGTCGATGAAAACGACCTGGTGATCCTCAGCCGCTTTGAATCCGAAGCCACCTCACAAGGCTCAGGTTTTGTGGACATGGTCATCCCTTACGTTGCCCTCAAGCCCGTGCGCGACTTGCTGCGCAGCCGAGTGCAAACCGGCGACGGCAACGAAGACTCCGACAAAATCTGGCGCGCCCAATTGAGCGACGCCGTCCATGATGCTGAATTGCAAATGCACATTCACCTGGGCAAACTCAACCTGTCCCTGCAACAGCTGAAGAACATGAAGCCAGGTGACGTTCTGCCGTTCAAGAAATCAGACTTTGCCCGCGCCATGATCCAAGACATGCCGGTTTACGACGTCGAAGTCGGTGCCATGGGTGGTCAAGTGGCGGTCAAGATCGTCAATGCCATCAGCCCCAACGCCCCCACCTGACCCCACACCAAGGAACGCCCATGAGCGAACTAACCCCTAATGAAGACCTGATGGAAGGCGCCGACAAGGGCCAAATCAACACCGACGTGCTGCAAAACATCCCGGTCACGCTTTCCATTGAAGTAGGCCGTGCACAGATCAAAATCCGCGACCTCATGCGCCTGACCCAAGGCAGCGTGGTTGAGCTCGATCGCATCGCAGGCGAACCGCTGGACCTGTTGGTCAACAACACCGTGGTTGCGCAAGGCGAAGTTGTGCTCGTCAACGATCGCTATGGCATCCGCCTGACCCGTGTGGTACCCGCCTCCGAGCGGCTGGACAACCTCTAAAGCCTGTCATGAACACCGGGTGGACCTTCTCTGACTGGCTGCAATACGCGTTCAGCTTCGCGCTGGTCATCGGCTTGCTGCTGGCTGTGCTGTGGGGTCTTCGCAAAATGCAAAGCGGCTCCAGCTTCCTGCGCAAAAACAGCCAACGTCTGCAAACCATCGAAAGTCTGTCCATCGGTCCGCGACAAAAAATTCTCCTCATACAGGTCGATGGGCAAGAGGTCCTGGTTGGCGTGACGGCCCACCAAATGACCGCCTTGTCCCCCTGGCCCGTGCAAGCGCCAGTGCCTGCCGAACCCAAAGAAACCCACACGCCATGAAGCGCCACCTCAGCCTTGGGCTGATTTTGACCCTTGTCCTGAGCCTCTTGCCCTTGTTGGCGCAAGCGGCCCCTGAGATGCCCGCCATCACCGCCACCAACACCAGCAAGGGCACCCAATACAGCCTGACGCTGCAGTTGCTGGCGCTCATGACCACGCTGTCGGTACTGCCTTCGCTCTTGCTCATGATGACCGCCTTCGTGCGCATCGTGATCGTCATGTCACTGCTGCGCCAGGCCCTGGGCACAGGCCAGACCCCCCCCAACATGGTCATCGTTGGACTGTCGCTCTTCCTGACCTTGTTCGTCATGTCGCCGGTGCTCACCGAGGTCTATCAAACCGCCTTGCTGCCTTACATGAACCAAGGCATGAGCTTTGACAAAGCCCTGGCTGCGGCAGAAAAACCCATCCGCGCCTTCATGCTGCTGCAAACCCGCGAAGACGACATCGCCATGTTCATGGACATCGCGCGCAACACCAACTTCAGCAGCCCGCAAGATGTGCCCTTCACCACCCTGGTGCCCGCCTTCCTCACCTCCGAGCTCAAAAGCGCCTTCACCATCGGCTTTTTGATCTACATCCCCTTCGTCGTCATCGACCTCATTGTGGCCAGCGTGCTCATGTCCATGGGCATGATGATGCTCTCTCCCATGATGATCTCGATGCCCTTCAAACTCATGCTGTTCGTGCTGGTTGACGGCTGGAGCCTGATCATGGGCTCGCTGGCTGGCAGCTTTGCCATGCCCTAAAGGAAATCACCATGGACACCGCCACCGTCATCGACCTGGGCCGCCAAGCCATGTGGACCATCGCCCTCGTCAGCGCACCGCTGCTGCTGGTCGCACTGGCCGTGGGCCTGTTCATCGGCATCATCCAAGCCGCCACTTCCATCAACGAAATGACCCTCAGCTTCATCCCCAAGCTGATTGCCATGGCCCTGGCCTTGTTGGTGTTTGGCAGCTGGATGCTGGTCACCCTGGTCGACTTCACGCGCAGCATCTTCCAGCGCATCCCGGCCTTGTTCGTCTGAGCCGCAAGCAGGTGCCCCATGAACTTCCTGGCCGCCGATGTCGTCGAAAGGTTTTATACCTTTTTATGGCCCATGCTGCGCATCTCGGCCCTCATGATCACTGCGCCGATTTTCTCGCTCAGCGCGTTCAACACCCGCATGCGCATCCTGGTGGCCCTGGTGCTCACTTGGCTGGTCTACCCACTGTACACATGGCCTGTGATCGACCCCACCAGCGCCCAAGGCTTGGTCGAAGTCTTCAACCAAATCATGATCGGTGCCACCATGGGCCTGATCCTGCAAGTCGTGGTCGCTGCAGTGGTGGTGGCAGGCCAAAGCATCGCCGCTGCCATGGGCTTGTCCATGGCCAACATGATCGACCCCAACATGGGCAACGTGCCCGTCATCTCGCAGCTGCTCATTGTCATGTCCACCCTGATCTTTGTCGGCTTCGGGGGCCATGCCATCTTGCTGGGCCTGATTCTTGAATCCTTCAAGAGCCTGCCCATTGGCACCGACATCCTCAACCAAGCCGTCTACGGTCGGGTGCTGCAATGGAGCTCCATGATGTTCCTGGGCGCCGTGCTCATGGCGCTGCCCGTCATGGTCTCGCTGCTTTTCATCAACGTCGGCCTGGGCATCGTCACACGCGCCGCACCCAGCCTCAACATTTTTGCCGTAGGCTTTCCCGCCATGATCATGGCGGGCTTCATCATTTTGATCATTTCCATGGAGAGCATTGGCGGGCGCATCGAATGGCTATGGGTCCAAGGTTTTTCGCTGGTACGTGATGTCATAGGAGCGCCACGTGTCTGACAGCGCACAAGACAAAACCGAAGACCCGACGGCGCAAAAGCTCAACAAAGCGCGCAAAGACGGCCAGGTTGCACGCTCCATCGAGCTGCCTGCCGCCGTCATCGTCATTGGTTCTATCGCCATTCTCATGATCACAGGCGGCTGGCTGATCACACGGCTGTCGGCCGTGTTTGCGCAAGGCTTTGTGTTTGACCGCCAACTGATCGAAAAACCCCTGCTGCTGCCTGCCCATTTCGGTGAGCATATTCTGGCCGCCTTTGTACTCGTGCTGCCCATCATTCTCTTCACCATGGTGGCTGCCGTCGTGGCCTCAGGGCTGACCGGAGGCTACCTGTTTTCACTCAGTGCCGTCATGCCCAAGGGCTCCAAGCTCGACCCCATCAGCGGGTTAAAACGCATCTTTGGCACGCACGCCCTGGTCGAACTGGGCAAAGCCATCCTCAAGTTCGTACTCGTCGCGGGCGTGTTGTGGTGGTCACTCATGATCCACATGGACAAACTGGTTCAAATTGGACAAATGGGGCTGGAGCCTGCCTTGGATGCTGCGGGCAGGATGATCCTCCAATCGGGCCTGTGGGTGTCACTCAGCCTGGCCGTCATCGCCTTGATCGACGTGCCCTGGCAAAAGCACAGCTTCACCAAACGCATGCGCATGAGCAAGCAAGAGGTCAAAGACGAATTCAAGCAAATGGAAGGCAGCCCTGATGTCAAGGCCCAGATCCGCAGGCGTCAGCGCGAGATGGCCAACTCGCGCATGATGGAACGCATCAAAGACGCCGACGTCGTCATCACCAACCCGGAACACTTCGCCGTTGCCCTCGAATACGACCCCACTGGCGACGGGGCCCCCATCATGGTGGCCAAGGGCTCCGACCACATGGCCGCCCTGATTCGCGAAGAAGCCAAAAACCACGGCATCCACATTTTTGAAGCAGCCCCACTGGCTCGCGCGATCTACTTCACGACCGAAGTCGAACACCAAGTGCCCGAAGACCTTTACCACGCCGTGGCCCAAGTGATCGCCTACGTCTTCAGCCTCGAAGCGGCTTCCCCCATGAACCCGCCTCGCCCCCGACCTCAAGTCACAGTTCCCCCCAGCATGCTGTTCAGTCCTAACGGCAAGCGCGACCAAGCCCAAGGGGCCTCCGCATGAACATCCCCATCCCCTCGACCGCTCACGGCCTGACCGACTTCGTATTCCGCTCGGCCGACCGCATGCGCATCGCTGGCTGCGCCAATGCCGTGGCACGCGAAGGCCTGAGCCTGGCCTTGTTCTGCGAGCACGAAGCCTTGCTCGACCACTACTTGAATCTGCTGCTTGCGCAACTGCGCCAACAAGCCCCAGGGCACAGCATCGAGGTCTACTTCCCAGCCAACACAGACTCTCTTTTGGGTCGCTTCAACGAAGCATTGGCGCGCCAATCGGTCCAACAAGCCACCCGTGCGCCCTCGTCCATCGAAGGCTCACAAATCTGGATCGTGCACGATGCCCACACGCTGCCCGAAGCCGAAGTCCAACTGCTGGCTCGCCTGATACAAAATTTCCCTGGGGCCAATATCCGCGCCATCATGCTCATGTCCGGCGCCAAAAGGCAAAACATCAACCTGTCCTCGTTTGGTCGCAAGGTTTTGCGTTGGGACATCGAAGCGCCCAATCCAGAACAAGTTCAGGCCGCTCTGGAAATGGCCAGCAACGAAGGCCGCAGCGGCCCTCTCATCCAGATGCTCAAACGCATGGACCACCCAGCGGTGACGACCCCTCTGGACGCCAACGCCCTGGTTGACAGCATGGCGCCAGATACTGAGGCCTCTCCTCAATCGAGCTCAAGCTTCAAGCAAACAATCCTCGGATGGCATCAGCACGGTCAAGCAAACCTGCAACGCATCGCTGGTCTGGCCAAATCGAACCATCCACGCGCCTGGGTCAAACAACCCAAAACCCTGGCCTTGCTCCTCATTTCGGCGCTGACGGTGTCCACACTCCTGATGCTGTGGTTACAGCCGCAATCCTTTGGTCTGAAAATACCCCCCACCCGGACCGTGAAAAGCCAGGACGCAGCGCCCCCAAGTGCCCCAAGTGCGCCAAGCGCCCCTATCACGCCCAGCGCCTCAAGCGCGGAAAGTTCCCCCGTTTCGACCACCGGTCCCAGCGCGGCGGCCTCCGCTGCGCCCAGTTCAAACGAACAGTCCAGCCCTGCTGCATCAGGGCCAAGTCCACAAGCTGCAAACGCGTCCACGGAAACCCGTCAATCAAGCACCTGGATCAAGGATCTGGACCCACAAAGCTTTTTGCTGCAATACGGCACAGCCAAAACTTATGACAAAGCAGTCGAGTTGCTGAAAAGCCTGCCCGACGTCAAAAACACCGCCATCGTCGAGGCCTTTCACACGGGCGAGAGCGTGGCGCACTTTGTGATCGTCTCCGGCCCTTATGCCCAAGTCAATGACGGCTATGTGGCCGCTCGCAAACCCGGCATCCCTAACGGCAGTTGGGTCAGGTCAACCCGCAGCCTGCAAACCCAAATCAAAACGGCCTTGCCCAAACAGGACTCCACGCGATGAAACCAAACAAACTCATCCGCAGCGACAAGCCCCACTCGGTCAACATGCCGGAGGGCTCCAACGTCGCTGCTCGCCAAAGCACCCAAAAATTCAAGGCATCGGACGCCGCCGACGAAATCCCCACCAACATTCAAAAAGCGGCACCTGTCAAAAACCCAAACATCAAGGACATCGAAGCTCCGGTGCAGCCTGCCAAAAAAGTGCGGGCCAAAGCCACCAAAGGCCAGCCCATCGAAGCTCTGACCCAACCCGTCAAACCCAAACCTGTCACCGGCAAAACAGCCAGGCCAAAACCCAAATCACGCTCTGCCCAAGCCCAAAGCAGGACCAAAACCAAAGCCCCAGCGCAAGACGCAGCCCCTGCACCGGTTGTGCCCGTCTGGGAAAAAGACAATCCCGTCAAAACCCGCATCGATCAACTCATCTCCCGTAACGCCCAATTGGCAGAACAACTCCAGCGACTCCCGCAGATGCCCATAGCCCGAGGAAAACGACCATGAGCGACAAAGACTTCACCCCCACCGAACCCATCCTCGTGGAGGCTACCGGCACCGAAGAAGGCGCTGCGCAAACCACTCACAAAGCGAGCGACAACAACGCAGCATCACCTGCGCCAGAGTCGAGCCCACACATGGGCATCACGGTCGATGAACGCGCCTACCGGCAATACCAATCACTGGCCCAAGTGGTGCTTGACTCGGCCGATATCGCCAGCAAGTCAGCCGAGGCCGCTGCCGCCGCCAGCAGAAACATGCACAAGGCCACCACCGAATTCAAAACCCTGACCGAAGTCGGCCACAAAAAGGCGCTGATCCTGTTGGGCGCCACAGGGGGTCTGATGCTGATTTGCCTCATCTTCTTTTTGGTCATGGGCGTGCGCATGAACAGCCGCATCAACCAACTCGACACCATGATGCTGGCCGTCGGCAAGCGTGTGGTCGACCTCAATGTGGGTCTTGAATCGCTCGACGTCATCAACCGCAGCATCGAAAGCCTGACGGCGCAGCAAGTCGAACAAGCCAAAACCCAAGGCCTGATCGAAGAACGCATCAATGATGCCCTCAAAAAATCCGAGTCCATGGTCAAAACCGTGCCCGGTGAGACCGCCAAACAAGTCGCTGCCACCAGCGAGAACCTGCTCAAACAAGTCCAAAGCATCAACAGCCGCCTGCAAAGCCAAGCGGGTGCTGTGCAAACCCTGGGCAACGAAGTCAAAGCCCTCAAAGGCGCGGTCGGCAACGTCGACAAACTCAACAACGACGTCCAAGCCCTGGTGACCCTGCAAAAAGAACGCTACCTCGAAACCCTTCAGAAAAACAACGCCAACACCAACCGTGAACGCCCTGTCCAGTTCCCGCGCACCAACCAGGCCAGGCCCGCTGGCGAGCCGGCAGCCAACACCCCAAACACGACCAACCCCCAGCCTGTGCCGCGCTGAACAAACCTAAAACCAGCCAAGGGCAGCCCTCAAGCCACCAAAGCCCGGATGCGCGCCTCAAAAACCTCCGACCGGAACACCTGAGCTCGCGCCTCACAAGCGGCGCGCATCGAATGCGCCCGCTCAGCCGTCATCGACTCCACAGCATCACACACCGCTTGAACGCCCAAGGCGGGCGGCAACAGCACGCCCGTCTGCCCATCCAGCACCGTCTCCAACAAGCCCCCCTCGGCCACACCAATCACGGGCTTGCCCGCCGCCATCGACTCCACCGGCGACATGCCAAAATCCTCGTCCATCGGCACGTACAAAGTAGCGCGCGCACGCCCCATCCAATCTGCCAGCTCGGCGTCCGAAGTCCAGCCCACAAATTGAATGTTCGGCGCACCGGCAGCCAAGGCCAGCAGGGCTGCCAACTCGGCGCCGCCTGAACACACCACCAAGCGCTGATGCGGCATCTGCAAAAAAGCCTGCACCAACACCGCCACCCGCTTCAACGGCTCCAGCCTGGCCGTGGACAAAAAATAGCCCTCATCGGCCAGCCACTCAAACCGCGCCACATCCACAGGCGGATGCAAGACCTCAGCTCGCACCCCGCAACACGCGCTCAAACGCTGGCGCACATTGTCCGAATTGGCCAGCACCACATCCATGGCCTGCACCGCACGCACATACCGCCCACGCAGCCACGCGGTGAACACATCAAACAGCGGGCGTAAAAACCAGGGATACCGCGCACGGTAAAAAGACTGCAACTCAAACGCAAACCGGGGCGGCGTGTGGCAGTAATAAATGCGCCGCCCCGCCACCTGAAGGTGCACCGCCAAAGGCGCATAAAACCCGCTGTACACCACCGTCTGCGCGCGAGACAAAACACGCGAACCCCACGCAAAACAAGCGATCGCCTCCAGCACCCCACCCAAGCGCCGCGAAATCGCTCCTCCCAAAGTCCGCAAAACACCGCCAAACCCGACCAACAATGGCTCTGCCGCAGGCGACACACGGGCCACCACCACCTCAAAACCCGGCAAAGCCTTGGCCAACGCCAGCGTCACCCGCTCTGCGCCACCGGCCACCTGCAAAAAGTCATACACAACGTACTTCATGGTCAACGATTATGCGACCTGCCCAAAGCCCCAAAAAGCGTCGCGTGCCAAATGAACCTGCCGTAGGTGAACACACCACCACAAACCTCAGCGTTTCACCGCCTAAAGATTGCTCACACCCTTGAAGGTGACAGGTTCAGTTGCCGATGCACGCTTCAAAAAGGGTATAGTCGCGCCACCTCAGCCCAGCTACCGAAAGCACATGTCTTCAACTCTTGGCCCCACACATCAACCCGAAGACGAATGGTCCATCGACCTGCTCGACATCGTCAACTTTTTGATGGAACATTGGCAGCGTCTCCTCATGGGCGCGTTGGCTGGTATCACAGTGGCATTGGCAAGCTGGTTTGGCTTGGGTCAGTACACAGCCGAATCCGTGCTGATCAACAACCCGATTCCAAAAGACGAATTCATGAGAGGTTCTGTTGACAGCCAAAATAAGACCTTTGATGGGTCCAATAGATCCTTTGATGGGTCCAATAAATCCTTTGATGCTCCGAGCAAAGCATTTGACCCACCCAATAAAGCCATCGATTTAGTTGGCTGGCGTGCAATGACGCGATCCCTGCCCGGTCTGGCGACCCAACTCGTCACCGAAGGCCACGTCAGCGCTGAGCAAGAAAGCCAAATGCAAAGCATGAGCAAGACCGAGTGGTGGGTCAAGAACGTGAAACCCAGTTTTTCCTTGTCCAAGGCAGACGCCAAAGAGCTCGCCGTGCTTAGCAAACAGATGCAAGAAACCGGTGGCGCTGACATCCTCAACTTGGTGATTCAAACCACCGGCAAAACACAGCTAGAAGCTGCCGCCCGGGGCCAAATCGCCACCGACTTCATCAGACAAGGCAGCGCCTACCTCTCGGTCAAAGAAACCATCAGCGGCTACGAATCTAAAGTACTGACCGTTAACTCCAACCTGCAAAAGAAAATCACCGACACCGAAATCGAGCTGAAGTTTTTGCGCCAACGCGCCGAAGCCCTTGAAGTCTTGCGCCAACGCTTTCCGGGCAACACCCCCGTGGCTAACCTACAAGTGGTTGACCTGAAAGACACCAACGCCAAATTCATGCCCATCAGTACCCAAATCGTGGCTGCCCAAAGCGACATCAACGCCACGCTGGAGTTACTGCAACGCATGCGCGACCAACTAGCCCAATCCGAACTCATGAGAAGCTTTGTCCAAAAAGCCCAACAACGAAGCAATCAACACCACAATGGCTTTGTCCTCATCGACGCCCTGCTGAAAATCACCGCCGAACTGCGCAGCACCGCCAAGGCCGACGACATGAATGCGCAGTTGGTGCTCAGCAACATGGAAGCAGACCTCGTCAAGATCCGTACCTTTTACAGCAAGGGCCTGGAAGTCCGCCTCGCACCCACCGTCAAAGCCCCATCGCTGGCCATGCCCCTAGCGCTGGGCTTGATGGCGGGTACCCTGCTCATGCTTGTGTTCTTGCTGCTGCGCACGGGCTTGGCCCACTTGCGCGCCAAAAAAGCCAACGCCTGAACACCGCTGGCCTGCCCGCATTGCGCGCATCTGGCCTGCGCGCTCGGCGACAATGCGGCATGCACAGACAAAGAAGGCCAGCGCAATGCGCACAGGCATGATCAGATCGGTCGGGGCTCAGGCCACCGGCGCGCTGTTCTGCGCAGCCATCTCCTTTGCGCTCACGCTGTGGCTGGGGCGTCAGCTGGGCACCTCCGCCTTTGGTCATTACATCTGGGCCCTCAATCTCGCTACTCTGGCGCTGGTGCTGCAAGAAGGCGGCTGGCCCGCCCGGCTTTACCAACAATGGACCCTGCACGGCGACCACCCAGAACAAAACCACCCCCTCATGGCCCGAGCCCTCGCGCATGTGCTGTGGGTCACTGTTGCGCTGTGCGCCCTCTCCAGCCTGTGGGCCTGGCAAGCCCGGGGGCAACCCAGCCCCCAACACGGCGAGCAGGCCACCACCTTGGTAATGGCCATCCTGTGCATGGGCGCTGTCGCCATCATGAACACCGTATCGGCCCGCCTGCGAGGCACAGGCCGCTTTGCCCGAGAAGCCCTTTGGCAAAGTGCCGCCCGCATCGAATCGGCACTGGCCGTGGTGGCGGTCCTGGTGCTTGTGGCCGTGTCGCCCTTTTGGGTTTTTGTGGGCTGGGCGGCAGGCTTGGCTTTGCTGCTGGTGTGGACGGCACCGCGCTGGTGGATCCGTCCGCAATTCAAAGGTTTGCGCAGCGACTATTGGCAACTTTGGCCCTTTGTGCTCATGGCCCTCGCCAGCCTCTGGCTGCTCAAAGGCGACATCGTCCTGCTTGGCTGGCTGCAAGTGCCCGCCGAAGACCTGTCACTTTATGCCGCCTGCACCCGCCTGACCGAAGCCGCCTTGCTGATGTTCGCACCCATCGGCAACGTGTTGCTGCGCAGCTTTGGTCAACTGCCCCACGAGAGTGCCCGCCGCGCCCTGCTACACCGTCTGCTGTGGCTCGTCACCGGGGCAGGTCTGTTGGCTTGTGGCTTTGCCCTCTGGCAAGGGCCATGGCTGATGCAACACCTGTTTGGAAACGTTTTTGAACCCGCCGGCGCCTTGTTGCCCTGGGTGCTGACCCTGCTGCCCCTCGCGCTGGGCGTTGGCGTCATGGCCCCCTACCTCATGGCCAGGCAACAAGAACGGCCACTTGCCTGGCTCATGGTCTTTGCAGGCGCAATGCTGATGGCCGCAGCTCCGTGGTCCATTGCCCAGTGGGGCCTGCAAGGCATGGCCTTCACCATCACCCTGGCCCAAGCCATCGTCTGGCTCGGCGCAATGACACTGTGCCAAAAGAAAACATCAAAGGGCTGAACTTGGATCCCGGATCAAGCCCGGAAAGACAAATGTGAGGGGCTGAATCAAGTCCGGGATGTCAAAAACGCTTTGTCACCCCGGGGGAAGTCCCGGAGTTTATCCCCACGCAGCGCTAGATTGCCACGTCGCTTCGCTCCTCGCAATGACACCCAATCCCCCGACATTGCGAGCGCAGCGCGGCAATCCACCCCTCTTCCCCGTCATTGCGAGCGCAGCGCGGCAATCCATCCCTCCTCACCGTCATTGCGAGCGCAGCGTGGCAATCTATATCCCCAAAACAATCGGGATCTGGCCCCAATTGTTGTGACCCGAATTGTCAAAACCTCGCCAATTGGTCAGCGCTTCAAGGCATACACTGCCAAGCCCAGCCACTCGTGCAGCGCCGTTTGCCACAACGTCAAACTGCACGCCAAGGCATAGTCGGACCAGGCCGTGCTGGCACCGGTTCTGAAGTCGACCGGGTAAGGCGTGACGCGGCAGCCCACCGACTCGAACTCGGCCACAGCGCGAGGCATGTGCCAAGCCGAAGTCACCAACAACCAAGGCTCCTGGCAGCGCGCGCCCAGCAAAGCCGCCACCTGGCGCGCGTTTTCTCGGGTGGTGCGTGAGCCCGCCTCCAGCGTCACGCGCGCCAAGTCCACCCCTTGCTCCTGGTAAAACACCCGCGCCAGCTCCGCCTCGGTCACACCGGTCAACAACAAACGCCCCTCGCCCCCCGAAAACACCAAAGCCAACTTCGGATGCTGACGCAGCAAACCCACCGGCACCGACATGCGCTCGGCCGCCTCGCCCAAAGGCACCTGCCCGTGCGCCTGGTAACTGCGCGGATGCTGCGTTGCACCGCCCAACACCACCACCCCCACATGCCGATCAACCACCGCCGCAGACGGCACCGGGTATTTGTTCTCCAGCGGGCGCAGCAAAGCATGGGGCAAGGCCTCAAAACCCAGCAGCCCCAACACCAACAGCCCCAGCCAAAGCATGGCCAAAGCGGCACGCCGCCAGCGGCTGATCAACAGCAACGCCACACCCCACCACAGCGCCAGCCAAAACACAGGCTGGGTGATCGCGGACATCAGTTGGGACAACACAAACATAGAGGCCTTTGAAAAACACAGCGACGAAAAAAAAGAGCCTCACGGCTCATTCAGTATGTCGCATCGTCAGGTCTGGCGACCAGACCCATGACCAAGAAAAATTGGGATCTGGCCCCAATTAATGCAACACCGCCAAAGCAGCTTCAGGCGCTTTGTCCAGCACTTTCAAAAGCGCCTTGGCCGCACCCGTCGGACAACGCTTGCCTTGCTCCCAATTCCTAATGGTCTGCAGCGAAACATCGATGCGGCTGGCGAACTCAGCCTGGCTGTACCCTAGACGCCTGCGAACACGCCGCGCGAACTTGGCGGCGTCCTGCATCGCCTCGGCCTCATCGGTAGCCAGTTGACTGCTGATATCACTTTCTGTCGTCGCATCCAGCCGGCTAAGGTCAACTCGACCCGCAGGCTTCGCATCGGGGCTAAGAAAATCAATCTTGATGCGAACGGTTTTCATAATGTTGTATCTCTCGTAGGTTAGCTTTGCGTGCTGAAATGATTCGCAAAGCTTCATGACGCGGTGTATAGACCAAAACAAACAAACGTCCTGCAATGCGACCCGTCAGCTGGTAACGATCCTCACCGTAGCTGCGTCGCGTGTCCAGTGTGATCCATCGATCAGGGTCAGCAAAAGCAAACGCTGCATACTCAAAATCAAAACCACGGGTTTTGAAACAAGCATCACTTTTGGCTTCATCCCATTCGAACTTCATTCCGCCAGTGTAGTCCAATGAACTACCTCCATCAAGTCTCGAACCTCAAAATACCCTGTCACCCCGCACCCGATGCGGGGTCCATCTCCCTCCCCGCCCCCCCAAAAAAACCGCGGCTCGCTCAAGCATCCGCCCGCTTACGCAACACCGCCACCACATTGGCAGCACTGAAATCAATCGGGGCACCCCCCAAAAAGAAAACACGCACGAACAGGTTCAGCAGCTTGCGCACAGGCCACACCGCCAAACGGTAAACCGCCAACACAGGCCCCACGCCCAACACCGGCTGGGCTTGACCGTGCAGCGCCAGCACATCGGCCTTCAAGGCCTGCGCCCAAAACATCACCTTGCCCCGGCCAATCGCATTCACATGCGTCACATCCGCGTTTTGGTGCATCAAACCAAAAGGCGAATCCCCGTTCGGAAAGCGCAACACCGGACGCGCCCCGGGCTTGAGCACCCGCATCACATCGCGCAAAAAACCCAAGGCTTCAGCCTGCGGCACATGCTCCAGCACATCGAACGCCACCACCAAATCAAACGACTCATCGGGCCACGCAGACAAATCCTGCGCGCCATGCACATCCAGCCCACGCGCCTGGCCCATGGACACCAAATGCGGGTTCACCTCGGCCCCCGTCACCTGCCACTGCCGAGACTGCGCAAACGTCAAAAAACACCCTTGGCCAAAACCAATCTCCAAAACCCGCGCCCCTGGCGGCAAGTCCAAAGCGCCGGAACGCCCCAACTCGGCCTCAAAATACCTCGCCTGTTCAGCCGTTAAAACGCAAAAGGCCTGGTCATCCCAAGCCTTCCATTCCAAGTAATCGTTGTCGAATTCAGCCATGACCTTATTGTGGATGAAGGAAACAATTGGGATCTGACCCCAATTCTTCCAATTCTTTGCAGCCGGCAAAAAGGAAAAAGCCTGGTCACCCAGGCTTTTTGTTCAAGGTTAGCGGTCTGGCACCTAAGTTTTTTGCGTGCCGATTGCCGCATCACCGGGGCAAAAGACGAATGCCAAAAAGATAAACCCCCAGTACATCGGCAAGTTCAGGTCGGGGATGCCCAGACCAACAGCAATGGTCGCTGTGAACAGGGACACACCCACAAACAACTGCGGATCACTTAAGTGAGGTGTCCTGAAGTACCGCCACAGCAAAGACACCAACATCGCCGCAAACAACACCGCGCCAGGCACGCCCGTGTTGCTCAGCAAGCCCGCAAAAAAGCTCGATGCGCGGTTGCTGCCCAGGCCGACGCCCAAACCATGGGTCTCGCCCACAATCTCCATCGCCCGCACATTGGTCACAGCCCGCTCTTCCTGGTTGCCGGGCTGCGCTTTGTTCAGCAGCAACTCGTTGAGCGTCTTGTCAATATCTTGCGAATAGCGGGTGGACTGCGCGGCCCACAAGGTGGCCACCAGCACCGCAGACAACACCAGCCAAATCCAGGCCTCACGCGCTCGAATGTGGTTGTTGTCGTCCAGCACCGAGGCGCGTGCGCCCATCCAAAACACGATCGCCAGCGCGGCCAAACCCGCAGCCGCCCAGCCTGTTGATCCCAAGGTGTTGAACAAACCCAAAGCCGACAACACGCCCAAGGCCAAAGCCCAACGCGTGCGCCGCCCAAAGGCCGCCACCGCCATCAAACCCAATGTGGTCGTTGCCAAATAGGAGCTGGTGTAAGACGGCTCAGAAAACGGCGAAGACACCCGCATGAGGTCACCCGCCGTCACCTGTCCGCCCAGCAAGGCATAGCCCGGGTTGTTGAGCCAAAACGCCACCGCCGTTGGCCAATCCAGCGTCCACGCCAAACGCTCGTACAAACCCACGCCCAACACCAACGCCAACGCGGCCAAAGCGCCCCACACCATGCGGCGCACAAAACCCACGTCTTGCACACACTGCAGCACATACAGCAGCACCACGCCATGCACCAACAAATTGGCCGCCTGCACCATGTTCGACAAAGACGCCTGCACCGGCACGGGCGGCTTGCTCATGCCATACAGCGACAACATCTCGTGCACCCGCGTGCCCTCAAACACACGCGGCAGCACCCACGCTCCCACCACAGCCACCAAGGCATAAGCCAACCACAGCCCAGCAGACCTGCGCACCTGCACCGGCAACACCCAGCCCACCGTCACCCCGCGCCATAACAGCAGCACGCCCATGCACAAAGCCACCGCGTTGTAAGGCGTGATGCCATACACCCCCAAGCCCGAGGCTGGCAACCAAGCGGCCAAGTCCACATTCACCACCGATGCGGCTTGCAAAGTAGTGGCCACCAACAACAAAGCAGGCAGCCACGGGCGGGCCAACAGCAGCACAGCCAGCAACAGGGGTAAGAACACTGAGCCAAAAAGAGTCATGAATGTATGGGCAAGGCCATCAAGCCTGTCAGAAACTGGACGAACTTTTGCATTTAACCCGCACTCATCGGAAGTGCGTGAAGCTTGATTCCCAATGCGGCCGTGACTTTCAAAATGGTGGCAAAGCTCGGGTTGCCCTCGCCAGACAAGGCCTTGTAGAGACTTTCCCGGCCCAAGCCTGTATCCCGCGCAAGTTGTGACATTCCCTTGGCGCGAGCAATGGTGCCCAATGCCTTGGCAATAAAGGCGGCGTCGTCCCCTGCCTCTTGCAAGCAAGCCTCCAAATAAAGCGCCATGTCCTCTTCGGTTTTGAGGTGCTCGGCGCTGTCCCATTTTTTCAGCTTGAGAGCAGTCATCTGTTACTCCTTGAGTTGACGCGCTAGATCCTGCGCGGCTTGAATATCTTTGGTCTGACTCGATTTATCACCTCCAGCCAGAAGGATGACGATCTCCAGACCTCGAAGCGTGAAATACACCCTATAACCAGGTCCGTGATGAATCCGCATTTCTGATACGCCATCACCTACTGACTTGTGGTCACCAAAATTTCCTTCTTCCACTCGATCAATGCGCGCTTGAATTCGACGAGCAGCTTGTTTATCCCGAAGGGCTTCAAACCAACCATCAAAGATTTCAGTCGTATAGATCGTCTTCATGACTCATTGTATAAAATGGGATACAGCGTTGTCAACCGCTGCACAAAATAAG
>JAIYCB010000003.1 GCA_027488215.1 Comamonadaceae bacterium
CAGGGCAAAGGGCTGGTCTGCGCTTTGCAGGCGGGCGGCTTGGGTGATCCATTCGTTGCGGTTCATGGTCGTCTCCTTGAATCTTCAATGTCAATGCAGCACATGGCGTGCAGCGGCCAGATCGGCCAGGCTGGCCAAGGGCACAAAGCGCTCGATGCGGCTGCGGGCACGCTGCAGTGCGCCTGCGGCAGGCACTTGGCGCGTGGGGTGGAACCAGGTGATGCGGGCACCGCGTGCTCGCACTTCCTGCAAAGCGTCGGCCAACAACTCGGGGCCGTCGGTTTCAAAACCATCCGAGAACACCCACACGCGCGCACCCCGGTTGAGCTGGGCGCGGGCATGTTGGCGAACAAACTCTTGCAAGCTGGCCGCGATGCGCGTGCCACCGCCAAAGCCCGCCGTCACGGCGTTGACTTTTTCTTGAATGGCCGGCGTGTCGCGGTGCATGTAGGGCGTGACTTCGGCCAGGCGGGTGTGGAACACAAACACCCGCGCATCGGCCTCCAAAGCAAAGGCGCGGGCCACGCGCAAGAACAGCGCAGCGTGTGATTCCATCGAGCGGCTCACATCGGCCAGGATGAACAGGCGTGGTGGCTCCACGCGTTTGACTTTCCAGGCCGGTTGCAGCAACTCGCCGCCCCAGGCCACGCTGCGGCGCAGGGTCTGGCGCAAGTCCAGCCGCTGCCCACGCGGGGCCACGCGCCAGCGGCGGGTGGGGTGGGGCTGCAGTTTGGCGGTGATCTGGCGGGCCAGCTGCTGCAAGGCGCTGAGCTCTTGCGGCATCCACATTTGGCCTTCGCGCTGGTGCAAGGCTTCGGTGCGGCTGGCCCCGCCTTGGGCGCGGGGCGTGCCGGCGTCTTGTTCGTCTTGGCCCACCGAGGGCATGTCGCCCGCGGTCTGCGGCGCTGACTTGGCGCCGCCCGGCTGGCTGGCGGCGTCCATCTGTTCGTGCAGGGCCTGCACGCTTTGGCGCAGGTTGCGGCTGGGCCGGGTCTGGCCGCTGACCTTGACGCCACCGCGCAGTTTTTCGGGGTGCCAAAAGCGTTCGTACACATCGGGCCACAGTTGCCACTCGCGGTGGCTGTGGCAGGCAATCGCTCGCCAAGCGGCTTGCAGTGGTTTTTCCTGAAGCGGTCCAAAATGCAAGGCCGCTTGCAGCATGGCCTGTTGCTCGGCCACACCCACCGTCAGGCCGTGGTCGCGAAGCAGCGCGGCAAAACCAGCCAGCCGCTCAGAGGGCGTGGTGGCGGGTTGTGCGCTCATGCGGCGGCCTTGGCTTGCTCGGTGCTTTTTTCGGCCACACCGACGGTGCGCCGGCCTTCGACCAACTGGCGCAGGCGGTCAGGGCCCATCACAAAGCGGTCTTCGCGGGTCTTGAGCAGGCAGCCCAAAGTGCCGAGCACGGCCGACATGTCTTCGGGCAGGCTGCGGTGCTGCAACTGGAACAAGGCCCGCACCCAGTCCAGGGTTTCAGCGATGCCGGGGATCTTGGCCAGGTCTTCGCGGCGCAGGCGCTGCACGAACTGCACAGCGTCTTCGACCAGCCGGGTATCGACCTCAGGCAAAGCGGCTTTGACGATGGCGATCTCTCGCGCCAGCGTCGGGTAATCGAGGTAGTGGTACAGGCAGCGGCGGCGCAGCGCGTCCGACAACTCGCGCGTGCCGTTGCTCGTCAAAATGACTTGCGGGATGTGCGTGGCGCGGATGGTCCCAATCTCGGGCACGGTGATCTGGTACTCGGCCAGCACTTCGAGCAAGAAGGCCTCAAAGGCTTCGTCGGCGCGGTCGATCTCGTCGATCAACAACACGCAAGGGCCGGTCTGGCTGATGGCCCGCAGCAAGGGGCGCTCGAGCAAATAGTCGCGGCTGAACACATCGGATTCGCGCACACGGCCGGTGCTGTGTTGACTGCTGCCGTTTTGTGCCGATTCGCTCATGCGAATCGCCATTAACTGGCGGCCATAGTTCCACTCGTAAGCGGCTTGCGCCAGGTCCAGGCCTTCAAAGCATTGCAAGCGCACCAGGGTGGCGTTTTGCGATTGGGCCAAGGCTGTGGCCAGCGCCGTCTTGCCCACGCCCGCGTCGCCTTCGAGCAACAAGGGGCGCTGCAAGGCAGACGCCAGCCACACGGTGGTGGCCAGGTCTTCATCGGCCAGATAGCCCGCACGCTGCAGCCGCTCGCGCAGCAAGCGCTCCTCGGCTGCAGGCCGTCCGGGCTGGTCTGGCGTCGTCATGCTCAGGCCTTCTTGCCCAGCAGGCCACCGAACCAGCTCTTGACCAAAGCCCAGAAGATGGCCAGGCCGTTGATCTCGCGGGCCACCACGGGTGCCTTGGGTGCAGCAGCAGGTGCCGCAGCAGCCTCACCGCCCGATGCGGAACCCGATGCAGCCACCGGTGCAAGAGACGCAGCAGCAGCGGGCGAACCCTCAGCCGCAGGCAAGGTCAGCGCGGTCTGGCGGAAGTTCTCGACAAACTGCGCCAGCAGCATGTCGGAGACTTGCACCATCATGCGGCCGCCGAACTGCGCGAACTTGCCGTTCACGATCACAGCCGCCTGGCCGTTCAGCACGCAATGCGCCGGGTTGGCCGGGTCAGCGGTGATGATCGCGGTCAGGTCCATCGAGGCGGACGAGCCGCCCTTATCGGCACCTTTGCCGCGCAAAACCATCTTGCGCTCGGCCGCCACGGCTTCGATCACGTCCACGGTGCCGCCGAACTGCGCGACCGCCGGGCCGACCTTGACCTTGACGCCGCCTTTGAACGAGGTCTCGGACAGCTGCTCGGTGATTTCGGCACCGGGCATGCAGTTGGCCGTGGCCTTCAGGTCGGTCAGCAGGGCCCAGGCCCGTGCCGCGTCCACATCCAGCGGGTATTGTTTGTCGAGTTTGACTTCCATTTTCTTTCCTGATTACAAAGCTGCGCCGTGCTCGCGCAGTGCTTTCCAGGTGCGGAAAGCGTTGTGCGGCATGTCCAGGTGCGTGACACCCAGGTGCGAGAAGGCATCCACCACGGCCGAGGTGAAGGTGGGGATCGAGCCGACGTGAGGCGACTCGGCCACACCCTTGGCACCCAGGGGGTGGTGGGGGGAAGGCGTCACGGTGTGGTCGGTTTCCCAGTGCGGGGTTTCCACGGCGGTGGGCAAGAAGTAGTCCATCAGCGTGTTGCCCAGCAGGTTGCCCTGTGCATCGAAAGGCATTTGCTGGCCCATGGCCACTGCAAAACCTTCGGTCAAACCGCCATGGATCTGGCCATCAATGATCATCGGGTTGATGCGGGTGCCGCAGTCGTCCAGTGCATAGAAGCGGCGGATCTTGGTCTCGCCGGTGGCGCGGTCAATGTCCACCACGCACAGGTAGATGCCGAAGGGGAAGGTGAAGTTCGGTGGGTCGTAGTAGTGCACGGCCTCCAAGCCTGGCTCCATGCCTTCGGGTGGCTGGTGGTAGGCCTGCCATGCCACATCAGCCATGGTCTTGAACTTGCTGTCGTCGCCCTTGACTTTGAAGCGGTCTACTTCCCAGTCGAGGTCATTCTCGTTGACTTCGAGCATGTGGGCGGCGATCTTGCGGGCTTTCGCGTGGATCTTGCGGGCAGCCAAGGCAATGGCAGCACCGGCCACAGGCGTGGAGCGCGAACCGTAGGTGCCCAGTCCGTAAGGCGCCGTGGAGGTGTCGCCTTCTTCAACCTGAATCACTTCAGATGGAATACCCAGCTCGGTGGCGATGATCTGCGCGTAGGTGGTCTGGTGACCTTGGCCTTGCGTGATCGTGCCCATGCGGGCGATGGCGCTGCCGGTGGGGTGGATGCGGATTTCGCAGGAGTCGAACATGCCCACGCCCAAGATGTCGCACATCTTGGAAGGACCTGCCCCCACCACTTCGGTGAAGGTGACCAAACCAATGCCCATCAGCGTAGGGCTGTTGGGGTCGGCGCGTTTGGCCGCTTGCTCGGCACGCAGACCTTTGTAGTCCACGGCTTCGAGCACTTTGTCCAGAGCGGTCTGGTAGTCGCCCGAGTCGTATTCAAAACCGAAGGCGCTGGTGTAGGGGAACTGTTCTTTCTTGACGAAGTTCTTGGCGCGGATCTCGGCCTTGTCCATGCCCAGCTTTTGCGCCAGCACGTCGACCATGCGCTCGATCAGGTAGACCGCTTCGGTCACGCGGAAGGAGCAGCGGTAGGCCACACCACCGGGGGCCTTGTTGGTATACACACCCTTGACGCTGGCGTGCGCTGCAGGGATGTCGTAGCTGCCCGACACGATGTGGAACATGCCCGCAGGGAACTTGGTGGGGTCGGCACAGGCGTCAAACGCGCCGTGGTCGGCCACCACGTTCACGCGCAGGCCGGTGATCTTGCCGTCGGCTGTCGCGGCCAACTCGCCGTCCATGTGGTAGTCACGGGCGAAGGCGGTGGACGAGATGTTTTCGATGCGGTCTTCCACCCACTTGACGGGGCGACCCAGAACGATGGAGGCCACGATGGCGCAGACATAGCCGGGGTAAATGCCGACCTTGTTGCCGAAGCCGCCACCGATGTCGGGGCTGACGATGCGAACTTTGGACTCGGGGATACCCGAGAGCATGGACACCACGGTGCGCACCACATGAGGCGCTTGCGAAGTGATGAAGGTGGTCAGGTCGCCCTTGATCGGATCGAACGAGGCCACGCAGCCGCAGGTCTCCAGCGGGCAGGGGTGCACACGGGGGTAGTACATGTGCTGCGAAACGGTCACTTCGGCCTTGTCAAAAGCCGCATCGGCGGCCGACTTGTCACCGGCATCCCAAGTGAAGATGTGGTTGTGGTGGTCACGCTTGCCGTGTGCGCCTTCGGTCTTGCCGGCCAGGTCATCACGGATCACGGGGGCGCCGGGTTGCAGCGCGGCATAGGGGTCGAGCACCACGGGCAGCTCTTCGTACTCGATCTCAACGGCTTCCACCGCGTCAGCGGCGATGTAGCGGTCGTCGGCAATCACGATGGCCACTTCCTGCATCTGGAAATGGACCTTCTCGTCGGCCAGCACGGCGGCCACGTCACCGGCCAGGGTGGGCATCCAGTGCAGTTTGAGGGGCTTCAAGTCGTCGGCGGTCAACACGGCGTGCACGCCAGGAATGGCGAGCGCTGCTTCCTTGTTGATCTTGACGATGCGGCCGTGGGCGATGGGGCTGCGCACGATGTCCATGTGCAGCATGCCGGGCATCTTGATGTCATCGACATAGTTGCCCTTGCCCTGGATGAAGCGGGCGTCTTCCTTGCGCAGGCGCGAAGCGCCCATGCCCGCCAGCGCGAGTTCGCGGGCTTCAGCGGTTTGTACCGGTGCGTTCATGTGTGTCTCCGATCAAATGGTTGTCGCATCAAGCCGCAACGGGCTCTTGCAGTTTTTTGGCGGCGTACTGGACGGCTTTGATGATGTTCTGGTAGCCCGTGCAACGGCACAGGTTGCCGCTCATGCCGTGACGGATTTCATCTTCGCTCGGATTGGGGTTCTCTTGCAAAAAGCGGTAGGCACGCATCAGCATGCCGGGGGTGCAGAAGCCGCACTGCAAGCCGTGCTCTTTGTAAAAGCCTTCTTGCACTGCGTGCAACACGCCCTTGTTGGCAAGGCCTTCGACGGTGAGCACTTCGGAGCCGTCGCACTGCACCGCCAGGTGGGTGCAGGACTTGACCGAGCGGCCATCGATGTCCACGGTGCAGGCACCGCAGTGGCTGGTTTCGCAACCGATGTGGGCACCGGTCAGGTTCAGTTCTTCGCGCAGGAAGTGGATCAGCAGGGTGCGTGGCTCAACGGCTTTTTCTTCTTTCTTGCCATTGACGGAAACGGTGACGAGTTTTTTGGACATGTTGTGTTCCTTATGCTTTAAGCGCAGCGCGACCAGGCTTTGTTGAGGGCGCGTTTGACCATCTCTCCGGCCATCGCGGTCTTGTATTCCACGTCGCCACGCAGGTCTTCAGCGGGGTCGCAGATGGCAATGGCGGCTGCCACTGCAGCTTGCACGTTGTCGGCGTTGAAGGGCTTGCCCAGCAGCGCGGCTTCGGCGGCCTCGGCACGCAAGGCGGTGGGCGCGACGTTGGTCAGTGCAATGCGCACATGGCTGACTTGTTCGCCCGACTTGCGGATGACCACGGCGCAACCGGCTGTGGCCCAGTCACCGGTTTTGCGCTTGAGTTTTTCGTAGGCGGAGCCGGTGCCAGCTGCAAATGCGGGCACGCGGATTTCGCACATGACTTCGTTTTCTTCGAGCTGCGTCATGTAGGTGCCGAGGAAAAAGCCGTCAGCGGCCACGGTGCGGCGGCCATTGGGGCCTTCGAGCACGAAGGACGCATCGATCGCGATCGACAAAGCGGGGTGGTCGTTGCCGGGGTCGCCGTGGGCGATGTCGCCGCCGATCGTGCCGCGGTTGCGCACTTGGGGGTCAGCGATCAGCTTGGCCGCTTCGCACAGCACAGGCACTTTGGCTTGCAAGATGGGCGAAGTGATCAGATCGTTTTCGACCGTCATCGCGCCGATCACGACGGTGTTGCCGTCTTCCCGGATGCCCTTGAGCTCGGGGATGCGGTTGATGTCGATCAGGTGCTCGGGCTGGGCAAAGCGCAGCTTCATCATCGGCAGCAGGCTGTGGCCGCCGGCCAGCAGCTTGGCGTCAGAGCCCAGTTGGCCGAGCAAGGCCACGGCCTCACCCACGGTTTTGGGCGCGTGGTATTCAAAACGCGGTGGAATCATCAAAGGTCTCCTGAGTTTTGTTGGAAAACAGGTTGCAAGTATTGATGAGAGTCCTTTTCCTACCGAATAGTCAGGTTTTGCTCAATTTCGTCACTTTATGGTCCATTTATTGCACGAAGTGCACTTCGAGGCGCACGAAATGCATGGATCAGACTCTGTTGATTTCACAATCAGGGAATGCCCTAGGCGGTCAAAAGGGCAGTGAAAACCCTTGTTGGAGTGTTTGAATACTTAGGAGCGTGCGGGTGTGAACTGCGCTTGGACTGTCTGACTCATCGCAGTCCAAGAGCCTCGCGCAGCCTTGCCACTTCGCCGCGTGAGACCGGGACAGGCTGGGTATTTTTGCCCTTCAGCAGCACATGGGTCTTGCTGCCGTCGCGCCCCAAAGACTGGACCGCCTGCAAGTTGATAATGAAACAGCGGTGCACCCGCATGAACTGAGCCGGATCCAAACGGAGTGCCAGATCGCCGATGCTCAGGTTGCAAAAATGGTAGCCCTCTCGGGTGAGGACGCGGGTGTAGTGGGCTTGTGACTCCAGGCTCAGCACATCGGCGGTGTCGACAAATGAGACTTTTTGATCGGCCACCATCGGGATGCGCGACAGCCGCATGTTCTTGGCGGGGGGCTCGACACTCGGCATGTCCTGACCGACCACCTGGGTCACGTCGTAAAAGACCAGTGCAAAACCAGTGGTCTCGCCCTGTGCATCTCCCAGACGACTGACTTTGATGAGCAGCACCTGCTCAGGGATGTTGATGATCATGGTCATCGGCACGGCGTTGGCCATGGGGCACCCCGAAGCCTCGTCGAGCAAAAAATTCACCTTGGGTTTGGAGCGCTCGGGGTGAAATGAGGTGACCAGTTTGTTGAAAGGCTGCTTTTCGTCAACAGGCAAGACCCGCCGCGCAAAGTCATTCATGGCCAGCACATTGCGTTGGGCGTCCAGATGGATGACCCCTGCCTCGAACTTTTCGAACAGGTACAGGCTCGGGTTGGGCGTTGTTTTGGCATCCATGGTGTTGTCTCTTTCGCCGCCTGAGGGTCAGCTTGTCGTGTATGTCCAGGTCGCCCGAAAGATTGGGGCTTGAAGCAACTTGAATGGGCCAGACTGTAACAACGATTGGCCAAAGGGGTGCGAACAAGCACTATCTCCTTGTCTGTGCTCGGTTGTCACGGTTCTGCACTCCCGCCGTGGTCAGTCGATCCCAAACACGCTAAAGTCTTTTTCTTTTGTGCCGCCCTGAGGAGCCCCCACCATGAACGCCCCCCTGCACCGCGAAATGCCCGATGGCCTGCTCGACAGCGCCCGCGCCCTGAACGACGTCACCCAAGCTTGGGACCGTACCATCGTGCCCGAGCTGAAAAATTACATCGAAATCCCGGCCAAGTCGCCTTCGTTTGACGCCGATTGGGCCGCGCACGGCCACATCGAGACAGTGCTGCGCCGCGCTGCCCAATGGGTCGAGTCGCAAAAGGTGGAGGGCCTCAAGCTCGAGGTCATCCAGCTGCCCGGACGCACGCCCGTCATGTTTTTTGAAGTGGCTGCCACCCAAGAAGCCAGCGAAGGCTCGGGCCAGACGGTGCTGATGTACGGCCATCTGGACAAGCAGCCCGAGTTCAATGGTTGGCGCAATGACCTTGGCCCTTGGACCCCGGTGTACGAAGAGGGCAAGCTCTATGGCCGTGGCGGCGCCGACGATGGTTATGCGGTGTATGCCAGCATTGCGGCCGTTCAGGCGCTCAAGGCCCAGAAGACTCCGCACCCACGCATTGTGGGCTTGATCGAGACCTGTGAAGAGTCTGGCTCGTATGACCTGCTGCCTTATGTGGACGCGCTGCGCACACGCTTGGGCGATGTGGGCTTGGTGATTTGCCTGGACAGCGGCGCGGGCAACTACGACCAGCTGTGGCTCACCACCAGTTTGCGCGGCATGGCCAGCGGCACGCTCAAGGTGCAGGTGCTGACCGAAGGCATCCATTCGGGTGACGCCTCGGGCTTGGTCCCGTCGAGCTTTCGGATCATGCGCCAAGTGCTGGACCGCCTCGAAGACAGCGCCACCGGACGCCTGCTGCCCGCGAGCTTTCATTGCGAAGTGCCTGCTGAGCGCTTGGCGCAAGCGCAAGCCACGGCCGCCATTTTGGGCGACGAGGTGTACAAGCGGTTTCCGTGGGCCCACTACGACTGCGGTGGCTCGACCAGCTTTGCCCTGCCCACCACCACCGACCCGACACAAGCCCTGCTTAACCGCACCTGGACGCCCACACTCAGCGTGACGGGGGCAGATGGCTTCCCGGCGCTCAAAGACGCGGGCAATGTGCTGCGCCCTTACACCGCCTTCAAACTCAGCTTGCGTTTGCCACCACTGGTGGACGCTGCGCAGGCCGTGGCCGAGATGAAGGCGCTGCTGGAAGACAACGCCCCCTACCAAGCCAAGGTCACATTCGAATCGAATGGTGGCGCCACCGGCTGGAATGCGCCCGACACTTCGCCCTGGTTTGAGCAAGCCCTCAACAGTGCCAGTCAGGCGCACTTTGGTGCGGGCGTGGGCTACATCGGTCAGGGCGGCACCATTCCATTGATGAACATGCTGAGCGCAGGTTTCCCCAAAGCGCAGATGATGGTCTGTGGCGTGCTCGGCCCCAAGAGCAACGCGCACGGGCCGAACGAGTTTTTGCATGTGCCTTATGCCAAGAAACTCACCGCTGCCGTGGCCGAGGTGATGGCGCGGATGCCTTGATGAACGTCATCGCTCGTCCCTCCTTGCCCCGCCCCCAAGTTTCAGGCTTGCAAGGCGAGGCTGGCCAATTGGCCTTGTACGACTGGGCCATGCCTGTAAGCCAGCCCTTGGGTACGGTGCTCTTGGTGCACGGCTTGGGTGAGCACGCTGGGCGCTATGGCGAGGTGGCGGCGCATTTGTACCAATCGGGCTTTGTCGTGCGAGCTTATGACCAGCAAGGTCACGGCCAGTCCGAGGGTGCGCGCGGCGACATGTTGCGCCCCGGCAGTTTGCAGGCCGATTTGTGCCGGGTGATCGACGACACACGACAGCGCCCGTCGTTGGCAAACACTCCCCTGATCTTGCTGGGTCACAGCATGGGCGGTCTGGTGGTGGCGAGCACGCTGGCCGAACATCGGCCTTCGGTGGATGCAGCGGTCTTGTCCTCTCCAGCCTTCGGCGGTTTCCCCACCTTTTTTCAAAAAATATTGCTCGCCAGCCTGCCCCGCTTGCTGCCGCATCTGCGGGTGGACAATGGCCTCAAAACCGAGTTCGTGTCGCGCGACCCCGATGTGGTGAAAGCCTATAAGGCCGATCCACTGGTGCACCGCCGGATTTCTGCGGGTCTGGCCGCGTGGATTTTGGCGCAAGGCGCTCAAACCCTTCAAGACGCCGGTCAGTGGCAGGTGCCCACTTTGCTGCTGTACGCGGGGCAAGACCGGCTGGTTAACGCGCAGGCCAGTGCCGACTTCGCGCAAGCGGCACCCCCTGGCGTGGTGCAGGCTCAGTGCTTTGAGGCCATGTACCACGAGATCTTCAACGACCTGTATCGTGCTCAGGTTTTTGCTGCGCTCAAGCGTTGGTTGCTGGCGCGTTTTTCTGCGCATCCTTCTGCTTAAACACCATCCACACCAACGCCAGGCCCGTCAGGGCCACGGGGACGATCGATCCGATGTTGAGCCATGTCCAACCCTGGGTGGTCACCAAAGCGCCCGAGGCAAATGACGTGATGGCCATGGTGGCAAACACAAAGAAGTTGATGGCCGCCTGACCCCGGTCTTTTTCGGCGGGCGTCCAGGCCTTCATGGCTAGCGTGGTGCTGCCGGTGAACAAAAAGTTCCAGCCCAAACCCAGCAGAAACAATGAGATTAAAAACTGGTGCAATTCAACGCCCGACAAAGCGATGGCGATGCACGCGAAGTTGATGACCACGCCCACCGCCATGATCTGCAGCGTGCCGAATTTCTTGATCAGGTGTCCCGTGAAGAAGCCCGGCGCGAACATGGCGATCACATGCCACTCCAGCACCAGCGCCGCATCGTCAAAACTGAAGCCGCACACCTGCATGGCCAGCGGCGTAGCGGCCATCAGCAGGTTCATCACGCCATAGCTCAATGCAGCAGCAGCGGCGGCCACGATGAACACCGGCTGGCGCATGATCTCGCGCAAAGGACGGCCCGCGCTGTCGCCCGGTTTTTTGACGGGTACGGCGGGAAAGCGGATGAAGCTCATGCACACCATCGCCAAAATGGCCACGATGCCCAGCGCCATGTAAGCGCCCAAAAACGGCACCTCGTACAGCGTGCGGGTGCGAGAGGCCAGGTTGGGTCCCACGATGGCGCCGATCAAGCCGCCTGCCAGTACCAGCGAGACCGCTTTTTCCTTGAAGCTGTCAGCCGCCAGCTCGGCCGCTGCAAATCGGTAGAGCTGGCCGTTGGCGCTGTAGTAACCGGCAATGACTGTGGCCGCCACCAGCAACCAGAAGTTGTGGCTCCACGCCGCGAACGCGGCCAGCAGTGCCGAGAAAAAAGCCACGCCCAGCCCCAGCTGAAACGACACCTTGCGCCCCCAGCGCGATTGGCTTTTGGCCACCAGTCCTGTCGACAGCGCCCCGCCCACCACATAGCCCATGACGGGCAAAGTCGCCATCCAGCCCAGCGGTGCCATGGACAAACCCACCAGCCCGTTGATGGCGATGAAGGTGACGTTGTTGGTGAAAAACAGGCCCTGGCAGAGCGTGAGGAGGATCAGGTTGGCGTTCATACAGGGCAGTGTATGGCCGATGGTGCCCTTGGGCTTGCTCTTAAGTGACTGCCTCATCGACCTGACTTGGGCCGTGCCAGCGTGGGTTGGGTGAGGGCAGGGGAGATGTTCGGGTGCTGGTGCAGGTCTGCGCCCGTTAAAATTGCCCCTTTTGCCAGCCCGCACGGGTTTGGCCGCCACGGGGGCTGCTGGGCCACCCGCACGACCTCAGGACCCCTTGTGACCTACGCCAACGAGACCCGGCGCCGCCGGACTTTTGCCATCATTTCCCACCCGGACGCCGGTAAGACCACGCTGACCGAAAAGCTCTTGCTGTTCTCCGGCGCCATCCAGATTGCCGGCTCGGTCAAGGCACGCAAAGCCAGCCGTCACGCGACGTCGGACTGGATGGAAATCGAAAAGCAGCGCGGCATCTCGGTGGCTTCGTCGGTGATGCAGATGCTCTACCGCGACCACGTGATTAACCTGCTCGACACCCCTGGCCACAAAGACTTTTCTGAAGACACTTACCGCGTGCTCACGGCCGTGGACTCGGCGCTCATGGTGATTGACGCGGCCAACGGTGTGGAAGCCCAGACCCGCCGCCTGATCGAGGTTTGCCGGCAACGCGACACGCCCATCATCACCTTTGTGAACAAGATGGACCGCGAAGTTCGCGACCCACTCGACATCCTGGATGAAGTCGAGCGCGAGCTGGGCATGCCCTGCGTGCCCATGACCTGGCCTGTCGGTCAGGGCAAATCATTTGGCGGTATTGTCAACCTGCGCACGCAGGCCATGACGGTGTTCGACTCCGGTAGCGAACGCCTGCCGCAAGACTTCGAGACCATCCCTCTGACCGAGCAAGCCCAACTGGCCGAGCGCTTTGGCCTGGAATGGCAAACTGCCATGGACAGCATGGAGTTGGCCACCGGCGCATCGCCCGCGTTTGATGAAGCGGCTTTCTTGGCGGGTAAGCAAACGCCCGTGTTCTTCGGTTCCGGTGTAAACAACTTCGGTGTGATGGAAGTGCTGGACGCGCTGGTGGACCTGGCCCCCGCGCCCAAGCCCCGCACCAGCAACTTGCTGGTGAACAAGCAGCCGGTGGTCAAAGAAATCCAACCCGAAGACAGCGCGTTCTCGGGCGTGGTGTTCAAGGTGCAGGCCAACATGGACGCCAACCACCGCGACCGCATTGCGTTCGTGCGGATGGCCTCGGGGAAATACACCCCCGGCATGAAGCTCAAGGTGCAGCGTACCGCCAAAGAACTGCGCCCGACCAGCGTGGTGACTTTCCTCTCGCAAAGACGCGAGGCAGTCGACGAAGCCTATGCGGGCGACATCATCGGCTTCACCACCCACGGCGGCGTGCAGCTGGGAGACACCATCACCGATGGCGCCAACCTGCAATTCACCGGCCTTCCCTTCTTTGCGCCGGAACTCTTCATGACTGTGATCCTGAAAAACCCGCTGCGCACCAAGCAACTGCAAACCGGCCTCGACCAATTGGGCGAAGAAGGTGCCATCCAGGTCTTCAAGCCCGAAATCGGCGGCCCCATGCTGCTGGGTGCGGTGGGCCAGCTGCAGTTTGAAGTGGTGCAGCACCGCCTCAAAGCCGAATACGACTGTGATGTGCGCCTGGAAGGCTGCCAGTACAC
>JAIYCB010000023.1 GCA_027488215.1 Comamonadaceae bacterium
GCCTGGCGCACGCGGTCATGGTCTTGCCCTATGTGCTGCTGGCGCTGGTGCCCGCGTATCAGGCGGTGGACCCGCGCCAAGCCGCGCTGGTGGCCAGCTTGGGCCATGGCCGCTGGGTGTATCTGTGGCGCGTGAAGTGGCCGCTGCTCCAACGCGCCATCGCCTCGGCCTGGGCCGTTGGCTTTGCGGTCAGTGTGGCGCAATACCTGCCCACGCTCTATGTGGGCGCGGGCCGCTTTGCCACCGTCACCACCGAAGCCGTCACCTTGGCCGCGGGCGCGCAACGCTCGCTCATGAGCGCCTACGCCGCGCTGCAAATGCTCTTGCCCATCGCCGCCTTTGCGCTGGCCGCGTGGCTGGGCAGGCCCCGCCGATTTGAGAAGATCGCCTCCATGAAAGCCACACCATGACCGACACTCCAGAAGATGGCCTGCACGTTCACATCGAACGCTTGGGCAGCGAGCGCCACACGATGGTGAGCGGCCTGCGCCTGCATGTGCCGTCCGGCGAAATCCTCACGCTCATGGGTCCGAGCGGCTGTGGCAAAAGCTCGGTGCTCGCATCAATAGCGGGCACGCTGACCAGCGTGTCCGAAGGGCTGCAGCCCTTGCAGTTGCAAGGCTCGGTGCAATTGAACGGCCGCGAACTCTCACACTTGCCCGCGCACCAACGCGGCGTGGGCTTGGTGTTTCAAGACGCTTTGATCTTCCCGCACATGGCGGTGGCCGAGAACCTGCTGTTTGCCGTTCCCTCCAGCCTCACCACCGCGCAGCGCCAAGCCCGCGTGCAACAAGCGCTGCAAGAAGCCGAGCTGAGCGGCATGGGTGAGCGCGACCCATCCACGCTCTCCGGCGGGCAGCGTGCGCGTGTGGCGCTCATGCGCGCCTTGTTGGCCGAGCCGCAAGCGCTGTTGCTCGACGAGCCGTTTTCCAAACTCGACGCCGCCTTGCGCGCCCAGCTGCGCCCTTGGGTGTTTGCGCATGTGCGCGAGCGGCGCATCCCGGTGGTGCTGGTCACGCACGACGAACAAGACGTGGCCGACCCGCAGCGCGTGGTGCACTTGCGCGCCACCGAAGAAAGCCCCCACCATGTTTGACCGCCACGTCCAAGCCCTCTTACGCCCCGCGCTGAACGCCGCCGCACGCGGCTTGGTGCGCGCAGGCATCACCGCCGACGCGCTGACCTGGCTGGGCTTTGCCATCGGCATCGCCGCCGCCGTGGCCATTGCGCTGCAAGCGTGGTGGTGGGGCTTGGCGCTGCTGCTGGCCTCGCGCTTGCTCGACGGCCTGGATGGCAGTGTGGCCCGCCTGACCCAGCCCACCGACGCGGGCGGCTTCCTGGACATCGCGCTCGACTTCGTGTTTTATGCCGTTATCCCCTTGGCCTTTGCGGTGGCCAACCCCGCTACCAACGCGCTGCCCGCCGCAGCCCTGCTGGCCAGCTTCATCGGCACCGGCAGCAGCTTTTTGGCCTTTGCCGCACTGGCCGAAAAACGCGGCCTGACGGACACCGCTTTGCCGGGCAAAAGCTTTTACTTCCTAGGCGGACTGACCGAAGCCACCGAGACCATCACCGTCTTCGCCGCCATGTGCATCTGGCCTGAACACTTTGCGGTGTTGGCTTATGGGTTTGCGGGGTTGTGTGCGGTGACGACGGGGATGCGGGTGGGGTGGGGATATCAGCGCTTGAAATAGTACTTTTGCCGAGTCTGCAACATTGCACTGCTTTTCTGCGAATAAGCTGTCGTCTGCGGTTATGGTTCAGACCGCCGCACAGGTGTTAATTGCCAGGCACCCCCCTTGGAGTTTTCATGCGCCTTCGTCAAATTATTTTGCTGCTCTTGCTGGCGTTGGCCACCTGCGCCTTTGTCGCGCTGGACTTGGGGCGCTTCCTGAGCTTTGAGCAACTCAAAGCCAGCCAGGCCAGTTTTGCGCAGCTGCACGCCGAACAGCCGCTTGCGGTGGCCGCAGCCTATTTCCTTGTCTATGTGCTGGCGACAGCGCTGTCCATTCCGGGAGCCGTGATCATCACCTTAGCCGGTGGGGCTATTTTTGGCTTGTGGCAAGGTTTGCTGATCGTGTCCTTTGCGTCCACTGTGGGCGCGACCTTGGCGTTTTTGGCGTCGCGCTTTTTGTTGCGCGATTGGGTGGAGGCGCGCTTTGGTCAGCGCCTGGCCGACATCCACTTGGGCGTGGACCGCGAGGGCGGGTTTTACCTGTTCACCTTGCGCCTGATTCCGGTCGTGCCCTTCTTCTTGATCAACCTGCTTATGGGCCTCACGCGCATGAAGGTGTGGACGTATTACTGGGTCAGCCAAATCGGCATGCTGGCGGGCACGGCGGTGTATGTGAATGCAGGCACGCAGTTGGCGCAGCTCGAATCGCTGCAGGGCATTTTGAGCCCCGCGCTTTTGGGTAGCTTTGTGCTGCTGGGCATCTTCCCGCTGGTCGCACGCCGCATCGTGGCCGCTGTGCAAAAGCGCAAGGTCTTCGCCCGCTGGGCCGACCAGCGCCCCAAGACCTTTGACCGCAACCTGATCGTCATCGGCGGCGGCGCGGGCGGTTTGGTCAGCGCCTACATCGCCGCAGCGGTCAAGGCCAAGGTCACGCTGATCGAAGCGCACAAAATGGGCGGCGACTGCTTGAACTATGGCTGTGTGCCGAGCAAAGCGCTGATCAAAAGCGCCAAGCTGGCCCACCAAATGCGACACGCCTCCAACTACGGCTTGAGCGATGCGGCCCCGAGCTTCAGCTTCAAGGCGGTGATGCAGCGCGTGCACAACGTGATTGCCGCCATCGAGCCACACGACAGCATCGAGCGTTACACCGGCTTGGGTGTGGAGGTGTTGCAGGGCTATGGCAAGTTGGTGAACCCGTGGACGGTGGAAGTGGCGTTAAACGACGGCACGACACAGCAACTCACCGCCCGCAGCATTGTGATCGCCGCCGGTGCCCGCCCCTTTGTGCCGCCACTGCCCGGTTTGGACGATGTAGGTTACGTGACCAGCGACACGCTGTGGGGCGAATTTGCCAAGCTCGATGAAGTGCCCAAGCGTTTGGTGGTGCTGGGCGGCGGGCCGATTGGCTGTGAGCTGGCGCAAAGCTTTGCGCGACTGGGCTCACACGTCACGCAAGTGGAAATGGGCGCACGCATCATGGTGCGTGAAGACGAGGAGGTGAGCGAACTCGCCAAAGCCTCGTTGGAGGCCGACGGCGTGCAAGTGCTCACCGGCCACAAGGCGCTGCGCTGCGAGCTGCGTCCTTCATCGGTCACTGCAAGCGCAGCGAAGCAGTCCATGGATCGCCACGCTTCGCTCGCGATGACGGATAAAGGGCTCGCGATGACGAATGAGGGCCTCGCGATGACGAGCGAGGGTGTCGCGTCCACTTTCGAAAAATGCCTGATCGTTGAACACAACGGTCAAGAGCAAGTCATTCCGTTTGACCAATTGCTGTGCGCCGTGGGCAGGGTAGCGCGTTTGCAGGGTTATGGCCTGGAAGACTTGGGCATCCCCACGCACAGCACTGTGGACACCAACGAGTACCTGCAAACCATCTACCCCAACATTTACGCCGCAGGCGATGTGGCGGGGCCATTCCAGTTCACCCACACCGCTGCGCATCAAGCTTGGTACGCCGCCGTCAACGCTTTGTTTGGCGAATGGAAGTTGTTCAAGGCCGACTATTCGGTGATTCCGTGGGCGACCTTCATCGACCCTGAAGTGGCGCGTGTGGGCCTGAACGAGCAGGACGCCCAAGAGAAGAACATCGCCTACGAAGTCACGAAGTACGGCATCGACGACCTCGACCGCGCCATCGCAGACAGCGAAGCGCACGGATTTGTGAAGGTGCTGACCGTGCCAGGCAAAGACAAAATATTGGGCGTGACCATCGTCGGCGCTCACGCAGGAGACTTGCTGGCCGAGTACGTGCTGGCCATGAAGCATGGCCTGGGCCTCAACAAGATCCTGGGCACCATCCACACTTACCCCACCATGAGCGAGGCTAACAAATACGCGGCGGGCGAATGGAAGCGTGCGCACGCGCCGCACAAGTTATTGGATTGGGTGAAGAAGTACCACGCGTGGAAGCTGGGCGAGTGACATGCATGCGCTCAAACCAACATCAAGGCCCAACAGGGTCAAAGCAACGGGCTTGGCCGTCGTGTTGTGCGCTGCCTTGAATGCCCAAGCCACATCCCTTTCGCCGCTCGTCCCCGCCGAGGGCGCGCAAGCGGCTGCACCTTGGCGCGTGGTGGGTTTCCCAAAGGCCAGTGCACACATTCCCTTGACAAGGTTTGAAGTGGCCATCGTACAGGGCGAACAAGCCATCAGGGTCAGCACGCAAGCATCTTATGGCACGCTGGTGCACGACTTACCCCGCACGCCAGCGGGCCGTTTGCAGTGGCGCTGGCGACTGGACCAGGCTTTGACGGGTGGTCAACGCGAGCCCGACATCCAGACCAAAGCCGGTGACGACGCTGCCCTCAAAGTGTGTGTGATGTTTGACCACCCTTTGGCGCGTGTGCCCTTTGTGGAACGCACCAAGCTGCGCATGGCGCGCAGCCTTAGCGGCGAAGACTTGCCGGCGGCCACGCTGTGCTATTTGTGGGACAGCGTGCACCCAGCTGGCTTGCGCGGGGCCAACCCCTACACCGCACGGGTGCGCTACATCACGCTGAAAGGCCAAGGCGCGAGCCTGGCCCAGTGGCAAACCGAATCACGCGACGTAGCTGCCGACTTTTCGCAGCTGTTTGCCGACGAGCTGCCCCAAGGGGCAGCCGTGCCGCCGGTGCGTGCCGTGCTGATCGGGGCCGACAGCGACAACACCGGCAGTCGCAGTGTGGGCTGGGTCAGTGCGCTGGGTTGGCAACCTTAGCAGGTGCACTGCCGATCAAGAGTCGGCCTTGAAGCCGAGGGCTGTTACCAAACGGCGCGCCATTTCCGAGTCTTCGGCCAGGCGGCGTGTGTGTTCGGCGGTGGTGCTGGCTTCGAGGTTGGCAGCCAGGGGGGTCACAAAATCGCGGATGTCCTGCTGGTTCATGGCTTGACGCAGCGCCCCATTGAGGTTTTGCCTGACCGCATCGCTCACCCCTGCAGGCGCGAAGAAACCGAACCATTCACGCACCAACAGTTCGCCAAAGCCTTGCTCGCGGTATGTAGGCACATCAGGGGTGAATACAGCGCGATCAGGGCCTGAGGTGGCCAGAATCCGGACCCTGCCGCCTTTGTGATGCTGCACCCAATCGCCCAAAGGCGATGACATGCCCGCGAGCTGACCGCCCATGACTTGTGGAATCGCGGGGCCAGAGCCTGCAAAAGGGACGTTGGTGATTTGGAAACCGCCCAACATGGCCAAGCGACCCGCCAGCAAATGTGGCATGGAGCCCGCTGCGGGATTGCCGATACTGGCTTTGCCTGGATTGGCCTTGGCCCATTCGACGAAATCCTTGATGTTCTTGACCGAATCGGGAACAGCAGGTCCCACCACAAAAGCGTGGTCTGTGGAGTGCCCAATGCCGAGGGGGGTCACATCCGACTGTGCATAACTCAGCCGGGTGTAAGAGTGCGGGTAAATCGTCAGCATGGAGGCTGGCGAATACAGGATGTGGGCGCCATCGGCCGCCGCAGACTTGAGGGTGGTGACGCCAATCTGACCGCCTGCCCCGGGCTTGTTGTCCACCATGACAGTGTTGGCGTAAGTGCCACGCATCTTTTCAGCGATTCGGCGGGCAAATGCATCGGTTGTTCCACCGGGCGGGAAACCCACAATGATGCGCAGATTTTCCAGGCGAGTTTGCGCAAAGTTGGGCAGATGGGTCAAGCCCAGCAGGCCGGCGGCAGCGCCTTGCATCAATTGGCGACGGGTGGTCATGGGTTGGAACTCCTCAAGTCATGTCAAAGAAAAATAACAGGGGGATTGAAGCACTTCACATAGGATATTTACAGAGGGTATTCACTGATCGTGGGGTCTTTGATCAAGACCTCTACTACGGTGTGAGTTGTGCCCTGCATATGATGGGCGCCTTATATGACCTGGCTGAAGCAAAGATGCCGACATGAAATTCTTGGCCATCGAAATGGTCATTGGTTTGCCGTATTTTGAAATCGTGAGCACCAAAACGGGGACCTTGGTTGTTCGACCGCTCACACAGTGCTGAAAACAGACAACTGCATTTGACGGCGCTCAAGGGCGGGTGTTGTAAAGCAAGGTGCATGGGGTGATTTGATGTTCGTCAAACGCCCTGAAGGACCGGTCCATTCCAATGAAATTGAGAGGCGTTTCTCTCGTTCATAAGGAATGTCAACATGAAAAAACACATTGTGATGGCTGCAGTCTTGGCCATGGGTTCGGTGACCGGGGCATTTGCTCAGGCTTCTGGAGAGAGTCCTTGGATGATGCGCGTCCGATCGGTGCACTTGGACAGCAGCAACAAGGACTCCACACTCTCGGGTTTGTCGATCAACAACAAGACTTTCGGCGAGGTCGATTTCACTTATTTTCTAAGTCCTAACTTGGCAGCCGAACTGGTCTTGACCACACCTCAAAAGCAAACGGTGTATGCCGCTGGCAGTGAGATTGGGTCATTCAAACATTTGCCCTCCAGCTTGCTTTTGCAATACCACTTTACCGACCTGCAAGGCGTTAAGCCTTATGTGGGCGCTGGCATCAATTACACGCATTTCAGCGATGTTGCTTTGCCTTCTGGGGTGAGTTTGGACAGTCACAACTGGGGATGGGCGTTTCAAGCCGGGCTGGACATTCCTCTGGATCGCAATTGGTCCATCAATCTGGATATGAAGAAGGCTTACATTCGCAGTGATGTTTATGTGGCGGGCAGCAGCGTCGGTCGTTTCAGAGTGGACCCCGTTTTGTACGCGGTGGGTCTGGGTTACCGTTTCTGAGTTCGGGCGGTGTCGTCTGCGGCAGGGCCGATCGCCTGAGGCCGCAGACACTGCATGGCTTGATTCGGGGCGGATAATTCGTGGATGACCGACAAACTCAAGCTATACCTCGACCTGATTCGTTGGAACCGGCCTGCCGGCTGGCTTTTGTTGTTGTGGCCCACTTTATCGGCCTTGTGGGTGGCCGCTGGTGGTTTTCCGGGCTGGCATTTGGTCGCAGTGTTCACCTTGGGAACCATCCTGATGCGCAGTGCCGGCTGCTGCATCAACGATGTGGCCGACCGCGAGTTTGACAAACACGTCAAGCGCACGGCGCAGCGACCGGTGACCAGCGGGCGTTTGGGTGTCAAAGAGGCGCTGGGTTTAGGGGGGGTGCTGGCCTTGCTGGCTTTTGTGCTGGTGCTCAGCACCAACCGCGTCACGGTGGCTTGGTCATTTGCAGCTTTGGCAGTGACCTTGGTTTATCCCTACGCCAAACGTTTTGTGTCCATGCCACAAGCGGTACTGGGGGTGGCCTTCAGTTTTGGGATTCCGATGGCTTTTGCCGCAGTACAAAGCCAGGTGCCGCCCTTGGCTTGGGGATTGCTTTTGGGTAATTTGTTCTGGGTGTTGGCCTACGACACCGAATACGCCATGGTGGACCGCGATGACGACCTGAAGATCGGCATGAAAACCTCTGCCATCACCTTGGGCCAATGGGATGTGGCTGCCATCGCAGGCTTCTATGCCGCCTTTTTGGCCCTCTGGGCGCTGCTGTTGGACGCGTCCGAGCGCGGCGCTTGGCTGTGGGTGGGTTTGGCGGGAGCGGCCGCGCAGGCGGTGTGGCATGTGTGGTTGATCAAGGACCGCAGCCGCGAGGGCTGCTTCAAGGCCTTCAGGTTGAACCACTGGGTGGGTTTGAGCGTGTTTGCGGGCTTGGTTTTGTCTTACACCTGATGTCCAGAACCCATGCCGGGGGGTAACTCGCCCTCAGGCCTTGCCAAATTCATCGCCCAACTCGCGGGCGCGTTGTTCGGCCGCCTGCATGGCTTTCACGAAAGCCGGTTTGATCCCGGCCGCTTCCATGGCGGTGAGGGCTGCATAGGTCGTGCCGCCTTTGGAGGTCACGCGTTGGCGCAGCACCTCGGGTGATTCAGAGGAAGCAGCGGCCAAACTGGCCGCACCAGAAAACGTGGTCACCGCCAGTTGATAGGCCTGTTCGGCGCTCAGGCCCATGCCCACGCCAGCTTCGGTCATGGCTTCCAGGAAATAAAACACATAGGCTGGACCGGAGCCTGAGAGGGCGGTCACGGCGTCCAACTGCGATTCCTGCTGCACCCAGATGAATTGTCCGGTGGTGCCAATGACTTGCTCCACAAGCGCATGGTCTGCCGGGGTGACCGATGGGCAGGCGAACAAGCCGGTGATGCCTTGGCCCACCAGTGCCGGGGTGTTGGGCATGCAACGAACCACCCGATCGGTACCGACCCAGCGGCCAATGCTGTCGGTGCGGATGCCTGCGGCCACCGACAGGTGCAAGGCCGTGAGGGTGTGAGGCATGACCGGAGCAGCGGCATCGCTGAAGACTTGCGGTTTGACCGCCCAGACCACCAGGTCTGCGCGCTCCAGATCAGGCCCTGCTTTCGGCAAGGCGGTGATGCCAAAGTCCTGAAGTAACTTCGCCGCAGTTTGATCGAAAGGCTCCACCACGGTGAATTGATCGGGTTTCATCCCTTGGCGGATGAGGCCGCCGATGATGGCGCTGGCCATGTTGCCGCCGCCAATAAAGGCCATGTGGTGCGCAAAAGAATTCATGGTGTCAGTCTCGCAGGTGTCTCTGTTGAATGCTCAATCGGTGAATTGTCGCTGTTTGTTCGGTCAGCTTTGCGCTAGTCTTATCAACATGGACTACATGCTTTCAATTGACCAAGGTACCACCAGCTCACGGGCGGTGGTGTTTGACCGTGGTGGTCGGGTGGTGGCCATGGCGCAGCGCGAATTCACCCAGCATTTCCCTCAGCCAGGATGGGTCGAGCACGATGCCAATGAAATCTGGCAAACCCAGTTGGCCGTGTTGCGTGAGGTGCTGATGCGTGCAGGCATCACGGCCCGCCAGGTGCATGCCCTGGGCATCACCAATCAGCGTGAAACGACCGTGCTGTGGGATCGCCACACGGGCGTTCCTGTGGCCCCGGCCATTGTCTGGCAGGACCGACGCACTGCCGGGTTTTGTGATGTCTTGCGTGCCGCAGGCCACGCCCCTGTGATCGCTGCCAAAACCGGATTGGTACTTGATGCTTATTTTTCGGGCACGAAATTAGCCTGGTTGCTGGACCATGTGCCGGGTGCTCGGTCGCGGGCTGAGCGGGGCGAATTGGCCTTTGGCACGGTGGACAGTTGGCTGCTTTGGCAGTTGACCAGTGGACGGGTTCATGCCACTGAACCCAGCAATGCTTCGCGCACGCTGCTTTTCAACCTGAAAACCGGCACTTGGGATGAGGACATGCTGGCGCTGTTGAACATTCCACGCGCTGTGTTGCCGCAAATTTTGCCGTCTTGCGGCCAGGTAGCCTTGACCGATGCCCAGTGGCTGGGGGCCAGCGTGCCCATAGCGGGCTGGGCGGGTGATCAGCAAGCGGCCTTGTTTGGTCAAGCCTGCTTTGCACCCGGCATGGCCAAAAACACATATGGTACGGGTTGCTTCATGTTGATGAACACGGGTGATCAGCCCGTGGCCAGTCAAAACCAATTGCTCAGTACAGTGGCCTGGCAAGGCCCTGGCACTGAACAAAGGCGATTGGCCTACGCTCTGGAAGGTTCGGTGTTCATGGCAGGGGCCACGGTCCAGTGGTTGCGCGATGGTTTGCAGATCATCGACAGTGCCCCTCAGGTCGAAGCTCTGGCCAACTGCGTGCAGGACACGGGGGATGTTTTTTTGGTGCCCGCTTTTGCGGGATTGGGAGCTCCCGACTGGGATGGACAGGCACGAGGCACGCTCGTCGGCTTGACTCGGGGAACGGGTCGGGCCCATATCGCCAGGGCCGCCTTGGAGGCCATCGCTTTGCAGACGGCCGATGTGTTCAGGGCCATGAGCGCCGACAGCGGTTTGGCGCTGACCGAGTTGAGGGTTGATGGCGGCGCAAGTAAGAACAATTTGCTGATGCAAATTCAGGCGAATGTGCTGGGCGTGCCAGTGGTGCGCAGTCACATCACCGAAACCACAGCGCTTGGCGCAGCGTATCTGGCGGGCTTGGCCACAGCCTATTGGTCGGATGCAGGCGAGTTGTCGGCGCAGTGGCAAGAGGAGCGGCGCTTCTTGCCGCAATGGCAAGAATCCCAAAGAACGGCCCATGCGCAGCGTTGGCGCGAAGCCGTAGCTCGATCAAGAGCTTGGGCACAAGACTTAAGCTGAAATGGATGGGCAGGGCTGATTTTGACGACTTAAACCCAAGCGCTGTTGCTTTGAATGCAGAAAAAATTTCAAAACATCTTGCGCACGACAATTTTTCAGGCATAATAGTGGGCTTCGCCTTGCAAAAGGCGTAGGTATCTGCCCAAACAGAAGCACAGCAAGTGGTTTGCCGTGTGAATGACGGGTCCAAGACTGATTCCTGCAGGACAGCTTTTGCTTTCTTTGCAAGGAATACAAGTTGGGAACTAAGAAATGATCCAGACAGAATCTCGGTTGGATGTGGCCGACAACACCGGCGCCAAGTCCGTGCTGTGCATCAAGGTGCTCGGCGGGTCCAAGCGTCGCTACGCAAGTGTTGGCGACATCATCAAAGTGAGCGTTAAAGAAGCCGCCCCACGTGGTCGCGTCAAAAAAGGCGAGATTTACAGTGCCGTTGTCGTGCGCACTGCCAAGGGCATTCGCCGTGGCGATGGCTCACTCATCAAATTCGATGGCAACGCCGCTGTGTTGCTGAACGCCAAGTTGGAGCCCATCGGCACCCGCATCTTCGGCCCGGTCACGCGTGAACTGCGTACCGAGAAGTTCATGAAGATCGTGTCACTGGCTCCTGAAGTACTGTAAGGACGCGCCATGAACAAGATTCGCAAAGGCGACGAAGTCATCGTCATCACAGGTCGTGACAAGGGCAAGCGCGGCAAAGTTTCGTCGCGTGCCAGTGACTCGCACGTGTTGATTGAGGGTGTCAACATCGTTAAAAAGCATGCCAAGCCAAACCCTATGAAGGGTACAACTGGCGGCATCATCGAAAAGGCCATGCCGATTCATCAGTCCAATGTGGCCATTTTCAACGCCGCAACGGGTAAGGCTGATCGCGTGGGCATCAAGTTGCAGGCTGACGGCAAACGCGTTCGCGTTTACAAGTCCAGCGGCGAAGAAATCAAGGTGGCATGAGCATGGCACGTTTGCAACAACTTTTCCGCGAGAAAATCGCTGCTGAGCTGACAGCCAAGTTTGGCTACACCTCACCCATGCAGGTTCCTCGCATCACCAAGATCACCCTGAACATGGGTGTTTCTGAGGCCGTGGCCGACAAGAAAGTCATGGACCACGCTGTGAGCGACTTGACCAAAATCGCGGGTCAAAAGCCTGTGGTGACCAAGGCCAAGAAGGCGATCGCGGGCTTCAAGATCCGTGAGCAACAGCCTATTGGTTGCATGGTGACTTTGCGTGGCGTCCAGATGTACGAATTCTTGGACCGTTTCGTCACCGTGGCTTTGCCCCGTGTGCGTGACTTCCGTGGTATTTCTGGCCGCGCCTTTGATGGCCGTGGCAACTACAACATCGGCGTCAAAGAGCAGATCATTTTTCCCGAGATCGAGTACGACAAGGTCGACAAGGTTCGCGGCCTGAACATCTCGGTGACCACCACCGCCAAGACCGACGCAGAAGCCAAGGCACTGCTCGTCGGCTTCAAGTTTCCTTTCAAGAACTAAGGCAGACCAACATGGCAAAGCTCTCCATGATCAATCGCGAGAAAAAGCGCGAGGCCACGATCAAGAAATACGCCGCAAAGCGGGCTGCCTTGAAGGCGGTCATCAACGACCAGACCAAATCCGAGGAAGAGCGCTACAACGCTCAGCTCGAGATCCAGAAGCTGCCGCGAAATGCCTCGCCCACGCGCCTGCGCAACCGCTGCGAGATCACCGGCCGTTCACGCGGCGTGTATCGCCAGTTCGGTCTCGGCCGCATCAAGATCCGGGAAGCCGCCTTCCGTGGCGAGATCCCCGGCCTCACCAAGGCCAGCTGGTAATCCCCGGCAGTCCGGAAACCCATTCACCGTTTAAAGGGTCTCTTTCATGAGCATGAATGATCCCATCGCCGACATGTTCACTCGCATCCGCAACGCACAGCGGGTGGAGAAACGTTCGGTCCAGATGCCGTCCTCGAAGTTGAAAGTTGCCATCGCCACGCTGCTGCGCGACGAGGGCTACATCGAGAGCTTCAATGTTGTCCAGCAGGGCGCCAAGGCCGACCTCAGTATCCAGCTGAAGTACCACGCCGGCCGTCCCGTCATCGAGAAGATCGAGCGCGTCTCCACGCCCGGCCTGCGCGTCTACCGCGGCTGCACGTCCATCCCCAATGTGATGAACGGCCTGGGCGTCGCCATCGTCTCTACCCCCCGCGGACTCATGACCGATCGCAAAGCACGCGCGACCGGCGTGGGCGGCGAAGTTCTCGGCATCGTTGCCTAATCGGAGCGACCCATGTCACGCATCGCAAAATATCCCGTGGCCGTCCCGGCCGGCGTTGAAGTCAAGCTCTCCGACGCCATGATCTCTGTCAAAGGCCCCCTCGGCTCGCTCGAGCAGGCGCTCACCGGCCAGGTCAAGGTCATTCAGGCCGACGGCAAGCTGAGCTTTGAAGTCGCCGACGACAGCCGCGAGGCCAAGGCCATGAGCGGAACCCTGCGCGCCCTGGTGGCCAACATGGTCCACGGCGTGAGCAAGGGCTTCGAGAAAAAGCTCTCCCTGATCGGCGTGGGCTACAAGGCCGCGGCCCAGGGTCCCAAGCTCAATCTCGCCCTCGGCTTCTCGCACCCCGTTGACTACGCACTGCCCGCGGGCATCAAGGCCGAAACGCCGACGCCCACCGAGATCATCATCAAGGGCATCGACAAGCAGAAGGTCGGCCAGGTTGCCGCCGAAGTGCGCGCCTTCCGTCCGCCCGAGCCCTACAAGGGCAAGGGTGTGCGTTATGTCGACGAGACCGTGATCATCAAAGAAACCAAGAAGAAGTAATCGGCCCACCGCCCGCCGATCACTCCAAGGACCACCACTATGACCGACAAGAACATCGCCCGCCGCCGCCGCGCCCTTCAGACCCGGGCCCGCATTCGGCTTCTGCGAGTCAACCGCCTCTCGGTGCACCGGACCAACACCCACATCTACGCCACCATCTTCGATGCGCAGGGCGACAAGGTGCTGGTCTCGGCTTCGACCGTCGAGCCCGAAGTCCGTGCCCAGCTCGCTGGCCAGACCGGCAAGGGTGGCAACACCAGCGCCGCCAAGATCGTGGGTGCTCGGGTGGCCGAAAAAGCCCTGAAGGCCGGCATCACCACGGTCGCCTTCGATCGTTCCGGCTTCCGATTCCATGGCCGCGTTCGCGCCGTTGCTGAGGCAGCACGCGAAGCAGGTCTCAAGTTCTAAGAGCGAGAATTCTTATGGCAAAGATGCAAGCACGTGTGACCCCCGAAGAGCGCGATGACGGCCTGCGCGAGAAGATGATCGCGGTCAACCGCGTCA
>JAIYCB010000035.1 GCA_027488215.1 Comamonadaceae bacterium
ACGACCAAAGCCCTTGACTTCGGTCACGGTGATGCCCTGCACGCCGATGCCCGAAAGCGCTTCACGCACTTCGTCCAGCTTGAAGGGTTTGATGATGGCGGTCACCAGTTTCATGATGGATCCTTGTTGAGTTGAGAGGCGATCAGAAGGCGTATTTCAGGCCTATGACCACGCCGGTCTTTCCGGTGAATTTGCCCGCGGGTGTGTAGTACACCGCTTTGTCTGCATCAGTACCCACCAAAGCAGCGGTGGCAGACAAGCCATTCCCCAAATCCTTGATCAAGGACAGGGAGTAGTCTGTGTAAGAAGCAGGCGAATTGTTTTTAACGGACTGGTAACCGACATGTGGCACCAAGCTAAAACCACTGCCCAAGTCGAAGGTTCCGCTCAAGTCAACGTAGTAGCTGTTTTTGCTGTCCACGAAACCGAACAAGTTGGACAAGGCGTGCGAGTACTTCAGGGTGACAGGGCCCACAGTGGCTGCGCCATAAACTTCGTTGGTGTTGGCGTTAACGAAGCCGGCAACATTGCCTAGCTTGTTGCCGCTGTATTCATAACGCAAGAAACCCAGGTCATAAGACACATCACCCACGGTCCCCTTGTAACCACCATACAAGTCGATTTCAACGTTGGCGTCGCCACCAGCATCCTTGATCCACTTGATGGTCGAACCCCATGCACCCACATAGAAGCCGCTCTTGTCGGCGTAATCAAAACCGCCCTGCACTGCTGGCTCCAGTCGCGACTGGGAAATACCACGGTAACGGTAGTCAGAGACCACGCCTGCATTGAACGACAAGGTGTTCTCGGCAGCTTGCGCTTGGGCGATGCCCGACACGGACAACAAGGATGCTGCCAACAGGGAAGGAACGAGGATTTTTTTCATGAAGGACTCCAAAAAATGAAATAAAGGGCCTTCAAACCCAAGCAGGGAACGTGCCAAGATAGCTTTGTGACGATGTCAGGGGTTTTCCCAGTGCTTTGCTTGACGCGTGCATGTTTGAATGGCATCTCAACAAGTTCTCTGCGCCGAGACTGCGCGTCAGAACACATAACTTGCACCAAAAAAGGGCAGGGAGGGGATATGAGTCTCAGTTTGGTGCACAGCCGCGCCTTGGTCGGCTTGCAAGCGCCGGCCGTCACCGTCGAGGTGCACATGGCCAATGGCCTGCCCAGCTTCACACTGGTGGGCTTGGCCGATGTCGAAGTCAAGGAGGCCCGCGAAAGGGTGCGCTCGGCCCTGCAAAACAGCGGGCTGGACTTCCCGCACAACCAGCGCATCACCGTCAACCTGGCCCCGGCCGATTTGCCCAAAGACTCTGGGCGATTGGATTTGCCCATTGCGCTGGGCATCCTGGCGGCCAGTGGGCAAATCGATGCAAGCAAACTGGCAGGCCACGAATTTGCTGGAGAGTTGTCTCTGTCCGGCGAATTGCGCCCTGTGCGCGGCGCGCTGGCCATGAGCCTGGTGTTGCGCCAACAGCAAGTGCGCACCCGACTGGTGTTGCCACCGGGCAGCGCCGAGGAGGCGGCACTGGTGCCCGATGCCGAAGTTTTCAGGGCCAAGCACCTGCTGGATGTGGTACAGCAGTTTTTGCCGCCGTCCAATGAAGCACCACCCGAGCCCAGCGACGGCTGGGCCCGCATCGCCCCCACCACGCCCAGCGCCCCACCTCTGTATGCCGATCTGGCCGATGTGAAAGGTCAGGCAGGCATCAAACGGGTGCTGGAGATTGCAGCGGCTGGAGGCCATTCGCTGCTCATGGTCGGCCCGCCGGGTTCGGGCAAATCCATGCTGGCGCAGCGGTTTGCGGGTTTGTTGCCGCCCATGGCCATCGAAGACGCTTTGGAATCGGCGGCCATCGCGAGTTTGGCCGGACGCTTTGAGTTGAGCCGATGGGCGCAGCGCCCCACAGCCCAACCGCACCACTCGGCCAGTGCGGTGGCTCTGGTGGGCGGGGGTTCGCCTCCGCGCCCTGGCGAAATATCGTTGTCCCACCATGGCGTGCTGTTTCTGGACGAACTGCCCGAATTTCCACGCGCCGCCTTGGAGGCCCTGCGCGAACCCCTGGAAACCGGCAGCATCACCATCGCCCGTGCGACACGGCGGGCTGAATTCCCTGCACGTTTTCAATTGATCGCGGCGATGAACCCCTGCCCCTGCGGCTATTTGGGCAGCGCCACCTGCACCTGCCGCTGCACGCCCGACCAAGTCAGCCGCTACCAGGGCAAGTTGAGTGGCCCGCTGCTGGACCGGATTGACCTGCACATCGAAGTGCCCAGCCTGCCCGCGCACGACTTGCTCAATGCACCAGCCGGTGAAAACACCGCCACCATTGCGGCGCGCAGCATGGCCGCCCGTAAACGCGCCTTGGCTCGACAAGGCTGTGCCAACGCCGATCTGCAAGGCCAGGCCATCGACGCCCAGGCCCGGCTAGACGAGCATGCCACCATCTTGCTGCAAAAAGCGGCTGCCAAACTGGGCTGGAGCGGACGCAGCGTGCACCGCAGCCTCAAAGTGGCCCGCACCATTGCCGACCTGGCGGGCAGCGACACCATTGCCGCTGCGCATGTGGCCGAGGCAGTCCAGTACAGGCGGGTGCTCAAGGAGCAGTGAGCCCCGAAAGAGGAACGCGCAAACACGACAGTTGAAGTGATTGGGCTTCGAGATAATCAGAGCATGCCCCATTCTCGACAGCACGCCCCGAGCGCCTTAGCCCTTGGCCCCTTCAGCTTCTGGCTGTCGCTGCCCCAGCTCATCACATGGGGCAGTGTTTTCTATACCTTCTCGCTGTTGATGACACCACTCGAAGCCGAGTTGGGCATGACACGCGCCGAGTCGTCTTTGGCCTTCAGCATGTCGTTGCTGGCCGAGGGTTTGATGGCCTATGGCGTGGGCCGATGGATCGATTCAGGGCGGGAGCGCTGGGTCATGACGCTGGGCTCCTTGTGGGTGGGTGTGGGCCTTGTCGGTCACAGTTTCGTCACCACCGTCGCGGGGTTTTATGCCGCCTGGCTCTGGCTGGGCCTGGGCATGGCGGCCACGCTTTACACACCGGTGTTTGCCTTGGTCACTCGCCGCTTTCCGCAGGACTTTCGGCGCGCCATCATCACCCTGACTTTTTTGGGCGGGCTGGCCAGCACGGTGTTCATTCCGCTGTTCGCTTGGTGGATGGAGATGTGGGGTTGGCGTCAAGCCCTGTGGGCGCTGGCGGCGCTGCAGTTTTTGATTTGTGCGCCGCTGCACGCCTGGTTGCTGCAAGGCGCGCCGCTCAAAGTTCTGGAAACCACTCCGCACGACGCGGTGCAACCGGCCTCGGTGCGCGAACACCTGCGCCACGCACCTTTTTGGCTGTTGGCGGTTTTCATGGTGCTCACCATGTCGGTCACCTCGGCCTTGCCCGCGCACATGATCGCCTTGCTGCAAGAGTCGGGCTTGTCACCCGCCTGGGTGATCGCCATCCCGGCGGCCATCGGGGTGATCCAGGTGCTGGGGCGTCTGGTGCTGTTTGTGTTTGAGCGTTACTGGGACGTGCACGCCGCCAACCGCTGGATTCCCACGCTGATTCCAGCGGGTGTGCTGGCTTTGCTCCTGGGCGGGCTCAGCCCACTCGCCTCGCTGGTGTTTGTGCTGTTGTATGGCCTGGGCAATGGCATGAACACCATCGTCAAGGGCACGGCCATGGCGCAATATGTGAGTCGCCAGCATGTTGGACAGCTCAATGGCCTGCTGGGTTTGCCCATCGCTCTGGCCCGCGCCGCTGCGCCCTTGATGCTGGGCCTGCTGTGGTCGCCCGATCACGGCTACACCCTGGCGTTGTGGTGGCTGCTGCTGGCCAGCTTGCTGGGCACAGCCGCGCTCTGGGCCGCGCAAATCTCCTCTCGCGCTGCACAACCCTGAAAGAGGCATACGTTTCATTTCATGCCTGTAACGGCAAACATGACACATCCAAAGACCCATGCCATGTCTGAAAGGACTCGCCGCCATCGCGCCGACTTTTGCGCCTCGCTCACCTCTTGCGAAACCATAAACCCTGGTGTGTAAAGGTTTATAGACATTATAAACTGTAAGATTTTTATGACACAGGTTTAGTATGTCGACTTGAGGTCAGGCAAACCGCCCATTCAGACGGCCCTGATTGCTCTCATCAGGAGATTGTCATGAACATCTACATTTATTTGTTCCTCTTGTTTGGCGCTGTGTTCGGTCTCTCGACGTTTTCTTACAGGCACATCTTCAGCGAAGGGCCTCACCAGGCGGAGACAGGCGAAGGTGGCTCTACTCTGAGCAGCCGGGTGCTGTGGGCCATGGTCTGCACTTTCTTGTGGCCCATCATGGTGCTCACCGGCCTCAACTCAGCCCGGATACTGGCCAAACGCAAACGGCAGTCGATTGCTGTAAGTGCTGAGCCTCGGTTGTGACCCGAATCCGGTAATGAAAGCATTTGAACTGAAGTCGTCAGATCGTATCGGTAAGGCTTCCTTACAGTGAAAAATCACGACCAGTTGTGCCAGCAGTTTGTACACAGACGCCGTCCCAGCGCTAGGGCGGCAGCGCTTAAGCACCGCCCCGACCATCACCCAGCGGTAACACTTGTCTGGCAAATTGAACGGTACGGTGCCTCAGCGCGTCAACGAGCGCCGTGCGGCAAAGCTCAGGGCATCCACACACGCCACCATGAGCAGCATCGCGCCCAAAATCGTGGCGGTCTTGTTCATGTGGAACAGGCCCATGTGAAAGGACAGCATTTGGCCCAAGCCCCCCGCGCCCACCACACCCAGCACGGCGGCAGCGCGGATGTTGTTTTCCCAACGGTAAAGCGTGTAGCTCATGAGCTGCGGCAGCACCTGCGGCAAGGTGGCGTAAAAGAACACGCGCAGCGGGCCCACGCCCTGCGTGCGCAAGGCGTCGCCGGGGCCGGTGGGGATGTTCTCCATCGCCTCGGCAAACAAGCGCCCCAGCACGCCGCTGGTGTGCAGCGCCAGCGCCAAGGTACCCGCCATGGGCCCCAAGCCCGCAGAGATCAGCAGCAACGCGGCCCACACCAGTTCAGGGATGGCGCGCAGGGCATTGAGCAACCAACGCGTGGGGCTGCGCAGCCAGGCCGGATCTTGGGCTGACATGCGGCTGGCGGGCACAGCCAGCGCCAAGCCGAGCGCCGCCGCCATGACGGTGCCCAGCGCTGACATGGCCAGGGTTTCCCAAGCAGCCCAAGCCACTTTGTTCACAAACACGGACGACAAATCGGGCGGGAAAAATTCCGCCACAAAGCGGCCCATGCTGCGCGCCGCATCGATCGAAGCAAAGGCGGCCCAGTCCAGATCCAGCGACACAAAGCTGGCCACCACCAACACCAGCAAAGCCGCCGTGAACCAACAGGCACGACAGCGGGCATCAAACAAGGGTGGTGGTAGTTTGTAGGGCGGGTTCGCCGCCTCACGCGAAACACGGTTGACCCAGGCAGAGGTGTGGGTCGTCGGCGAGGGCTTCATGCCAAAGCCTTTCGCAACCAAGCGCTCACGCGGTCGGCCAGCGCCACCAGCGCGATGAACACCAGCAGCAAGGTGGCCACTTCGCCGCCATTGAACATCTTCATCGAGTTGTCCAGCTGCTGACCCAAGCCGCCCGCACCCACAAAGCCCAGCACCACGGAAGAGCGGATGGCGCATTCCCAGCGGTACACCGTGTAAGAAGCCAGCTCGGCCGCATGGCTGGGCAGCAGCGCATAGACAAAAGCCTGCAGGCGACCGCTGCCGTTGCGCATCAGGGTTTGGGTGGCGTGGCTTTCGCCGCTTTCCAAAATCTCGGCGTACACCTTGCCCAGCATGCCGCCATAGGTCAGCGCAATCGCCAGCACGCCTGCTGTGGGCCCCAGACCCACCACGCGCACAAACACCAAAGCCCACACCAGCTCGGGCACGCTGCGCAACACGATCAAACTGGCCCGCACGCACCAACGCACCACAGCGGGCCAGCGGTCCATGCGGCCCGACAAGGCCGAGAGCGACAGCACGCGGGTGGCCATCAGGCTCAAGGGCACGGCCAGCACCAGCGCGAGCGTGACACCCGCAGTGGCCATGGCCACGGTGCGCCAGGTTTCGCGCATCACCATCTGCATGAATTCAGCGTTGTGCACCAGCGGCCAAAAGCTGGCCACAAAATCGGCCGTCACCTTGCGGTTCTCGGGCGCCCACAAAACCCACGGACGGAACTCGGTGGCCACGCCCAGCGGCCACAGCAAGACCAGCGCCAGGCTCAGCCAAAACACGCGAGACAAAAACGCCGGGTCTCGCGCAGGCGCAGCCGGGCGCGAACTGGCCGGTGGCAAACCAGGCTGCGCATCGGGCATTCGGGAAACGGTGGCAGTCATGTCGCGTGCGTGAAGGATCAGATCACGTCAGCGGCAATGCATGACGACTGGCGCAGTCGCTGCCGGGGCCGGCTCGTCCAAGTGCATCGGCGCTTCACCACGCAGCTCGTGTTCGTGCTGGTCATACAGGTGCGCCAAATGCTCGCGGCTGACTTGTGCAGACGGCAAGTCAAACACCAGCTGCCCGTCGCGTAAACCCACGATGCGCGGGAAATGCGCCAAAGCCATGTCCACCTGGTGCAAGGTGGCCACCAGTGTCACTCGGCGTTCGGCGGCCAAGCCCACCAAGGCCGTCATCGCCATGCGGGCCCGCATGGGGTCAAGTGCCGACAGCGGCTCGTCGATCAGCCACAGGCTTGCCGGAGCCAGCAAGGCGCGGGCCAAGCCCACGCGCTGACGTTCGCCGCCCGACAGGCGATCGACGCGCTCGAACAATTTGTCGCCCAAATCAAAGTGCACCAGCGCTTCGTAAGCTGCCGGGATGTCAGTGGGGTAAAAAAGTGAGCGCAGACTCGCCCACAAACCCATGACCGGCAAGCGTCCGGCCAGCACCGAGGTCACCACGCGCTGACGCGGTGGCAAAGGCGGCACCTGCGGGGCCAAAAACAACTGACCACGCAAACCCCGCAGTGCGCCGGGCGATTGGGTCCAAGGGTTCACGCCCGACAACTGCAGCGTGCCCTGGGTGGGCCGCTGCGCGCAAGCCAAGACCTGCAGCAAGGTTGTCTTGCCCGCGCCCGAGGGGCCGATGATGGCCACCTGTTCGCCCGCGGCCAGTTGCAGGTCCAGGGCACGCAAAGCCGCAGCCGCACCGGGCAGTGCAGCCGGGTGACGGGCCTCAAGAGACTGCAGATCGATGTTCACTTCGAAACGGCTCAGTCTTTAGAGCAAACCCGCACTGCGGGCTGCCGACTCCAGGCCCTTGTAATTCTCAGGGGTGGTGGCGATGTAGCGGGTGGCGCGGTTGAGCTTCAAGATCTCGGCATGCTCGGGGTTGGCAGAGTTCAGGGCCAGCAAGGCGGCCTTGATCTTTTCGCGCAAATCGGCGGGCATGTCGGCATGCACCGACCAGTTGTAATTGAAGTAGGGCGCGGTGGTGAAGAACACGTTCACGTCTTGCGTGTTGACCTTGTTTTCGGACACGAACTTGCGCCAGACGGTGATGTCCAGCGCAGCAGCGTCGACTTTGCCACTGACCACCGAGGCGATGGTGGCGTCGTGCGCGCCGCTGTAGGCGATGCGCTTGAAGTCTTTTTCAGGGTCGATGTTGGCTTGCAGCAAAAAGCTGCGCGGCATCAGGTGACCCGAGGTGCTGCTTTGCGAGCCAAACGACACCTGCTTGCCTTTCATGTCGGCCAAGCTTTTGATGCCCGAGTTGGTTTTGGCGATGAACACCGACTGAAAGCGGGTGTCCTCTTCGCGCTGGGCCACGGGCACGATCTTGCCGCCCGAGCGGATGCTGGCTTGCACAAAGGTGAAGCCGCCAAACCAGACCACGTCCACTTTTTTGTTCACCAAAGACTCCACCGCAGCGGGGTAGTCGGTCACAGGCGTGAACACCACCTTCATGCCGAGCTGCTTTTCCAGGTAATTGGCCAGCGGGGTGAACTTGCGCACCTGCTCAGTGGCCGCTTCTTCGGGGATGGTGGTTACGCGCAGCGTGGTTTGTGCACTGGCGCTGGTCATGGCGAACAAGGCCAGCAAGCCCATGCAGGCAGTGGCGCGAATTTTGGAGATGAAAGAGTTGGTCATGGTGAATCGGTCAAAGAATAAGCACCTCAGATTAGACCCTGAAAATCTTGCACCCCGTCTTGCAGGGGCCATGCACGCACAGTCTGCAGCTTGCGCACTGGCTTAACATGCCTCCATGCGCACACCCCAATTCATTCAGCTGTACCAGCACAACGCCGCCGCTGTGGCACAAGAACTCTTGCAGGGCCTGAGCGCCCCACAGGCTTTCACCTCGCCCAAGTACCTGTACGACGCGCTGGGCTCGCGCCTGTTTGAGGCCATCACCGAGCTGCCCGAGTACGACCTGACGCGCACCGAGGCCCAATTGATGCAGTTGCACAGACCCAGCATGGCCGCCCAGCTGCCACGGGGCGCGTGCTGGATCGACCTGGGCGCAGGCAATTGCGAAAAAGCCGGACGCTTGCTAGGCCCCATGGGCGCGGGCCGGTATGTCGCCGTGGACATCTCGGTGGACTTTGTGCGCCAGGCACTGGACGTGCTGCAACGCCAACACCCCGACTTGCCCATGGCGGGCTTGGGCGTAGACTTTTCGGGGGGCCTGGAGCTGCCAGCCGAGCTGGCGCTCGACCCGGCGCAGCCGCGTGTGTTGTTCTACCCGGGTTCGAGCATCGGCAATTTCACACCCGAACAGGCGCTCGACTTTTTGCGCAATCTGCACGCGGGCTGCGGTTCGGCTGCTGGTAGCGGTTTGCTGATCGGGGTGGATTTGCTCAAAGATGCCGCCGAACTGGAAGCGGCTTACGACGACTCACTGGGTGTGACCGCCGCCTTCGACCTGAACTTGCTCCTTCACATCAACCGACTGGTGGGCAGCAACTTTGCGGTGCGCGACTGGCGGCACCTCTCGCGCTTCAATGCACCGCAATCGCGCGTGGAGATGCACTTGCAGGCATGCCATGCGGTGACGGTGCAGTGGCCCGGCGGGCAGCGCCAGTTTGCGCAAGGTGAAACCATCCACACCGAAAACGCTTGCAAGTGGACCGTGGCGAACTTTGAGTCCTTGCTGCTGTCAGCAGGCTTTGACTCGAGCCGTGTCTGGACCGATCCGAAAGAGCGTTTTGCGGTGTTCTGGGCGCAGGCATGAGCTTGTCGCCCATTTGATTGGGTCGAAAGACAAGCCTGCCCATAATGAATTCAGACCAGCGCTCATGCTGGGTTCATATTCATCACCAGGAGACTTGCATGTTGAACGATCTGAAAGACAAAGTAGTTTTGATCACCGGCTCGAGCACTGGCATTGGCGCTGCAGCCGCTGTGGCCTTTGGCAAGTTGGGCGCCCGCGTGGCCGTGCACTACAACAGCAGTCAAGTACCTGCCGAAGAAGTCCTGGGTCGCGTCAAGGCCACTGGCGCGCAGGCCATCTTGCTCAAAGGCAACGTGCTCGAATCCGCACAATGCCAACGACTGGTGGATGAAACCGTCCAAGCTTTTGGTCGCATCGACATCCTGATCAACAATGCTGGCGCTTTGGTACAAAGGGTTCCCATTGAAGAGATCACCGATGAACTGTTTGACAATGTGGTGTATCTGAACGTGCGCTCGGCGATGATGTGCACGGCCGCTGCAGTGGCAGCCATGCGCAAGCAGGGCCAGGGGGGTGCGGTCATCAACGTGACCTCTGTGGCTGCGCGCCATGGCGGTGGTGCGGGGGCCTCCCTGTATGCAGGCTCCAAGGGATTTGTGTCCACCATGACGAGGGGTCTGGCCAAGGAGCTGGTCAAGGACAAAATTCGCGTCAATGCCGTTGCTCCGGGTGTCATCACCACCCCGTTTCACGAGCGCTTTTCCACTCCACAAATGCTCGAAGGATTCAAAGCCACGATTCCGATGAACCGACTGGGCACGGCCGAGGAATGTGCGGGTGCTTTCGTTTACTTGGCTTCAGAAGAGATGTCGGGCTATGTGACAGGCCAGATCATCGAGGTCAATGGCGGGCAGTACATGCCCTGACCGTTAATGGCCTGCAGGGTATAGCACGGTCACGCGCCATAAAGTGCGTGGCCGGGTCAGGTCGATCAAGGGGGCGCTGTGCAACAGCAAAGCGTTGTCCCAAACAATGACATCGCCGTTTTCGTAGTTGTTGGTGTAACAGTAGGCATCTTGCGTGGCATGTGCCGCCAGTTCACGCAACAGGTCCTGGGCCTCGTCATCGGGCATGCCCTCAATGCCGAATGAACTACCGCTGACCGCATACAACGCCGGCTGACCCGTGAACGGGTGAGGCTTGACCAGCGGGTGATGCACCCAGTTGACCCGCTGGGCCTGCTCGGCGTTCAGCACGGAGGCCACGGTTCGGGATTGTTTGTCCAGGTCATCGCGGTTGCCATAGTGGTGCTTGACCACCAGATGCTTGATTTTGTCTTTCATGCCGGCTGGCAGGTCGGCGTAAGCTTTGGCCTGGTTGGCAAAGGTGGTGCCATTGGGCGCGGGCGGCACGTCTTGGGCATGCAAGATGGTGCAACGGGCCACATCGTCCAGATACGAATAATCGGTGTGGAAATATGTGCCTGCATCCACCAACCCCGTGGGCTTGCCGTCCTTGAACACGTTGGAGAGGATCAGGATATTGGGATCTTCAGGGTGGTGAAAAGTGTCAATGACATGGGGCGATGGCCTGCCCCACTGTTTGGCAAACGCCACCATTTGATCCGGAGTCAGCGACTGGTTTTTCAGCACGATGAAGCCATGCCGGTGCAATGCGTCGGCCAGCCATTGGCTTTGTTTTACATCCAGGGGCTCGGACACATCCAGCCCGTCGATGCGGGCGCCCAACACGTTACTGAGTGGAAGAATGCTGGCCATGTTTTATCTGATCATGTCAGGTGCAAAGATGCTTGGTAAAAACAGCACGATATCCGGGAACACGATGATGGCCAGCAGGACCACCAACATGGGGATCAGCATGATCATGGTGTCTTTGATGGCGAAACTCAGGGGCACCTTGGCCACCGCACACGAGATCATCAAACACATGCCATACGGTGGCGTGATCAAACCGAAGGCCAAGGAAACAATGCCCACAATCGCAAAATGCACGGGGTGCATGCCCACTGACTCGGCCAGTGGTTGCAAGGTCGTGCCCACGATGATGATGGCTGGAATGGCATCGAGGAAACAACCCACCACCAAAAAAGCGCCAGCGATCAACAAACCCACGCCGATGACATCCAGACCCCAGCCCGTGACATTGGACAGCAATGCTTTGGGAATTTGGTAGTACGCCAACAACCAACCAAACACCGATGCCGTGCCAACGCAGAACAAAGCCACGGCGCTGAGCTTGCCTGTGTCCACAATGGCGGTGATGAAACTCTTCCAAGTCATCTGACGGTAGAACAACATGGACAAAGCCGCGGCATACAGCACCGCCACAGCGGCCGATTCAGTGGCCGTGAACCAGCCCAGCAAGATGCCTCCCACGATGATGAAAGGCGTCATCATGGCCGGAATCGAAACAATCGCCGCCTTGTAAATTTCCGTCAGATTGGCTCGGGGATAGACAGGGTAATTGCGCTTTTTGGCATAAGCATGCACTGTGGCCATTTGTGCAAGACCAATCAGCAAGCCGGGCACGATGCCCGCCAAATACATGGCCCCAATGGATGTGGAGATCACCCCTCCCCAAACCACCATCAGGATCGATGGGGGAATGATCACCGCCAGCACCGCTGACACAGCGGTGATGGCAATCGAAAAGGACAAGTCATATCCTTCCTTGACCTGCGCTTCAATGAAAAGTTTGCCTTGGCTTGCTGCATCAGCAGTCGATGAACCCGAAATCCCCGCAAAGAAAACCGACAAGATCACATTGATCTGTGCCAGCCCACCCGGGAAATGTCCCACGAGGGCACGAGACAGGCGCATCAAGCGGTCGGTGATGCCGCCTCCATTCATCAAGTTCGCTGTCAGCAAGAAAAATGGCACCGCCAGCAAAATGAACGAGTTGTAGGACTTGAACATTTCATTGAACAAGACCATTGGGGATAAACGTGGCTCAAAAATGAGCACAGGCAATGAGGCGAGGCCCAAAGCAAAAGCCACAGGCACACGGATCGCCAACAACAAGAAAAAGCCCCCAAAGAGGACCAGCGCCGCCATCGATGGCGAAAGAAGAGAGGAAGTCAAATCACAGACCCCTGGTTAGAACTTTCGCTGACGTCACTGGCGCTGAGCATGTGGTCGAGCAAAAAGATGATCCATAAAAATCCTGCAATGGGCCATGCAATGAAGATCCACCACATGGGCATTTCGGCCAATTCGGACGTCTGATTCCAGCCGAATTTGGTGAACTCAATGCCCCAGTACAAGATCACAGCAGAAAAAATCAGCATGGCGGTCTGGCTCAGGCGCAAGAGCACATGCGTGGCACGGGCAGAGAGTTCCGGCAAGAAGTCGACATCAAAGTGGAGTCGTTCGCGCACACCCAATGTGGCGCCCAGCAAAATGAGCCAGACAAAAAAGAACCGGCTCATTTCCTCGGTCCACATGTAGCGAGGAATCAGGTCCGTGAATCGGGAAAAAATTTGTAAGCTGACCGGAATGATCAGCAGCAATACCGTCGTGATCAACAAAAAATGAAGCAGCTTGTCAATCAAGGCAAGGATTTTTTGCATTTGGATTCCCAATATTCAAACACGGGCAGAAGCCGTCTGGCGACTGCCCGCAGTGCCTAACTGAGCATCACTTCAATGCATTGATCCTGGCGTAGATGGCATCAGCGCCCACCTCTTTGGCATAAGCCGCCATCACAGGCTCGGCCAGTCTTTGCATTTCTGCGCGCTGTGTGAAGGGCACCTGCTTGAGCTTGCCTTCCTTGGCGTACTTGTCGAGCTTGGCTTGGTCTTCAGAAGACTCGATTTGACGACCAAATGCGCCGGCTTCCTTGCCTGCTCTCACAATCGCTGCTTGCAGGTCTGCAGGCAATCTCTTCAGCGTTTTCACTGAGAAACACAGGGGGCGAATGGTGATGGCATGGCGAGTCATCAGGATGTTGGGGGCCACTTCAAAAAACTTCATGGCTTCCACACCAGCGGCTTCGTTTTCACCTGCTTGAATGACGCCATTTTGAATCGCGTTGTAGACCTCGTTGTACGCAATTACCGTAGGTGTCATGCCCACCGCGCCAAAGGTACGGCTCCAGATGGGCGCCCCTTGAACGCGGATTTTGAGATTTCTGAGTTCGGCCATGTTACCGGCTGATTTGTTCGAGAAGATGTTACGCACGCCACCACCGGCATAACCGATCAGTTTGACCTCGGCTTTTTGCTCGACTTCGTCAGCGATGGGCTTGAGCACGTCCTGGTCCAACACTTTGTTCCAGTGGTTCAGGTCGCTGAAGAGAAAGGGCGCATCAATGAAGGGCGCTGCTTTCGAAAAGGTGGACATGTGTGCTGGCGACACAATCGCGAAGTCCACCGCCTTGCCCTGATTCATGTAAGCAAAATAATCTTTCTCCAAGCCCAGTTCACTGTTTTTGTGCAAAACAAAATTCACGGGCTTGCCATAGTATTTTTTGACCAGTTCTTCGAACTTGACCATGGTTTTGGTGAAGGCATGGTCATCGCCAAATTGTGATGCGCCGTGCAGTGTGATGGCTGCTTGTTGTGCATGCGCACTCAAGGCCATGATCGAAGAGAGAACTACACCCAGCAAAGGTTTCAAAACATTCATGTCTATGTCTCCTGTATTGATCAAAACAACAACTTGTTGGCGTTGCTGTTTTTTCACTGTAGGCCAAAGACCCCTCAATGGTCTTGGGGTAAACCATGAGTCATCGGCCCACCTGTCTCCAAAGCGTCCCCAGGCTCTGGCACCTGTCATGCCGATGGTGATAACTTGAACCCCAACCTGCACTCGGCAACTTGTGCATGCGCCTGTCAGGCAAGCCTTGGCGCTGGTACTTTTTTATTCATCATACGAAAGAAACTCATGAAACACATCGGATTTATAGGCGCCTCGGGCCTCATGGGCCACGGTATGGCCAAAAATTTGTTGGCCAAAGGTTTCCAGGTTTCCCTGACAGCGCATTCACGGCGCGAACCTTTGCAAGACTTGTTGGCTGCAGGCGCCAAACTGGTGGAACGCCATGCCGATCTTTCGGCCTGCGATGCGGTCATCATTTGCGTGACCGGCTCGCCTCAGGTCGAAGCCGCTTTGGAGGGTCCCACCGGTTTGCTGAGCCAGGCCCGTGCGGGCTTGGTCGTCATTGACGCATCCACCAGCGAGCCCGAGTCCACACGCCGTCTGGCGGCCCGCTGCCAAGCCGTGGGCATGACCCTGGTCGACGCCCCGTTGGCGCGCACTCCGGTGGAGGCCGAAGCCGGCAAACTCAACACCATGGTGGGCGCATCCCCCGAGGTGTTTGCCCGCCTGGAGCCGGTGTTCAAGGCCTATTGTGAAAATATTTTCCACGTGGGTGAGATGGGCGCTGCCCATGTCATCAAGCTGCTGAATAACTTTCTCGGCCAAGCCATCACCACGGCAGCGGCCGAAGCCTTCGCCGTGGGAGCCAAAGCCGGTATTGATGTAGGGCAGTTGGTGCGCGTGGTCTCGGCTGGTGCGGTGAACTCAGGGTTGTTTCAGGCCATGGCCAAAACACTGGATGGCGATTACACCGCCCTGAAGTTCGAGTTGAACAACGCGTCGAAAGACTTGCGTTACTACGTGCACCTGACCGAATGTGTGAAAGCACCCTCATGCGTTGGCACCAGCGTGCACCAAAGTCTGGTGACTGCCTGCGCCTTGGGCTATGGTCAAGAGATGGTGCCTTCACTGGTCAAAGCGCAAGCGCAAATCAACCAGGTCAAGATCGGTCAAGGCCGCTGATGAGTCAGCGCTTGGGTATGGCCCTGGTGGGATTGGGTGCAGCCACCCAGCCACACCTGCGCAGCCTGCAAGACCTGACCGAGCGCATTGACCTGCGTTATGCCGTCACCCGCCACCCCCGCCCTGATCGCATTCAGCCTTACACCGGCCCTGTTCGTTTGGTCAGCGCGTTGGACGAAGTCCTGAACGACCCGCAGGTCCAGGCGGTCATTGTGGCCACACCACCGTCCACTCATCTGGACATCTGCGCGCGTTGCTTTGCCGCGGGCAAACATGTCTTGCTCGAAAAGCCACTGGAGCTCAACCTTGAGAGGTCAAGGCAGCTGACAGCGCTGGCTCAGCAAAGCGGACTGCATTTGGGGGTGGTGCTGCAACACCGGTTCCGGCCAGCTTCGCTTGTTTTGCAGGACCTGCTGGATTCAGGACGCCTGGGCGCAATTCAGGCGGCATCGGTGCGCGTGCCGTGGTGGCGCTCGCAAGCCTATTACAACGAACTGGGCCGAGGCACTTTGGCACGCGATGGTGGTGGTGTGCTACTGACCCAGGCCATCCACACCCTGAACCTGTTTCAGGCGCTGGTCGGAGTGAAATCGGTCACGGCCTCGGTGGTGCGGCAAACCCGTTTGCATCAGATGGAAACCGAAGACCACGTCAGTGCGCTGTTGGTTTTGGGCAATGGTGCCCCCGGCGACCTCATGGCCACCACCGCAATGTACCCCGGCTTCCCGGAGACGATCGAAGTCATCGGCACGCTGGGCAGTGCAAGGCTGAGCGGAGCCGATCTGCAGGTGAACTTTTTGCAAGGTGAGCCCTTGACTGTGCAAAGTGAAGGGGGCACCGGCAGCGGCGCCAACATGATGGATTTTTCTCACGAACCACACCGCGATCTGTTGACCGATTTCATCGATGCGATCGTCCACCAGCGTGCGCCAAGGGTCACGGGTGACGATGCGTTGCAAACCCACATCCTGATCGACGAACTGCTGCGCAAGGGGCAGGCGCCGAGCGTCTGAATCATCACAGCTTGACCGAGCGGAAGCCAGCAAAGATGTCGCGCCGCTCGGGCACAAAGAAGTTGCGGTATTTCACATCCACCATATGCACCGAGGTGGCGGCACATGCCCCGCGCAGCACACGGTGGTCGTGCCACCAGGGCTCGGAGTAGTCGCGGTAGGGGTGGGCCACAAAGCCGGGGTAAGGCGCGAAGGCGCTGGCGGTCCATTCCCATACCTGGCCCCAAGCAAAGCCCGGCGCGTGCGCAGCGCACTCCCATTCGGCTTCGGTAGGCAAGCGTCTGACCGCCCATTGACACCAGGCCTGGGCGTCGAAGGCGTTCACATGCACCACCGGGGCGTTCAGGTCGATGGCCTGCCATTGGCCCCAGCGCTGCACTTGCCAAACCCCTTGAACACAACGCACATGCAGCGGCAGGGCGTGGCCTGTGGCCTGCACAAAAGGCAAGTACTGCGCCCAGGTCACAGCACCGGCATCGATCTCAAATGCGGCCAGAGTCACCGGGTGGGCCTGACATTCGTTGTCAAAGGCAAAGCCAGGCCCGCTGTGGCCCAGGGTCCAGACTTGGGCGGGCATGCCCAACTGGGCGCTGTTTGAAACCGGGTCAGTGCCTGCCTGCGCGTGCCCCGCACACAAGGCCTCGGGCAAAGCCAAGCCAAGGTCTTGCGCCATGTGAACCGACGCTTCGTTGTGCATGGCCTCGTGTTGCAAGACCAAGCGCCAAAAGTAGAGTGTCTCATCGCTGGCATCGGGCGCGGCTGCCAAATGGGACAAGCTGTGCGCCAGCACCTCGGCCAGGTAGCGCTGCGTGCCTTGCAGGTCGGGCAGCGGCAGTGACCAGCGGCTGTCGTGCGCCACTTCGCTGGAGTTGTAAAGCGCATCGGTATGGGGCAGGAGCGAAGCGGCAATGGCTTCGCCAGTTGAGGCGCTGCGGGTGCCTTGATAGCGCTGGCGGTTGCGCACCGTCCACCATTCCTGAAACCAGGCGATGTGTCCCCACTCCCAAAGAGGCGGGTTCATCCCTGGCAGGGATGGCACGACCAGATCCGGCAGCGCCACTTGCCAAGCCTGAATCAATCCCAATGTGCGTTGGCGCGTCTCGGTCAGGGCTTGGGCCAAGGTCTCGGCATTGGCGGTGCGCCAGGGGTTGGTCACAGGCCCAAGCAGGGGGTATTGGCGCGTTTGCCTGGAGGGGGCTGGGGTACAGCTGCTCATGTATAAACTGCCCATGCAAAAACTTCGTGTGGTCATTGTCAGCCCTGCCCTCGCCGACGCCAACAACGGGAACTGGCAAACGGCGCGGCGTTGGCAGCACCTGCTACAGCCTCATTTTGCCCGCATCGTGCGGCAATGGCCCGATGACCAGGCCTTGACCACGCCCGATGATGTGTTGCTGGCTCTGCACGCGCGCCGCTCGGCCGATGCCGTGGCCGCATGGCATGCCCAACGCGGCCCCAAGGGCCTGGGCCTGGCCCTGACGGGCACCGACCTGTACCGCGACATCTCCCACGATGCGCAGGCCCAGCAGTCGGTGGCCCTGGCGCACAGCCTGGTGGTGCTCAACCCGCTGGGCACACGCCAGGTGCCGCCGCAACACCAAACCAAAACCCGGGTGATCGTGCAGTCCACTGCCAGCCGCCAAACCCTGCGCAAAACCACACGTCACCTGCGTGTGGTGATGGTGGGCCACTTGCGTGACGAAAAAGACCCTCTGACCTTGATGACAGCGGCCCGCTTGTTGCCAGCGGACTGCGGCATCCTGATCGACCACATTGGCGCACCACTCGACACCGCGCTGGGGCAGGCTGCGCAGGCCACTCAGGCGCAGTGTCCGCATTACCGCTGGCTGGGTGCCTTGCCGCACCGCCAGACCCTGCAACGCATCCAGCGCGCCCACTTACTGGTGCACACCAGCCGCATGGAAGGCGGCGCGCATGTGCTGATGGAAGCGATTTGCAGCGGCACACCCGTGCTCGCCTCGCGCATCGACGGCAACATGGGCCTGCTGGGGGAAGATTACGAGGGGGTGTTCGAGCCCGGCGATGCCCAAGGTCTGGCCGAGCGGCTGTTGGCTTGCCGCGAACCCAAAAGCGGCCCCACACTGGTGGCACACTTGCAACATCAGTGCGCTTTGCGCGCACCCTTGTTTGAACCGCAGGCCGAACGCGCCGCCTTGCACCGCTGGGTGCAGGACCTCTGGACCCTTTGAATGCAATCTTCCAATCAACCTGTACTGCGCGACCTGGTGCTGGTCGGTGGTGGTCACAGCCATGTAGGCGTGCTGCGCATGTTCGCCATGAAGCCGGAGCCGGGGGTGCGCCTGACCTTGATCTGCACCGACATTGACACGCCCTATTCAGGCATGCTGCCGGGCTACATTTCTGGCCACTACACTTTTGATGAGGTGCACATCGACCTGGGCCGCCTGTGTGCGTTTGCTGGCGCGCGTCTGGTGCACGATGCGGTTGTGAGCATTGACCGCAAAAGCCAAAAAGTGATTTGCAAAAACCGCCCACCGGTGCCGTACGACTTGTTGTCGATCAACATCGGCTCGACCCCACAAATGCGGCAAGTCGATGGCGCACAGGCGCTGGCTGTGCCTGTCAAGCCCATTGCGCAGTTCAACCAGCGCTGGTTGGCCCTGCTGGACAAGGCCCGTCAATGGCCTGCATACCGCGGCCCCATGACCATTGCCGTGGTCGGTGCTGGCGCGGGTGGCGTGGAACTGGTGTTGTCCATGCAGTACCGTTTGCGCAACGAATTCAGGGCCATGGTACGCAACCCGGAAGACCTGAAATTCGTGCTGCTGTCTTCAGGCGAACACATTTTGCCCACACACAACCCGAGCGTGCGTGCGCGCTTTGCCACGGTCCTGCAAGAGCGCAATGTCGCTGTGCACACCCATGCCGAAGTGGTGCAGGTCTCTCCGGGCTGTTTGCACACCCGCGACGGCCGCACCTTTGATGCCGACGAAACCATGTGGGTCACCCAGGCCGGTGGGCCTGAATGGTTGCAAAGCACCGGCCTGGCTTTGGACAAGAACGGCTTCATCCTGGTACACCCCCAACTGCAATCCCTGAATGACCCGCTGGTGTTTGCAGCGGGTGACATCGCCTCTTTTGTGGAACGACCGCTGGAAAAAGCCGGCGTATTTGCCGTGCGCATGGCCAAACCCTTGGCTGAGAATTTGCGTCGCAGCTTACGCGGTCAAAAATTGACCGTCTACGAACCCCAAAACCATTGGCTGGCCCTGATCTCGACCGGCAACCGCTTTGCCGTGGCCTCTCGCGGATCGCTGGGCTTTGCCGGGGCCTGGGTCTGGCGTTGGAAAGACCGCATCGACCGGCAATTCATGCAGCGCTTCACCGAATTCCCTGCCATGCCGGGAGCGAACGGCCCCGCCCAACCCGGCGCCAATGTCCGCGAAGCCGTGCAAGCCATGGGCCAACTGCTCAAAGACATCCAGGCCCAAGGCAAGGCATCCAGCACGCGCCTGGCACTGACGAGTGAAGAATCACTGCAAGCCATCTCTGCGATTGCCATGCGCTGTGGCGGATGCGGTGCCAAAGTAGGCGCCAATATCTTGTCGCGCGCCCTGGGGCAATTGCAGCCGGTTGAGCGACCGGATGTGCTGATCGGTCTGCACTCTCCCGACGATGCGGCCGTGGTCCGCGTGCCGCCAGGCATGGCTGTGGTACAGACCGTGGACTTTTTCCGGGCCTTCATCGATGACCCCTACATCTTTGGCAAGGTGGCCGCCAACCACGCGCTGGGCGATATTTTTGCCATGGGAGCGGAGCCGCAAACCGCCACCGCCGTGGTCACCGTGCCCCCGGGGCTGGAGCGCAAAGTCGAAGACCTGCTGACACAAATGATGAGCGGCGCCATCGAAGTGCTGAACGCCGCAGGCTGCGCCCTGGTGGGCGGGCACACGGGCGAGGGCGCAGAGCTGGCCCTGGGCTTTGCCATCAACGGCCTGATCGACGACAAGATGGCCGGTGTGATGCGCAAAGGGGGCATGCAGCCGGGCGATGTGCTGCTGCTGACCAAACCGATTGGCACCGGCACCTTGTTTGCTGCGCATGCTCGCTATGCGGCCAAGGGCCGCTGGATTGCCGCGGCACTGCAATCGATGGTCCAGTCCAACCAGACCGGCGCCAAAATTTTGCACCACCACGGAGCCACCGCCTGCACCGACCTGACCGGCTTTGGTCTGCTGGGCCATTTGGTGGAGATGACGCGGCCGTCAGGTGTAGACGCAGAACTGCAACTGAGCACCCTGCCCCTGCTCGACGGCGCAGTGGACTGCGTTCAGGCAGGCATCGTGAGCTCTTTGCAACCGGCGAATGTGCGCTTGCGCCGTGCTCTGCGCAACGCCGATGAATTTATCCAAGACCCACGCTACCCCTTGTTGTTTGACCCGCAAACCGCAGGCGGCCTGCTGGCCAGTGTGCCTGCTGAGCAAGCCGCCGCCTGCGTTCAGGCCCTGAAAGCCGCAGGCTATGCGCACACCGCCATCATCGGCCGCATCACCGCGCAGGGCGAGGCCATCGAGCCGGTGCTGCTGAAAACCTGAACGCCTCCACCGCCATGCACACCGAACACATCACGCTCAACGCCGATCTGAGCCAGCGCTGCATCATCCACAGCCCCTCGCTTGATTGGGTGAACTCACCCGCTGCAGGCGTGTCGCGCCGATTGCTCGAGCGCGATGGGGGCGAAGTGGCCAGAGCAACCTCCATCGTGCGCTACGCGCCGGGTTCAGCTTTTGCCAGCCACACCCACGGCGGCGGCGAAGAAATTCTGGTGCTCGAAGGCACGCTGCACGACGAGCACGGTGTTTACGGCCCCGGCACTTACATCAAGAACCCGGTGGGCACATCGCACTCTCCCGCGTCGCCCGAGGGCTGCACCTTGTTTGTCAAGCTGCGCCATCTGGATGCACGCGACGACGAGCGCGTGGTCGTCGACTCACTCCGCAGCGAATGGCGTCAAGGCCTGGTGGAGGGCCTGGAAGTCTTGCCCCTCAACACCTTCGAGACGCAAAATACCGCACTGGTGCGCTGGGCGCCCCAGACGTTTTTCAACCCCCACCGGCATTGGGGTGGAGAAGAAATCTTCGTGGTCGAAGGCGTGTTCTCGGACGAGCATGGCGACTACCCCGCAGGCAGCTGGCTGCGCAGTCCGCACATGAGCCAGCATCAGCCCTTCAGCCGCGAAGGCTGTTTGATCCTGGTGAAAACCGGGCACCTGGCATGACCGAGGCCAGCTTCCGTGTTGTGGTGTTCGACGCCTACGGCACGCTGTTCGATGTCTACTCGATCGGCGCTTTGGCTGAGCAACTCTACCCGGGACACGGTGCGGCCCTGTCGGTGCTGTGGCGCGACAAGCAAATCGAGTACACGCGCTTGATTTCTCTGAGCGACCCCAACCCGAAAGGCAGTCGGCATTACCAATCGTTTTGGGACCTCACACGCGCATCGCTGCGTTATGCGACGGCGCGGTTGGGCTTGGCGCACACCCATGCGAATGAAGACGCGCTGATGGCGCAATACGCACAGCTCTCGGCCTTCCCGGAAAACCTGGGTGTGCTGCAAGCCTTGCGCCAGCGCGGCGTGGCCACCGCCATTTTGTCGAACGGCAGCCCCGAGATGCTGCAGTCGGCGGTGCACAGTGCAGGCATGGGCAAGCTTTTGGACGCCGTGCTGTCGGTGGACAGCGTGCGCCAGTTCAAGACCACACCCACGAGCTACCAACTGGTACAAGATCACTTTGGCTTTGCACCCGCCGAGGTGCTTTTTGTCTCGAGCAACGCCTGGGACGCGCTGGGCGCCACCTGGTTTGGCTTCACCACGCTGTGGGTCAACCGCCAGGGCCTGCCGCCTGAGGCCATCGGACCTGCACCGCACCACACCGGGCGAGATTTGAGCGAAGTTCTTAAGGTGATGGGTTAAAGAACCGACTGGACCGCTGCTTGTAAGCCGCTTGCACGGATCGTGTTTTTAGAATCATGCAGATTGAAATGTCCATTTTTACAAAGGCCTTATGAGTACTCCATCTGCCTCGCTTTTGGCCCATCATCTCGCCCCCCACGGCGTTTTGCGCGTGGCCATCAACTTGGGTAACCCGGTGCTCGCCGGACTCGACGCTGCTGGCGAGCCCTCGGGCATTTCGGCCGACCTGTCGCGCAAACTGGCAGCGCAATTGGGCTTGGGCATTGAATGGCGGGTGTTCAAAAAAGCCGACGAATCGGTGCAGTGCGTGCGCGCCGACGAAGCCGACATCGGCTTTTTTGCCATCGACCCGGTGCGAGGCGAAGGTCTGCATTTTTCACCGCCCTATGTGCAAATCGAAGGAGCCTACATGGTGCGCAGCGACTCGCCGCTGCAAAGCAACGACGAAGTCGACCAGGCTCATAACCGTGTGACGGTGGGCGCGGGCAGCGCCTACGACTTGTTTTTGACCCGCCACCTGAAACACGCCCCCATCGTGCGTGCGCCCAGCTCGCCCGCCGTGGTCGATGTGTTCATGGCGCAGCAACTTGAAGTGGCCGCCGGCGTGAAGCAGCAATTGGAAGCTGACGCGCAGCGCCTGCAAGGCGTGAGGCTGCTGCCGGGCCGCTTCATGGTCATTCACCAGGCCATGGGCATGCCCGCGCAGCGCAGTGAGACAGCACGGCAATTTCTGAACGGTTTTGTGGAGGACGCCAAACAATCGGGCTGGGTGGCCGAGGCCTTTGTGCGACACCAGATCCAAGGTGCGGCTGTGGCCCCGCCCGGCTATCCCGCACACGACTGAAGGGCGTCAGGTCCAGTGATAAATTGGGGTTTAATTTTTCAACCCACCCCAAGAGACCGCCCGATGACCTCCCCCAAAACAGACCGCCTGCCCGAAATCCCGCGTGAACAAATGACCGACGCCCAGCGTGCGGCGGTGGACGAACTGGTCAGCGGGCCACGCGGCAAGCTCTCCGGCCCCTTTGTGCCTTTGATGCGCAGCCCCGAACTGATGCGCCGCTTGCAAAAAGTGGGCGAATACCTGCGCTACGACAACACCGTAGGTTTGCACAACTCGGAATTCGCCGTGCTGGTGGTGGCGCGCCATTGGTCTCAGCCGGTGGAGTGGCACATCCACAAGCCCATTGCCATGAAAGCCGGGGTGACCGAAGAAACTTGCGATGCGATTGCCGAAGGCCGCCGCCCACCGAACATGACGGCTGAAGAAACCGTGGTGTACGACTTCTTGCAAGAGCTGCTGCACAACCAATCGGTGAGCGACGTGACCTGGGCGGCTGCGCAAAAAATGTTTGGCGACCAAGGCGTCATCGACATGACGGCGCACTGCGGTTACTACAGCTTGCTGGCGATGGTGATGAACACCACGCGCCGCAGCGTGCCGGATGGTGCCGCACCGGGCATTGCGCCGTTTCCTCACTGAAGGCCTGAACGAGGCCTCGGGGGCCGCTCAACCAAAGGCGTTGAGCGTTTGCCCACCCGCCTGCACCGGGTGCGCATGCACCAGCACCACGGCCATGACGCAAGTCTCCGTGCCCCGGTTGATCCAGTTGTGTACCGTGCCGCGCTGCACCATGACGTCGCCAGCCTTCAGGTGGACTTCCTCGCCGGACTCCAGTTCCATGTCGATTTCGCCGGACATGACCACGATGTAATCCACCGAGTCGGTGCGGTGCACGCGTTGCTGCACACCCGGATGGAAATCGAGGATGCGGAACACGGTGCCGTTCTCGATCACCGAAAATTTGCCCTCGCGCTTGCCTGCGTCCACATGGCCGTTGTTGTTGGCGGGGCTGGTGTCTGTGGTCCACACATTGCACACAAAGCCATTGGGGCGGCCTTGGCGGTAATGGCTGCAGACTTCGTCAATCTCGACGATGGCTTTGCCTTGGTCGTCGTGACCGGTCACGATGCGACGAATCGATGGATTGATCGGGGTGGTCATTCAATGTGCTCCTTGGAAATCGTTTCAGTGGCCATCATGGCCTACCCGGCGCATGAAATCGACCATGGCTGTCGCCAGTGTTTCTTCGTGCGGTGCCCAGGCCGAAAACGGCAAAGCGGGCACGTCTTCGTCCGCCACCGGCAGCTCGAACAATTCGCAGCCGGGGATCAGGGCCGCCGCTTCACGCCCGTGGCGAGCGACATGGGTTTGATCATTGCCGGGCACCACCCAAGTGGGCACGCGGATGGCTTGCAGGGCCTCGGTCGTCATGCCCAGCACCGGTTCGCGCGGGCCTTGCAAAAAAATCTCCAACCAATGACGCATGACGGAGATGTATTGCTGGGGGTCCAAGGCCATGAGTCGATCGCGGTTGCTGGGGTCGGCGGCGATCAGTTCTTGGTAATAGGGCGTGGCGCAGACTGCAGCCATGCCGCCTTGCTCGGCGGCGCGGATGAACTGGCCGTAATAGTTCTCGGGCAAGCGGCCCGCCGTGAAAGCGCCACCCGTGATGCGCAGCAGCAGCAAGCCACGCACCACCTCAGGGTGGCGCAAGCTGGTCAGCAAGGCCAGCCGCGCCCCCGAGGAGCCACCCCCCAAAAAGGCGGGCACCGCGTTCAGGTGCTGCATCAGCTGCACCCAGTCGTCGGCCCAGATGTCTTCTTCGCCACGCTCACCTTGGATCAATACCTGTGAAGCTCCTGTATTGCGCCGGTCGTGCAGCAGCACCCGAAAACCCCGGGCCGCGATGCGGCGCGCCAAGGGCAAAAATTCGGCTCCGCTGCGCCGACCGCCCGAGACCAGCGCCAGCCAGGGTCCTTGCTCACCCACAATGTCGTAATGCAGGCGCACGCCTTCGGTGTTCACAAAGTCCATGGCTCAATCCAGCAACACAGGCAAGCGCCAACCGATGGCCGCAGCCACGGCATGGGCCACCTGCAGCAAATGACCCTCGCCGTGCATGGCAGCGCCGATCTGCAAAGCCATGGGCAAGCCTTGGGTGGACACGCCCATGGGGCAGGTCAGGGCAGGATGTCCAGTCAAACTGAACAACCGGTTGCAGGCACTGCGCTGCCCGGTGGGGTTGGCCATGAGGGCTTGCAGGGTTTCGGGCAAGGCCTCGCGGCCTGGCCACACCAGCACGTCCACCTGCTCAGCCAGCAAAGCACTGACCTGCTGCTGCCACACATCGGCTTGAACGCGGGCTGCTTGGTAGCTGTTCAAACTCAGCTGCGCTGCACCCGCCAGTTTTTGGCGCAAGCCCTGTCCCAGCTGTTCCGGGTGGTCACGCCAAACGTGCTGCAGTTGTTGAAACGCTTCGTAAGCAATCAGAGTGTTGGCCGCCTGCACCACGGAAGGCTGTGAAGGCAACTCCACCATGACCACCTGCGCACCTTCGGCCTGAAGTTTTTGCAACGTCTCGTCAAAGCAAGCCTGGATTTGCGGGTCGTGCGTGGCCTGGCCGTTCTCAGCGTTGTGCCACAGCCCCGCAGGCACGCCGATGCGCAGCCCCCGGAGCACCGAACGCTGCACATCGGAGGCGCACGCGGTGGCCACATCACTGCCATGCCAGGCGTCCCAGATCAGGGCCTGGTCCAGCGCGGTGCGCGTTAAAAATCCGGCCACATCCAGGCTGGGGGCCAGGGCGATCACGCCCGACAGGGGGTAAGCATGGCGCGTGGGTTTGAGGCCCACCACACCACAGGCAGCCGCCGGGTGGCGGATCGAGCCACCAGTGTCAGTGCCTGTAGCCGCCAGGCACAAACCTGCGGCCACGGCCGCACCCGAGCCGCTGCTGGAGCTGCCGGGCATGTGCGCCAAATGCCAGGGGTTGCGCGCCGGCGGAAACAAGTCATCTTCTGCGGGCGAACCAAAGGCGAATTCATGGCAAGCCGTTTTACCCAAGCTGATGACGCCCAGGCGCTCCAGGCCCGTCACCAGCGTGGCGCTGACAGAGGGCACCCAGTCTTGTAAATGCCGCGAATGCGCGGTGGTGCACACGCCTTGCGTCAGGTACACATCTTTGTGGGCCACCGGAATGCCATGCAAAGGCCCCCGGTATTGGCCTTGAATGATCTCGCGGTTGGCCTGATGCGCTGCTTGCAAGGCAGCGTCCAGGGTGGTTGTCACGAAGGCGTTCACTTGCCCGTTCAGTCTCTCGATGCGGTCAATGCAAGCCTGCACCAGTTGCACCGGTGTGATCTTCTGCAGCCGAATCAGCGCACTGGCTTGGGCCAGCGTCAAGGCATGCAAAGGCAAGTCTTCATGCGCCTGAGCGGACAGGTCAGGGAGCGTCTGAAAAATCATGCCTCAAGGCGCTGGCAGTGGACTGGCTTGCTGAAACCATTGGCTGATTTCAGAGCCGTTCCAGAACACCACACCGGGCTGCTTGGCCAAAAACTCCAGCATCATTTCAAAGTAGCGGATGCGGTGCGCCGCGCCTGAAATGTAGGGGTGCACGCCAAACGCCATGATGCGGGCGCTGTGCGCCGACTCGGCGTACAGCCGCTCAAACGCGTCTTGGGTGCGCAGCAACATGGCATCCGAACGCTCGTGCGACGTGAGCATGATGTTGATGTCATTGAGCTCGATGGTGTAGGGCACCGACACCAAGGGGCCGTGCAAGGTGTGCACATATTGCGGCTGGTCATCGAGCACCCAGTCGCCAAACCAGGACATGCCCAGCTCCTTGATCAGATCGGGGGTCTGCAGGGTCTGGCTGCGCCCAGGGCCCAACCAGCCTTGCGGCCGCTGGCCGGTGAAGCGAGTCAGCACGTCCAGTGTCTGCTGCATCATGGCCCGCTCGTCTGGAATTTTTTGAATCGGGATTTGCTCGTAGCAATGCGCCATGAATTCCCAGCCTGCATCGAGCGCGGCTTGTGTCACGCGAGGGCGCGTCTCGCAGACCTTGGCATTGATCGATAGCGTGGGGCGAACGCCTACATTTTTGAAAGCGTCCATCAGACGCCACACGCCCACGCGCATGCCGTATTCATGCCAGGTCCAGTTCGGCACATCGGGCACCGGCGCTTGACCCCCTGGCGGTGGCGAAACCATGCGCGGCATGGGGCGCGAGATGTCCCACTCTTCGATGTTGACCACTGGCCAAACCACCAGCCGCACGCCTTCGGGCAAGCGCAGCGGCGGCCTGTCAACAATGGCTGAAAAGGGCAGACGGTCCTGGGGTCGTAACACGTCACTCATGCTCAGTTCACTCCACCCGGAATCGATGCTGCAATCTGCCGCAGCTTGGCGGTTTCGGTACGAATTTCCTGCACCATTTGCTCGGGCGTACTGCCCACCAGGCTCATGCCCATACCATTGAGTTTGCGCTGCACGTCAGCGTCCGCCAACGCAGTTTTGACCGAGGCATTGAGCCGCGCCTGGATGTCGGCAGGCAATCCCTTGGGTGCAAAAATGCCCACCCAATAGGTCAGGTCATACCCGGTCAAGCCACCTTCGCTGATCGTGGGCATGTCCGGATAACGCGGATCGCGCACCGAACTGGTGGTGCCCAAGAAGCGAACCTTGCCTGCATCGATGTGCGGCTTGGCTGCGCCGTCAAAAATGACCTGACACACCCCCGCCAGCACATCCTGCATGCCGGGGCCCGAGCCTTTGTAGGGCACATGCACCATGTCTACTTTGCCCATGGCGTTGAACAACTCGCCCGCAAAATGCAGACCACTGCCCATGCCCGAGCTCGCGTAATTGATCTTGCCCTTGTTTTTGGGATCGCGGGCATAAGCCAGGAATTCAGGCAAGTTTTTGGCGGGCACCGATGGATTGACCACCATCAGCAAACCGTATTTGCCCACCAGCGAAATGGGCGTGAAGTCGTTCACCGGGTCATACGACAAGGACTTTTCCACCACCGCCATGTAGGTCTTGGTGCCATTGGTGGTCATCAGCAACTGATAGCCGTCGGGGGCCATTTTGGTGACGGCTTCGCTGCCGATGCGGCCGCCGCCACCTGCACGGTTTTCGATCACGATGGGTTGACCCAAATTGCGGGACATGGCCTCGGCAATGATGCGGCTGGCTTGGTCCGAGAAACCACCGGCGGCATACGGCACGATGGCCTTGATGGGTCGCTGAGGGTAGCTTTGCGCCTGCACGGAAAGCGCTGAAGCACTGGCCAGCAAACTCAGGCCCATGCAAGCGAGCCATTGGCGTTTGGATGTTTTCATGTGAATACCCCTTCGTTGTCTCGTATTGATGACATGTTGTCGTGAACCGAAAGAAAATTGGCATCAAAAAATCAAAAATCAGTATGCGTGCCGAGTTTTGACTTGGCAATCCGGACCCGCCCTTTTTGACCCGCGTCTGGCCAGTGCCACTTCAATATTCCGGATGATGGAATTTTTTGTAAGATCCGTGCGTCAAGCCCAACCAGGCACAGGCCACCCTGCACCACGCTCACCCCATGACCACTGCCCCTAAAAGCGAAGGCGCACAAAGCATTGCACGCGCCGCACTGTTGCTGCGCACGCTCTCCACCTTTGGCTCGCAAGGTGCGGCGCTCATGCAAATCAGCAGCCTGACCCAATTGCCCAAGGCGACGGTGCACCGCATCCTGTCGGCCATGCTCGAAGAACACCTGGTGGAGCGCCCCTGGGGCACGCGCAACTACCGGCTCGGGCCCGAGGTCTATGCCTTTGGCATGTCGGTGCTCAATGTGTTTGACATCAAGACCATTGCACAGCCTTCGTTTGAACGCCTGGCGCAAACGACAGGCGAGACCGTTTACCTGGGCATCCGCTGCGGCTACGACGCCGTTTGCCTGGACAAGCGCCAAGGCCACCTGCCCCAGAATGCCGAAATCCTGCAGATCAACGACCGCTGGCCCATGGGCATTGGCTCGTTCAGCCTGGCCATCCTGGCGCATTTGCCCGAAGAGGAAATCGCCGACATCGTGGCCTTCAACCGCATTCGCAGTGGCGAAGAAAACACCTTCAGCAAAATGACTGCCGGCATCCAGAAGACCCGCAAAAACGGCTATGCACTGACCAAGACCCGATCGGCACGCGGCATTTCAGGCATTGCCGTGCCGATCTTTGACCGACGCCGCTACCCGATTGCGTCTTTGTGCGCTGTCTCCACATTGGAGCGCATGAAGGGCAGCTACCTGAGCGACCTGGCCAGCACCTTGGCCCATGAGGCCGAGATCATGTCGGCGCAATACGAACTGGCACGCATGAACCCGACGCAGGCCGAAACCTGGCGCACGGCCATCAAGGACCCGCCACCTCAACGCATTGCTTTTTGAATTCAAAAAGCCTCATGTGGGTCGCTTTGCAGTCCACAAGAGGCCACCCCATTGGCCTCTTGTGCCATGGAATACCCCAACCCGGAAATTCCGCATGTTGGAATATTGTGTTTGGTCAATCACCATGCCAATCCTAGAATCCAAGCATGATCAACCTTGATGGAGAGTGCGAATGAGCAAGCTTGTCCGATTTCTGAAGTGGGGCCTGCTGGCCCCCTTGGGTTTGTGCCTGGGTCTGGTCCAGGCTCAGGGCTTTCCCAACAAACCCATCAAGATCGTGGTGCCTTTTGGCCCTGGCGGCTCGGGCGATATCACGGCTCGGGCTTTCGGACAGTACCTGGAAGCGCAGTTCAAGCAAGGCGTGGTCATTGAAAACCGCGCCGGCGCCAACGGCATTCTGGGCACCGAAGCGGTCAAGAACGCACCCGCCGATGGCTACACCTTGCTACTGACCACCAACACCACACTGGCGGCCAACCTGAGTCTCTACAAAAAGGTGCCCTACGACCCGCTGAAGGACTTTGAACACCTGGGTCAATTCGGCACAGCGGCCTCGGTGGCCATGGTCAGCAAGGACTCGGGCATCCGCACCCCTGCCGACCTGACAGCTTTTGCCAAAGCCAACCCAGGCAAAGTGTTTTTTGGCCACTACAACTCGGCCTCCCAAATGACCGCAGAAATGTTCAAGGTCAAAACGGGTGCGCCCATGACCGGTGTCCCCTACAAGAGCATTGGCTCGGCCCTGCAAGACTTCTACGGCGGCCAGTTGCAGGTCCTGTTTCTGGAATACCTGCCCGCCATGGCCCACATCGACAACCCCAAAGCCACCGCGATTGGCGTGACCGGTGCCACACGTTTCAAGCCCTGGCCGAACGTGCCTGCCATTGGCGAGACCTACCCTGGCTATGAATTGGGCTTCTTCCTGGGCCTGGCTGCACCAGCAGGCACCCCACCCGATGTGGTGCGCAGACTGGACGGGGCCATCAGCTCTGCCCTCAGAGATGAGGCATTTCTGGCGCGTTTAGCCCAATTGGGCCTGGAACCTTCCAAGGTATCCAAGGCCGATTACCCTCGCTTCATTCAAAGTGAAATTACCCGCTGGGCACAGGTCATCAAAGACGCTGGCATCAAGCCCGAGTGAGTCTTCATTTTCTAAAGACCAACGACAGGATCCATCATGCGCTTAGGCTACTTCACCATGCCCCTGCACCCCTTCGAGCGGGACACCACAGAGACTTTGCATGAGGACCGGCAAACCATCATCCTGGCCGATAAGCTGGGTTTTTACGATGCGTTCGTGGGCGAGCATTTGACGGACAAAGCCGAGAACGTGACCAATAGCCTGATGTTTTTGGCCACCTTGATCCCGGAAACCAAAACCATCAAACTGGGCAGCGGCACCTCCAATCTGTCGCACTCACACCCCACCCTGTTGGCCTCGCAAGCGGCCATGTTCGACCACTTGGCCAAGGGCCGCTTCATCTTCGGCATCAGCCCTGGCGCACTGGCCTCTGACGCCGAGGCTTTGGGCATCCTGGACCAAGACCGCAACAAGATGTTTGCCGAAGCCATCGATGTGATCCTGGCCATCTGGGAGCGCGAGCCACCCTACAACATCGACTTTCCGGACAACCGCTTCAAAGTGACCACCAAGGTCACCGCACTGCCCGAAATTGGACGCGGCGAACTGATGAAGCCCTTCCAAAAGCCTTTGCCCGAAATCGTGGGCACCGTGGTAGCACCCTTTTCCAAAGGCGTGATCGCCATGGGCAAGCGCAACTTCCACCCCATGTCGGCCAACTTCCTGATGGACCATTGGCTCAACAGCCATTGGGACAACTATTGCGAAGGCAAGACTGCGGTCGGCCAGATGGCCAACCCGGCCGACTGGCGCGTGGCGCGGACCATTTTTGTGGCCGACGATGCGGCCACCGCCCAGCGCTATGGCCGATCCGATGCCAACAGCCCCTACCGTTATTACTACCGACAAATGCTGACCAAGATGATGATCTCCAAGCGTCACGTCATCTTCAAAAAATTCGCCGAAGAAGACGACAGCCACGTCACGCTGGACCGCTTGCTGGACGAACTGGTGATCACCGGCACCGTGAACGAAGTGGTCGACAAAATTCTGGCCCTGCGCGAGAAGGTCGGGCCCTTTGGCGAAATTGTTTATGCAGGTATGGACCTGGTCGACCCAGCACTGGGCCGCCGTTCGATGGAGCTGATGGCCAACGAAGTCATGCCCCGTGTGAACCAGGCGCTGGGCCTGGGATCGGCCATCAACGTGAATGCACCCCTGGAAACCGCCGCAGCATGACCCCGCAAGCCTTCAAGCAATTGATGCGCATGCACCCGGCGGCGGTGAACATCATCGCCACCGGCAAGGCACCCCACCGCACGGGCATGACGGTTTCGGCCTTCATGTCTTTGGGCGTGGAACCCCCCACCGTGGTGTGTGCCATCAACCGCAACGCCTTCAGCTATGCCCACATGGTCGACAACCAAGTGTTCAGCGTGAACACGCTGGCGGTTGAACACATCGAGATGGCCAAGTTGTTTGCCGGTCAAGCGCCTTTGTCTGGCGATGAGCGCTTCGATGCGCAGCAATGGGGACAGTTTGATTCAGGCTCACCCTGCCTGCAGGATGCCGTCATGAGCCTGGAGTGCCGCCTGATTCGGCAAGTGCAAGAAAGCACGCACAGCCTCATGGTGGGTGAAGTCATATCCGGCCGTTACAACGACGCCGCCATGCCTTTGCTCTACCGCGATGGTCAATGGTTGACCATCAGCGATGACCTGCTCATGGTGCCTGTTGGGCGGTAGGCATCAGGACATGGAAAAACCCACCCCGCCAGCCCACGCCGCACTCAGACGGCCTTGAGCGGTAAACCGATCAGGCGAGACAGTTCTTGCAGCGTCAGGCCAGGCACGGTATCGATCACCTCCAAGCCGTGCGGCGTGCAGGCCAGCGTGGCCAGGTCGGTGTAGACGCGTTTGACACACGCAATGCCGGTCAGCGGGTAAGTGCAGGCCTGCACCAGTTTGCTTTGGCCTTGCTTGGTCAGCAAGTCCATCATCACCCAGGTTTGTTTAGCCCCAACGGCCAGGTCCATGGCGCCACCTACTGCGGGAATGGCACTGGCCTCGCCGGTGTGCCAGTTGGCCAGATCGCCCGTGGCGCTGACTTGGAACGCCCCCAGCACACAGATGTCCAAATGCCCGCCGCGCATCATGGCGAAGCTGTCGGCGTGGTGAAAATACGCACCACCCGGCAACAAAGTCACCGGCTGTTTGCCTGCATTGATCAGGTCGTAATCTTCAAGGCCTTTGGCCGGTGCCGGGCCCATGCCCAAGATGCCGTTTTCGCTGTGCAACAGCACTTCGCGGCTGGCAGGGATGTGGTTGGCCACCAGGGTAGGCTGGCCAATGCCCAGGTTCACCGTGGCCCCTTCGGGAATGTCTTGCGCCACGCGGGCGGCCAATTCGTCTTTGCTGCGTCGGGTGTAGCTCATGCCTTGATGCCTCCGGCCTGCGTGGCCACACGGTCGATCTTGACCACCGCTTGAACAAAAATACCGGGCGTGACCACGGTCTCGGGGTCCAACTCACCCAGCGCGACTTGCTCGTGCACCGTGGCCACGGTTTTGCGCGCCGCCATGGCCATGATGGGGCCAAAATTGCGCGCCGCCTTGCGGTAGGTCAGGTTGCCCCAACGGTCGCCGCGCTCGGCCTTGATCAGCGCCAAGTCGGCATGGATGGGCGTTTCGTACACGAACATGCGGCCATTGATCTCGCGCGTTTCCTTGAGCGAGCCATCGGCATGCTTGGCCAATTCGGTGCCATAACCCGTGGGCGTGAAAAACCCACCAATGCCCGCGCCAGCTGCCCGAATGCGCTCGGCCAAATTGCCTTGGGGCACCAGCTCCAGCTCGATCTGGCCTGAACGGTACAGCCCATCAAAAACATACGAGTCGGCTTGCCTCGGAAAGCTGCAAATGATCTTGCGCACCCGCCCCGCCTTGAGCAAGGCGGCCAAGCCTTGCTCTGCATTGCCGGCGTTGTTGTTGACCAAGGTGAGGTCACGCGCGCCTTGCGCCAGCAGGCCCGCAATCAGCTCATCCGGAATGCCCGCCGTGCCAAAACCACCAATCATCACCGTGGCTCCATCGGGCGTGTCCGCCAGGGCCTCGGTGACGGAAGAAACAAACTTGTTGATCATTTGTTATGAGTCTCTCTTTTAAGACTTCACAGCTTAACGTGAGTTAAAAAACCCTGAATAGAGCAGATCCCTTGCCTGCTTCTGGGGCTCTCTGCCTTCGCTCATGCATTGCTCCTCGACACCCTTTGAATCTCCGGCCGGGGAACTCACATCGTGGTGAAAAGCGGACATGACTGTTTAGGGATTACATCGTTCAACCTGATTCACAGACCCCTATTTATGCACTAAGGTTCTCATAAATTTGAATGTACACATCAAGGGGGTGATTGACATGAGCATGACCATCTCACTGGCGACTACGCGGGTAAAAACCAGACAACAAACCGTTGGCTTGGTTGACAAAAAACCTATAATTCTAGGTTCGTCAACCAAGGAGACGCCATGATTCATCATCGAATCCATCGGGCACGCATGCTCAGAGGCTTGAGCCTTGAGGCTTTGGCCAACCACCTGGGCGACATCAGCAAACAAGCACTGAACAAGTTCGAGAAAGGCGACTCCAAGCCCAACTCAACCCGAATCCTTCAGCTGGCCAAAGCGCTCAACGTCAAACCCGAATACTTTTTCCGATCTGACGCCATCCAACTGGCGCCGCTCGAGTTTCGCAAGCTGTCCAAAATGTCGCTGGCTCGGCAGGCCTCTGTGCGCGAAAAAATGCACGACCACCTGGAACGTTATGAAGCACTGGAGCGCTGCTTTGACGCGGAGAACACAGTTCAGGTTTTGCCAGCCCAATCGCTGACCGTATCCAGCGTGCAAGAAGCAGAACGGGCAGCCCAACAACTGCGTGATCAACTGAAAATTGGCGGCGATGCCATTGCCCACCTGACCGAGTTGCTGGAGGACAACGGCATCAAGGTGGCCCTGCTTGATGGGCCAGATGACTTTGACGGCGCTTGCGCAGCCACCCATGACAACCAGCATGTGCTGATCGCGCTGAACTGCCAACGCCCCGGCGAGCGCATGCGCTTTACTGCCGCCCACGAATTGGGCCACTGGGTCATGGCGCTGCCCACTGACATGCCCGACAAAAACAAAGAAAGCTGCTGCCACCGTTTCGCAGGCGCGTTTTTGTACCCCAAAGACCGTGTGCTACAAGACTTTGGCAACCACCAGCGCTCACGGGTTTTTTCGGCTGAACTGTTGAATGCCAAGCGTCGTTACGGGGTGTCCATGCAGGTGGCGCTGCGCAGGCTGAAAGACCTGGACCTGCTTAGTGATGCATGCTTTCGCAACGCCTACTTTGAATTCAACAAACACGGTTGGCGGACCAACGAGCCCGAAGCGTTACGGCCTGAGCAGCCGCGAAGATTTGAATCCTTGGTCTATCGCGGATTGGCTGAAGACCTCTTTACCCCCTCAAGAGCCGCAGAATTTTTGCAATGCAGCCTCCATGAGCTGGACCCCCAACTGGATCGCTTGCAAGCCACCGCATGACAACGCAGGTCTACATCAGCGACACCAACATCTGGATTGACTTGCGCAATGCAGGTCTTCTGGATGCGATGTTTGACCTGCCCCTCACACTGTGCTGCACAGACTTTGTTCTGAGTGAACTGCAAGACTTTGACCACACCCATTTGCGAGCGCAGGGCCTGGTGGTTGAAACTTTGGATGAACAAGCCATTGCCGCCCTCTTCCCGCTGATGCAAGCCTACAACAACAGCTCGTTGGCCGATGTGTCTTGCTACCAATTGGCCAAACAAACAGGCCGCCCCTTGCTCACAGGCGATGGCCGCTTACGGAAACAGGCCATGGCCGATGGCTTGCAAGTACACGGCGCACTGTGGTTGCTGGATCAAATGGTGGCGCACCAAATCATTGAACCGAAAAACGCAGCCAAGCGCTTGCAAAGCATGCTGGCCTCTGGTGCCAGGCTCCCTGCCGCTGATTGCCAAAAGCGGCTGGCCTTGTGGACCGCCTGAGCTTTAGCCACCCCACCCCGTAAACACCGTCTTCAACCGCTCCACCGTATGCCGCTATTTGGCGGCACTAGGTTGGCAGACGGTGTTTTGGTTGCCGAAGAGACCGAGCTCGTTGAAGGCGTGGGCAGTGTCTACGGCGTGGCGCCACTTCACGCGCACAAAGTATTCGGCTTGCTCAGGGTCATCCGCTGTAGCTCGGTAGAGCGAGCCGTGTTGTAACACGTCGAGCGCGGAGCGGTCGCCCTCGGAGGTGGGCACCATGAAGTCTTTGGCGGATTGCACGGATTCGGTCATCTCGCCCACACCCACAAAACCCGTTTGGGGAATCTTGACCCATACGCGGTCACCGGGCGACAAGAGCTTGAGCGTCTGGCTGTACCAGGTGCCACCGCCGCCGCTGATGTAGCCATAGCGCCGGGCGTCTTCCCAGCTGCGGTGTTCATTGGAGCCAAACGACACATAGAACTCGCCATTCCATGGTTCTTTGGCCTCGCCCTTGGCGGTGTTAGTGGCTGCTGCATTGGCTTGGGTCTCGCCAGGGTCGATCATCCAGGCGCGGCTGAGCAGCTGCTGGCCACCATGCTCAAACACGTTGAAGAACACCACGTTGATGGCAATGTCGCGGGCGTTCAAGTACGCCACGATGCGTTCGGTGGACGGGTCCAGCTCGCTGGCGACGATGATGATCTGGTGCGAATGGTTGAGCGTGTCTTCGTCGAGCACCACACCAAAGCGCTTTTGAAAATCAGCCTGCAAACTGCCGCCCTTGGAAAAGCGCTGATAAATCTGCACGATGCGGTCGGCCGCCAGGTCCGCCACCCAAGAAGCGTAGTCCAGCGCCTGAGCCACGATTTCGCGCGGGGTGCGGTCGCGCTTGAGTTCGATCAGCACCAGCGAACCATCGGGTGCGATGGCCAGCAGGTCCATGCGCCCGCCGTGCGAGGTGACTTCTTGTTGACCGATCAGCATCCATTCGCTGGACAGGATGCGCGGCTCGCGCACGATCATGGATTCCAGCAACTGCTCGCTGGCGAGTTTGGCTGCGGGGAGGATGGCAGGCTGGTCGGCGACTTGCCAGATGGCGTTTTGGATGGGCATGGGTTGTTACAAATGACATCAAAGATGAGCACCGATTAGAAACGCTTGGGCATCGTGATGCTTGGGTGTTTACTTTGGAACGATCAAACCATGCCCCAACACAATGCGGCGCGTGCCAGGTGATGGATGGTCAAAAGGCATTTTTAATCCATTTGTGAACGTTCCAGCTTTCCAAGGGCCGATTTCACAGCACTGAACAAGCCATTTGTGCCGCCCTTGGTCCAAAGCTTGCTAGTCCCAGCAGCATGCACACCACCCGCATTCCCGACCCCACGCCCTCTGACGCCCATTGGCGCGAGCAAGAGCTCTTGCTGATGCGCGAGGTCATGAAATGGGTGGGGCGCAGCCTGGCCTCGCACGAGGTGTTGCGCGAGATGCTGCATTTGATGAGCGAATTGCTGGGGCTGAACCGGGGGCGCATTGTGCTGCGCGACACGCCGGCTGCGGGCGCGGCCCTCGGCCCGGTCACCGCCTCGATCCGCCATGCCTATGGCCTGACCGGCATGGAGATGCGCCGGGGGGTGTATGCACAGGGCGATGGCATCACCGGGCGGGTGCTGCAAACCGGTTTGCCCGCGATTGTTCAGGACATTGCGCACGAGCCCCTGTTTTTGTTCCGCTCGGTGGCCGCAGAGCATTTTCCTGCCGAGACTGTGGCCTACCTGGCCTTGCCCATCACCCTGGGCAACACCACCGTGGGTGTGCTGGGCTGCCACCGCATTCGCAGCCGCCAGCGTCATTTGAACGACGATCTGGCCGTGCTCAAGGTGCTGGCCACTTTGGCCGGGCAGGTCTTGCACATGGAGCAGCTGGTCAACGAGCAAACCCGCCACCTGCGGGCCCGCAATGCGGCCTTGTCACAAGCATTGAGCACGCATGCTGCACGATATGGGCTGATCGGCAGCTCGCCCGCCTTGCTCCAGGCCTTGTCCGAATTGGAGCGGGTGTCTCAGTCGCAAGCCACCGTGCTTTTGCTGGGCGAGTCGGGCACGGGCAAGGAGTTGTTTGCACGGGCTGTGCACCTGGCCAGCCCACGCTCGACCCAGCCCTTCATCAAGGTGAACTGCTCGGCAATTCCAGACACGTTGTTCGAGTCGGAGCTGTTTGGCCATGAACGCGGTGCTTTCACCGGGGCACATCAGGCGCGGCCCGGCTGGTTCGAGCAGGCGCACGGCGGCACCATCTTTCTGGACGAAATCGGCGAGTTGCCATTGCCCCTGCAATCGAAACTGCTGCGTACCTTGCAAGAGGGTGCGGTGGTGCGGCTGGGCAGCCAGCGCGAGGTCAAGGTGGATGTGCGCCTGGTGGCCGCCACCAACCGAGACCTGGCCGCCCAGGTGCAGGCCGGGCACTTTCGGCAAGACTTGTATTACCGTCTGAACGTGATCCCGATCCGGCTGCCGTCGCTGGCCGAGCGCCCTGGCGACATCCGCGAGCTGGCCCTGCACTTTGTCAACCGGGCCAACCAGACGCACCAGAAAAACGTGTACCTCAGCCCCGAGGCCCTGGACATGCTGACGCAGCAGCCCTGGCCGGGCAACATCCGCGAGCTGGGCAACTGCATCGAGCGCATGGTGCTGCTGGCCGATCAAACCTTGCTCACGCCCGGGCAGTTGCAGCCCTATTTGCCGCAAGCTTCGGCCACGCCAGCCCGCACAGCCGCCGTTGCCAAACCCGCTGATGCCCTGGCTGGCGCTCCGTGGCCCCCGGTTCAGCCTGCGGCATCCGAGCGGACTGGCACGGCGCCACTGGGTGTGCGGCCTTACGAAAGCGCGCACTCGCACACGGTGCAGGTCTTGCAGCACGCCCTGGAGCAGCACCAGGGCAACCAGTCCCGCGCCGCGCAAAGCCTGGGGCTGACTTTGCGCCAATTTGCCTACCGCCTGCACAAAGCCGGTTTGCGCTGACCGGACATTGTGTTGACACATTGTCAACACAATGTCCAAGGCCATGGCAGGCCAGTGCGGCCGCCCCAGCGCACGGCCAGCAGCTTGTTGGCCAAAAATCCCTTGCAGATGAAGCACTTGCGTGCATCAACCCTCGCCAATCCGCAGGCACACGGCCCTGGCACGGCCTTTGCAAATTCATAGTCACAGGCATCGCTGCATGCCCTGTTTCACAACCCTCCATCCCCCAAGGATTTGCCATGACCGACGCTGCCACACTCGACACCCCCACCACCGTCAAAGCCTATTTGCGCCCCATTGACGCCCAGGGCCTGGCCACATTTGCCGCAGGCGGCAAAGCCAACCCAGCGCGGCGCGGCACCAACAAGGTCCACACCGTCATGGAGGGACAGTACCGCTCCTTGTCTTCGGTGGGCGACAAGCACACCGTGGTGGTCGACGAGCCGCTGCACCTGTTTGGCGAAGACACCGCACCGGCACCCGGCGAGATCGTGTTGTCGGGCCTGGGCGGCTGCATCGCCGTGGGCGTGACCGCTGTGGCCACCTGGAAGCGCGTCAAGCTCAGCAAACTCGAAGTCTTTCTAGAGGGCGACATTGGCAACCCCGCCGCCTGGGGTGCAGGCGGTGCTTTGGAAATGACGCCGCCCCAAATGGGTTTTCAGGCCATCCGCGTCAAAGTGCTGGTGGAAGGCGATGCCCCGCGCGAAGTGCTGGACGAGATCGTGCAACACGCCAACTTTTACTCGCCCGTGGCCAACAGCATGCGCAACCCGATTCCATTCGAGATCTCGATGGCCTGAAGCGTCCACGACGGGCGCGTTGTGCTCTGAAGCACCCGCCCTTGGATCCATCTCTTGCGGCCTGTGCTGGGCCCTCTTTCTTTTTTGGAGCTTTCATGAAACTCGTCGACCTGCCCCCCGAACTGGCTTCCGGGCCCCAGCCGCTCATCGAGGCCGTCCGCGCCATTGCCCAAGGCCCGCTGGCACAGCAGGCACACGACATCGATCGCGGCGCTTACCCGGAAGCTGTCCTGAAACAGCTGGCGGCGACGGGCGCGATGAGTGCGCACCTGCCTCAAGCCGACGGCAGCCCCGGCGACTTTGGCCTGGCCATTGCCGCCATGGCCGAAGCGTCCAAGGTGTGCGGGGCCACCGGCTTCATGATGTGGTGCCATTCCGTGGCCGGGCTGTACATGCAAGCTTGCGGTAATCCGGCGCTGGCAGGCGAGCGGCTGGCGCGCCATGTGCACGGCCAATCGCTGGGCGGCACGGGCTTGTCCAACCCGATGAAAAGCTTTGCGCAAATCGAGGCCTTGCTGCTCAAGGCCACGCCGGTGGAGGGCGGTTACCTGATCAACGGCACTTTGCCTTGGGTCAGCAACCTGGCGGCAGATCACTACTTTGGCGCCATTGCAGCGGTGAGCACGCCAGGCGAAACGGCAAGCCGCGAGATCATGTTCATGCTGCGTTGTGATGCGCCTGGCGTGACCCTCAAAGCCTGCCCGGAGTTTTCGGGCATGGAGGGCACAGGCACCTTCAGCGTGCATTGCAAAGACCTGTTTGTCGGCGCGGACGACCTGGTGGCCGACCCGGCCAAGCCCTTTATTGCGCGCATTCGCGGCGGCTTTGTGCTGCTGCAGTGCGGCATGGCGGCCGGGATCATTCAAGGGGCCATCGACAGCATGTGGGCCGTGGAAGGTCAGCTTGGCCATGTGAACCAGTACCTTGACGACCGGCCGGCCGATTTGCAAGCCGAATTCGATGCCCTGCTGGCCCGCATCATGACGCTGGCCGACACCCCATTCGACACCTCGACCGACTACTTCATCAACGTGCTAGACGCCCGCAGCCACAGCGCCGAGCTGTGCCTGCGCGCCGCCAACTCGGCCTTGCTGCACCAAGGCGCGCGCGGCTACCTGATGCAGTCGCAGGTGCAGCGCCGCGTGCGCGAGGCGCAGTTTGTCGCCATCGTCACGCCCGCCATCAAGCACCTGCGCAAGGAAATGGCCCGCCTCAGTGCCCAGGAAATGCCCGCATGAACGACGCAACCACAAGCGCCAAGCTCGCGCCCGCCGACGCCGCCTGGCAGCTCTACATTTGCCATGCCTGCGGCTACATCTACAACGAACAAGAGGGCGACCCCGACAGCGGTCTGCTGGCGGGCACCCGCTTTGCTGACATCCCCGAAGACTGGGCATGCCCTTTGTGCGGCGTGACCAAAGCGGACTTCGAGCTGTATGTTGCGCCAGACCTGAGTGCCATTCAAAAAAGCTCGGCCAGCACGCACTGGGCCACCCGGCGGTCTGCGCCCGGCATCGTGGTGGTGGGGGCGGGCAAAGCGGGTTGGCAACTGGTGCAAAACCTGCGCAGCCAATTGCCCGACACCCCCATCACGCTGGTCACCGCTTGCGCTGGCGATGTGTACGACAAACCCCTGTTGTCGGTCGCCATGGCGCGCCAGATCCAGCCCCAGGCCTTGGTCAAGGAAACCGGCAGCGAAGCCGCAGCGCGCTGGCAAGTGCGCCTGTTGGCACACACCCAAGCACTGCACATTTCCCCCGAAACACGCACCTTGCGCACCACCCAGGGGCCCCTGCGCTATGCCGAACTGGTGCTGGCCCATGGGGCCGAAGCCGCATTGCCTGCGCCCTTGCGCGCCGACCTGTGCTGGCGCATCAACCACCTGCAGGCCTACCAGCGCTTTCAGGCCGCGCTGGGCCACGTGCCCCGGCATGTGGCCATCGTGGGGGCCGGTTTGATTGGCAGCGAACTGGCCAACGACCTGGCCCTGGGTGGGCACCGCGTGACACTCATCGACACCCAGGCGCGGCCCCTGGCGCGCTGGCCGGCCGACCAAGCCGGTGAGCCCTTGCTGGCCGCCTGGTCTGGCTTGCCCATCCACTTCATGGGCGCGGTGCATCTGCAAGACCTGCAGCGTCAGGGCGATCAGTACCGGCTGCACACCAGCGATGGACAAACCGTGCTGGCCGATCAGGTGATCGCCGCCACCGGCCTGGTCACGCCCACTCGCCTGGCGCGCAGCGCAGGCCTGGCTTGGCAAAACGGCATTGCCGTAGATGCACAAACCCTGCAAACCAGCGTGCCGCACATCTATGCCCTGGGCGACTGCATCAGCGTCAACGGCCAATCAAGCCGCTTCATTGAGCCTATCTTGCGCCAGGCCCAGACGCTGAGCGCAGCCCTGGTCTGCGCCGCCCAGCCCCAGGCGCACATGAGTGACAACCCCGTGCAGCCCTGCGCCCAGCCTTACGCTGTGCGTGATGCGGTGGTCCGGGTCAAGACCACTTCGCTGCCCTTGTACTTGCACTGATCGGCCCACAACAAAAAGCCGCGGTGACGGCGATCACCACGGCTTTGGCATGCCCCGCAGGGCACAGCAGCTCAATACTGTTTGTAAGGCAGGAACTTGCCCGACAACACCACATTCACCCGGTCACCCTTGGGGTCGGGTTGGCGCACGATATCCATGCTGAAGTCGATGGCGCTCATGATGCCGTCGCCAAACTCTTCGTGGATCAGCTCCTTGATGGTGGTGCCGTAGACACTGACGATTTCGTACCAGCGGTAGATCAGCGGATCGGTGGGCACCTGGCTGGGCAAGGAGCCTTTGTAGGGCACCACTTGCAGCCACTTGATCTCGTCGGCCGTGAGGCCAAAGATCTTGCCGATGATCTTGGCTTGCTTGGCGTCAAAGGTCATCTGGCCCAGGCACCCGGCGGTGACCCATTCCTTGGACAGGCCGACTTTCTCGGCCACATCGCTCCACTTGATGCCTTTGGCCACTTTGGCGGTGATGATTTTTTCGGTGATTTCTAAACGGTTCATGAAAGACCTCTTGAGGGGGTTGGTAAAAAGAAATGGAATCAGTGAGCCTTGGCGCGGGACACCAAAAAGTCGACGATGTGGTTGCGCATGTCGTAGTAGCCACTCAGGTGATGCAGCTGGGCGCGGGTGCGCTCGCGCGGCAGCGGGTTGACCACCACTTCGGCCAGGCCCCCCGGCACATAGCGGCCGCCCGCTTCGTTGCCGTTGCTCATGAGCAAGATGCGGTCTGACAACAAAATCGCCTCGTCCACGTCGTGCGTGATCATGAACACCGTCTGTTGCGTCTGGCGCACGATGCCCATGAGCTCGTCCTGGATGGTGCCGCGCGTGAGCGCATCGAGCGCGCCAAAAGGCTCGTCGAGCAGCAGCATCTTGGGCTGAATGGCAAACGCTCGGGCGATGCCCACACGTTGCTTCATGCCGCCCGAGAGCTGGCTGGGTTTTTTGTCGATGGCGTGCAGCAAACCCACCATACCCACATGCTTTTCCACATGCGCGTTGACCTGTGCGGACTTCCACTCGGGCCACTTGGACTTCACGGCAAAAGCGATGTTTTGCCGTACAGTGAGCCAGGGCATGAGCGCGTGACTCTGGAAGACCACACCCCGCTCCAGGCTCGGGCCCGAGATCTCGCGCCCGTCCATGAAGGCATGACCCGCGCTGGCGGTGTCCAAGCCCGCCAACACGTTCAAGATGGTGGTCTTGCCGCAACCCGAGTGGCCGATGATGCAGACGAACTCGCCCTTGTTGATGGTGAAGGACACGTCGGAAAAAACCGGCTTGTCGCTTTGGTAGGACTTGCCCAGTTTTTCGATTTGCAGGAAAGCGTTCATGGCTTTGGCCTTGGTTGGGGATGCGATCAATGGGGTCGGCAAAAGTGCCTTCAGCGAGCGTTCCGAGATGTCACTCCACATAGGTCACCGCCTTTTGCAATTGCGCAAACGCCAGGTCCAGCAGCATGCCCACCACGCCGATCACCAAGACCGCAAAGATCACGTTCACCAGCGAGAGGTTGTTCCACTCGTTCCACACGAAATAACCCACACCCGTACCCCCCACCAGCATCTCGGCGGCCACAATCACCAGCCAGGCGATGCCCATGCTGATGCGCATGCCGGTGACGATGGTGGGCGCTGCAGCAGGCAAGATGACCCGAAAGGCCTTGCGCAGCGGTGTGACTTCGAGCGTGCTGGCCACATTGAGCCAATCGCGCTTGACGGAGGCCACGCCAAAAGCGGTGTTGATCAGCATCGGCCAGACCGAGCAGATGAAGATGACGAAGATGCCGCTCACATCCGAGTCTTTCAGGGTGTAGAGCGCCAGAGGCATCCAGGCCAGCGGGCTGATGGGCTTGAGCACCTGTACGAAAGGGTCAAACGCCTTTCGCATGAGGGGCGACATGCCGATCATGAAGCCCACCGGCAGCGCCACCAGCACGGCCAACAAAAAGCCCAAACCCACCCGGCCCAGCGAGTGCGCCAGTTGAATGCCGATGCCCTTGTCGTTGGGGCCTTTGTCGTAAAACGGATCGGCCAGGTGCCCCACCATGGCTTTGCCAACCTCCAGCGGTGGCGGGAAGCCGGTGCTTTTGACCGCACCCGGATCCTTGCCCATCATCTTCTGGTACTCGATCTCCTCGGCGGTCATGCCCGCCTTGGCCGCGCCTGCCACGGTGGGCGCGGTGGCCGACAACTGCCACGCCCCCAGAAACACCAGGAACATGAGCAGCGAGACCATGGCGGCCCGCAAATTGAGGTGCGTGGTTTTCATGGCGCTTCAACCCATCTTGTGAATGGCAAAGGTCTTGAGGTAGTCCTCGGGCTTGGCCGGGTCAAACTCTTTGCCCATGATCTTGTGCTTGGGGTAGGGCGTGGTGACCGCAAAACTTTGACCCAGCTCTTTCATGTGCTTGCGCGCATCGGTGATCAGGAACACCTTTTCGGCGATCTGCTTGTAGTCCACTTGGCCCTTGATGTAGCCCCAACGCTTCATCTGCGTGAGCATCCACACGGCCATGCTTTGCCAGGGCATGGGGTCAAAGTCGGCGCGGTCGGGCACATTCACAACTTTGCCCAGGCCATCGGCAAATTTGCCGGTCAGCACCTGGCTGAGCACGGCTTCGGGCTGGTTGAGGTACTGGGCCGGCGAGATGACCTTGGCGATCAGCTCGCGGTTGCCTGCTTGACGCGCCATGGCGGCAGCGGTGAGCACGGCGCGGTACAGCGCGGCAAAAGTGTTGGGGTTCTTCTGGATGAATTCGGTGCTGGTGCCAAAGGCGCAGCAGGGATGACCGTTCCACAAATCCTTGGTCAGCACATGGATGAAGCCGACTTCGTCAAACACCGCACGCTGGTTGAACGGATCGGGTCCCAGGAAGCCGTCGATGTTGCCGGCACGCAAGTTGGCCACCATCTCGGCGGGCGGGATCACGCGGATCTGCACATCGGTGTCGGGGTTCAGGCCGCTTTCAGCCAGGTAGTAGCGCAACAGGAAGTTGTGCATCGAGTAGTCAAAGGGCACGCCGAACTTGAAGCCCTTCCAGTTCTTGGGATCACGGTTGTCCTTGTGGCGCAGGCTCAGGGTGATGGCCTGCCCGTTGATGTTCTGGATGGTGGCCACGTTCATGGGCGTGGCGTTGGCACCCAGCCCCATGCTGATGGCCAGGGGCATGGGCGAGAGGAAATGCGACGCGTCGTATTCCTTGTTGATCATCTTGTCGCGCACCAAGGCCCAGCCCGCGGTCTTGGTGACTTCCACGTTCAGGCCCTGTTTTTGGTAAAAGCCCAGGGGGTGCGCCATGATCAAGGGCGTGGCGCAGGTGATCGGGATGAAGCCGATCTTCAAATTGGTTTTTTCCAGCGGGCCTTTTTCCTGCGCCATGGCTTGCAAGCTGGCCATGGGCAACACACTGGCTATGGCGGCCATGGCGGTCTTCTTGCCCACCGCGCGCAGGAACATGCGGCGCTCCTGGTCTTGCGGAAACAGGGCTTTGACCAAGGTGGCTTCGATGAATTCCTGGCTGTAGGCCTCGAACTCGGCGGTTTCAGAGCGCGCACGCAGCTGGGCCGCTGCAGCAGCGGCGTCTGCAGCGACCGCGGCGTGGTGATCGGCAGGCGAATGGTCACGGCCGCAGCTGCACTTGAGCATCAGGGGGCGGTCGGCGTTGTACGGATCAAAAAATTCAGACATGGCAACCTCGCTAGTTGAAAATGCTTAGGTCTATGCAAGCAGCGGGCCAGAAAACACCCGGTGCGTGCCCGCTTGGTCACCGGGCTTGATTTAGTGGGTCGCTTGTCGACGCCTTGTAGGGCTGGCCCTACAGGTTCATGCCTGCGGCCTGCTCAGACCTTCAACGCACTGCGCCTGCTTGTGCGCCACCGAGGCTTTGCGCATACAGCGCCAGCTCCACATCGTTCTTGGTGCCCGTCTTTTCCAGGATGCGTGCACGGTAAGTGCTCACGGTGTTGGGAGCCAGGCTCAGCTGCGCACCAATTTCGCTCACGGTGTGGCCTTGGGTCAACAAAAGATACACCTGATGCTCGCGGTGCGAGAGCAATTCGATCCCGGTTTTGGTGCGGCCCTGGCTGACCAGACTGGCCAAGGCCTCGGCCGTCGCGGTTGTCACATGCATCCCCCCTGCAGCCACGCGCCGAAGCGCCGAAATCAGCTCATCAGGGTCGGTGCTTTTGTTCAGGTAGCCCGATGCACCCAGCTGAATGCAGCGCACCGCGTATTGTTTTTCGGGGTAGGTACTCAGCATGAGCACGGGCAGCCCCGGCCAGTCACGCCGCAAGGCTTGCAGCACGTCCAGTCCATCCATACCCGGCAAAGCAATGTCGAGCAAGACCACGTCGATGCCTTGCAAGCCTTGAAGTTTGTGTACCTCATGCAAAACACCAGGGCCGCTGTCGGCTTCGGCCACCACCTGCAGTTGAGCATCATCGGCCAGCACCATCTTCAGGCCCTCGCGCACGATCTTGTGGTCATCGCCCAGCAGGACGCGCACGGCCGCATTCATGGGGCAACCTGTTGCCGCGACAAGGGCATGGACAGCCGCATGCGGGTGCCCCGGCCGGGTTGGCTGTCAATATCGATCACGCCGCCAAAGTGCCTTGCCCGCTCGCGCATGCCCATGATGCCGTAGGCTTGGGCAGACTCGAAGGCCTGCGGCAGGGCACCGCAGCCATCGTCTTCCACCGACAGGTGCAGCCAACCCTCGCGCTCCACGATGTCCACATCCACCATACTCGCCTGAGCGTGGCGCCCCACATTGCTCAGCATTTCCTGAAAAATGCGAAATACCGCCATGGCCATGGGCTCGGGCAATTCCTGCTGCTCATTGACCTCCATGCACCATTTGAGTTGCTGCTCAGCAGACTGCACAAACTCCTGCGCCTGCCACTCGAGCGCGCCCCACAGGCCCTGATGGTCCAGGATGCTAGGGCGCAGGTCGGTAATGATGCGGCCCACATTGACCACCGCGTTTTCAATCAAACGGCCCATGTTCTGGCATTTGCCACGCATTTTCTCGCGCATGCTCTGAGCCTCTTCGGCATTGCGCTGTTCCTGCTCGGACAGGCGCTTGTCCAGCCAACCCACGTCCATCTTCAGGGCCACCAGCAAGCTGCCCAGTTCGTCGTGCACCTCGCGGGCGATGCGGGTGCGCTCTTCTTCGCGCACGGCTTCGGACCAGGCGGCTAGCTCGCGCAGCTGTTGCAGGGCCGTTTCCAGCGCACGGGTGCGCTCGGCCACGCGCAACTCCAGTTCGTTTTTGGCAAGGTGCAAGGCATCTTCAGCCCGCTTGCGTTCGGTAATGTCCACAAAAGTGACCACCGCGCCACGGACCTGGCCCTGGTCGAACACCGGGTAACTGGAGTACTCCACCGGGAAACTGCTGCCATCCGCGCGCCAGAACACCTCGCTGTCGATGCGGCAGGGCTGGCCCTGGCGAAAAGCGTTGTAGATCGGGCAGTCGTCCATGGGGTAATGCGCGCCATCGGCATGGGAGTGGTGCGTCAGCACATGCATGTTCTGGCCCAGCACCAACTGCGGCTCCAGGCCAATCATGCGTGCCCCGGCAGGATTGATGAAGACGCACAAACCTTCCATATCCACCCCGAAAACACCCTCGCCGGTCGAAGCCAGCATGAGGCCCAAGGGGTCACGCCAAGCGTCATTGACGCCTGAAGGTACAGGTTTGAGGTGTTGACAGTCCAAGTGCATGCACAGGCTATGCAAGCCTTGTGCCACCCATTGCAAAGTTGAGGAAATCAGGCCTGCGTCATTCAAGGCCCCGGGAGCGGCCACTTTGGCTTGCACGTGACAGACAATCCAGGCAATCTGTTCACAATGGTGCAAGTTCACCATCAACGCATACATGTCTGCAGCCCTCACCCCCTCTGTTCGCTTGCAAGGCGCCTCCAACTTCAGAGATGTCGGGGGTTATCACACGCAAGATCAGCGCCGCGTCAAAACCGGCCAAGTGTTCCGTTCGGACCACCTGGCAGGCCTGACTGCAAGCGATCTGCTTCATCTGGAGCGCATGAGCATCAGGCACAGTCTGGACTTTCGGGGGGTCGCTGAGTGTGCCGCCACGCCCTACAACATTCCGGGTGTACAGCGCGTAGCCTTGAACATCGAGCCCACCGTGATTGCCCGCATGCAGGCCCTGGTGGCACAAGGCGTGGTGCCCAGCACCGAAGAAACCGTGGACCTGATGCGCGAGACCTACCGCGATTTCGTGAACCGCAATGCCACCACCTTTGGCCGGTTTTTGAAGCACCTGCTGGAAGAACCCACGCCCCAGGTGTTTCACTGCACCGCCGGCAAAGACCGCACGGGGTTTGGCGCGGCACTGTTGCTCTCGGCACTGGGTGTGGACCGTGCCACCATCGAGCACGACTATTTGCTGACCAACCAGCTTTACCGGCGCGACCCGCGCATGGAAGGCAACGGCCATCCGCATGTGATGAAGGTGCTCTGGCAAGTGCAGCCCGAATTTTTGCACGCCGCTTTTGACGCGGTGGACACCCAACACGGCGGCATGCAGAACTATCTGCACGGCGCGATTGGGCTCAGCACGCAAGAGCTGGCTGAGTTGCGGAGGCTGCTGCTGGAAGATTGAGCACCCGCGTCATTGCGAGCGCAGCGTGGCAATCCAACTTCTGTGGTCCATCTGGAGCTGCCTCCTTGAGCAGGAGTTGCTGCTGGATTGCCACGTCGCAAGCTCCTCGCAATGACGGATTAAAGGCTCTTCGAAATGACGGATTGCGGGCTCTTCGCAGTGCCAGATTGAACGCGCTCAGGCCGCTTCTTTGTAGAAAAACCCGCCGTGCACGTTGCGCGGGGCCAGCGGGCTAACCGCCTTGCTGATGGCGCCGATGTGGTCCGGCGTGGTACCGCAGCAGCCGCCCACGATATTGACCAAGCCTTCGGCGGCGAACTCGTGCAACAGTCGGCTGGTGACTTCGGGGGTTTCGTCAAAGCCGGTGTCGCTCATGGGGTTGGGCAAACCGGCGTTGGGGTAACAGCTGATGAAGGTGTCGCCCGCCACCTTGTTCAACTCTTGGATGTAGGGGCGCATGAGCGTCGCGCCCAGGGCGCAGTTCAGGCCAATGGCCAGGGGCTGGGCGTGGCGCACGCTGTGCCAAAAGGCGGTGACGGTCTGGCCGCTCAAGATGCGGCCCGATGCGTCGGTCACGGTACCGCTGATGATGAGGGGCAGGCGCTCGCCGCTGGCTTCAAAAAATTCTTCAATCGCAAACAGCGCGGCCTTGGCGTTGAGCGTGTCAAAGATCGTCTCGACCAGCAGCACATCCGAGCCGCCTTCGATCAGGGCTTCGACTTGCTCGTAATACGCGGCGCGCAGTTCTTCGAAAGTGACGTTGCGGGCACCGGCGTCGTTCACGTCGGGGCTGATGCTGGCGGTCTTGGGCGTGGGGCCCAAAGCGCCCACCACATAGCGCGGCTTGTCGGGGGTAGAGAATTTGTCGCAAGCAGCGCGGGCCAGCTTGGCGGACTGCAGGTTCATCTCGCGCACCAGGTGCTGCATGTCGTAGTCGGCCTGGGCCACGGTGGTCGCACCAAAGGTGTTGGTCTCGATCAGGTCGGCGCCAGCGGCCAAGTAGCCTTCGTGGATGTCGCGGATCACGTCGGGGCGGGTCAGGCTCAGCAGCTCGTTGTTGCCCTTGACGTCTTTGGGGAAGTCCTTGAAACGCTCGCCCCGGTAATCGGCTTCGGTCAGCTTGAAGCGCTGGATCATGGTGCCCATGGCCCCGTCGAGGATGGCGATGCGGTTTTTGAGGATCTCGGGCAGCGCTTGGGCGCGGGTGTAAACAGGGGTCTTCATGGCCCTTATTGTAAAAGTCCGGCTTTCACGCCTTCAGGTACCGTGCAAAGCCCGCTGCCCGCAACTGGCATGCAGGGCAATGGCCGCAGCCATAACCCCAGTCGTGGCGCTGCGTGCGGTCGCCCAAATAGCAGGTGTGGGTGTGCTCCACGATCAAGTCCACCAGCGCCTGCCCGCCTTGAGCCGGGTCGGCTTGTTGACCCAAGTCGTGCGTCAATTGCCAGGTCTGCGCCTTGTCGATCCACATCAGCGGCGTTTCGATCAGCAGCTTGCGGTCCATGCCCAGCGACAGGGCCACCTGCATCGCCTTCATGGTGTCGTCGCGGCAATCCGGGTAGCCCGAGAAATCGGTCTCACACACGCCGGTGACGACGACCTGCAAACCCCGCCGATAGGCCAAAGCCGCCGCCAGCGTGAGGAACAGCAGGTTGCGCCCCGGCACAAAGGTGTTGGGCAGGCCCGAGCTTTCCATCTCAATGGCGGTGTCGCGGGTCAAAGACGTCTCGCTGATCTGCCCCAGAATGCCCGCGTCCAGCAGGTGGTCCTCGCCCAGCTTGGGGGCCCAGGCCGGAAAGCGCGCCTTGATCGCAGCCAACACATTCAGCCGAGCATCCAGCTCGACCTTGTGGCGTTGGCCATAGTCAAAGGCGAGGGTTTCAACGCGTTCGTAACGGCTCAAGGCATGGGCGAGGCAGGTGGTGGAGTCTTGGCCACCAGAAAACAGAACAAGGGCAGATTTGTGCATGGGGAAGGATGGTAACGCTGTCCATCAAGGGGGGAGCTGTCAGAGTCTGGGCGCGGCGGGCGACGATTTTGGCGTACCCCCGCCTCATGAGGAACCCTGTGCCTGCCCTCGCCCACCCACACCACACCCGCCAGAAACCGACACCTGCCATAAGGGACAATCACCCACTTCAACAGCCAGTCAAACCCCACTTGTCCCCCCACCTCCCCATCCTGCGCGAAGTTTTTGGCTACGACGCCTTTCGCGGCCCGCAGCAAGCCATCATTGACCATGTGGCGGCAGGCGGCGATGCGTTGGTGCTCATGCCCACAGGCGGGGGCAAGTCGCTGTGCTACCAAATCCCGGCCATTGCCCGCCAACGTGCGGGCAATGGCATCACGGTGGTGGTGTCGCCCCTGATCGCGCTGATGCACGACCAAGTGGGCGCGCTGCACGAGGCGGGCGTGAGCGCCGCGTTTCTCAATTCGACCCTGACCCCCGACGAAGCCAGCGACACCGAACGGCGGCTGATGCGTGGCGACATCACCTTGCTGTATGCAGCGCCCGAACGGGTGACCACCTCGCGCTTTTTGGCGCAGATGGATTCGCTGCAAGAGCGCGGACTGCTTAGCCTGTTTGCCATCGACGAAGCGCATTGCGTGAGCCAGTGGGGCCACGACTTCCGGCCCGAATACCGGGGGTTGACGGTGCTGCACGAGCGCTACCCCGGTGTGCCGCGTGTGGCGCTCACGGCCACGGCCGATGCGCTGACGCGCGCCGATATCGTCGAGCGGCTGCAACTGGAAAGCGCCGAGCTGTTCATCAGCAGCTTTGACCGACCCAACATCCGTTACACCATCGTCGAGAAAAAAGAAGCCAGCACCCAGTTGCTGCGCTTCATTGAGCGCGATCACCCTGAAGCTGCGGGCGTGGTGTATTGCCAGTCGCGCAAACGGGTGGAAGAGGTTGCGGCCATGCTGTGCGAGGCGGGCGTCCATGCGCTGCCCTACCACGCGGGGCTGCCCGCCGAAATGCGCCAGCGTCACCAGAACGCGTTTTTGCGCGAAGAGGGCGTGGTGATGGTGGCCACCATCGCGTTCGGAATGGGCATTGACAAACCCGATGTGCGCTTTGTAGCGCACCTGGACATGCCCAAAAACATCGAAGGCTATTACCAAGAGACGGGCCGCGCCGGTCGCGATGGGCTGGCGTCGGACGCGTGGATGGCCTATGGCCTGCAAGACGTGGTGAATCAGCGCCGCATGATCGACGAAAGCCCGGCGGGCGAAGAGTTCAAGCAGGTCATGCGCGGCAAGCTCGACGCCCTGCTGGCCCTGGCCGAAGCCACCGACTGTCGCCGCGTGCGCCTGCTGAGCTACTTTGGCGAAACCTACCCAGGCCAAACCGAGAGCAGCCAGGGCGTGTACATGCCCTACTGCGGCAACTGCGACAACTGCCTGAATCCGCCCGAAGTGTGGGACGGCACCGATGCGGCGCGCAAACTGCTGTCCACCGTGTACCGCTGCCACCAGGCCAGCGGCCACAGCTTTGGCGCGGCGCACACCATGGACATCGTGCGCGGCAAAAAAACCGAAAAAGTGGCGCAACGCGGCCACGAAAGCATCAGCACCTTTGGTGTGGGCGCCGAGTACAGCGAACAGCAACTGCGCGCCGTGATGCGCCAGCTGATCGCCATTGGCGCTCTGCATGTGCACACCGAAGAAGGCTTCAGCACCCTGCACCTGACCGAAGGCTCGCGCGCCGTGCTGAAAGGCGATGTGCCGGTGCAACTGCGCGAAAGCACCAGCCAGCGCGCCGACAAACGCACACGCAGCCGCAGCGCCCCATCCCCCGCTGCCGCCAACCTGGGGCAAGACGCGATGGTGCGCTACATCAACCTCAAGGCCTGGCGTGCCGAAGTGGCCAAAGAACACAACCTGCCCGCGTATGTGATCTTCCACGACGCGACCCTGGCCGCCATCGCCGAGGCCGCACCCCAAAGCCTAGCGCAGCTGCAAGGCATCAGCGGACTGGGAGTGAAGAAGCTAGAAGCCTATGGCACACAGGTGCTGCGGATTTGCAACGGGACGGTTTGAAGCGCCTCAAACCTCTCCGTCTTGGTCGCCAGCTTCGCACTGGTGACGAATGCGGGCCAGGTGACAACTCCCTCAAACGTCAGGCCTCGACATTCGAGTTCGTGGTGTTTCGTTTCTCAGCCACCCGCTCCAAGCTACGCCTGCTCCGCAAGCCGCTGTTGTTCCAGCCACTGAGGGCCAGCGCGCAGCTTCTTGGCCAGCGGTGACTTCGGATCAATCACCCGCCAAAACGGTGCCACGTCGGTCGTGGCCTTGCCAGCGCCCATCTCGTCCCAAGCAGCCTCGGCCACGGTACGCAAAAAGATCGCCGTGGAAACGGGGCAAGTGGCGTCCGCACCATGCAGTGCAGCAAGCTCACGGCGTACCTGCTGGATTTCTTTCGTAGTGCCGTAAGGCACATGTGTTTTCAAGTAGTCCTCCAGCTCCATCGGGCATGAGATGAGCAGTCGCGATCCAGCCGGTACACCCGCAAAGTCCTTGTCCAGCGTCACGGTGTGCGGGGGCTTCGCACGTTTCTTGTCGGCCCACGTCTTGGCTGCTCTTGGCACTTCAGGCTCCTGGTTGATGTTGCACGGCGCGATTCTCCCGGACAGCATGCGAAGTGCAAATAATCCCCGTACAAACCCTAGGCTTCGGCTTGGAGCGATGCCTACCCCTCACTCAAGCGAATCGCCAAGGCCGAACCCCAGAGCTTGGCGCAGCTGCAAGACATCAGCGAATTGATCAGGCCTCCACCTGAATCGCCCCCCGCCGAATCTGGTCGCGCTCCAGGCTTTCAAACAGGGCCTTGAAGTTGCCTTCGCCAAAGCCTTCATCGGCCTTGCGCTGGATGAATTCAAAGAACACCGGGCCCAGCAGGGTTTGGCTGAAAATTTGCAGCAGCAGGCGCTTCTCGCCGTTGGCGGTGGAGCCATCCATCAAAATGCCGCGCGCCTGCAATTCGGCCACGGGCTCGCCATGGCCCGGCAGGCGTTCTTCGAGCATCTCGTAATAGATGTCGTTGGGCGCGGTCATGAGCGGGATGCCCGCCATCTGCAGCGCGTCCACGCTTTTCAACAGGTCGTCGGTCAGCAGCGCGATGTGCTGGATGCCTTCGCCGTTGAACTGCATCAGGAACTCTTCGATCTGCCCGCCGGTCTTGCCCGACTCTTCGTTCAGCGGGATGCGGATCATGCCGTCCGGCGCCATCATGGCCTGGCTGGTGAGACCCGTGTATTCGCCCTTGATGTCGAAGTAGCGAATCTCTTGAAAGTTGAACAGCTTTTCGTAAAAACCGCTCCAGTACGCCATGCGCCCTTTGTAGACGTTGTGCGTCATGTGGTCGATGAGCTTGAGGCCGTGGCCCGGCGGGTGGCGGTCCACGCCGTTGATGAATTCAAAGTCGATGTCGTAGATGCTTTTGCCGTCTTCAAAACGGTCGATCAAATACAAGGGGGCGCCGCCAATGCCCTTGATGGCGGGCAGGCGCAGCTCCATGGGGCCGGTGGGCACATCCACCGGCTGTGCGCCCAGCTCAAGGGCTCGCGCATACGCCTTGTGCGAGTCCTTGACGCGAAACGCCAGCGCACAGGCGCAAGGGCCGTGCTCGGCAGCAAAGTACCCGGCCAGGCTTTTGGGCTCGCGGTTGACGATGAAGTTGATGCCGCCCTGGCGGTAAAGCACCACATCTTTGGATCGGTGTTTGGCCACCAGCGAGAAGCCCATCTGCTCGAACAGCGGCTCCAGGGTGTTGGGGGTGGGGGATGCGAACTCGACGAACTCGAAGCCGCACAGGCCCATGGGGTTGTCAAACAAATCGGCCATGAAAATCTCCAGTGATGAACAGGACCGCGCTGCTGGTTGAGCGCGGCCCGAATTGAAATCGGTCAAACGAAACAGGGGGGTGTTTAAAAACCCTGCGGCGGCGCACAGGGCTTGCCTCGCGTGCTGCGCGCGAGGTGGATGCCGAAAATCAAAACCTGGATGGACATGGACCCAGATGGTCGTCGCCAGACCGTCAAATGTCAAGCGACGAACCGATGGGCCTTATTGAGGCTCGATGCCCACTTTCTTGACCAGCGCAGCAAAACGCTCCATTTCACTTCGGAAGATGCGCTGAGCGTGCTCGGGCGTGCTGATGGCGATCGTATTGCCTTGCTTGGCCATGATTTCCTTGACGGCCGGATCGTTGAAGGCCTGCACCAAGGCGTCGTTGACCTTTTTGACAGTGGCAGCGTTCATGCCCTTGGGGCCGAGCACACCAAACCAGGCATCGATCACGTAAGTGGGCAAGCCCTGTTCCACAAAAGTCGGAATGTCGGGCGCAGCGGCGCTGCGCTTGTCGCCACACATGCCCACCGCTTTGAGCGCGCCACTCTTGATGTGCTGTTGCACACTGGGCAAGGCCAATACTGCGAAGTCAATTTGACCTCCCAACAAGTCCGTGACCATGGGGCCCACGCCTTTGTAAGGGATATGGCGTGCCTTGACTCGGGCTTCGTCCACGAACATCTCGGCCGCCAAGTGCAGGATCGTCCCCGTGCCACCCGATCCGAAGTTGTAACCGTCCGGCTTGACGCGGAGGGCGGCAATGAATTCACGGCTATTGCCGGAGGGCACTTTTTGCGGGTTCGCCACCAACACCAGGGGCGTGGCTCCCAGCACCGCAATCGGTGTGAAATCGCCGGGCATTTCAAAGGGCAGATTTTTGATGACGCTGGGGAAAATCACCACGTTGTTGGACACCACCGACAAAGTGAAGCCATCGGGCGGGTTCTTGGCCATGGCCTGCAAACCGATGACGCCACTGGCGCCGGCTTGGTTTTCGACCACCACATTGGCACCCATGGCCTTGCCAATGGCGGGCGCTGCGGCGCGCGTGATGGCGTCCACACCCGAACCTGTGGCGTTGGGCAAGATGAACTTGACGGGGCGATCGGCTTGTGCCCAAGCCATGCCAGGCAGAGCAACGGCCGCGGTGGATGACAAGGCGACCAATGCGCTGCGCCGTGTGATGGGGGTTTTCATGGTTTGTCTCTTTCTTTGAGTGGAAGGGAAATGAAAAAATGAAAAGGCCGATGGCCCACTTCAGGCCACCGCCTTGATGGCCCGCAATCTGGCAATTTCAGCCGCGCTCAAGCCCAAGTCAAGCAACAATTCGCTGGTATTTTCACCTTGTTTAGGGGGCTGCTGGCGCACACCCAGGCGTTGCCCGTCCATGGTGAAGGGGAACAACGCCGCACGGGCCGTCTGACCCGCCTTGGGGCCGTCGGTCAGGCGCACATCAGCCAGTCCGCCGGTGGCGTTCAGGTGCGGATCATCAAACAGTTCTTCGGGTCTGACGATGGGCGCAAAAGGCAAACCGGCTTTTTCAAAAATCGCGGTCAGCTCGGCGGCGGTAAAGGTCTGCAGGCGGCGGCGCAATTCAGGAATCAACTCGGCACGCAGGGACACGCGTGCGTTGTTGTCGCCGTAACGCGCATCGGCTTTCAGATCGGCAAAACCCAGCACATCGCAGAAGGTGGCCCACTGCGCATCGCTCACCGCCGCCAAAAAGATTTGTTCGTCATTTTTGACGGTGAACACGTCGTACACCGCCCAGGCCGAAATGCGGTTGGGCATGGGCTCAGCCGCTTTGCCGGTGATGGCGTACTGCAGCATGTGTTGGCCGACCAAAAATACATTATTCTCGAACAAGGCCGACTGGATCTCTTGCCCGCGCCCGGTGATGCCGCGCTGAATCAGCGCACCCAGCACACCAATGGCGCCAAACATGCCGCCCATGATGTCGTTCACGCTGGTGCCCGCGCGCAGCGGGTCGCCGGGGCGCCCCGTCATGTAGGCCAGGCCGCCCATCATCTGCACCACCTCATCCAGCGCAGTGCGGTGGTCATACGGCCCCGGTAAAAAGCCTTTGAGGCTGGCATAGATCAGCTTGGGGTTGTGGGCCGACAAGCTTGCGTAGTCCAAGCCGTACTTGGCCATGGAGCCGGGCTTGAAGTTCTCGGCCACCACGTCGGCCGTGGCGCACAGACGCCGCGCCACCTCGGCCCCTTCGGAGTTTTGCAGGTTGAGCTGGATACTTTTTTTGTTGCGGTTGAACATGGGGAAAAACCCCGCGCCCGAGCCTAACAAGTGGCGTGTGCGATCGCCTTCAATGGGCTCGACCTTGATGACCTCGGCCCCCATGTCGGCCAGCACCATGCCGCAAGTTGGCCCCATGACCATGTGGGTGAATTCGACGACGCGCAGACCTTCGAGCGGGAGTTTTTTTTCGGACATGTTCATGCAGTCATTTATTCAGGGCGCAGGGTCTTGGGCAAACCCGCCTGCGCAATCGAACCATGCAGGCATTCGCCTGCAAGCCACTGCGCCAACTGGGCGCGCAAAGCCATGAGCTTACCGAAATCGATGCCGGTTTGGATGCCCATGCTGGCCATCAAATAGGTCAGGTCCTCGGTGGCCACATTGCCACTGGCCCCGGGCGCATGCGGACAGCCGCCGATGCCCGCCAGACACGCATCAAACCGGGTCTCGCCCGCTTGCAGCGCGGCCATCACGTTGGCCAGCCCCAAGCCCCGTGTGTCGTGAAAATGCCCGCAGCCGAGCGTGTCGCCCGCCACGGTGCGGGCCTTGGCAAACAACTCGCCCACCTGGCGCGGATCGGCATAGCCCACCGTGTCGGCCAAACCCACCCGATCCACCCCCAGCGCCAGCACCTCTTTGAGCAAGCGCAGCACTTCATCCACAGCGACCTGCCCCTGTATCGTGCAGCCGAACGCGGTGCTCATGCCCACTTCGATGCGGATGCGCGAGCCGCGTGCCCGACGGGCCTCCACGATGGCCGCGATCTCTGCCACCACGTCATCCGGCACTTTGCGCAAATTGGCCAGGCTGTGCGAATGGCTGACCGACAGGGGCAGCAGCATCCAGTCGGCACCGCTGTCCATGGCGCGTTCGGCCCCCTTGAGGTTGGGCACCAACACCGACACGACGAGGCCTGTCAGGGTTTTGGCAAAGGCCACCAACTCGGCGGTGTCGGCCAATTGCGGCAGCAGTTTGGGGGGCACAAAAGAGCCGACTTCGATCTCGCGGATGCCCGCGTCGTAAGCGCCTTGAATCCACTGCAGCTTTTGCGCGGTGGGCAGGGTGCGGGCGATGCTTTGCAGCCCGTCGCGCAGGCCCACTTCGCGAACCGTCACGCGCTCGGGCCAATTGAATGTGCTCATGTTCAGTGTCTTTAATTGCTTGAACTGCAAGTTTAATGTTTCCAAATGATCATAAAATTCATTTTCGGAAGCTTAATTGTTCCACATAGGAATAGATGAATGCGTGACCTTGACCTGACTTCACTGCGCCTGTTTGTGACCGTTTGCGACACCGGCAACATGAGCCGCGCCGCAGACAAGGCCAATATGGTCGCCTCGGCAGTCAGCAAACGTTTGGCCCAATTGGAAGCGACTGTGGGATCAAGCCTACTGACACGGCGCAAGTACGGCATGGTGCCGACTGCGGCAGGCGAGACCCTGCTGGAACACGCCCGCAGCATGTTGTTGAGTGCCAGCCGCATTGAGCGCGACATGGCCAACCACGCGGCGGGTATTCAAGGCCGGGTCAATGTGCTAGCCACCCCCTCGGTGATGGCCGAATCTCTGGCCGACGAGATCAGCGAGTTCTTGAAAAAACCCGAACACCAGAACATTCAGATCGACCTGGAAGAACGCATCAGCCCGGAGGTGGTGCGTGGTGTTCGCGACGGCGAAGCATCGATTGGCATTTGTTGGGACGCGGCCCAAACTGGTCAGTTGCACACCCGCACTTACCAACACGACCACCTGTGTGTAGCCGTTCCCAAAGGCCATCCGCTGAGCTTGCATCAACAACTTCGTTACCAAGACACACTGGCTTACGAACACGTGCTGATGTCGATCAACTCGGCGGTCGAGCTCATGCTTCAGCGCGAAGCCAGTCTTTTAAACAAACGGCTGGTACACCGTGTGATTGTCACCAACTTTGAAGCTGCTTTACGGGTGGTGCGAGCGGGCTTGGCCATTGCCGTGGTGCCCCGTGAGGTGACCGGCTTGTATGCCGGAGCTTACGGACTCGACATCCTGCCTTTGCAGGAAAGCTGGTCGCGCAGACGCTTCATCTTGTGCCACCGGGGCGAAGACGTGCTGAGCCCGGCGGCCCACTTGCTGCTGAACCATTTGTCGGCAACCCCTACGGACGCTTGAACGATGAACGACTTTGCATTGAACACGCCATTGCGGGTGCTGTACCTGAGCCAGGACCCGGCGCTGATCCGCCGTCAGCTGGCCGGTGAGACCTTGACCCGCGAACAGGCCGGACCGCTGCGCGACGATGTCTCGACCGACGAGATCACGCCAGTGCACATCCTGAGCCATTACGACGACACCTTGGGCGACTTTGCCCACACAGGCTTGCGCTGCGGCAATGAGAGCCCCATTGCACGCCGAACGCTCAGGCAAGCGGGTTTTGCCGTGCTGGTGGCGGGCCACCGCTACGGCAAGGGCTCGTCCCGCGAACACAGCCCCACCGCCGAAAAGCTGGCGGGCGTGCAACTGGTCATTGCTGAAAGTTTTGAGCGCATCTACCGCCAGAACGCCGACAACATTGGCTTGTTCACCTCGACCGATTTCAGTTTGCTCAACCGCATCGCGCGCGGAGAAGCCCTCACGCTGGCCGATCTGGTGCAAGGGCGCGAAGCGTTGGCGGCATCGGTTTTGGGCGCAGGGGGCTTGCTGCCCTGGGGGCAGCGGTTTTTGACAGTCCACAATGCGTCCTCCCCAAGAGATTCTTCATCGCGAGCGCCAATAAGTACGTTGTCATCGCAAGCGCCAATAAGTACGCTGTCATCGCGAGCGCAGCGCGGCGATCCAGACAGTTCAGCAGCACTGGTTGATAAATCACCATGCTCCACTCGCGATGACGAGGACGATGGAGGTGATGGCGAAGGTGCCCGCGCCATGACCTTGTTTGAAAAAATCCTCACGCGCCACCGCCTGACAGCACCCCACACCCCCGTGCAGCCCCAGCCCGGCGATGGCGTCTTCGTGCAGGCCGACTGGCGCTTCATCCATGAGTACTACACCGGCATGGCCGACACCTTGATGCAAAACGCACTGGGCAAGGACTTCACCCTGCAGCGCCCAGAGCAGATCATGGTGTTTGAAGACCACACCTCTTACGTCGATGAGAGCCCAGCCCATGTGCGAGGTGGTCTGATCGCCAACATGCACGCCATGAGCCAAGCCCAGCGCGACTTTGCCGCGCGCCACGGCCTGCGCATGCACCGCACCCTAACCGATGCCGAAGTGCTGCTGGACGATGGCCGCAACGTGGCGGGCATCTCGCATGCCATGGTGGCCGAGCACTACGCCCTGCCTGGTCAAGTGGTGGTAGGCACCGATTCACACACCCCGCACAGCGGCGCTTTGGGTTGTGTGGCCTTTGGTGTGGGCATCACCGACATGGCCAATGCCTTTGTGACCGGTGCGATACGCGTGACCCTGCCCGAATGCGTGCGCATTGAGCTGCGAGGGCACATGCCGCAGGGGGTGACGGCCAAAGACCTGATGCTGCACCTGCTGGCCACGACCTACATCCGCACAGGCAGCGGCGTGGGCAAGGTGTTCGAGTTTGCAGGTGAAGGCATCGCCCGCCTGAGCACCGACGAACGCGCCACGCTCACCAACATGTGCGCCGAGCTGGGCGGGTTCACCGGGATTGTGGCGCCCGATGCCGAAACCCTGCGCTTTTTGCGCGAGCGGCGCGGTTTGGACGCGGTGATCGAGGACTGGATGCACAGCGACGTTGGGGCGCATTACGCCCACCACATGGCAGTGGACTTGTCCACGCTCAGCCCCATGGTGACGCGGCCCGGTGATCCGGGTCGAGGTCTGGCACTGTCTGAGCTGAACGAGCGCGTGCGCATCGACATCGCCTATGGCGGCTCGTGCACGGCAGGCAAGCGCGAAGACTTTGACCATTACCACGCGGTGCTGGCCTGGGGTTTGGCGCGGGGCCTGAAGGTGCCTGAGGGCGTGCAGGTGTTTTTGCAATACGGCACGACCGCGGTGCGGGACTATTGCGTCGCGCAGGGCTACGACAAGACATTTGCCGCTTTGGGCGTGCGCATCCTGCAGCCCTCGTGCGGGGCCTGCGCCAATTGCGGACCGGGTTCATCGATCGATGCATCGCAAGTCACCGTGAGCGCCATCAACCGCAATTTTCCGGGGCGCTCAGGCCCGGGCCAAGTCTGGCTGGCCAGCCCGCCTACGGTGATGGCGAGTGCGTTGGCAGGTGAGCTGATGTCTTTTGAAGATTTGCAGCGGCGCATCTGCGGCTGAGCGCTGCATCAGGCCTCAGCGGTAAAACGCTTCGACCTTGCCCTTGAGCTTGATCAGCAAGGGCTGGCCTTTGCGGTCCAGCGTTTTGCCTGCGGGCACGCGCACCCAGCCTTCGCTGATGCAGTATTCCTCGACGTCATTGCGGTCCTTGCCATTGAAGCGGATGCCGATGTCATGCTCAAACACGGCGCGCACATGGTGCGGGCTGCGGGCGTCGATGGCCAAGCGGTCGGGCAATTCGGGACGGGATGCGGCGGCAGAGGTTTGGGCTTCGGTCATGAGGTACCAGAAAGTGTTTTTGAACAGCCGCCGATTCTGCATGATTTGCCACCACGGTCCGGTGGCAGAATCCCGGGTCGCTCGCCACCTCTTGGCCTTTGCCTGGGTTTGACAACGCCCCCATGGATTGGCTCGCTGATTCTTGATGGGTCCTGACCCTTCTTCACCGTCTCCCCATTCATGACTTCTTTTTACGTCGGCACACTCGGCATCGACTTCGGCACCTCCAATTCCGCCATGGCCTGGCTCGGCCCCGAGGGCAGCGCACGCCTGATGCCCCTCGAAGGCGAGGCGCTGGCCATGCCCACCGCCGTGTTCTACAACGCAGAAGACCACACCACCCACTTTGGGCGCGATGCGGTCCGGCACTACCTGGAAGGCACCGAAGGGCGCTTGATGCGCTCGCTCAAAAGCCTGCTGGGCAGCCCGCTGCTGCTGGAGACCACGCAAATCGGGCACCAGCAGATCAGCTTCCAGGACATCATTGCCACCTTTTTGGCTCACCTGCGCGAACGCGCGACACAAAGCCTGGGAGCGGTGCCACGCCGCGTGGTGATGGGCCGCCCGGTGCATTTTGTGGACGACGACCCCGAGCGCGACGCACAGGCCGAAGCCTCGCTGCGCCAGGCGGTGCTGTCGGTGGGCTTTGACGAGGTGTCGTTTCAGCTGGAGCCGATTGCCGCCGCACTGGATTACGAGCAGCGCTTGACCCAAGAAAGCACCGTGCTGGTGGTGGATTTGGGGGGCGGCACCTCGGACTTCACGGTGGTGCGCTTGGGGCCAGAGCGCATGCGACACGCCGACCGCAGCCCTGACATTTTGGCCACCACCGGGGTGCACATTGGCGGCACCGATTACGACCGGCAACTGAACTTGGCCCAGGTCATGCCGTTGCTGGGCTACAAACACATCGGCCCCGAGCAGCGCGAAGTGCCCAGCCGCGTGTTTTTTGACCTGGCCACCTGGCACCTGATCCATTGGCAATACCAACCCAAGGCCATCGCCCACGCCAAAACGCTGCGCAGCAATTACAGCGACATGCGCCTTCATGAGCGCTTGATGCAAGTGCTGACCGAGCGGCACGGACACCACATCGCGCACGAGGTGGAGCAAGCCAAGATCCGCTGCTCTCTAAGCCGGGCCGACACGGGCATTGACCTGTCCGTATTGACGCCGGGTTTGCAAGCGCGCTTGAGTGCAGGCGACATGCAAACGCAATTGCAAGACTTGCTGGCCCGCACCGTGGCTTGCGCGCGCGAATGCGTCCAAAGCGCAGGCCTGTCCAACGCATCGCTGGATGCGATTTACCTCACGGGTGGATCCTCGGCTTTGAGCACGTTCCAGCAGACCCTGCAGGCCGCATTTCCGGGTACCACTGTCGTGGAGGGTGATTTGTTTGGCGGCGTGGCGCTGGGCCTGGCCTACAGCCGCTAAAACTGCCGCTGAAGGAGGCGCTTGAACTCAGGTCCAGTCATCGCCCAAGTTCCACAGCGCAGAGTCACCCTCTGTGGGGGTGGACAGGCTGTCCGCCGAGGCGCTGCCCAAAGCGTTCGCGGGCGATGGGGCATCGTCACCCCACAAGGCTTGAAGGCCTTGCATCAAGGCGCCGCCCGCCACCACACCTGCGGCCACGCCAAGCGCTGTGCCGCCCACTTGCCCCACCAAGCCCCGCATCCACAGGCTGGGTTGCGCCGTGTGGGCACCACCAACCGCTGCAGGAGCCTGCACCCGCAAGGGCGCAGCGCTGGCCACAGCGTTGGACGCATCCGATGACTGCTGCTCACGCAAGGCTTGCTCTGCCTGAGCAGTCAGGGCTTGCAGTTGTTTGAGGCGGTTTTGGGTGGCTTCCAAGGCCAAGGTCAACGCCATGGCACGTTGCACCAACAAATAGGTGGCATCGGTTTGCGAGGCCAAGGCATCACGAATGAGCGCATCGGCCACGGGGTCTTTGGCCGAGGCTCGCTGCTGCCGCAATGTGGCCAAGAAATGCTGAAGTTGGTCGCGTTCCTGTGCGTTCATGAGCGAGATTCTCCTTGCAGGGCATTGACTTGGGGCCGGGTCATTTTGGATGCGCCGCACCTTAGCGGGCGGGATGGGCTTGTGAATTGTCAGGCCTTTTGCAAATAAACATATGCCCCCATAAGAGGCTGGGCCTGGTCCAGCCTCAAGGGCGCGCGGTGTACCTTGGCCCATCGCCAGCCGTGTTGAACAGCCAGCTTTTGCAAATACGTCAGAGCGTGCGCATAACGCAAGGAACTGTGCAGCTGCACTTCAAAACCCGGATCAGCCTCTTCGACCGTGAAGGCCAGCCAAGCACCGGGTTTGACACGGGGACTCAAAGCCTCGAATACGGCGTCGAGCCAACCCACGTAAATGAACACGTCGGCGGCCAACACCAGGTCGGCCTTGGTCGTGGTTTGCTTGAGAAAGTTAACCAAATCCTGGGCATGCAGGTTGTCATAAACGCCCAGGCTTTGCGCCTTGGCCACCATCGCCGAAGACAGGTCCACCCCCGTCAAATGGTCAGTACGAAGACGGATCAAGGGTCCGCATAAACCTGTACCGCAACCCAAGTCCCACACCTGCTCGAAACGGGCCGTCGGGTCAACAGGCAATTGTTGCAACAACATGCTGTGCCCCTGGTAACCCAATTGGCCCACCAGGTGCGCTTCAAAATCATCAGCGTACTGGTCGAACAGTTTCTCCACATAAGCCGCCGGTGCATTCACCACGGGCTGCTGCGGATTCAGAGCGGCCAGGTAATAGCGGTGCAACTCGGGATCAGCCCCCAGCTGCATCGCCCGCTGGTAGCCAGCGATCGCTTGAGCGGTCTGACCCATGTCGCGCTGAACGTGGGCCAACTGGCTCCAGGCTTCGGCCAGCTCGGGGTCGTGCGCCAGGGCCTGCTCAAAGGCTTGCAAGGCTTGCGGCAAGAGCGCCTGGTGCGCCAGACACTCGCCCCAGCGCAAACAAAACTCAGGCCCGTCGGCCCCCAGCGCACGCGCCTGTTCATGACAATGCAAGGCCTGCGCCCAGTCCCCCAAAGCCATCTGCGTCACACCCCAAGCCATCCAGGCATCGGTTTGGCTGGCATCAGCGGCCAAGGCTTGGCGCAGACACACGTCTGCCCGCTCAAAGCGGCCCAGATGCACGCAGCACACACCCAGATTCATCAGCACCGAGGGTCTGCCCGGTGCCAGTTGCAAAGCCTGCTCAAACAGCGCTGCTGCCGCCTCGAATTCTCGGCGTTCAAAATGTTCGATGCCTGCCACAAAGGCTTGGCGGGCTTGTTCAAGTGAAGGATCCATGATCGCCAGTGTGACACAGGGTCTGCCACCCTGGGGCGTGTCCCCTCCGGTGCAAGGCACAATGCCTGCAGACATGCGAACACCGGAGACACCATGAAAGAAACTCCCTACGCCTGGGTGGTGGTTTGGGCCACGTTTGTGTGCCTGGCTTTGATCTTCGGGGTGTCGTATTCGTTCGCGGCATTTTTTGAGTCGTTCGCCGTCGAGTTCTCGGCGCAGCGCGCCGATGTGTCCTGGATCTTTGGCCTCTCGGGCTTTGTTTATTTTGTTTTAGGCGCTGGCGGCGGCATGCTGGCCGACCGCTTGGGCCCGCGCATCGTGTGCTCGGCGGGCATGGCGCTCATTGCGCTGGGCTTGCTGGCCACCAGCTGGGCCACTTCTTTGCTGGCGGTGTATGTGAGCTATGGCTTGCTGGTGGGCTTGGGCATCGCCTTGGTTTACACCCCGTCGATTGCCAGCGTGCAGCCCTGGTTCACCACCCGGCGTGGCTTGGCCGGGGGCATTGCCAGCTCGGGCGTGGGTGCCGGCACCTTGCTGGTGCCGGTGCTGGTGGCCATGGCCATTGGCACCATGCCCTGGCGCGAGGCGATGCAGGTGTTGGCACTGGGCGTGTTGGTGCTGGGTTTGTTGGCGGCGGCTTTGCTGCGGCGCGCACCTGCGGCACCGTCCAGCGAATCAGGCGACTCGGGTGCAGGCGGCTCAGCCTCTGGCCTGAGCTTGCGGGAGACCTTACGCAGCCCCACCTTTCGCTGGCTGTACCTGGCCACGGTGCTGGCTTCGCCCGTGATGTTCATCCCGTTCGCCCACGTGTCGGCTTCGGCCCGCGATCTGGGTTTGAGCGAAGCGCTGGCGGTGGGCTTGGTGGGCTTGATCGGAGTCGGCAGCCTGGTTGGGCGCTTTGCCATCGGCCTGGTGGCCGACCGGCTGGGGCGGGCGCAAACCCTGGTGCTGATGCAGCTGTCCATGGGTGCCTCTTATCTGCTTTGGGGAGCCGCTGGCGGGCATGCGCTGCTGGTTTTGTTTGCCCTGTGGTTTGGCCTGAGTTACGGCAGCATTGTGTCGCTCTTGCCTGCCATTTGCATGGACTACTTTGGCGGCAAATCGGTGGCCAGCGTGGTCGGCACGCTCTACAGTGGCGCAGCTTTTGGCAACTTGTTGGGTCCGGTGCTGGCGGGCGCGGTGTTTGACCACAGCGGCCACTACTTGGGCGTGATGGCGGTGTGCGGGGTGCTGTCACTGTGCGCCACCTGGGCCTCACGCCAGATGAAGCGCAGCGGTTTGGCGCAGTATTGACCAAAAGAAGGACTGGCATGCACAACGATTTGCACGCGCTGCGGCGCATCCTCAAAACCTGCCACACCATCGCCGTGGTGGGTCTGTCGGCCGAATGGCACCGGCCCAGCTACTTTGCGGCCAAGTACATGCAGTCGCACGGTTTTCGCATCGTGCCTGTGAACCCCCGCTATGCGGGCAGCGAGATCCTCGGTGAAAGCTGTTACGCCAGCCTGGGCGACATCCCGTTCAAGGTGGACATGGTCGATGTGTTTCGCCGCAGTGAAGACGTGTTGCCCATTGCGCAGCAAGCGGTGCAGATCGGCGCCAAGTGCCTGTGGCAGCAACTGGGGGTGGCCAACCCCGAGGCCGATGCACTGGCCCGGCAAGCCGGACTGGATTCGGTGAGCAACCGCTGCGTGAAGATCGAACATGCGCGGCTGTTTGGCGGCCTGAACTGGGTGGGCGTGAACACCGGGATCATCTCGGCACGGCGCTTGGTCTGAGGGCTATTTGCCCCTGCCATTATTGAGACAATTTAATGACCCAAACACCATGACCGACCGCCAATTCCACCCCGAGACCCTGGCCATCCACGCCGGGCAGATTCCCGATGCGGCCACCGGCGCACGCGCCTTGCCGATTTACCAAACCAGCAGCTTTGTGTTTGACAGCGCCGAGCACGCGGCTTCGCTGTTCAACCTGCAGACCTTTGGCAATGTGTATTCGCGCCTGAGCAACCCCACGGTGGCGGTGCTCGAAGAACGTGTGGCCGCCCTAGAAGGCGGTCGCGCTGCGGTGGCCAGCGCCTCGGGCATGGCGGCCGAAACCATGGCGCTCATGACCATCTTGCAATCGGGCGACCATGTGGTGGCCGCTGGGGCTTTGTACGGCGGCTCGGTCACCATGCTGGCCGTGAGCCTGGCCAAGTTCGGCATCGAGACCACATTTGTGGACGCGACAAAACCCGAGGCTTTCGCCGCCGCCATGCGCCCCCAAACCCGGGCGGTGTATGCCGAGAGCTTGGGCAACCCCAGCATGGTGGTGCTGGACATCGCCGCCGTGGCCGAGGTGGCCCACGCGCACGGCGTGCCGCTGATCATCGACAACACCGTGCCCAGCCCGCTGCTGTGCAACCCCTTGTCGCTGGGGGCCGACATCGTGGTGCATTCGGCCACCAAATACCTGGCAGGCCACGGCACCACCCTGGGTGGCGTGGTGGTGGAGGGGGGCAAATTCCCCTGGGACAACGGCAAGTTTCCGGGCATGACCGAGCCGTCCAAGGGTTACCACGGCGTGAAGTTTTACGAGACCTTTGGCGACTTTGGCTTCACCATGCGCTGCCGCATGGAGAGCCTGCGCGTGTTTGGCGCCGCGCTCAGCCCCATGAGTGCCTGGCAAATTTTGCAAGGCGTCGAAACCCTGCCCCTGCGCATGCAAAAACACTGCGACAACGCCTTGGGCGTGGCTCAGTTTTTGCAGGCCGACCCGCGAGTGGCCTGGGTCAATTACCCCGGCTTGCCCGACCACCCGCAGCACACCCTGATGCAGCGCCAGATGCGCGGCGCATCGGGCCTGCTGTCTTTTGGTTTGAAGGGCGGCTTGGCGCAGGGCGTGACCTTCATCGAGTCGGCCCAGTTCATGAGCCACCTGGTCAACATCGGCGACACCCGCACCCTGATCAGCCACCCAGCCAGCACCACGCACCGCCAGCTGGACGAAGCCCAACAACTGGCCGCAGGCGTGCCGCCCGACATGGTGCGCATCTCAGTCGGCCTGGAGAATCTGGACGACATCTTGTGGGACATCGACCAGGCGCTGGACAAGGCCAGCCGCTGACCATCCAAGTCGGGGCTGAAGCCGCCGACCTAGAGGCCAACCGCGGCCTGCTTGCGCCTGCGCTCAGACTGCAGCAAGCCCAGCCCAGCGGCCACCACCAGCGCAATGCCGCCCCAGGCCAGCGTGTTGGGCACATCGCCCCACATCCAGTAGCCCAGCACCAGCGCCACCAACAAGCCGCTGTAGCGGAATGGCCCAATCACGCTCATGTCGCCCAAACGCATGCTGAGTGTGAGCAAGTGATAACCCGCTGCCAAACAAAGCGAGGCGGCAAACAGCAGCCCCATGTGCTGCGCGTTGATGGGTTTCCAGGGCTCGAACAAACTCCACACGCCCGACAGCAGCATCACCATGGTGGAGGTGGACAAAGTGATCAGCAGTGAAGGCACCTGCGCGGGCACCAGGCGGGTCATGAAATCTCGGCCCGCGTGCAACACCGCCGCAAACAAGCACAGCAAGGCATAGGCATTGAAGTCCCCCATGCGCGGCTGCACCACCAGCAAAACACCCGCAAAGCCCAGCACGATCAGTGACCAGCGGCCCAGCGTGACCCGCTCATGCAAAAAGAAAACCGCCATCAGGGTCAGAAACAGCGGACCCGCCAGGTTGATCGCCGTGGCGTTGCCCAAAGGGATGTGAAACACCGCCGTGAGGTAAGTGAAAGACGCCAGGCTGTCAAGCACTGCACGGACCGGCACCGAGCGCGTCAACGTGGTGCGCCAGTGCTGCAACTGGCCCATCCACCCAGCCAGGGCCAGCAACAACGCGGTGGTCATCACGCCGCGCACAAAAATCAGCTGCGGTGTGGACAGGTCAGCGCTGACCCACTTGACCAGCGCGTCGTTGACCACAAAAAACACCATCGCCCCGGTCATGGTGACGATGCCACGCCGGTTGTGCTGGCTCATGCCGTCAGCCCTTGCAGAAACGGCAAGGCCTTGGCCAGCAGCGCGTCAGGGGCTTCTTCGGCGATGTAGTGGCCACACGGCAAGGCCTCGCCGCTGACCTGGGTGGCCACTTTCTGCCATTCCTTGAGCGGATCAAAACAGCGCTGCACCACGCCTTGCGCGCCCCACAGCACCTGCAGCGGCATCTGCAAGCGCCGACCTTGCGCGATGTCCTCCTGGTCGTGCACCAGGTCAATGCCCGCAGACGCCCGGTAGTCTTCGCACAGGCCGTGCGGAGCACCCGGCAAGGCCAGGCAGCGCTGGTACTCGGCCAAAGCGCGCGCGTCGAACGGTGCCAAGCCGGCGCTGCGATTGCCCATGACATCGGTCACGTAGGCTGCCGGGTTGGCCGCAATCAAGCGTTCGGGCAGGGGCTGTGGCTGGATCAAGAAAAACCAATGCCAATAGGCGCGGGCAAAGGCCTCGGTGGTCTGTTCGTACATGGCCAAGGTGGGCGCGATGTCGAGCAGGGCCATGCGGCTGACCGCTTGGCGGTAGTCCAGCGCCAGCCGGTGCGCAACGCGTGCGCCCCGGTCGTGCGCCAACACCGCAAAGCGCGCAAAACCCAGCTGCTGCATCAGGCGCACCTGGTCTTGCGCCATGCTGCGTTTGGCATAAGCGGCGTGGTCTGGTCCGCCTTCGGGCTTGGACGAGTCGCCATAACCCCGCAAATCCGCCGCCACCACCGTGAAATGCTGCGCCAGCGTTGGGGCCACCTTGTGCCAAATGGCCAGGGTTTGGGGGTGGCCGTGCAGCAAGAGCAAACCGGGGCCCTGGCCACCCACCATGGCCGAAATCGAGATGCCGGGGCTGACCTCCAGCAAGTGGTGGGCAAAACCGGGAAACAAAGGCAAGGCGGGGTGGTTCATGGGCGGTGTTTTTTCCGAAAGACCATTATTGCCCTGCAAAGCCCTGTCGCCTGTGACCTGGGAGACCCGCGTGGGAAGCAAGCGGGTGAGGGCGAGCGCTTAAACTCCCCGCTTTGATCCCAACACAAGGAAGACCCCATGGGTGCGCAATGGAAAGCCAAAGGCAAAGCACAAGCCGCAGACGCCAGAGGCAAATTGTTTGGCCGCTTGGCCAAGGACATCATGATCGCAGCGCGCAACGGCGCGGACCCGGCCACCAATGCCCGCTTGCGCCTGGTGGTGGAGCAAGCCCGCAAGGTCTCCATGCCCAAGGACACGCTGGAGCGCGCCATCAAGAAAGGCGCGGGCCTGCTGGGCGATGCAGTCAGCTTTGAGCGCGTGATTTACGAAGGCTTTGCCCCGCACCAAGTGCCGGTGATGATCGAGGTGCTGACCGACAACGTCAACCGCAGCGCTTCTGAAATGCGCGTGCTGTTTCGCAAGGGCCAGCAAGGCACCTCGGGCTCGGTGTCGTGGGACTTTGACCATGTGGGTTTCATCGAGGCCGAACCTGCCCAAGCCGGTGCCGACCCCGAGCTGGCCGCCATCGAAGCCGGTGCACAAGACTTTGAGCCCGCCGACGAAGACGGCGTGACGGTATTCATCACCGAAGCCACCGACCTGGACCTGGTCAGCCGCGCTTTGCCCACCCACGGCTTCACCGTGGTGTCGGCCAAGTTGGGCTATAAACCCAAAAACCCGGTGGACCCCGCCAACCTGAGCGCCGAACAACTCGAAGAAGTCGAAGCCTTTTTGGGCGCCATCGACAACAACGACGATGTGCAAAACGTGTTTGTGGGGCTGGCGGGTTGAAGCCTTTGAACTTGTCAGGAGTCAACATGTTTTCATCCCTGAGTTTTCGCCGTCTGGGCCTGGCCGCATCGGTCTTGGCCGTGCTGGCCACCAGCAGCGCCAGCGCCCTGGCCCAAAGCTGGCCACAGCGCCCCATCAAAGTGGTCATTCCCTTCCCGCCCGGCGGGCCCACTGACCTGGTCATGCGCTCTGCCTCCGAAAAAATTGCGGCCAACCTCAAGCAACCCATCGTGATCGAGAGCCAGCCCGGCGCAGGTGGCAACATCGGCGCAGCCAACGTGGCGCGTGCCACACCCGATGGCTACACCTTTTTGTTCGCGACCGACACGCTGCTCACCGTCAATCCGCATGTCTACAAATCCATGCCCTTCAAGCTCGACGACTTGAAGCCCATCAGCGTGTTGTCATCGTTCAGCCAAACCTTGGTGTGCAACCCTTCGCTGGGTGTCAAAACGGTATCCGAGCTGATTGCCAAATCCAAAACCATGCCCTTGAGCTATGCCTCGGGCGGCGCGGGTGTGCCAGGGCATTTGTCCACCGAGTTGCTGCTGAGCATGACCGGCATGCAGATGACGCACATCCCCTACAAAGGCCCCGCCCCCGCCATGCAAGACGTGCTGGCCAACCAGGTGCCTTGCGGTCTGCTGGCTGGGCCCACGGTGCTGCCGCATGTGCGCTCGGGCAAGTTGACGGCACTGGCGGTGTCGGGCCAGGCGCGCTCACCCTCTTTGCCCGAAGTGCCCACCATTGAAGAAGCAGGGGTGAAAGGCTACGAGGCCGACTTCAGTCTGATTTTGATGGCGCCCAAACAAGTGCCCGATGACATCGTGGCCAAATTCCGCCAAGCGGTGGTCGACGCGTTGCGCACCCCAGAGGTGACCGAGCGGCTCAAGGCCTCCGATCAGATCGTGATCGGCAGCACGCCGGAGCAAGCAGCCGCCAAAGTGGCCAAAGACTTCGCCAAGTGGGGCGCGGTATCGCGCAAGATTGGTCTGAGTCTGGACTGAAGCTGGCCGGGGCACAGCCCTGGCGGAATGCGTCTTGAGACCACGTGCGCCCGCGCACTGAAAACCACAGCCCACCCGATTAAGGTGGGCTGTTGTCATTTTCAGGAGCGCTTTTCATGACCCTGTCCGAACTTTGCCAGCGCGACATCCTCACCTTGAGCGCCGAGGCTTCGGTGCAAAAAGCCGCCGAGTTGATGCGCACGCAACATGTAGGCGCACTGGCCCTGACCGACCCGGAAGACCCTGTGCGCGTGGTGGGGGTGGTGACCGACCGCGATCTGGTCGTCAATCTGTTGGCACAAGGCCGCACCCCTGACGAGCAAGCGGTGGGTGCCTACAGCAGCGTGCACTTGGTGCGGGTGCCTGGCTCGGCCACGGTGCACGAAGCCATTCAGGCCATGCACCACCACGGCGTGCGCCGGGTGTTGGTGACCGAGCCCGATGGCCGCTTGATGGGCTTGCTGTCGCTGGATGATTTGCTGACCACCCTGGCCGATGACCTGAGCGGACTGTCTGAAGCTTTGCGTTTCGGTGTTGACATGGAAAGCGCGCGCACCTCGCCGATTTTTCGGCCCGACGAGCTGCCCACGCAGCTGTACCTTGCGCAACACGAGCCTTGAGGCACGGCCACGTCCAAGCCAGCCCGTAATAAGTCAGTTCATCGGTCTCAGCGTCGCCGCTTTTGCACCGCCTGCGCCAGCGCATCGAGTACCGGCACAGTTTGCACAAAACTGATGCAGGCGTCGGTGATGGACACGCCGTGAGCGAGCGGCTGGCCTTGTTTCAGGTCTTGCCGGCCTTCGTTCAAGTGGCTTTCGATCATCAGGCCCATGATGCGGCGGTCCCCGCCCGCCACTTGCGCGGCCACGTCGTGCGCCACCTCGATCTGCTTGGCGTGTTGTTTGCTGCTGTTGGCGTGCGACACGTCCACCATGACTTGCGGTGCAATGCCTGAAGCTTCCAGCGCCTTGCAGGCGGCATCGACATCGGCGGCCGAGTAGTTGGGCGCTTTGCCGCCACGCAGGATGATGTGCACGTCCTGGTTGCCGCGGGTTTCGAAAATCGCCGCCTGGCCCATCTTCGTCATGCCCATGAAGGCGTGCGGCGCCTTGGCCGCCACCACCGCGTCGGCGGCCACTTTGACCCCGCCGTCGGTGCCGTTTTTGAAGCCCACCGGGCACGACAGGCCACTGGCCAACTGGCGATGGCTTTGGCTCTCGGTCGTGCGTGCCCCGATCGCGCCCCAAGTGACCAGATCGCTGATGTACTGCGGGCTGAGCAAGTCCAGAAACTCGGTGGCCACGGGCAGGCCGACATCGAGGATGTCCAGCAACAATTGGCGCGCCATCTCCAGGCCCTGGTTCATGGCAAAGCTGCCGTCCAGGTGCGGGTCGTTGATGTAGCCCTTCCAGCCCACCGTGGTGCGGGGCTTCTCAAAATAAACGCGCATCACGATTTGCAAATCCTGCGCATGCTTGTCGGCCTCGGCCTTGAGCAGCTTGGCGTAGGCGATGGCCTGGTCGTGGTCGTGGATGGAGCAAGGCCCGACCACGATGACCAAACGGTCGTCCTGGCCCTGTAGCACATTCGAGATGTCATGCCGCGAACGCTCCACCAGCGCCAGGTGGGCAGGCGATGCGGGCCAACGCTCTTCCAGCAATGCCGGGGTCATGAGCGGGCGCACCGAAGCAATGCGGGTGTCGTCGATGCGGGTTTTGTCTTGGGTGGAGAGCATGGGAGTGAGCTGATAATGAGCGCAAAGTGTAAAGGCAGCCCATGACCGAAACCCTTCCCGCACCCCGACTCGAACACCTGTGCGACCTGGCCGTGACCATTGCAGCGCCGGTTGAGGTGGGCCACACGCCCGCCGGTTTGCGCCGCATGATCCCCATCACCGGTGGCACCGTGAAAGGTGCGCGCGTGAACGGCAAAGTGCTGGCCGGGGGTGCCGACTTTCAGTTGATCCTGGATGGCGGCACCCAAGCGCACCTCGATGCGCGCTATGTGATCGAGCTGGACGATGGCAGCCGGGTGTTTGTGCAAAACACCGCCTTGCGGGTGGCCTCGCTCGAGAACTCGCAGCGCATCATGAACGGCCAACCGGTCAACCCGGACGAGGTTTACTTTCGCTGCCAACCCAAGCTCGAAGCCACGGCACCCCAGTGGGCCTGGCTGAGCGAAAGCCAGTTCATTGGCAGCGGGCGACGGGCGCCAGACGGGGTATTTTTGAGTTTTTACCGGGTGTGCTGAAGCCTTGGGGCGGCCCTGATCAGCCAAAACGCCCCGGCGAATAGGGCGTCGGGTCGACACAAGTCGGCTCGCCGTACACCATTTCGGCCAGCAAGCGGCCTGCCACCGGGCCCATGGTGAAGCCCTGGTGCGCGTGCCCAAAATTGAACCACAACCCTGGGTGTCGCGGCGCCGGGCCCATCACCGGCAGCATGTCGGCAACGCAAGGGCGTGCGCCGAGCCAAGGCGACTCGGGCAGGGGCTGGCCCAGATCGATCAATTCACGCGCCAGCGCTTCGGCCTTGGCCAATTGCACCGGCGTGGCTGGGGCATCGATGGGGGCAAACTCAGCTCCGGTGGTCAGGCGCAAGCCACGCTGCATGGGGGCCAGCACATAGCCGCGCTCGGCGTCGAGCATAGGTTGCCGCACTGGGGCGGGTGGTGTGTAGTGCTGGTGGTAACCGCGCTTGAGGAAGAGTGGAAATCGGTAACCCAACGTGCGGATGAAACCGTCGGACCAAGGCCCCAGGGCCAGCACCGCCTGCTGGGCGTGTACAGGGCCTTGGGTGGTCTGCACCGACCAGCCTGCGCCTTGCGCCTGCAAACTGGCCGCGTCGCCCTTCAGCAAACGGCCGCCACGCGCCACAAACAGGTCGGCATAGCGCTGCACCAAAGCGCCCGGGGCATTCACCGACCAAGTGTCCAGCCAATGCACGGCGCCCGCGAGTGGTCTGTGCAAAGCAGGCTCGGCCTGCGCCAGCTGGGCGCTGTTTTCTGCTTGGGAGCGCACACCAAAACGCGTAGCCAAATCTTCAGCCCGTTGGGCTGCTTTGTCGAAGGCTTCGGGGGTGCGAAAAACAAAGCGGAAACCTTCACGCGCCACCAAATCCTGCGCACCTGCCGCAGCGATGAACAAGTCATGCTCGCTGTTGGCGTAGGCAATCAGGCGACTGTAGGCTGCGGTGGCCACTGCATGACGCATGGGATGCGAATGGTGCAAGTAGCCCAGCAACGCTTTTCCCATTTGCCACACCCCCCGGGCGTGCCAATGCACTTGGGCACCGCGCCCCAAGGCCACGTCCAGCAAGAAGCCGGGCTCGCGGGGGAAAGGGTAGGGCTCGACCGCCTCGCGCTGAATCAGGCCCGCATTGCCCAAAGAGGTTTCCTGGCCTGGTGAGCCTCGGTCTACCAGCGTCACGTCAAAGCCGCGTTGCTGCAAATGCAAGGCAGTGCAGGTGCCCACCATGCCCGCGCCCAAAACAAGAATGGATGAAGTCATAAGCCGAGCATCATGCAACAGCACCCGGGGGCTCGTCTATCCCTTGCGATTTCGGTTTTTTCTCACTTGGTCACAATGACAAGCATGAAACGCCTCTACGCTTATTTTTTTCGGGGTCTGATCACCTTCTTGCCGGTAGGTCTGACCGTTTATGCGCTGTACTTGTTCGTCACCTGGGTCGAAGGCTCGGCGATGCGCGTTTTGCGCCCTTTCACTGGGGATTTTTACCTGCCAGGTCTGGGCATTGTGCTGGGCACTGCCTTGATCTTGGTGCTGGGTTTCTTGGTGTCTCAGCCTTTCATGAAGCGGGCTTTGGGGTGGGTGGAATTGCCCTTCACCAATTTGCCACTGGTCAAAAGCATTTACTCTTCGCTGAAAAGTTTTGCCGACTATTTCGCGCCCCACGAACGAGACGCGCAGCAAGTGGTGTTGCTGAAAAAGCCGGGCAGCGACTTGTCCATCATCGGTTTGGTCACGCGTCAGAGCTTGGCCGACTTGCCACTGGATGCGCAAACCCAACAACACGTGGCGGTTTACCTGCCCATGGGCTACATGATTGGCGGCTACACCGTATTTGTGCCCCACGACTGGGTGCAAGTGCTGGACATGTCGGTCGAAGAAGCCATGCGCTCGTCTCTGACGGCGTGGATGGGCAACCCGAAAAATCCGCCTGCGCCTTGAACGGCAGGCTCAGCAGCACACTGAACTGTCCCCGATGGGATGGCTCGCCAAGTTCAGGTCTGCGCCGCCAAATACGCCACCGCTGCCGCCACGCCATCGGTGCCGAAAGGAATTTTCTGCACCGTCATGGCCGCTTCGATGCCCGCCAATGCCCCCAGGATCATGGGCTCGTTCATGTCGCCCAGATGGCCAATGCGAAACACCCTTCCGGCCAAAGGCCCCAGACCACCGGCCATGGCCACCTGAAAGCGTTCGCGCGCTACCGTTCGCAGAGCTTCGGGATCAATGCCTTGCGCCACCTCGATGGCCGTGACCGAAGCCGAACGCGTCTCAGGTTGCCGCGCATGAAACCGCAGGGCCCCCGGCACCGCCCAGCGCTCGACTGCGGCATGCACCGCCCCCGCCAGGCGTTGGTGCCGCGCCCACACATTGGGCAATCCCTCGGCTTCGAGCAAAGCGATGGCCGTCTCCAGCCCGGCGATGTGAGCCAGCGGCGGCGTACCGCAAAATTTGGCCGACTGATTGCCGGTCTGTCTGCGTTGCCAGTCCCAATAAAAACGCGGATCGGCATGTTGAGCCGACCAGGCCATGGCTTTGGCGTTTACGGCCACAAAGCCCAAACCCGGGGGCATCATCAGGCCCTTTTGCGAACTGCCCAAGGCCGCATCCACGCCCAGCGCGTCCATGTCAAAAGGGCTGGCGGCCAACGACGCCACCACGTCCACGACATACAGGGCTGGGTGACCCACGGCATCGATGGCGCGCCTCACTGCCGCCAGATCGCTGGTGACACCACTGGCTGTGTCGGTGTGGACCACCATCACAGCACTGATGCGGTGGGCTTTGTCTTCGCGCAGGGCTTGCTCGATCGCGGCCACGTCAAAAGGATGGCCTTCCTGAAAAGGGGTGCGCTGCAAGGCGATGCCCAAGCCCTCGATCTGGATCGCCCACTGGTCCGAAAAATGGCCGGATCCAGCCAGCAGCAAGGTGTGGTTTGGAGAGGACAGGTTGGCCGCCGCAGACTCCCACATGCCATGCCCGTTACTGGCAAACAAAAACACATCAGAGCGAGGGCTTTGCAACAGGCGCTGCATGCCAATTTCACACTCAGAGATCATGGCCGCAACCCGAGGATCCGACAAATCGGTCATGGGCCGCTGCATGGCGTGCATGACCTCGTCGGGCACATGGGTCGGCCCCGGCGAATGCACAAAGCGGATGCCGGGAATGCGCGGCGTAGACGGTGAAAAGCGGTTCATGCCTCTCCTGCGGTTGGTTGACACGGGTGTTTCAGTCTAGTGCAACAGTGCAGTGCAGACTGTGCCCTGCGCGATAGCACAACATGGCGACGGCTCGCCTGCGCGCAGGAACAGAAAAACACTTTCGCAGACGGCCACACCGCACTGGATAATGGACAAAAACATCCAATAACGGACAACGAATCATTTAGACACCCCATGAATCAAGCCCCCGACAACAGCGTGAGCACCGACACCTTGCAACAAGCCCTCCGTGACTTGTTTGCGCCCTGGGTTCAGGCCTTGAACATGAAAGTCGAACGCTTTGACACCGACAGTGTCACCCTGCGTATGCCGCAGAGCGAACAACTGTCGCGTGTTGGCGGCATGCTGTGCGGCCAAGCCATGATGGCCGCCGCCGATACGGCCATGGTGCTGGCACTGATTGCGCACTTTGGACAATTTCGCCCCTGCAGCACCGTGCAGCTGTCCAGCAGCTTCATGAAGCCACTTTCGGGCCAGGACGCGCTGGTGACCGCCCGGGTGCTGCGCGCAGGGAAAGCCATGGCTTTTGGCGAGATTGACCTGTCCGGGGCAGTCGACGGCAAGAGCGTTTTCAGGGCCAGTACCACCTATGCCCTGATGTGAGCCGGGTTGTCAGCGGCTCGCCAGCTGGGCTTGGCTACAATACCGCCATTCTTTTTTGAGGTTCCCATGTCCAATCACAACGACGCACACACTTCTGACGATCCCGTGGAAAACGTGGTCAAGCACATCCCTGTGGTTATCCCAGTAGCTGGCGCTGTGCTGATTTTCTTGTTGGCCTTCATCGCCGTGTTCATGGCCTGAGGCATGCCATGCCAAGCTGTGGTGAGTGCCTCTGAAGGCATCACCACCCAACAACCCGCAAAAGCCCCGGCTTTGCGGGTTTTGTTTTGGGCGTTCAGTTTGGATTTGTTTCAGCGAAGCACTTCGCGCACCGGCATGATGTGCAAGGCCCCCGGCGCGATGTGCAGCTGAACCCAGCCCCCGGCACCGACTTGCAAGCGCTGCAGCAGGCGTGAGGTCAGGTTCAAAGTGATGGTTTGGCTGGGCAAGTCTTGCGCAGACAGTGTGCACAAGCTGATCTCCCCCAGCGACAACACTTCCAGCAATTGGCATCGCAAGCGGGTGACCCCCTCTGCTCGGGTGACGGTGGGGTCACCATCGGCCAGCACGTCGACCTCTTCCCCATTGAGCACCCAGGTCACAGGCGTGTCGTTGTCAATCTTGTTTTTGTCGACCACGGCCAGCTCCAGCGCACGGTGCGGCTGTCGGTCATCCGACCAACGCAGCCGAGCCCAACCGGGCCTGTCCTTGAAAAACTGCCCCTGAAAGTGGTTTTGAATGCCCACCAACTCGGCCACCCGCGCGTTGCGCGGGCTGGCAAATACCCGGGCAGGCTCGCCGATTTGCAGGGTCTGACCTGCGTCCACAATCACCACCCGGTCGGCCAGGCGCCGCGCTTCGCTCAGGTCGTGCGTGACCAGCACCATGGGCACCGAAACTTTTTGGCGCAAGGCGGCCAGCTCGCGGTAAAGCGTCTGGCGCGTGGGTGCATCCACTGCAGAAAAAGGCTCGTCGAGCAACAAGACACCGGGCAAAACCTGCGGCGCGGTGACTTCGGCTGCTGTGGGCCTGGGCATAACGCGCACCAGCGCCCGCGCCAGAGCCACACGCTGTTGCTGGCCGCCCGACAGTTGCGCGGGACGCCGATCGGCCAACGCGGCCAAACCCAAGCGGGTGAGCAAAGCGAATACTTGCTCGCTTGACCACCCGGGGCCAGCGGCCAGAGCCACATTGGCCAGAGCCGTCATGTGGGGAAACAAGGCGTAATGCTGGAACACCAGCCCGGCGCGCCTGTCTTGCGGGCTGCGCTGCACGCCAGCTGCCGTGTCCAGCCAAGCCTGGCCAGCCACGCGGATGTGGCCTTGGACATCGGCAGGCGTCCATAAGCCGGCAATCGCGCGCAGCATGCTGGTTTTGCCACTGCCCGATGGGCCGACCAAGGCCACCAACTCGCCCGCGCCGCAATCAAATTCCGCTTCCAGCCGAATGGGGCTGGCCGAGCGCAGTTGCACTTGCAAGCCTTGCATCAGCGCTCCTGCAGGGCGCGGCCGCGCTGGCCCACCCGGTCAAACGCCAGCACCAGGCTCAAGGCCAGCAAAGACACGCCCACCAGCGCCAGCGCCATCACATGGGCCGACTGCAAGTCCATGCCCTGCACCTTGTCGTACAGCGACACCGACAAGGTACGCGTCTCGCCTTCAATGTTGCCGCCCACCATGAGCACCACACCAAACTCGCCCAAAGTGTGCGCCACGGTGAGCGCCATGCCCGCCAGCAAACCGGGCCAAGCCAAGGGCAACTCGATGCGCCAAAACGTCTGCCACGTCGACAAGCCTGACACCCAGGCCGCCTCGCGCAGACTGTGAGGCACCGCGGCAAAGGCGCGCTGGATGGGTTGCACCATGAAAGGCAGGTTGACCAACACGCTCACCAAGAGCAGGCCTTCGAGGGTGAACACCAGCCGAATACCCGAAGCCGCAAGCCACGCGCCCATGTCGCTGCCCTGGCCAAAGGCCACCAAAAAGTAAAACCCGATCACGGTGGGGGGCAGCAGCAAAGGCAGCAGCAGCAAGGCTTCGATGAAGGGTCGCCCCGCCCAAGCCGTGACCGCCAGCCAACGTGCCAAAGCCAGTCCCACAGGCAACAAGGCCAAGGTGGTCAGGGCCGCCAACAGAAGCGAAACGTGAAGGGCGGACCAATCCATGAGGTGAGGTTTACAGACAAATTGAAGTTCTGGGGATGGGGTTGGATTATTGCGGCAAGGCGTACCCATGTCGCACAAACACCGCTTGCGCGGGTGGGCTGAGTAAAAACCGGTGCCAGTCTGCCGCTGCCGCACCCGCACCCTTGAGCAGTACCATGCGCTGGTGCAAAGGGGCGTGCAGGTCGGCCGACAAAGGCAAGATCTGCAAACTGTTGGCGATCTCGGGGGCATGGGTCAAGGCCAAAGCGGTGATGCCGACCTGCGCCGCACCTGTGGCCACAAACTGGGTGGCTTGGCCAATGTTGTCGCCCAGGACCTTGCGCGCGGCAGGCAATGGCCCGACACCTGCACGCTGCAAAGCCTCAACGGCGGCCACCCCATACGGGGCAAGCGCCGGATTGGCGATGGCGAATTTGTCACCGGGCTTCATGGCACGCACCACCGCCGCCAAGCCTTGGGCCACCGGCAGTGCTGAATTTTTAGGCACAACCAGCGCCAGTCGACCTGTGGCGTAACGCTGCCCGGCGTCCACCGTCCGCCCGACTTTGGCCAATTCAGCCACCCAAAGCTCGTCGGCCGAGATAAATTGCTCGACCGGCAAGCCCTGCATGATCTGCCGCGCCAGGTTGCCCGACGCCCCCAGATTCACATCCACTTGAACGCCAGTTTGTTGCCTGTATTGACTCGCCAAGTCAGCCAGCACATACTTCAAATTGCTGGCGGCGGCGATCTTGATGCGGACTGGGCTTTGCGCCTGTGCCGCCCATGGGATGACCCACGCTGCCGCTAAAACTGCCAACAGCCTCAAGCGCCGCAGAGGCTTGAAACCAGATTCCAAAGTAGGTCGCATAACGTCATGCTTCTTTTGCATAGTTTTTACAGAGGTTTTCGGCCCCGTTGACAGGCACAAAACAAGCAGTCTCCCTAAAATCGAGGCCCGTTGGTTACAACGCCGTTACAGCCGCTGATTTCAAGTGGCCACAGCCCTCAGTATCTCAGCCCCCAAGCCGTTTTATCAAAGCCCCTTTGCTCAGTGGCTTTGATAAAACGATTTTCAAACTTTGGAGCCTTCCCCATGAACTCACCCGCGATGCAGGGCCTGAACCTGAACACGCCCGCGTATGTCAAAAACGCCAAATTGATCGCCTGGGTGGCCGAGATGGCCGCTCTGTGCAAGCCCGCCAACATCTACTGGTGCGACGGCTCGCAAGAAGAATACGACCGCCTGTGCGCCGAGTTGGTGGCTGCGGGCACCTTCAAAAAGCTCAACCCCGCCAAGCGCGCCAATTCTTACCTGGCGTGGTCCGACCCGTCGGACGTCGCCCGCGTGGAAGACCGCACTTACATCTGCTCGGCCCAAAAAGAAGACGCCGGCCCCACCAACAATTGGATGGAGCCTGCGCAAATGCGCGCCACCCTGAACCCCCTGTTTGACGGCTGCATGGCGGGCCGCACCATGTACGTGGTGCCTTTCTCGATGGGCCCCTTGGGCTCTCACATCAGCCACATCGGCATCGAGCTGAGCGACAGCGCCTATGTGGTCGTCAACCAGAAGATCATGACCCGCATGGGCAAAGCGGTGTTCGACGTGCTGGGCACCGATGGCGAGTTTGTGCCGTGCATGCACACCGTGGGCGCGCCTTTGGCCGAGGGCCAAAAGGACACCACCCCCTGGCCTTGCAACCCCACGACCAAGTACATCGTGCACTACCCCGAGACCCGCGAAATCTGGTCTTATGGCTCGGGCTACGGCGGCAACGCGTTGCTGGGCAAGAAGTGCTTTGCGCTGCGCATCGCCTCCAACATGGGCCGCGACCAGGGCTGGTTGGCCGAGCACATGCTGATTTTGGGCGTGACCAACCCCGAGGGCAAAAAGTACCACGTGGCAGCGGCTTTCCCGAGCGCCTGCGGCAAGACCAACTTCTCGATGCTGGTGCCGCCCAAGGCCTTCGACGGCTGGAAAGTCACCACCATTGGTGACGACATCGCCTGGGTCAAACCGCACACCGACGGCAAGATGTACGCCATCAACCCCGAGGCCGGTTACTTTGGCGTCGCCCCCGGCACCAACATGAAGACCAACCCCAACTGCATGTTGAGTCTGAACAAGGGCGTGATCTTCACCAACGTGGCCCTCACGGACGACGGCGACGTGTGGTGGGAAGGCATGGAAAAAGACACCGGCAAGTTGCCCGACCATTTGATCGACTGGCAGGGCAAGGACTGGACGCCCCAGATTGCCAAAGAGACCGGCGCCAAAGCCGCTCACCCCAATGCCCGCTTCACCGTGGCTGCGACCAACAACCCGGCTCTGGACCCCGCATGGGACGACGCTGCGGGCGTGCCGATCGACGCGTTCATGTTCGGTGGCCGCCGCTCAAGCACCGTGCCTTTGGTCACCGAAGCGCGCAGCTGGACCGAAGGTGTGTACATGGCCGCGACCATGGGTTCCGAGACGACTGCCGCCGCCTTTGGCGCACAAGGCGTGGTGCGCCGCGACCCCTTCGCCATGCTGCCGTTTTGCGGCTACAACATGAGCGACTACTTCCAGCACTGGCTCAACACTGGCGCCAAGGCCGAGGCCGCTGGCCACAAGCTGCCGGCCATGTACTGCGTCAACTGGTTCCGCAAGGGCGAGGACGGCTCTTTTGTCTGGCCCGGCTACGGCGACAACATGCGCGTGCTCAAGTGGATGATCGACCGCCTGGAGGGCAAAGCCCAAGGCGAAGAGACCATGTTCGGCATTGCGCCCACTTACGTTGAAGTCAATTGGAACGGCATCTCTTTCAGCGCCGAGCAGTTCAAGTCCGTCACCAACATCGACAAAGCCTCTTGGCAAGCCGAGTTCAAGCTGCACGACGAACACTTTGCGCAGCTGAGCTACCACCTGCCCCAGGCCTTGCTGGACACCAAAGCAGCTCTTCAAGCGCGTCTGGCTTAAAGATCAGGTTCTGCGCCCATCCGGCGTCTGAGTCTCCAACCGCCCCGGCCACAAACCGGGGCGGTTTTTTCTTGTCGGCACAATCGGAGCCATGTCTTTGTTTCAAACCGCTGAATCCCGAACCCGCATCGCCTTGTGGCTGATGTGGGTGACGCCCGCCTTGTGGTCCGTCAACTACATCGTGGCGCGCTCAGCCCCTGGCGTTATCGAGCCCCACATGCTGGCCTTGGGTCGCTGGGCTTTGGCAGGCGTGATCCTGGCATTGATTGCGCGCAGTGAGCTGTGGCGGGAAAGGCGCAGCACCTTGGCAGACGGCGGGCGCTATTTGGTGCTGGGGGCTTTGGGCATGCTGATTTGCGGTGCCTGGGTCTACCAAGGGGCCCAGACCACCACGGCCATGAACATCGCGCTGATTTATGCCGCGTCGCCTGTGCTGATTGCACTGGGCGCCGTGCTGTGGCTGGGCGAGCGGTTTTCGTGGCGCCAAGGGGTGGGCGTGGTGATCGCCATGGCGGGCGTGTTCCATGTGGTGGTCAAAGGGCAATGGTTGGCTCTGGGTCAGGTGCAATGGGTGGCAGGCGACGGCTGGATCGTGATGGCCATGGTGGCTTGGGCAGCGTTTGCCTTGTTGCAAAAAAAGTGGCTCACGCCACTGGGCTCGACGGCCCGATTGGCCGCCATTTGCATGGGCGGCATGCTGGTGTTGCTGCCCTTTAGCATTTGGGAATACCTGCAACCCGAGCGCCCTGCCTGGACGATGCAGGCCACCTTGCTGGTCGTGGCCGCCGGATTGTTGCCGGGCATCGGGGCGTATTGGGCCTATGGTTTTTGCCAGAAAGTACTGGGTGCCAGCCGCGTGGCCGCCAGTTTGTACCTGAGCCCTTTGTACGGTGGCCTGGCCGCATGGCTGGTCTTGGGTGAGTCGATGGGGTGGCACCATGTCATGGGCGCTGCCCTGATCCTGCCGGGAATCTACATGGCGTCCAAGCGCTGAGCTTCGGCGCGTTCAAAGGCGAACCCATTGCAAAAAAATGACCCGGCAAGCTTTGTCACAGCCGTCCCCACATGAAGATCCAGCTCCTGTCTGACCTCCACCTGGAATCCAACCCCGGCTTCATGCCCCGCCTTGCCCCGGGTGCCGATGTGCTGGTTCTCGCCGGTGACATTGGCTCGTACCAAGCCGGCTCAGCCCTCAGCAAAGCAGGCGACGGCGACTTTGGCCTGGGGCGTTTTTCGCCGCTGCGTGGCTGGCCCACGCCGGTGTTGTTTGTTCCCGGTAACCACGAGTACGATGGCTTGGACTTTGACGAAGCCCACGCCCGACTGCGTGAAACCTGCGAGCGCCTGGGCATCACCTGGCTGGAGCGTGAAGTGGTGCAGATCGGTACGGTGCGTTTTGTGGGCACCACGCTGTGGACCGACTTTGACGCACTGGGACCGCTGGCAGGGCAGCCCTTTCCAGACCCGACATCGGCCAAATTTCCAGCCCACTTCCACCACCCCAACAGCCAATACACGCGCCAACTCAAGGCGCGCGACAAAGCCTTTCGCGCCGCCAACTATTACCTTCGCAAAACTGCCACCACGCGCCATGGCGAGGCTTGGTTGGCCGAAGGCCTGCGCGAGCAAGCGCTGCAATGCCAGGACTGGTTACAGCAAGCGTTAAACACCCAATTTGCCGGTCCCACTGTGGTCGTCACGCACTTTGCCCCCAGCCTGCACAGCGCCGACCCCCGCTACGGCCGGGTGCCAGGAACAGCCGGTTTTTGCAACGCACTCGACCACTTTCTGACACATGCCCAGCTGTGGCTGCATGGGCATTTGCATTGCCCCAGCGATTACACCGTGAACGGCTGTCGCGTGGTGGCCAACCCGCTGGGTTATGCAAGCAAAAACGAGCAGCGGATGTTCAATCCCGAATGCCTGCTCGAAGTCCGAAGCCCGTGATCCGATACACGCACCCGGACGACATCCCTCGACCCACAGATTTCATGACCTAGGTCAAGACTTCATGGCCCTGCGCGGTTTAGAGTGAAGACTTGTTTATTCCGAAACAGGAGACCCTGATGAAAATCTTATTGGCCGTTGATGGCAGTGAATACACCAAGAAAATGCTGGCCTATCTGACCACGCACGACGAACTCTTCAGCACAAACAACAGCTACACCCTGCTGACGGTGAGTCCCCAGCTGCCTCCCCGCGCACGCGCCGCCGTGGGCAAGGACATGGTGGACGCCTACCATCGCGAAGAAGCTGAAAAAGTACTCAGCCCTGTGACCAAATTTTTGTTGCGCCACGGCATCGACGCCAAAACTGTGGCCAAAGTGGGCCATGCGGGGGACACCATTTCCAAGACCGCCGACAGCGGCAAATTTGACTTGGTCGTGATGGGCTCACACGGCCATGGCACCTTGGGCAATCTGGTCATGGGCTCGGTCGCCACACAGGTGCTGGCGCACAGCAAGGTGCCCGTGCTGCTGGTGCGCTGAGACCTGTCGTCTCAGCGGGCGTTCAGGCCATCGAAGCAGGTGCTCATCACCAGATCGAGGATTTGCTCATCGGTGTGCTGTTCACCCATTTTCAGGAATTCCAGCACCGGGTCGCAGGCCCTGGCAAACAAGGTGTAGAGCACCGCAACGGCGGGCAAAGCCTTGTTGATCTGGCCTTTGGCCTGGGCTTCTTCGATCCAGCCGCCCAGAGCATCGCTGACTTCCATCAAGCCATCCATGTAGTCCTTGCTGCCCATCAAAGTGGCACGCAAGCTGGAATTTTGGCTCGGCAGTGAGGGCATCAGGCCTTGCAGCTTGAGCGTCATGGTCCAGCGAGTGACCGCCTTGATCTTGTCCAGTGGCGACAGTTGGGGGTCCGTGCTCTGGATCATCTCTTGCGCACGGCGCATCGCGGTGACCATGGCAGCGCAGGCCAACTCTTCCTTGCTGGTGAAATGCTTGTACAGACTGGCCTTGGCAATGCCCACTTCGGCAGCCACCTCGTCGACGGTCATCGCGTCAAAGCCTTTTTCAGCCAGCAGTCGGTTGACCGACTGGATGATGGCCGTCTCGCGGGCGGCGAGCATTTGGACTTTGAAGGATTTTCTGGGCGCGTTCACAGGGTTGGTGTTCATGCGACGATTCTAGCCGTGCAGCCTAAAAAAATACCGCATGGTAACCCTTGGATACGGTCGGTTTCACGACCCCGGCTCGACACCGGCCACACCTTGGCGCACCGTCCATCGCCCCTGCACCGCCAATCGGGCTTCGGGACGGGCCGGATGCGGCGTGCTCAAAAACTGAGCATCCAGACGATCTCGCCGAACGTCAATCAAGGTGTACCCCCGCTCATCTGAGCGGGCGTGGCGAATGTCCGGGTTGTCGCGCTGGATTTGTGCCATGATTTTGGGCGACATGCCCCGGGTCGACACTGAAGTGGTGACCAGCTCGCTGGCCACCACGGGCGAGCGCTCATTGCCCGGTTGCACGCGCAACTGTGCGGCCACGTTGGCGTGCACATCACCACCCAGCATGACAACATCGCTCAGGCGCGCATCGGCCACCGTCTGCAACAGCCGCGCCCGCGCTTGCGGGTAACCATCCCAGCCATCGGTGAAAGCGCTGCGCCCCAAGGGCGTCTGGATGCCGCTGCTGGCCATCAAAGTGGACTGCGCCAACAGCTTCCAGCGTCGCTGGCTTTGCGTCAGGCCCGCCGTCAACCATTGCTCTTGGGCCTGGCCCAACATGCTGCGCGCCGGATCAGCCAGCCCATCGCAACCCATGACCACGCGCCCACCACCTCGCATCAGGTCAGGGCAGGCTTGGTGATCGCGGTGTTGCCTGCAGTCCAGTGTCCACAAGTCGGCCAGGGTGCCCCAGGCCATGCGGTCATGGATGCGCATCTGGCTGGGCTGCGCTGGATCAGGTCCGATGCGCAGGGGCATGTGCTCAAAATAAGCCTGATACGCCGCCGTCCGACGCAGTAAAAACACGGCCGGGTCGGTGAAGTTACGGTCCAGGTCATTGGCGTAGTCGTTCACCACCTCGTGGTCGTCCCAGGTCATGAGCCAGGGGTGGGCCGCGTGACAAGCTTGCAGATCCGGATCGCTCTTGTACAGTGCATGACGGGCCCGGTAAGCCTCCAGCGTGTGGGGCATGCCATTGTCGTGGGCGCGGATTTTGTATTGCTTGTTGCTGCTTTCGTAGATGTAGTCGCCAACAAAAAGCACCAAATCCAGGTCTTGCGCGGCCATGTCGCGGTGCGCCGCATAATGGCCTTGCTCGTAATGCTGGCAAGACGCCAGGCCCAGGCGCAGGCGAGCAACCCCCTCGCTCAAAGCAGGGCTGGTGCGGGTACGACCTACAGGGCTGACCGCGTTGCCGCTCGCAAAACGGTACCAATATTGTCGCCCCGGCTGCAACCCTTCGGCCAGCACGTGCAGGCTGTGTCCCCGGCGTGGATCGGCCAGCAAATGCCATTGACGCACCGGTTGGCGCAAAGCTTCGTCGGCGAACAATTCGCACACCACCTGCACGCCTTTTGCATGGCGGGCTTCGTCGGCATCCGGGAACACCAAACGCGTCCACAACACCACGCTGCCTGGCTGAGGCTGCCCACTGGCGACACCCAAGCTGAACGGGTTGACCTGCCAACGCATGGCTGCGCTTTGCGCCTGCACGGCTGGCGTCAGCCACGGAACCAAGGCGGCCGCCAGCGCCGCACGGTGCAGATCGCGGCGTGACCAGGGCTTGCAGTTGTGAACGGAAATGGGCATGGCGTGTTGAATGGTGCAGGCCCGTCGATTTTCCATGTTAACCGCGCGCATCGCGTGTGACAGGCTCCCAGAGGAAGGGGCGGCACAATGGGAATCATGAGCCCATCGCGCCGCCCCCGCAAAGACCACTTGGATGCCTTGGCCGTGGGCATTTTGCTGGTGTGTTGCATGTTCTGGGGGTTTCAGCAGGTGCTGGTCAAAGTCACCGTAGCCGAACTGCCCCCGCTGTTTGTGTCGGCCGTGCGCGGTTTGGGGGCCACGCTGCTGCTGTGGTTGTGGTGCCGGTGGCGCGGGATGCGCCTGTTTGAGAGCGACGGCAGCCTGTGGGCGGGCCTGCTGGTGGGCAGCTTGTTTGCCATTGAATTTGCCTTCATTTACATGGGGCTGCAGCTCACCTCGGCATCACGCCTGACGGTGTTTTTGTACACCTCGCCGTTCTGGGTGGCAGCGCTGCTGCCTTTATTCATCCGTTCTGAACGGCTGCGCCCGGTGCAATGGCTGGGCATGGTCTGCGCTTTTGCCGCCGTGGTGTTCGCCCTGCGCGAAGGCTTTGGCAGTGGCGATGCCGCGGGCGATCTGATGGGCCTGGCAGCCGGGGCCTTGTGGGGGCTGACCACTGTGGCCATTCGGGCAGCCAACCTCACACGACTGTCGGCGGAAAAACTGCTGTTTTACCAACTGGGTGTGAGCACCGTGGTGCTGGGCCTGCTGTCACGCGGCATGGGCGAGCCCTGGGACGCCGGCTGGAGCGGCTTTGCCATCGGCTCGGTGGTGGTGCAAACCGTGGTGGGTGCGTTCGCCAGTTACCTGGCCTGGATGTGGATGCTGGGCCACTACCCGGCCACCAAAATCTCGGCCTTTGTATTTTTGACACCGCTGTTTGCGCTGTTGTTCGGCATGCTTTGGCTGGGCGAAGCCGTCACCCTGACCCTGGCGCTGTCCTTGGCGCTGGTGGCGGTGGGCATCGTGTTGGTCAACCGAAAATGACTTTTCCAAGCCTGCACCATCCTCTGCTGGGACCCACCCCGTGGCCCCTACAAAAAAACAATCAACCCCTTCAACTGAAAGACCCCACATGACCTACCAAGCCCTGCACATTGAAAAAGACGACGCCGGTTACCGCTGCAACCTGAAGACGCTGGACGACAGCGCACTGCCCGAAGGTGATGTGACGGTGCAGGTGGACTACTCCACGATCAACTACAAGGATGGCCTGGCCATCACCGGCAAATCACCCGTGGTGCGCAAGTTCCCACTCACACCCGGCATCGACCTGTCGGGCACGGTGACCGAGAGCCAGCACCCGCTGTTCAAGACAGGCGACAAAGTGGTGCTCAACGGCTGGGGCGTGGGTGAGAGCCACAGCGGCGGCCTGGCGCAAAAGGCGCGCCTCAAGGGTGACTGGCTGGTGAAACTGCCCAGCGCCTTCACACCGCGCCAAGCCATGGCCATTGGCACGGCGGGCTACACCGCCATGCTGTGCGTGATGGCGCTGCAAAAGCACGGCGTCACACCGGACAAGGGCGACATTTTGGTCACAGGCGCGGGCGGCGGCGTGGGCAGCGTGGCGATAGCGCTGCTGGCCAAGCTGGGCTACCGCGTCGTGGCCAGCACCGGCCGCCTGCAAGAAGCCGACTACCTGCGCCAGCTGGGCGCGGCCGACGTGATGGACCGCGCAGAGCTGTCTGCCCCCGGCAAACCGCTGGCCAAAGAGCGCTGGGCGGGCGTGGTCGACACCGTGGGCAGCCACACCCTGGCCAACGCCTGCGCCAGCACGAAATACGGCGGTGTGGTCACCGCCTGCGGCTTGGCCCAGGGCATGGACTTTCCGTCCAGCGTGGCGCCTTTCATCTTGCGCGGCGTAACGCTGGCGGGCATTGACAGCGTGATGGCCCCGCGTGCCGTGCGCGAAGCCGCTTGGGCACGTTTGGCTCAAGACCTGGACACCGCGCAGCTGGAGCTCATGACGCGTGAAGTGGGCTTGACCGATGCCATCGGTCTGGGCGCAGAAATTTTGGCGGGTCAGGTGCGCGGTCGGGTGGTGGTGAACGTCAACCGCTGAAGGGCTCTTTCAAAAGAGCCCCTCACCGATCGCAGGCACGGCCGCTCAAGCCACCCGGCCCAAGGCGCGCAGCACTTTCTCTGGCGTGATCGGTTGAGACCAAAGCTCCGCCTTGAACGGTGCCAAGGCGTCGTTGATCGCGTTCATGACCGCAGCAGGTGCCCCGGCCGTGCCTGCTTCGCCTGCACCTTTGGCCCCCAGCTGGCTGCTGCGCGTGGGTGTCTGCACATGCGCCACCTCGATGTCGGGCATTTCGCCGCTCATGGGAACCAAGTAATCGGCCATGTTGGCGTTGCGCATAAGCCCTTCATCGTCGTACAGGCACTCTTCAAACAGCGCGCCGCCGATGCCCTGCACAATCGCACCGCGAATCTGCTCGTCCACGAGTTTGGGGTTGAGAACGCGGCCGCAATCCTCGACCGCCCAGTGTTTGAGCAGCTTCACAAAACCGGTGTCCGGGTCCACTTCAACATAAGAGGCCTGCACACCATTGGTGAAGATGAAGGGGTAGTCGCGCTGCGCATAGTGGCGCGTCACCATCAGCTCCGGCGTGAAGTCATTGGGTAAAAGATCCGAACGGAAGTAGGCAATGCGGCCGAGTTCAGCAAAGTCCAGTACCGACTCGAGCGTCTGGGCGTCCACCACATGGCCACGGCGCACGGTCAATTCGGCCTCGCTGCGCTTGAGGATGACCGCGGCCAATTTGAGGATGTTGGCGCGCAGTGCTTGGGAGGCCAACAAAACAGCCTCACCGCCCACACCCGCACCGCGCGAGGCCCAGGTGCCCCCGCCATAAGGCGTTACATCGGTGTCGCTCATGATGAGTCGCACTTTTTCAAGATCAACACCGACACCGTCCGCCGAAATCTGTCGGTAAATGCCGTCATTGCCCTGGCCTTGCTCGCCAACACTCACGCTCACGCTGATGGCCCCCGAGGGGTCCAGACGGATGGTGCAACCGTCCTGAGAAGCGATGCGCGCGCCACCCACCCCATAAAAGGCCGCACTCGGGTTGGTCAGTTCAATCAGCGTAGCAAAGCCAATACCGCGGTATATGCCTTGTTCACGCAACTGAGCGATCTCCGCCTTGAGACGTGGGTAATCCATCATCTTCTCGATTTTGCTCAGGCAGGCCTCATGGGACAAGATTTCGAGCTTGATACCGCTGGCCCCTGAGGTGGGATAATCGTCATCGGGAATCACGTTCTTCTTGCGAAACTCAAGCGGGTCCATGCCGATGGCTCGCGCCGCTTGGTCGACCAAACCTTCGGTCACGGCACAGGCGATGGGGTGGCCCACCCCGCGGTACTGGCAAGTGGGCGTCTTGTTTTGGAAAACCACATCCAAATGCGCCCTGTAGTTGGCGTGTTTGTAGGGGCCACCCACGAGATTGACCACCTGATTGCCCTCGATCGCGCTGGTGCGCGGGAACATGGAATACGGACCAATGCCCGTCAGGTCATTCATCTCGAAAGCGAGGATCTCTCCGCTCTTGCTGGCCGCAATGCGCGCCTTGACCAGGTGGTGACGCGCATGGATGTCGCTGGTGAAACTCTCGATGCGATCAGCCACAAATTTAACCGGGCGTCGGCACATCATCGACAAGGCCACAGTGGCAAAGTCATCCGGATAAGCATGCACCTTGATGCCAAAGGAGCCGCCCACGTCCTTGCAAATCACCCGCACTGCGTGCTCTGGCAGGTCAAACTGCCTGGCGTACAGGTCCTGCATCATGTGCGGTGCCTGGAAAGAGTGGTACACGGTGAGCTTCTGATCGGCCACGTTCCAATCGGCAATCTGGCAACGGGGCTCCAGTGTGACGCCCGTGTGTCGCCCGAACTCAAAGGTGGTTTCAACCACCGCATCGGCCTTGGAAAAAGCCTCGTCAACCTGACCCACATTCAGCTTGCGGGTAAAACACAGGTTGTCACCCAGTTCCGGATGGATGAGTGGCGTCGCAGGGTCGAGTGCGGTCTCCATGTCCACCACAGCTGGCAGTTGTTCGATCTCGACGTGGATGAGTTGCAGCGCGTCCTCGGCCTGCTCACGTGTTTCTGCAACGATGGCCACCACCGGCTCACCCTGCCAACAGGCACGGTCCAGGGCCAAGGGGTACTGCGGTGCCGATTTCATGCCCGCCAGATGGCCCAAAACCGCCACCCATGGCTTGCACACTTTGGCCAGATCATGGCCATCAGCGACCAAAATCACCCCGGGCATGCTTCGCGCAGCGGCGGCATCAATGCGGGTGATCTTGCAATGCGCGACAGGACTGCGCCAATAAACGACATGGGCCATGCGAGGCAGTTCAATGTCGTCGATGTAAGTGCCCTGACCTTGCACCAATTTGCGGGCACTGGGGCGTTCAACACTTTGGCCAATGTAGCGGGGGTCTTCTGTCAAGGCATGCAAAGGCTTTTCTTCGTGGCTGACTTTGGGCGCTTCTTGCACATCGGGGCCTGCTTGACCCAATACGTTCTGTGTGGTGGTGTTCATGCGCTCACCTTTTGGGATGGACGGCTGGACGCATTCTTAGCGCGCTCGGCCAAGGTTTCGCAAATGGCATCAACAATGGCGTGGTAGCCGGTGCAGCGGCAATAGTTGCCGCTCATCCACTCACGCACTTCTTCCCGTGTCGCATCGGGTTTGGCTTCCAGCAGCTCCTTGGCCGCCATCACCATGCCCGGTGTACAAAACCCGCACTGCAGGGCGTTGTTCCTCACAAAGGCCTCCTGCAGATCACGCACATCGCCATCGGCACTGAGGCCTTCGATTGTGCGAACCTTGCCACCCTGAGTTTGAACGGCCAGCGTCAGGCAACCGCGAACGATACGTCCATCCACCTCGACGGTGCATGCGCCACAAACACCGTGTTCGCAACCCAAGTGTGAGCCTTTGAGACCCAGTTCGTTTCGGATGAAGTCCACCAGGTGCTGGCGTGGTGCCACGCTGCGAACTTGCGCTTGACCGTTGACTTCGACGTGAAGCGTATGAAGAGATGTCATGAGATTCTCCCTGTATGGATCAGGCAGCGATTGCGCTGCGGCTGGCATGAGCAGCCAATAGCAAGCGCCGCGCCAGTACGGTGGCCAAATGCCGTTTGGTTTCGGGGCTGTGGGTCAGATCGGGAAGGGGGTCGAGTTCGGCCTTGAGCGAAGCCACCGCAATCTCCACCGTTGCAGAATCGAGTGTCTTTCCAACAAGCAAGGCCTCAGTTCGGCGTGCACGCCAAGGGATCGCACCAATGCCCAGGAAAGCCAGATTCACACGCTGTGCCACCGTGCCCGTGAAGCTGGCCGCCACAGCCAAACCTGCTACCGCGTAATCGCCATGGCGCCGTGCCAGTTCATCGAAAGCAAACCAGTCGGCCTGGCCTGCCATGGGCACATCGGCCCCCACAACGACTTCATCGGGCGCAAGGGCTGTCGTGTACAGGTCCATGAAAAAATCAGTGGCCGAAATCTTGCGATGGCCTTTGGGACTTTGCAGATGAATCTGGCCATCCATCGCGCAAAGGCAACATGGCCATTCCGCAGCAGGGTCCCCATAAGCAATCGATCCGCCCCAGGTGCCTGAATTGCGAATTGCTCGGTGGGCGATGTGTGGTGCGGCCATGGCCAGCATCGGAGCATGTTGGCTGACCAGAGGGCTGTTTTCAATTTCAGTGTGCGTGGTCAGCGCGCCAATGTAGAGGCGGTCGCCCTCCTGGCGAATGCCCCGCAGCTCATTCAGTCCGGTGATGTCAATCACCAGTTTCGGTTCGGACAAGCGCATGTTCAGCGTGGCCAGCAGGGTCTGTCCACCCGCCAAAATTCGGGCGTCATCCCCGTGGGTTTGAAGCAACTCGAAGAGCTCTGCCATCGCGGCGGGCTTGAGGTAATCAAATGCAGCGGATTTCACGGTTGATCTTCCAGTTTTTCTGTTGAATATCAGCAGGACGATGCACGGCTTTAGAGCTTGGCACCCAACCACACGCCAACGGCCGTGGCCAACACGCCCAAGGCAAACCATTTCACACGCAACCACTCCATTTTGTCTGGCGATTGGCTGCTGGTCGGCGGAGCAACAGCCGCTCCAACCACCGTCAAATCTGCGCCTTGCGCCTGGGCGCCCCGTGGGTTCACTTGGCTCGCTTCAGGTGTCTCAGACGCTGTCAGTGGTTTATCGGCATTTGGTTGGGCCGGCGCAAGGTGGGACTGGAAGGCATTGAAAAACTGATCCGCCATCTGCTTGGCAGCCCCATCAATCATGCGGCCTCCAACCAAGCCCAGCTTCCCCGCCACCGAGGCCTGAACCGTGTAGCGCAAACGCGTGTTCTCGCCTTCATCGCTGAGCGTGACCTGCGAGCGACCACGGGCCATACCGGCTGCACCGCCAGATCCTTCGAAAGTCATGGCGCAACTTTCGGCCTCGACCACGTCGCTCATCAAAATTCGACCGCTGAAAGTGGCACGAACAGGTCCCACCTTGACCAGCATGCGAGCTGTTTTTTCAAGAGGGCTCACCTGCTCTACAGACTCGCAGCCAGGAATACAAGCCGTCAGGACAGCCGGATCATTGAGCGCCATCCAAACACGCGTTCGAGCCGCGTTAATCACAACGTCACCAGTCAATTCCATGGGAGTTTCTTTGGGGTTTTCACGGGGTTGAATTGTTTACCATGCGTTCAATAATCGTATTCCAAATTGACCATACGGTAAATAGCATGCCCATACAGACAAACCCTGATCGGGCGCGTGCCCCCACCAAAGGGTTCGCTACCGAGCCTCCCCGAATGCGGCGGAGATTGGGTGTTGCCGAGCGTGAGCGACAAATCTTGGACAGTGCCATCGGATTTTTTGCACAAAATGGGTTCAACGCCCAGCTGCGGGATTTAGGCCGCAGCATCGGTGTGACACATGCCCTTCTGTACCATTACTTCCCCACCAAACAAGCCTTGATTGACCGGGTTTATCTGGAGATGTTCGAAGGCCGTTGGAATCCCAATTGGGAAATTTTGCTGGATGATCCCCAGAAAACGCCTGAAGAAAAACTCACCGGCTTTTACGACGATTACATCAACTCGGCGCTGAACCGAGAGTTCACACGAATCTTAGTGTTCTCGGGCCTTTCCGATCACGCCATCACCGACCGTTTCTTTTCGCTTCTTCGCCAGCGCCTATTCCCTCGCTTGATCCGCGAGACCCGACGCTTTCGCGGGGTGACCAGCCGAGCCAAGGCCAGCGAGCGCGAGTTGGAGTTGCTGATGGGACTGCATGGCGGCTTCTTTTACATCACCATGCGGCGCTGGATTTACGGCCAAGGCGTAGCCAACGATCAAGCCCCAGAGCGTTTTAGCCATTCGCTTGTGCGTGACCGCGTGCGAGGCTATCTCTTGGCCAGTCAATCATTGTTCGCTCAAGCCAATACTTCGACAGCCTCTAAAACCAGTGGCCGCAAAGTGAAACTGAATCAATGAAAAATTTTTCACCCCGCTGCGGCCTAACGGTTGCGGCTTTTACAGCGCGGCAATGGACTGCCGCCATTCAACCAAAAGGAGAACGCATGAAACTCAACAAGTTGGCCCTTTCCGGGTTGATCGCGCTCGGTTGCGCAACTGCCGCCAGCACTGCAGTCGCCCAACAGCGCATCAACGTCAACATCGGTGCAAGCCATCCGACCACCAACATCTGGGCCTACGCCATGAAAGAGGTGTTCCAGCCAGAAGTGGACCGTCTGCTCAAGGAAGGAGGCGGCAAGTATGAAGTCCGCTGGCGTGAGAATTACGGCGGAACGCTGTACAAGTTTTCTGAAACACGCGCTGCCGTGAAAGACGGCATTGTGGATGTGGGCATGGTCGGTACCGTCTGGGAAAACTCTGCCATGCCTTTGCAGAACGTCACCTATTTCACGCCGTTTGCCACCACCAATCACGAAATGCTGATCAGCATTTTCGACAAGCTCAACGACACCCACCCAGCGCTCAAGGCCAGCTGGACTGCGCAAAACATGGTGCCTTTGTCGTCGCTCATCACCGACAGCTACGACATCTACGCAAACTTCCCCGTGACCAACATGGCTTCGCTGCAAAACAAGAAGATCCATGCGCCGGGCACTTCCGCCAACTGGATGCGCGACACCGGCGCCACGCCGGTTGAGGGCGCTCTGACCACTTACTACACCAACATTCAAACGGGTGTGACCCAAGGCGCTCTGAGTTTTGCCAGCGGCATCGGTCCTGCTCGTGTCTACGAAGTGGCCAAATATCTGACACGCGTGGATGTGGGCGCCATGTACTTCGGCAGCGTTGCGGCCAACAAAAGCTTCTTTGACAAATTACCCAAAGAAGTTCAAGAAGCCTTCATCAAGGCTGGCAAGTCCGCATCGGTCGCCCATGGCAAACATGTCACCGCCTCCGCGGTGAAGGCCATGGAAACCATGCGCGCCGCCGGCCTGCAGGTGAGCGATCTTCCAGCCGCTGAGCGTGCCAAGTGGATCAACGGCCTGCCCGACATCGTCACCCCATGGTTGCAGACCACGGGCGATGCAGGCAAGTCCGTGCTCCGCGCTTACTTTGACGAATTGCGCGCGCGTGGCGTGAAGCCCCTGCGTGACTGGGACAAAGCAGCCCGCTGACCCACCACTTATCGCGTTGATGGCTGCAGGGCCTGTCATGTGTTGAACACCCTGCAGACCATCTTTGTCATTCATTCGAGGAGCCGATCTTGCATGCCGATCCCCACACAGAAACACCTACGCCGCAAAGGCATCCCTTGGACTTTCCAGCCAACATGCTTGCATCTATTGGCACCGTCTGGATTTTCCTGATCATGGCGCTGGTGGTCGCTGATGTGGTGGGCCGCAATTTTCTGGATCGACCCATCACAGGTGTGGCGGAGTTTTCATCTCGCTCGGTTGGCGCCATTGTTTTTCTTCAACTGGCCGCCGCCGTTTGCAGCAGCCGGATGACACGCAGCGACTTTTTGCTCAACCTGATCGGCAAGCGTTCTCCCAAAGGCGTCATGGCACTCAATGTCTTCAATGCCCTGGTGGGTGCCTCGCTGTTTGCAGCCTTGGCCTGGTTTGGCTGGTCTGAATTCAGCAATTCCTGGACAAGCAACGAGTTTTACGGCGTGCAGGGTGTCTACAGCGTCCCAGCCTGGCCATTTCGTGCGCTGCTGGTTGCAGGCTCGGCCGCAGGGGCGTTGTGCTATTTGATGTGCATCCCCGGCATCTTGAAACAACAAGGATCCACAGTTCAGGCTGACGATCCCCTGGGGAGTGGCGTATGAGCGATTTGGGTATGGGCGGTCTGCTCATTGGCGTACTGGTCATTCTGGTACTGCTTGGCGTGCACATTGGCGTGGCTTTGCTGGCGGTCGGCTTTGCAGGCGTCTGGCTGGTGCGAGACAACCTCGACATGGCCATCAAACTTTTTTACATGGCGGCCTACAACGGTGTGGCCGACTATGTCTTTGCGACCATTCCGCTGTTTGTGCTGATGGGGCTGCTGGTGAGCATTTCCAACGTCGGCAAGGACACGTTCACGGTCGCAGAAGTTCTCCTTCGCAAGCTCCAAGGCGGCCTCGGTGTGGCCACTGTGGCCGCCAACACGGTGTTTGCAGCGGTGACAGGGGTTTCCATCGCATCGGCTGCGGTATTCACCCGGGTGGCCGTGCCCGAAATGGTGAAACACGGTTACCGCACCACCTTTGCCACGGGCACCGTGGCTGGAAGCTCAGTGCTGGGGATGATGATCCCGCCCAGCCTGCTGATGATCATTTACGGCGTCTTGGCTGAACAATCCATTGGCAAATTGTTTGTGGCAGGCGTCATTCCGGGCTTCTTGCTGGCCATCGTCTTCGCCGCGATGATCATGCTGATGGCGCGGTTCACGCCGGGCCAGGTCTTTGACCCTCAACACCAATCTCAGATGATGCGAGGACGGCAGATCGAAGTGACATTGACCGGGCTGCAGATGGTCAACAAACTGGTGCCCATTGCTGCGTTGGTGGTGTTGGTGCTGGGGGGCCTGTACAGTGGCTTTTTCACACCCACCGAGGCTGGTGGTGTGGGTGCGTTTGGCGCACTGGTCATTGCCTTGATGCGGCGCTCTTTGGGACAAGGCAAGCTTTGGCAGGTTCTGCACGAAACCGGCAGCGTGTCTTGCACCATCTTGATTCTGTTGGTCGCGGCCAGCTTTTACAGCCGCATGCTCAGTGTGGCGGGTGTGCCTGTCGCCATCAGCGATCTGGTGCGTGACGCAGGTCTGGGGCCATATGGATTTCTGACCTTGTACATCGGAATCGTGCTGCTGCTGGGGATGATTTTGGACTCCAGCTCCATTTTGTTGATCATGACGCCGGTGGCAGCGCCCATCGCCAGCAGCTTCGGTTTTGACCTGATCCATTTCGGCGTCATCACGGTGCTGGCTGTCGAAATGGGCTTGCTGACACCCCCCTTCGGGATCTCGGTGTTCACGGTCAAGTCCACCTTGAACGATCCCAATATTTCAGTAGAAAGCATCTTTGCCGGATGCATGCCATTTCTCGGGGCAATGTTGGCCGTGTTGATCTTGGTCTGCGCCTTTCCGGTGTTGTCCTTAGCGCTGATTTGAAGGTGGCTCCTGCACCGCGAGCTCCACGTCAAAATCACCAATTGACGAGGTCCTGGCTGCGTAAGCGGTTAGGCGGATGGTGATCAAGGCTACCGCTCACTTGCCAAACAAGTGGGCCACTTTCTGCCACCCGAGCAGCAACCAGCCTGAGCGTTCCACTTCGGCCTGCGCCACCAGCGGGGTTTCACCCACCGGCTTGCCGTTCGATGTGGCGACCACTTTGCCGATCACGGTGCCTTTGGCAACAGGCGCTTCCAGGCCAGGTTTGAGCTCCACCGTGGTCTGCACCTGCTGGCCACGCGGCACTGTCAGCATCCACGGTGCGCCCAAAACAGCGGCCACCGTGTCGGCCTTGCCAAAGCCAACCTTGGCCGTGGCGACCACCGCATTGGGCTGGATGGGTGTGGCTTTTTCAAACTGGCTGTAGCCCCAACCGAGCAGCTCGCGCGTCTGGTCTGCACGCGCCTGGGCGCTGTGGGTGTTGAGAATGACCGAGATCAGCCGCATCTCATTGCGCTTGGCCGAGGTAACCAGACAAAAGCCTGCCTCTGAAGTGTGGCCGGTTTTCAGGCCGTCCACGGTGGGGTCGGTGTAGAGCAGGGCATTGCGGTTGCCTTGCTTGATGCCGTTGTATTTGAACTCGCGCTCAGCGTAGATGGGGTAGTACTCGGCACCATCTCGGATGATGGCCCGCGCCAGCAGCGCCAGGTCATGCGCAGAGGACTTGTGCGCCGGGTCGGGCAAGCCGGTGGAGTTGACGAATGTCGTCTTCGTCATGCCCAGGCGCTGGGCTTCGGCGTTCATCAGTTTGGCAAAGCCCGCTTCGGAACCGGCCATGTGCTCGGCAATCGCCTTGGATGCATCGTTGCCCGACTGCACGATGATGCCACGCAAGATGTCCATCACAGTGGCTTGGCTGTTCAGTGGCAAATACATGCACGACTCGGCGCTGGTGCCTCGGCACCACGCGTTTTCGCTCACCGTAACCAAGTCAGTGGGCTTGAGCTTGCCGGTGCGCAGCGCCTGCTCCACGAGGTAGCTGGTCATCATCTTGGTGAGCGAAGCAGGCGGCAAGGCTTCGTCGGCGTTGGCCGAAGCCAGAACTTGGCCGGAGTCGTAATCCATCAACAGCCAAGCTTTGGCAGGCAGGGCAGGCGCGTTGTCGGCCAATGCAACCTGTGCAGCCAAGGGGGGCAATGCGTTGGCGGCGACCGCCACTTTTTTGCTGGGCGCAGCCTTCTTGCCGGAGACGGCCTTCTTGGGAGCAGCGGTCTTGCTCACCGTGTTTTTGCCTGCGGCTTGTTTGGCCGCGAAAGTGGCTGAGCTGGGCACCAGAGCGCCAGCGGCGGCGACGAGGAGGACGGAAAGGAGGGAGGAGGTCTTGATGTGCATGGCTTTGATGGGATGAGCGCTGATTGTCGCTGAACCATGGAGAAAGCTGCTGCTGGTGCTGGCCTGTTTCAAGTCCACGGGCGATGGCTGGCAGTCGCTCATAGACAGCGTGTTGCGCCAATACGTGGCCAGCCATTCACAGGGCAAGAAGGTCTGAGGCAAGCGCGCAGCCTCTGACCGGGGGGCCAACTCAGATAGCTTGGTTTGTGCGCAGCGCTTGCACCGCAGCATCGTCCAGCCCGAGTTCACGCAAGATGGCTTCGGTGTGCTCGCCCACGGCGGGCACGGGGTCCATGCGGTAGTCGTAGCGGTTGTTGCGCCCGGGTGGCAGCAGGGCCGGAATGTCGCCCGCGGGCGAGCCTACCTGTTGCCAGCGTTGGCGGGCCTTGAGCTGCGGGTGCGCCCACACACCCGCCATGTCGTTCATGCGGGCGTTGGCGATTTGCGCTTGGTCCAATCGGGCTTCCACTTCGGGCGTGCTCATGGCCGCGAACACACCCAGGATCAGTTGCTGCAACTCGGCGCGGTGGGCGTTGCGCAGGGCGTTGGTGCAAAAGCGCGCATCGCTGGCCAGCGCCGCATCACCCAGCACCACCTCGCAAAACACCTTCCACTCGCGTTCGTTTTGCAGGCCCAGCATCACCGTGCCGCCATCACCCACGGCAAAGGGGCCGTAGGGATAAATGCTGGAGTGCGAAGCACCGGTTCGAGGAGGAGGCGCTGCGCCCTCAAAGGCGTAGTACAGCGGGTAGCCCATCCATTCGCTCAGTGCTTCGAGCATCGACACGTCGATGTGGCTGCCCTGGCCCGTCTTGCCGCGCAAGAGCAGCGCCGAGAGGATGCTGGTGTAGGCGTACATGCCCGCTGCGATGTCGGCCATCGAGTTGCCCGATTTGGATGGCACATCGGGCGTGCCGGTGACCGACAGCAAACCCGCTTCACTTTGGATGAGCAGGTCATAGGCTTTTTTGTCGCGGTAGGGGCCGTCTTCGCCATAGCCCGAAATGTCGCAAACAATCAGCTTCGGGTGCGTGGCGCTGAGCGCTTCAAACGACAAGCCCATGCGCGCGGCCGCACCGGGCGCGAGGTTTTGCACCAGCACGTCGGCCTCCTTGAGCAGCTTGCGCAGCACAGCCATGGCGTCGGGGTTTTTGAGGTCGAGCGTGAAGCTTTCTTTGGAACGGTTGGTCCAGACAAAGTGCGAGGCCTGGCCGCGCACCCGCGTGTCGTAGGCGCGGGCAAAGTCGCCCGCACCAGGGCGCTCGATCTTGATGACGCGTGCGCCCAGGTCGGCCAGTTGCCGCGTGCAAAACGGCGCAGCGATCGCGTGTTCGAGAGAGACGACGGTGATGCCGTCCAGAGGTCTTGTCATCGTGTTCACCCTGAATCAGAACGAGCGGGGCAGCCCAAGGATGTGCTCGGCCACGTAGCTGAAGATCATGTTGGTCGAGACCGGCGCCACCTGGTACAGGCGTGTTTCGCGGAACTTGCGCTCGATGTCGTACTCACACGCAAAGCCAAAGCCGCCGTGCGTTTGCAGGCAGACGTTGGCAGCTTCCCAGCTGGCTTTGGCCGCGAGGTACTTGGCCATGTTGGCTTCGACCCCGGCGTTTTGCATGGCGTCGATTTTTTCGCAGGCTTTCCAGCGCATCAGGTTAGCCGCTTCCAACTCAATGAAGGCGTCAGCAATCGGGAATTGCACGCCCTGGTTTTGGCCAATCGGGCGGTCAAAAACCACGCGCTCACCCGCGTATTTGCGGGCGCGGTCGATGAACCAGAAGCCGTCGCCAATGCACTCGGCGGCAATCAACACGCGCTCGGCGTTCAGACCGTCGAGCAAGGTCTTGAAACCCTTACCCTCTTCGCCCAAGAGCGCGTCTTCGGGGATTTCGAGGTTGTCAAAAAACAGCTCGTTGGTCTCGTGGTTGACCATGTTCAAAATCGGCCGCACAGTGAGGCCGTTGCCGATGGCTGTCTTCAGGTCAATCAAGAAACACGACAAGCCTTCGGAACGTTTCTTCACTTGATCAGCTGGCGTGGTGCGGGCCAGCAAGATCATCAGGTCGCTGTGCTGGATGCGCGAGATCCAGACCTTCTGGCCGTTGATGACCCAGCGGCCGTCTTTCTTGACGGCGGTGGTCTTGAGTTGGGTGGTGTCGCTGCCCGTGGTGGGCTCGGTCACGCCCATGGACTGGATGCGCAACTCGCCCGTGGCGATCTTGGGCAAGAGGGTGTTTTTTTGCGCTTCGGAACCGCTGCGTACGATGGAATTCATCACGTACATCTGGCCGTGGCAGGCGCCTGAGTTGCCGCCCGAGCGGTTGATCTCTTCCATGATGACCGAGGCCTCGGACATGCTCAAGCCCGAACCGCCGTATTGCTGAGGGATCAGCGCAGCCATCCAACCGGCTTTGGTCAGGGCGTTAACGAACTCTTCGGGGTAGCCGCGTTTTTCATCGACCTTGCGGTGGTATTCGTCAGGGAACTGGGCGCACAGGGCGCGCACAGCGTCGCGGATGTCCTGGTATTGGTCGGGTGCGTGCATGGTGGTGTGGAATGAGGTTGCCAAAAATGGATGAGCGCGCAGCTTCAGGCCAACGTGGCTTGCGCCTGCATGGTGAGCCAGCCTTCGTGGTCGCAAGCCCACAGCTCAATCGTCTTGCCGTCGGCAGACGGCCGACCGTTCAAGCGAAAAGGGTGCAGGTCAAACGTCGGGCGCACCGCGCGGAACTGGAACGAAGCCAGGCGCGCACCGGGCAATTGCCGGCGTACCAGGTCCACCAGCAAGGTGGCGATCAGCGGGCCGTGAACGATGAGGCCGGGGTAGCCTTCTTCTTGCGTCACATAGCTGCGGTCGTAGTGGATGCGGTGGCCGTTGAAGGTGAGCGCCGAATAGCGAAAAAGCGACACCGGATCGGGCACAAACTCGCGCTTCCAGGGCGCGCCGGTTTCGGCCGCAGACGGGGCCACCTCAGGCGCACCCGGCACAACTGCTGGACGGTAAACGATGTCGTGCGTTTCGGTCAGGCACAGGCCCTGCGCATTGTGGAAGGCGTGCTCGACTTCGACAAACAGCAGGTCGCCTGTGCGGCCTGACTTGTGCTTGACCGATGCGATGCGCGAATGCTTTTGCGCGGCATCGCCCACGCGCAGCGGGTTGTTGCATTGCCACTGTAAGCGCCCCCCGGCCCACATGCGGCGCGGCAGCGGCACGGGCGGCAGAAAACCCCCACGCAAGGGGTGACCGTCGGGCCCAATCTGACTTTGCGGGGCTTGCGGCAAAAAGTACAGCCAATGCCAAAGCGGCGGCACTTCACTGCCTGCGGCGTAGCGATCGTCATCGCGGTCGAGGAGGGCGCTTTGGCCATGCAGCGGGGCGGTCACGATCTCGTCGGTCAGCGTTTCGCTGCGGCCTTCCCAGCTGCGCAGGTGCGCGACCTGATCGGCGTCTAAGGTAGTGGGGGTGTTCATGGGGCCAATCTTCGCCGAATTTCATCACGGTGACATCTGCGCCGCTCAGCATACCGGGTCAGTGGCATATTTTCTTGAACCACGCACAACACACCATGACCTCAGCATTCAAACTAGAAGCCGATTCCATCATGGCTTCCGATGGCCTTCGCTACACCTTCAAAGGCGGCGGTTCGCCATTCCAGGATTCGGCCAACATGGGCACCATGAGTTGTTACCGGTGTGGGATGCACAAGCCGCGCGCGCTGGGTTCATTCTCCCGCTTCTTGAACCAGCGTACATTTGTGTGCCAAGAGTGCACGCTACAAGTGCGTAAGTCCCGCGCATGATTTGGCCGTCAGGAAGACGCGCCAACCAGTCTTGGCAAACCCGTTGCAAGCCATGGCACTGACGCGATGGCCAGCGTGCCCAAGAAGATCGCAAACAAAGCGGGCAGCACCGCCACGGCCACTTCACTGACCGACTTTTTGAACATGGCCGATGAGAAATAAATGTTCATACCCGACGGTGGGCACAAGAAACCCATTTCCATGGCGGCCAAGAAAATGATGCCAAAGTGAACCGGGTCGATGCCATAGCTCATGGCCACTGGCAACAGCAAAGGCACCAAAACCACGATGGCCGCGTAAATTTCCATGAGCGCACCGGCCAGCAGCAAAAATACCGTCAACGCCAACAAAAACAAGAACTTATCGGGAATTGCACTTTGCACGGCCTCGATGGCGGCATCCGGTATGCCCGCGTCGATCAAGAAATTGGTCAATGCCAAAGCCATGCCCAAAATCAACAACACACCGCCAATGATCTGGGCCGATTCGCTCAGGCATTTGCCCAACAAGCGCCAGCTCAATTCGCGGTGCCCCCAAGCTTGAGTCAGGATGGCAAAAAAAGCGGTGACGGCCGCGCTTTCGGTGGGCGTGGCCAAGCCACTGACCAAGGAGCCGATGGCTACCAAGGGGGCCAGAATTTCCCATTTGGCGGCCCAAACTGATGGCCAAAGCCGTGGTCGCGCCGACTGGAGCAAGGGCGCAGTTGGATCGACGTCAGAAAACAACTCTCCTCGGGGTCGGCGCAAATATCCACCAAAGACCAATAAAAAAGCCACCATGACCAATGCCGGTAGCAGGCCCGCCAAAAACATGGTGTTGATGGGCACGCGGGCAATGATGGCATACATGATGAGCGGCACCGACGGCGCCAACAGAACACCCAAAGCACTGGCACTGGTGACCAAACTGATGCCCCGCTTTTCGGGGTAACCCGACTTGAGCAACAAAGGCAACAACAAGCCGCCCAAGGCCAAAATGGTCACCCCGCTGCCACCGGTGAACGCGGTAAAACCCGAGCACAACAATGCGGTTGCCAGCACTGTGCCCATGGCGCCTTGCCCCAACAAAGCCACAAACAAAGTGCCCAATCGCTGGGCAGCCCCTGTGCGCGCAAACACCAGGCCCGCCAAAGTGAACAAAGGCAGCGCAGGCAAGGAGGGGTTCACCGTGATTTGATAGTGCGACAGGGACACCGATGCCAAGGGCATGCCGTCTTGCCAAAACAATGCCATGGCCAAGCCACCCAATACGGCAAAGATCGGCGCCCCTGTGAACAAGGCGACGCACAAGAGCATGAACGCGGGCCACGCAGAAAAAGCCGTGCCATCGAATTGCGCCACCAAAGCGACGCCGCAGAGCGCCAGCGCCAAACCTGTCAGCCACTGAACCGGCAATGCACGCGCAAATCGTGCGCAGCGCGCACCCAGCTTGACCCCCAACAAGGCAAAGCCCAACGGCATGCTGGCCTGGACCCACCAAACCGGAATGCCATAAGCCAGCACTTGGGCAGCTTCTCGCTCACTGTCCACCAAGCGCCAGCTGCTCATGGCCAACATGCCGCACACCAGGGCGGCCAGGCCATTCGCCAAACGCTGCGGCCAAGGATTGAGCGCAGGGCTTGACAGCGCGCCGGTTCTGCGCAAACCACCACCCATCGTGGTCAGGTGGCCGTGCCGCTCGGCCGCCAAAGCACCCCACATTGTCAGCACCAATCCCAGGTGTTGCACCAAAACAGGAGCGTTTTCGATGCCACGGCCCATCCAAGGCCGCATGGCGATTTCAATGACCGGGATCAGCACCATCAAGGCCAGTGCGGCCGACGCTAGCCATTCATCGAATGCCCAAGCACTTTGGCGTGTCGCTTCAGTCGGGGTTTCGGGTGAGGTCGCAGTCTGGTCCTGGCGCTCAGACGAGGGGCTCACTTTGCTTGACCTGCACGATAGGTTTTCAGGTGGGCCATCACATCGTCAAAAGTGTCAGTGGGCACCATGGTGCCGCGAATGCGCGGGTAAAGCTTATCGGCCAAGTCGGTCCACTCTTTCATTTGCGCTGGATTGGGTTTGTTGACCGTGAGGCCCCGTTTCTTCATCGCGTCCACCGCTTCTTCGACCTCTTGTCGGGCTTTGATCCGAATTTGCGCACCCGCTTTGTCGCTGGCTGTACGCAACGCGGCTTGAACATTGGGCGCCATGCTGTCCCATGCTTTGCGGGTCACAACCAAGGCTCCCACAATCGGGGCCCAGTTGATGTCCAGCATGTGGGGTGCGGTGTTGTAGACCTGGGTGGCCAAGGCAAAGTAGGGCGTGGACGGCACGACATTGATCATGCCGGTCTGTATGGCGGGCAAGATGTCGGTGGTTTCCAACGGCACTGGTGTGTAGCCCAAGCTTTTCATGATGCTTTGTTGATCGGGCTCCGAGCCCCAAGCAAAAAATTTCATGCGTTTGTAGTCATCAGGCCGCAGCGCGGCTTCTTTGGAAAAGAAACGCACCCAACCCGCATCGCCCCAAGCCAGAACGACAAAGCCTTTGTCCAGGAATTTCTTTTCCATGGCTGGGCGCATTTTCTCGCGTACATAGTCGAGTTCTTCCCAATTGCGAAACAGCAGTGGCAAGGACTGCAATGCCGCGATCGAAGGCTCGATTTCGCGCAAACCCACCACCGACAACAACGCGCCTTGGAGTTGGCCGATGCGCATGCGTCGCGCCATTTCGGCTTCACCCCCTTGAGAGCCATCGGGGTAGACCAGATACTTGGCACCCGCACCCTGCGCTGTACGCCAGCTCTCGGCCACGTCCAGCAACTGGCGGTGATAGAGAGAATTTTTGGGCACCAAAGAACCGATGCGCAGTTGCTGGGGGTTCGCCTGCGCAGTGTTGGCCACCGACATGCCCAACACCACCAGCGCCGTGCTCAGCCCTTTGGCCCACCACTTTGCAAATGTCAAAACCATTTTCAAATCCATTAAAAAAGATCATCCACGTTGTCGAGCAACCACTGCGCACGCTGGCGCATGATTTGGTTGGACAGGTCGGTGTGCTTGGCGCTCACTGAAAGCGCCTGTTGCAACAAAGCTTCAAAGGCGGGCCGATCACCCGCAGCTTGAGCAATCGCCTCGGCTTTAGCCACAAAAGGCCCTGCATTTTGACCGCCACTGGCCGCAATGGCTTGGTCAAAAAACGCGGCCGCTTTGACGGCAGAGCCTCCGGGGCGCGCAGCCTCGATGTTGCCCATCAAACTGGCCAGGGCGCCTTGGCCGTGGTCGGGTGAGGTGCGCCACGCCAATTCGGCCAAGCGACCGACCAAGGGCAAATCGGCCACCGCATCGGGATCGTCTTTGGAAAGTGCAATGTAAGCCCCCCAGGAAGCAGCTGCCCAATAGGCCACGCCGACTTGATCGGGTCGCAACACAGGCCAGCGCGAGGCTTGTGGCTGCGCCAAGGCAGCTGAAAATCCGGGGCTCGTCTGATTCAAAGCGGCCATGGCGTGGCGGTGTGCGCGCCAATACAAGCGCTGAGCTCGCTGGTTGAGTTGGTGCGCGGCCTTGGCGTCGGTGCTGACCAAACGCTCGGCTTCGAAACCCACAAAAGCATAGGCATATTGCGTGAAGCCCGAAGCGACCGACTCGGCCAAGGGCAAATGACCCGGCGACTGTCGCAACAAAGATTCAGACAATTTAAGATAAAAAGCACTGGCTTCACGGGCCAAGCCCAGGTCTTCTTCAGCCGCTTGGCCTTGTGCCGTGAGGGCATCTGCGGCACTGTTGACCAACAACTGGCGCGGCATGCAGGCGCCCAGCAAGCTGGCCATCAAAAGCATGCCCATCATCCGCCAAAGCGCAGTGAAAGGGTCAGTGGCTCCTGTCCTGGTTATGGTGGCTGGCATGGCAAGCGTGTTGGCAAAAACTCGAGCAGACATGGTCCGGGAAGCGTCTGCGTTGTGCACCATGGTGAATGCCAGCGACTGCGCCAAAAAATCTAGACAGTTCAAAATTGCCCAGTCTATGTAAGGCGCGTGAATAATTTGTGACACGCGAGCTTCCGCGATAATCTCGCCAACCTTGATGCAACGGCCCACACACTTGGCGGGCCATTTTCCGGAGCCAATACATGAGCACTCTCCAAACCACCGGCGCACGCGCCACGGGCCTGGCCACCATCGCCGCTGACGGCACCGTGCTGGACACCTGGTTCCCAGCCCCAGAACTGGCAGCCGATGTGGCGGCCAGCGGCAGCACCCGCCTGACGCAAGCCGAAGCCATCGCCGCTTTGGGCGCTGACGTGGCCCAGGCCTTGGTCGCCTGCAGCGTGCGCAACGCCACCGTGGTGGCCGTGCGCACCGAGATCAAAAGCCTGGCCGACGCGCCTGCCGACACACACGACGCCTACCTGCGCCTGCACCTGCTGAGCCACCGCTTGGTGTTGCCGCACGGTGCGAACGTGACTGGCATTTTTGGCCTGCTGCCCAACGTGGCCTGGACCAACTTTGGCCCCTGCGCGCTGGCCGATGTGCCCGCCGCCCGCCTGAAGGCGCGTGGCACTGGCCGCGTGCTCGAGATCAAGGGCCTGGACAAGTTCCCACAAATGACCGACTACGTGATCCCGTCGGGCGTGCGCATTGCCAACGCCGACCGTGTGCGCTTGGGCGCGCATCTGGCCAGCGGCACCACCGTCATGCACGAAGGCTTTTGCAACTTCAACGCCGGCACGCTGGGTGCGAGCATGGTCGAGGGCCGCATCAGTGCGGGCGTGGTGGTGGACGACGCGAGCGACATCGGCGGCGGCGCGTCCATCATGGGCACGCTGTCGGGTGGCGGCAAAGAAGTCATCAAGGTCGGCAAGCGCTGCCTGCTGGGTGCGAACGCCGGCATCGGCATCTCGCTGGGCGACGACTGCATCGTCGAAGCGGGTTGCTACATCACCGGCGGCAGCCGCGTCCAGATGCCCGACGGCTCGGTCATGAAGGCCAAAGAACTGTCCGGCAAAAATGGCATCTTGTTCCGCCGCGATTCACAGTCGGGCGCTTTGCACGCGATCCCGCGCAACAAGAGCTGGGGCGAATTGAACGCCGAGTTGCACAAGAACTGATTTCACGTTCTTCTCAAAACAAAACGGCGTGCACGCGAGAGCGGCACGCCGTTTTTTCAGATCTTGGCCAAATGCTTCTTGGCCAACTCCACATACCAATCCAGACACCCCGGGTTGGCCATGGCGTCTTTGTTGACGACCTTTTCCAGCGGCTGGCCGAGCATGAGTTTCTTGATCGGCAGTTCCTGCTTTTTGCCCGACAGGGTTCGCGGGATCTCGGCCACCTGAAAGATGTCATTCGGGATGAACCGGGGGCTGAGCGCCACCTTGATGGCGTTGTTGAGCTTGGCCTTGACCGCATCATCCAGCGCCGTACCCGGGCGCAGCACCACAAACAGCGGCATGTAGCTTTCTTTGCCCAGGTACTCCAGGTCCACCACCATCGAGTCCATGACTTCGGGCAGAGCTTCGACGGCGCTGTACAGCTCGCTGGTGCCCATGCGCAGGCCGTAGCGGTTGATGGTGGCGTCGCTGCGGCCAAAAATGACGCAGCCTTCGCCCTCGCCTTGGGCGTTGCCGATGCGAAGCCAGTCGCCGTGGCGCCACACACCGCCCATGCTGGCCGGACCATCACCGCCACCAGGTTGCCGGCCATGGCCTGCGGGGTACATCTCGAAATAGCTGGCCAGGTAGCGGGCGTTGTTCTGGTCGTTCCAGAAATACAGCGGCATGGACGGGATGGGCTGTGTGCAGACCAGTTCGCCCACTTCGCCAAGCACCGGCTCACCCGCTTCGTTCCAGGCTTCAACCGCGCAACCGAGTTCGCGGCATTGCATCACGCCGGGCTCTTGCGGCAGTTCGCGGTGGCCGCCGACAAAGGCGCCCGCAAAGTCGGTGCCGCCGGAGATGTTGCACCACCAGATGTCGGTGCCGATGGCCTTGAATTGTTCGACGCCCCAGGTCTGCGTGTCGGCCGACAGGGGTGATCCGGTGGTGCCCAGGGCGCGGATCAGGGACAGGTCGCCACTGCGGGAAATGTCCAAACCGGCTTTGTGGCAGTTGGCAAAGTAGGCAGCGCCTGCCCCAAAAAACGTGACTTTTTCCTGCGCCGCCATGCGCCACAAAATGCCCCAGTCGGGCCGCTCCTTGCTGCCGCCGGGGTTGCCGTCGTAAATCACGCAGGTCACGCCATTGAGCAAGCCCGCCACCTGCGCGTTCCACATGACCCAGCCGGTGGAGCTGTACCAGTGAAAGCGCTCGCCCCAGCTGTTGGGCTGGTAACTGCAACCGATGTCGTTGTGCAAAATTTTGTTGGCCAGGGCCACAATCACGGTGCCGCCGTGGCCGTGCACGATGGGCTTAGGCAGGCCAGTGGTGCCGCTGGAGTAAACGATCCACAGCGGGTGGTCAAAGGGCAGCCACATGGGCTCGAAGGCCTGCACGGCGGCATCGTCGCGCACCGTGATGGCCGACATTTGCACACTGGCACCGACGTCGCATTGGGCCAGGTCCAAAGTACCCAAATTGTCGTGCACGATGACGTGCTGCACGCTGGGCAAGGCGTCGCGCAGCTCCTGCACCACACCCATGCGGTCAAAGTCGCGCCCGCCGTAGCTCACGCCGTCCACCGCGATCAGCACCTTGGGCTCGATTTGCTTGAAGCGGTCGAGCACGGCGTTGGTGCCCATGTCGGGCGCACAAATGCTCCACACGCCGCCCACGCTGGCCGTGGCCAAAAACGCCACCATGGCTTCGGGGATGTTGGGCAGGTAAGCCGCCACCCGGTCCCCCGGCTGCACACCCTGCGCTTGCAGGTGCAGCGCCATGGCCGCCACCTGGCGACGCAGCTCGGGCCAGCTCAACTCGCGGCGCAGGCCTTTTTCGTTGTGGCTTATGACCGCCAAAAACCCTGCATCGTGTGCAGGCTGCACATGGCGAAACACCTGGTGCGCGTAATTGGTCTGGGCCCCCGGGAACCACTTGGCTCCGGGCATCACGTTGTTCGCCAACACCGCTGTGTGCGGCGTGGGCGACTGAAAATCAAAATAGTCCCAAATGCTTTGCCAGAACGCATCGAGCTCGGTGATCGACCAACGCCACAAGTCGTTGTAGGTGGCAAAGCTCAGGCCACGTTCGTCGCGCAGCCAGTTTTGGTACAGCCTGATTTGCGGCAAATGGGGGGCAGGAGCGGTGGGTCGTGTCGCGGTGTTCATGCGCTGCAGCGTATCAGCGGCCATGCCCCGCTGTCACGCGCATCAACCCTGAAACATGCACCTAGGTGACAGCCTCCAAACCCTCAGGCTGCAGTGTCCTTTTGCATGCGTGCGCTCTTCCAGTACACGTCATCGCCACCATTCATGCGGTTGAGCACGCGGGCCAGCACAAACATCAAGTCCGACAAGCGGTTCAGGTATTGGCGTGGGGTTTCATTGATCGCCTCTTCGTTGCCCAAGGCCACACACGCCCGCTCGGCACGGCGCGCCACCGTGCGGCACACATGGGCCTGCGATGCGCCGCGTGTGCCTGCGGGCAGAATAAATTCTTCGAGCTTAGGCAACTGGGCGTTGTAGGTCTCCAGCGCCACATCGAGTGCCGCCACAGCCTCCTCCTTGAGCAGTTCAAAACCGGGAATGGACAACTCGCCCCCCAAATTGAACAGCTGGTGCTGCACCTCGACCAGGACCTCGCGCACATCGGAGGGCATGTCTTCGCAGAGCAGCAGGCCAATGTGCGAATTCAGTTCGTCCACCTCGCCCATGGCATGCACGCGCAGGCTGTTTTTGGATACCCGCTGGTTATTACCCAAGCCGGTGGTCCCGTTGTCACCGGTGCGGGTGGCGATTTGTGTGAGTCGATTGCCCATGGATTTGTCCTTGTATCAAGCTGGGATTGTGGGCCAAGTCCCCATGACTTGTCTGACAGTCGACAGCAAAACGGGGGTTTGAGGCGTAAACTCTGTTTGCACATAAAGAACAGGTTGACGCCTGTCACCATCGGAGACAACCCATGAACGCCCCCACCTCTGCCGCCCACCTGGCCCCCGAAATTGCGCAGCGCGCCGTGCCCGAAGCCTTTTTGACGGCTCTCAAAGCCCGCTTTGGCCACAATTGCTCCACCGCCCTGGTGGTGCGCGAGCAACATGGGCGCGACGAATCGGCCTTTACCACGGTCCCCCCTCCCGCCGCAGTGGTGTTTGCCGAATGCACGCAAGACGTGGCAGACGCCGTCAAACTGTGCGCCGAACACAAAGTGCCCGTCATTCCCTTTGGCGTGGGCTCCTCGCTCGAAGGCCATTTGCTGGCGGTGCAAGGCGGCATCAGCATCGACCTGACGCGCATGAACAAGGTGCTGTCCATCAACGCCGAAGACCTGACCGTGACGGTGCAGCCGGGCGTGACGCGCAAGCAACTCAACGAAGAGATCAAGTCCACCGGCCTCTTCTTCCCGATCGACCCGGGTGCAGACGCGACCCTTGGCGGCATGAGCGCCACCCGCGCCAGCGGAACGAACGCCGTGCGCTACGGCACCATGCGCGAAAACGTGCTGGCCATGGAAATCGTCACCTCGGCCGGCGACACCATCCGCACCGGCACCCGCGCCAAAAAATCGAGCGCTGGATATGACCTGACGCGTCTGATGGTGGGCAGCGAAGGCACGCTGGGCGTGATCACCGAAGTCACCGTGCGCCTGTACCCATTGCCTGAAGCCATCTCGGCCGCAATCTGTTCCTTTCCCAGCATCGAAGCCGCCGTGCGCACCGTCATCCAGACCATCCAGTTGGGCGTGCCAATTGCCCGCGTGGAGCTGATCGACCACAACACGGTGCGCATGGTCAATGCCTATGCCAAGCTGGGTCTGCGCGAAGAACCCATGTTGCTCATGGAGTTTCACGGCTCACCGGCGGGCGTGAAAGAACAAGCCGAAACCGTGCAGGAGATCGCCAGCGAATTTGGCGGCAACGCATTTGAATGGGCGCTGACCCCCGAAGAGCGCACACGCTTGTGGACAGCCCGCCACAACGCCTACTTTGCAGCCGTGCAAAGCAGGCCCGGTTGCCGTGCCATCAGCACCGACACCTGCGTGCCGATCAGCCGCCTGGCCGATTGCCTGTTGGACTCCATCACCGAAACCGATGCCAGCGGCATCCCCTACTTCCTCGTGGGCCATGTGGGCGACGGCAATTTCCACTTTGGCTATTTGATCGACCCGAACAACCCCCAAGAGTGCGAAACCGCCGAAGCGCTGAATCAGCAACTGGTCAGCCGCGCCCTGCGCCTGGGTGGCACCTGCACCGGCGAGCACGGCATTGGCCTGCACAAGATGGACTTTTTACGCACCGAAACGGGCGAAGGCGCGGTGGACATGATGCGAACCATCAAGCGCGCGCTGGACCCGCACAACATCATGAACCCAGGGAAGATTTTCTCGATGTGAGGCCGGCTTTTCACGGGCCTTTACGCGCAGCAAGCCGCTTCAGGCTTTGCGCGCAGACAAGGCCCAAAGTGCCACGATCCCCACCAGCAGACCCCAAAAAGCAGCGCCCACACCCGCAATGCTCAGACCCGAAAGGGTCACCAGAAAAGTCAGCAAAGCCGCATCGCGTTGGCCCTCGTCTTTCATGGCCGTGGACAAACTCGACGCGATGGTGGAAACCAAGGCCAATCCAGCAACGGCCAACACCAGTGCCTTGGGGAAAGCGGCCAACAAACTGACAATGGAGGCGCCGGCCAAGCCCAAAAGAATGTAAAAAAGTCCGGCTGCCGCAGAGGCCGTATACCGACGCGCAGGATCGGCGTGCGCTTCGCGGCCCATGCAAATGGCTGCTGTGATGGCGGCCAAATTGAGCGCATATCCGCCGAAAGGGGCCAACAGCAAGGTCACGCATCCGGTGGCCCCGATCACGGGCGAGATGGGCGTGTTGTAACCCGCACTGCGCTGCGCCACCACGCCGGGCAAATTTTGCGATGCCATGGTCACGATGAAAAGCGGCAAAGCCACACTGACCATGGCGCCCAGACGCCACTCGGGAGTCACCCACACCGGCGTGGCCCAAGCCCAGGCAATCTGGGCCGCATTCAACTGACCCTGCAAGGCCGCCACCACCATGCCGACAGCCAGCACACAAGGCACGGCCCAACGGGGAAAAAACCGACGACCCATCAGGTACGCACCCGCCATGGTGAGCACCAAGACCGGTGCTTGACCAACAGCCCCCACTGCATCCAAAGCAAATCGGGCCAAAACCCCCGCCAGCAAGGCACTGGCCAAGGCCAAGGGAATGCGTGCCATCCACCGCTCAAACAGCCCGCTGTAACCAGCCCCCATGATGAGCAAAGCACTCACCATGAAGGCCCCTGTAGCCTCAGACAGAGTCACGCCCTGAGTCACGGCCAACACCGCCGCACCGGGCGTTGACCAGGCCGTCAACACCGGTTGCCGGTACCAAAGGCTCAACAACAAGCTGGTGCCCCCCATGCCCAAACCCAGCGCCCACATCCAGGAAGCCGTTTGTGCTTCATTGGCACCCAGAGCCTGTGCGGCCGAAAAAACAATGGCCGCCGAACTGGTAAACCCCACCAGCACAGCCACAAAGCCTGCAACGACAGTGGACAGGGACGCATCACTCAGCCATTTTTTCAACATGGGTGTTTTCTCGCAGAAACCTTGTACCTGGCACGAGGGTTTTTTGTCCTCGCGCACCTCACCGCCAGGTGCAGGGTTCTGCAACAAAACGGGCATCGGTGAAGTATGTCACTGCGCGGTGCGCCGTTGAACGCACCCGCAAAGCAGCTTCAAACGCTGTGCCAAGAACCCTTGCTTGGCAAGCGCCCACCCGTGAAATCAGACCGCTGGTGCTTTCAGCGAGCCCCACACCGCCTCGATGCCCATGCCGATGGCCAACAAGTTGGTGTCCGAGCCCAATGGGCCGTCAATTTGCATGCCCACGGGCAAGCCGCCAGCCGTCAGACCTGCAGGGATCGACAGGCTGGGAATGCCGGCGTTGGTGCAGGGGTCGGTGTTGCGGATGCAAGTGCCAAAGGTATCGCCCGTTTTCGCAACGCCGCCGACGGTGTACTTGACTTCGCTGGAACCTTTGGCTGCATCGGTCTTGGGCGCTGCCAAGAGGGTTGTTGGGAACAAAACACACGCCACACCAGCCGCAGCAAAGTAGTCTTTGTAGAGTTTTTGCAGTTGCGCGCGGCCCCCTGTCGTGGGGACCATGGCCGCGTCATAAGCGGCGGCAAACACATCACCCGCAATCGCACCAAAAGCACCGA
>JAIYCB010000007.1 GCA_027488215.1 Comamonadaceae bacterium
CACATGTTGCCAGCCAGCCGCCCGCACATCCGCAACCACCTGGGCAATCGTGGCGGCTTCGTCCTTGGCCGGAATCACCACCAGCACATCGCTTTTTTCTGGGGCCATGATCGGGTCGGCCAGCGCCAGGCGGTACGCGTCGTGCACCCGACTGGCCAAAGCACCCAAGGCATATTCACCCCGAATGGCCTGGGCGCAGGTGTCGATCGAAAAATGTGCCTCCAGGCCCTGACGCCCTTGTGCGCCCCATTCTTGCAACTGCGGCCGCTGCGCGGGCAAGCCCGACAACACCGTCACCCACGACTGCACATCGTCGACCCGGATATGGCTCAGCCCCGCACCCGCCATTTGCACCACCCAGGGCATACCCGAACCTGGCAAATTGGCCACCAGACACGGCTTGGCATGGGCCATGGCCTCCAGCAGCACCACCCCAAACGCCTCGGTGCGCTCACGCGAGGCCAGGCAAAACGCTTCGCAAGAATCCAGCAGCTGGTGCTTGAGCCCCTCGCTCACCTCGCCCAGCAGATGGATGCGAGGCACCTGCCCGGTGGGTGTGAGATCCGTCACCAGGGCCTGCAGCTGCCCCATGGACTCGCCTTGCCCGGCGATCACCAACTGCACCCCTTCGCACGCGGCCACCGCTCGCACCAAAGTCTCAAAGCCCTTGTAATGCGCCAGCCGACCCACCGACAACAAGCGCACCCCATCGCCCTGCCACGGCAAAGCCTGAGCCTGATCTGTGGGTTCCGCCAAATCGGTTCGGATGCCCAGGGGCACGGCCGAGCACTTGTAATGCCAGCCCGCCAAAGGCTCACTGGCTTCCAGATAAGTTTGTGACGTGGCCACGATGCGGTCTGCATGCTCCAACACCGCCTGTTCAAAGGGCCGGTAGGCCACATAGGCCAAACGCAAGGCACGCGGGCTTTGGGGCGATACCACCACATCCGAATGCCAATGCACCACCCAAGAGGTGCGACGCGCCGACGCCAAGGTCAAGGCCCAAAACACCGCCACATTGGGCATGTGCAGATGGAGCACATCGGGCTGGAAACGCTCAATGGCCTGCGCCAATGCCGCCCTGAATCCCAAAGCGATCGGCGTGTACACCAAGCGCAGCTGCACCGACACACGCACCAACCATTCGGGATCATCGGCCAAGGGTTGGCCGTGCACCAAGGCCGACACCTCCAGGCCTTGCGCCTGCTGGGCCAGCACCAATTCGGCCAAAAACGACTCCATGCCCCCTCGATCGGGTGGAAAAAATTTGCCAACATGGAGCACGCGCACGGTCATCCGGGGATGCTAACCCATCACCAGCCCGTTTTGACGCGTAGGATAATCAGCACTTATGCCTCAAGACACCCCCGCCCTGCATGTCTACGAACGTTCTGTCCTGGATGAAGACAACGATTCACTGACCCTGCTGGCCCGCCACATCGCAGCGGGGGCTGTGGTGCTCGATTTGGGCATGGGCACGGGAGGCCTTGGCAAATACCTGGCCGCACGCCAAAGCGTCACCCTTGACGGTGTCACCCTCAGCGAAGAAGAAGCGCAGCGCGCAGGCTCTGCGTATCGTCAGGTGGTGGTGGCTGATCTGGACAGCGCCGACTTGACGCAACTGTTTGCCGGCCAGCGCTACGACCGCATCGTGCTGGCCGATGTGCTGGAACACCTGAAAAACCCCGAACGCATCTTGCAACAGTGCCACCAGCTGCTCCAAGCCGGTGGCCAACTGCTCACCTCGGTGCCCAATCTGGCCTATTGCGGCTTGCTGGCCGAACTGCTGCAAGGCGAGTTCACATACCGCCCCGAAGGCCTGCTGGACAACACCCACCTGCGTTTTTTCACGCGCCAATCACTGCACCGCTTTTTTGCTGAGCACGGCTGGCAAGTCAAATCCAGCCAAACCACCACACGTGATGTGCTGTCGTCTGAGTTCAAAGGGCAATTTGACCTGCTCCCCCCGGCGGTCAGTCGGCATTTGCTGGCCCTGCCGGATGCGGCCACCTACCAATTCATCAGTTGCCTGGAGCCTGCTGCCCAGAAACAGGCCACACCCGAAAACACCCATTCCGACGCGACCCCAGCACTGCCCCTGTTTTCGGCGCAGCTCTATCTGGCCATTGACGGCCAATATGACGAAGGCCGCAAACTGGTCAGAGCAGGTGTCATGGGTGGCGACACCCAAACCCTGTGCTTTGATATCCCCGCTTTGACTCAAGGTCGCTACACCCATGTCCGACTCGATCCGGCCGATCGGCCAGGGTTCTTGCGCCTCGAATCCCTGAGCCTGACTTCTGAACAAGACAACACAACACTCTGGACTTGGGCGTCTGCCACCTCCAGCCCCAACTTGCTGGAGCAAGCGCCTCAACAACACATGGTTTGGTCGCCCCCTTGGGGCCCGTCCAACACGGCTTGGCTGCAACTGCATGGCGACGACCCATGGATCGAATTGCCCGTGCCAGAAATCACCCTGGAAGCATTGACGCAACTCGGCGGCCAGCTGACCATGCAAGCCGGCTGGCCCATGTCGGCCGACTACATTCAGTCCAATCAAAAATTGCAAGAGCTGCTTGGTCAGCTAGATCGCCTGAGCCAACAGCACCAAGCCGAACTCAGCAAGCAAAACCGTCCGCATCAGGAACTCGAAAACGCGTTGCAGACCGCACTACAGACCCAAAATATTCAAGCCCAACGCCTGCACGAAGCCGCTCTCGAAAAAGCTGATTTGGTTCAAAACATGACCGTCACGCATCAACAACTGCAAGCCGTGCAGCAACAACTTGGGCGCATCGAAAGCTCCAAAATCTACCGCTGGACCCGCCCCCTGGCCCATTTCAAATACACCCTGGACGGCTGGCTCGGTCGCCGCCCCACCGCCAAGACACCTCCAGCCTTGCCCAATCTCATGACGGTCAGCGTACCGGTCCTCATGGCACAGCCTCTACCCAACACCCCCGTGGACGTGATCGTTCCGGTTTACCGTGGCCTTCCTGACACCCAACGCTGCATCCTGTCAGCCCTGCACAGCAACAGCACCTGCGATTGGCACCTGGTGGTTATCAACGACTGCAGCCCCGAGCCCGAAGTCTGCCAATGGCTGCGCGAGTTGGCGGCGCAAGAGCCCCGCATCACCCTGCTTGAAAACGAAGAGAACCTCGGCTTTGTGGCCACCGTCAACCGGGGCATGCGCCTGCACCCCGATCGCGACGTGCTGCTGCTCAACAGTGACACCGAAGTCGCCAACGACTGGCTCGACCGCATCCAGCGCGCTGCCTACAGCCGCCCCCAAGTGGCGAGCGTGACGCCTTTCTCTAACAACGCCACCATTTGCAGCTACCCCCGGTTTTGTGAAGGCAACGAATTGCCTGCGGGCTGGACCACGGCACAGCTGGACCTGCTGTGCGCCCAGCACTTGGCGGGTCAAACGGTTGAAGTGCCCACCGGCATCGGTTTTTGCATGTACATACGCCGCGCCTGCCTGGACCAGGTCGGTCTGTTCGATGTAGAGAACTTTGGCAAAGGCTACGGTGAAGAAAACGATTTTTGTGTGCGAGCTGAAAATGCTGGATGGGTCAACCTGCACAGCCTGGACACCTTTGTACGCCATGCGGGCGGGGTGAGCTTTGGTGACTCCAAAAGCGAACGAGAGCTTCTGGCCATGCAGACCATTCGCCGTTTGCACCCGCAGTATGAGCGCGACGTGCATGACTTTGTCCAGCGTGATCCGGCGCGTCAGGCCCGCATGATCCTCGACTTGGCCCGCATCACCTGCAGCGATAGAGTCGTCATACTCAACGTCATCCACAACCGCGCCGGTGGATCGGTGCGCCACCTTGATGATATGGCGCAAGCCTTTGCAGACCAAGCGCTATTCCTGACCCTCACCCCGTTTTCTGGCGGCGTAAGCCTGCACTTTCAAGGCCCACATGAAGCCTTCAGGCTGCAATGGCCATCACTTGAAGACGAGCACTGGCAACACCTGCTGCACATCCTGCGCCAACTTCGGGTGGCCCATGTGCATTACCACCACCTGATGGGCCATGACCCTTTGGTTGCCCAGTTGCATCAACACTTGGCCGTGAGCCATGATTTCACGGCACACGACTATTTCAGTTATTGCCCACAGATCACCCTGACCGATGAAAATGACCGCTATTGCGGCGAAAAAGGTCTAAGCCAGTGCCACCAATGTGTCAACCAACGTCCTGCACCTGGTGGCTTGGACATCATCGAATGGCGTGCACGGTCACAGCCCTTGCTCAGCACGGCCCGTTATGTCTTGACCCCCAGCAAGGACACACAACGCCGAATATTGGCCTTTGTACCCACAGCCCGTGTACTTTATGCCCCTCATTTGCTGTTGCAAACTGCGACACCAGATCCAGTCGCCCACAAGGTGCTTGATCGCCCTCTCAAAGTGGTGGTGTTAGGTGCTTTGAGCCAAATCAAAGGTGCGGACACATTAGAAGCAGTCGCCAGCTTGGCGCGCCAACAAAATGCGCCCGTTGAGTTTCATTTGCTGGGTTATGGCTACCGGTCTTTGAAGACGCAACCCCGCGCCAATTTGACCGTGCATGGGGCTTACCAAGAGCAAGACTTGCCCGAACTGCTGAAATGGCTGAACGCCGATCTGGCCTGGTTCCCCGCCCAATGCCCAGAAACCTACAGCTACACCCTGAGTGCATGTCTGGCGGCGGGTTTGCCTGTGATGGCATCAGACCTGGGCGCTTTTCCAGAGCGGCTGCATCAACGCCCCTTGTCCTGGTTGATCAATTGGCAGTCCACGCCGCAGCAATGGTTGGACCAAATTTTGCATGTGGTTTCACAGCTTTACAACCCTCATGTACCGAAAGATGCCCAAGCCAGTCCTTTTGAGCTTGCGGTGACGAGCGAGCCATTCGACTACCGAATTGATTATCTGCAGTCGCTTGCCTCTTCTGCACCCGTGTCAGCCGACAGTTTGCCGATTCTCTTGGGACAACTGACTCAAGCGGTGCCCACGGCGCCAACGCATCATCAATCCTTGTTGTTGAAGTTCGTCTACTCTTTGCGCAACCACCCTTTGCTGGCACCACTGGTCAAGCGCATCCCCTCATACATTCAACGTCGCCTGAAAAATCGCCTGCTCAACAGTTAAAGTCATCATCTTCACCATCGGCGATCGCGCCTGTCCAGCAGCGGTTTTTCCATGAAGTGGTAGGACAAACTGGCCACCGCCACACTCAAAGCCAGTGTGCAAACCAAACGCAACCATGCGTCCATCGGACTTTCCATGAGC